>CAXBCI010000078.1:0-2579 GCA_963974065.1 uncultured Hyphomicrobiales bacterium | reverse complement strand
TGATGGTCGTCATGGCGCTTGCGGGGGGCGACATAGCTTCCGGAAAGGCGACGGTCGGCGATTTCGTCATGGTGAACACCTATCTGATCCAGCTCTACATGCCGCTGAACTTCCTCGGTTTTGTTTATCGCGAGATCAAGCAGTCCCTGACGGATATGCAGCAGATGTTTCTTCTGCTCGAAGAGGAACAGGAGATCGAGGACGCGGAAGGGGCTGCGGACCTTGTGGTGGATAGTGGCGCGGTACGGTTCGAGAATGTGAAGTTCGGCTATTCAGCCGAGCGGGGGATTCTGAAGGGTATTAGCTTCGACGTGCCGGCCGGCAAGACGGTTGCGCTGGTCGGCCCGAGCGGGGCCGGCAAGTCGACCATCTCTCGTCTGCTGTTCCGGTTCTACGATATCGACGAAGGCGCCATCCTGATCGACGGTCAGGATATCCGATCGGTCACGCAGGCGAGCCTCCGCCGCGCGATCGGCATCGTTCCGCAGGACACGGTGCTGTTCAATGACACGATCTACTACAACATCGCTTATGGCAGGCCCGGAGCCAGTACGCAGGAGATCGAGGAGGCGGCCCGCCTGGCCCGTATTCACGACTTCATCATCAGCCTTCCGGACGGGTACGAAAGCACGGTTGGCGAGCGCGGTCTAAAGCTCTCGGGCGGCGAAAAGCAGCGCGTGGCCATTGCCCGGACATTGCTGAAACAGCCGAAAATTTTCCTCTTCGACGAAGCGACATCGGCACTCGATAGCCAGACCGAAAAGGCAATCCAGACCAGCCTCTCCGAGGTCAGCCAGGATTACACAACCCTGGTCATCGCCCACCGGCTCTCGACCGTGGTCGACGCGCACGAGATCATCGTGTTGCGGGAGGGCGAGATTGCCGAACGTGGCAATCATGACGCCCTGCTGTCACAGGACGGGATCTATGCCGCGATGTGGCGGCAGCAGATGCGGGAGCATTAACGGGTCGTGCCAGGATGGATCACCATAGAGGGGCCACATGGCCTCGGATCCGTCTGCGTCGGCATTCTTTGCGAGTGCCGGGTTGCGCAACAGCTCTTCACAGGCGGTGATGATATTTGGGCATTCCAGCGTCAGGGTGCCGCCGGGACGAAGGACGCGGCACCATTCCTTGAGCAGAGCGTCAATTTCCCAGCGATAAAAATGCTCAATCACATGGATTGCGATGATCTCATCGGCAACACCATCTTTGAAATGGCTCAAATCCCGTAAATCACTAAGTACATCCGGCGATCGATCTTTTCTGCTGCTCGCTATGTCGACATTGACATAACCGGGCATAGGTTTGTCCCCGCAACCGAGATTGAGGCGAGTCCGCATGAAACTTGCCCCGGCAGGTTTGCCCTGTCTGATTTTGGAGGCTTTTTGGAAAGCCTCTTGCCAGATTGGTGCCAGGGCTTCCGGTGTCGATGCTGACGCGATGCTTTGTTGACCGAGCTCAATGCGGCGTAGCGTTTCGCCCTTGTCTGCCAAGGCGGCGCGAATGCCTTCCGCAATGTCGTCTGACAGAAATGCACTGTCGGAAAATACCGCATTGCTGGGATTTTCAGTGGCAACCACGCAGCGCCCTGCCCAAAGAGCCTCTTGCAGTCGGTTGGATGACTTGGCCATGTCTGAAACGGAGTCCGACAGCGGCAGAATTGCGATGTCGGTCCGCTCCAGCGCGGTGCTGAGCGTGGCGGGTGACCATTCCTCGTTCTTTATCAGGATTTTACCGGCCCGCTGACGTATGTCGGAAAGTAGGCTGTCCGGGAGATCCGAAACAATGGTTAAACCGAGTTCTGCCCCCCAAGCAAGATCCTGCAAGCTCGGCAATACTTCCATCAGAGGATGGATGTTGGAGCTGCGGCCGAACCAGATGAGTTCCAGGCGATCGCCTTCGGGCGCGCGCGCATGCCCCTTCTGCAATTCGACGCTGTCGGGAATGACTATAATTTCCGCGCTGGTAAATTCTTTGAGCCTGGAGGCCAGAGACTCGGATGACGCTGTCACAATGTCGGCACGCTTGAGCAGGTTGGGATAGAAGTCACGGAGGTGCGGAGCAGACGCGATATCATCACAGACATTGACCACGATCGGTTTATTTGCGACCATGATCTGGTCGAGCAATGGAGAGACATCATGCAGCATTTTCTGCAGCACGAATATGTCTGCATCAAAGAAACGGCCTTCGCTGATGCGGTCGTTGACGGTTTCTATCGGCACCACGTTGACACTGCAATTTAACCGGGCCAGTTCCGGTGCAATCTGCAATGCCCGCAGCCTGACGCTTGCAATAGGCGAAAATAATTTCCCATCGAGTTTACCGAAGGGGCTATCGGCTATCTGGCAGATAAACATGTATTCCCGCTTTTTGGTGATTCAGTGCCGGGGTGATGGTTCTGAGTGCTGTTGATTGATCTGATTGCTTCGCAAAAATACAAAATGAAGTCGAATCAGTTTTCTTACCGGCGATAATAGCGGTGGATTTGCGTGATTGGACAGATCATTGCGAACTTGCATCCCCCTATCGACGGATTATTACGCGCTCCCCATAGTCCTCCCGAAATCATCCGT
>CAXBCI010000077.1:0-2719 GCA_963974065.1 uncultured Hyphomicrobiales bacterium | reverse complement strand
CCGGTACGTTCCGTTACCTATGTCTCGGGTCGCTCAGCGCGGCCCCTGACACACAAATTACAAATAAATGATTGAATCCCCGTAACGCCAGGTGGCGGCGGGCGTCTTTATGCAAACGGGCGGACAGAGTGCCCTGTACTTTGACGGACTGGAGAAGAATTATGAAAGTCGTCAGTTTTATGACCACACCCGCCGTAGGTACATCAGATCCTGGCGGATTCGCGCTGGCCGATTGATCGCACACTGCCCGCCAGGCAAGTCCCAGGGGCCTTGATGGTCCGACGCGCCCCGAACGCCGCTTGCACACCGTATTGCGGCCCCGAGCCATCACTGTCAGGAAACACACGCAATGACCAGAAAACCGACAAAGACCACCAATGACCGGATGTCCGCGGACACGCCGGCAAATCCGACCCGCCGCGGCATACTGGGTTTTGGCCTGATCGCGGCCGGCGCGACAGGCGCGGCGGGTTATTTCCTGTGGCCGGTGATACGCCAGGCCACCCTGAGCAGTGCCGCCGATACCAGCCGGGTCGCCATCTCGATGAGCGGTTTTTCCCCCAGTGTGATTTCCGCCCGCGTTGGACAGAAAATCAGCCTCCAACTGATCAACAAAGACAATTCGCTGCACACCGATGGCGGCGGCTGGCACCAGTTCGCCATCGACGATCTGGATATCGATTTCAAGGTCGCGCCGCTGGAGGTGTCGGAAGTCAGTTTCACAGTCGACACGCCCGGCACCTATGATTTCTACTGTGGCATCTGCTGCGGCGGCAAGGCAAACCCCTATATGCACGGCCAGCTTGTTGTAGAGGTCTGATAGCCGATGACACTGAGATCCGCGCTGATCGTTTTTCTGCTCGCCGCTGTGGCAGCGCTGTCGGTCGGCATGACAGCCGGCTGGCTGCAGACCCCGGGTGGCCTGATGTCGGCAATTCCCGATGCCATCTCCCGGCCCCAGATCACACTGCCGACAATCATTATCGCCGGCATTTTTGACGGCATAAATCCTTGTGCCTTCACGCTGCTGTTGCTGTTCATCACCGCACTTATGGCCACAATGGGAGAGGCGGGGCCGAATGCCGTGGCGGTGGCCCGGCGCAGAATGCTGCGCAATGGCGGCGCGTTCATCGCCGCGATCTTTCTGGCCTATCTGTTGCTTGGCACCGGGCTGATGCAGGTTTCAACGGTACTGGCACAAAACCATCTCGGCGCCCGTCTGGGCGCGCTGCTGGCTATCCTGCTGGGATTGTGGATGCTGAAGGATTATTTCCTTCCCGGTTTCGGTCCCAAACTGGCAGCACCGCGGTCAATAGCCGGGCGGGTGCGCGGGGTTGATGCCGCGGCCTCGACGCTGACGATGTTCGGGCTCGGCGCCCTGATCAGCCTGTGTACGGTGCCGTGCAGCGGCGCGGTCTATATCGCGATTATCAGCCTCCTCGCCCTGCAGGACAATTTTGCGCTCAGCTACAGTTATCTTCTTGTCTATAATGTGATGTTTATTCTGCCGCTTGCAGCGATCCTGCTGCTGGCGTCCTCGCAGCGCGGCCTGAACCGCCTGGCCCGGTGGAACCTGCATCACCGTGACAGGGTCAAGCTCGGACTCGGCGGTGGAGTTGTGGTGCTCGGCCTGGCAATCCTGGCGACCGCCTGAGAAAGGCGCGGGCCAACAAAGTTTGTCGACAGGCATGAAGCTGGTTGCTGTCTTACAACTTCGCCGGCCGATTGCAGGTGATCCGCTAACGGCGGCAATACTTTCCGCCCGCACTGCATCCTCGCAACACCGTCAGCCGGTGTTTGAGCGCTGTGTTCGGCTTTCAGTCGCCCTTCAACACGCGGTGCAGATAAGACCCGTAATCGTTTATCCGGAACAATACGGCACGTTCGGCCAACTGCTCGGCGCTGATAAGGCCATGGCAGTAGGCGATTTCATCAGGCGAACCGGCCTGCTGGTCCTGGCGCGTAGTCAATGTGCGCACGAAGTTGCTTGCGTCAAGCAGGCTTCCACGGGTGCTGGTATCAAGCCAGGCAAAGCTGCGCCCATTTGCTGCACCGATAACAGCCCTTCTTCCAGATACATTTCAAGAAGTGAAGTGATCTCCAGTTCATTGCGGTCCGAGGGCCGCACTTCCTTTGCTCGTGCCGGGGCGGTGCCATCGAGGTAATAGAGCCCTGTTACTGCAAAGTTTGACGGCGGAATCTCTGGCTATGATGCGGGCAAGAAGGTGAAAGGCCGCAAGCGTCACATCATCACCGATACCGATGGCCTCCTGGTTGGTCTGCTCGTTCACGAGGCCGGTATTCAGGACCGCGACGGGGCCGTGCCGGTTCTACAATCCATTCGCCGGTTCTACCCGTTCTTGCGCCATATCTTCGCCGATTGCGGTTATACAGGAGACAAGCTGAAGCAGGCGTTGAAAGGCAAGGGAGACCGGACCATTGAGGTCATTCGCCGTTGCTATACCTCCAAAGACTGCTTCGTTCCGCCACGCCGCTGGGTGGTCGATCGGACCTTCGCATGGCTCGGAAAATGCCGCAGATTGGTCAAGGACTGGGAAACATCCATCGAAAGCTCAATTGCATGGATGCTCATCGCCCATATCCGAATTCTGATCAGGCGACTGGCAAGGTCCTGTTATGTTTGAATGACTTTTGAATCAGGCTCTGAGGACCGTAGACCGGAAACCCGTCAAGCAGCAGGCCGATCATCGCCGAATGC
>CAXBCI010000076.1:0-2942 GCA_963974065.1 uncultured Hyphomicrobiales bacterium | reverse complement strand
ATCTTCGCCACTCATAAATTTTAAATGGTTATCTGGTGGTTTTAAAAATGTCGGACTCAGACTAACTGATGACTTCATATCACAGCGAAAAGCTGACTAAGTTTGCAGGCTCTCACTACTTCTTGCAGCTGACAAGTGAGTAAATATTAACCCTTGAGCAACTTTATGTTACCTATGCTGCTCGCTGACGATCTGGTTCGACCCCGAGATGCGCTGGGATGCCGTGCCGACAGGCAGGCGTGGCCGCCAGCAGACCTATAGCGATGCAGCGATCCAAACGTGCCTTACGATGAAGGTCCTGTTCGGCATGGCCCTTCGACAGACGACTGGGTTCGTGGAGAGCCTGTTGCGGCTGGTCGGTCTCGACTGGTCGGTGCCCGACTTCAGCACCCTCTCTCGCCGTCAGAAGACGCTGGCTGTAAACATCCCGTATCGCGGGTCCAAGGGGCCTGTGCACCTGCTGATCGATAGCACCGGGATCAAGGTCGAAGGCGAAGGGGAATGGAACGCTCGCAAACACGGCGGCCCGAAACGCCGGATATGGCGCAAGATCCACCTCGGCATCGACGAAGAAACGTTGGAGATCCGGGCCGTGGAGATCACCGGGAGCCATATCGGCGATGCACCGGTGCTGCCTGATCTGCTCAGCCAGATTCCGGAGGACCAAGAGATTGGCAGCGTTACGGCAGACGGCGCGTACGACACGCGCAAATGCCACAACGCCATCGCCGATCGCGGTGCTCATGCCATCATTCCACCCCGCAGGAACGCCAAGCCCTGGAAGGCGATCACAGCAGGAGCCATGGCCCGGAACGAAGCTCTGCGCGCAGCGAAATACCTTGGTCGGGCGCTCTGGCGAAGATGGAGCGGATACCATCGCCGAAGCCGCGTCGAGACAAAGATGCACTGTGTGAAGCTGCTGGGCCAGAGGCTCATGGCCCGGGACTTCGACCGCCAGGTCGCCGAGCTCCAGGTCCGTATCGCCGTCCTGAACGGCTACACCGCGCTTGGCATACCGGTCACAGAAGCCGTGGGATGAATCTGTCCGGGGAAAGGGGGACCTCGGCCATCAGCAGATTTGTGCAACAGAGTCCCCTAGAAAAGTAAATCTTGCGACTGCCTGCCCAAGAAACTGACGCCAGTGCTGTTATTCTCGGGCAACAACAGTGTTGTACAAGCCGTAGCTCGACAGGCCTTCATGACTATCAATCCCAGTGTAATTCAATGAGGCATCTTCGTATCGGCGGAAGGCGAAAACCGCCTGATTCATCTGTTCTGTGTTGAACACTTTGAGCCGAACCAGGAGATGAAAATCCTGGACTGTCAGGCCGGTGACCGTCCGAAATAGATCGGGTTCGAGCTTTGTGATCACATCCTGAAGGGTGTTTTCACGGAAATCGGTCAGGTACATGAACGCAGGAATACGAGTGGCAAACTTGATCAGTTTTAAGGTGCCTCGCTCACCGTGGCGGGAATGACCTGAGTGGCGAATGGCGCATACTGGTCAGAGACGTGGGTATAGGCCTTTATGCCCGGCTCGTTGCCGTATTTTGCGTTGATGAGGTTCATTGCCTCGCCCTGCCGCGTCGTTGGGAAAAACTGCCCATCACTGGAAGCCGTTTTCCCTACACCCCAGAATTTGGTCATTGGCAGGTGGGTCTGCGCATCAATCACCATGGCCAGGGCGCGGGCCATTCCCTCGCTTTCGACATGCCACCGTGACAAACGGGAAAGCTGTATGAAGTCATGAGTGTTGGTGGCATTTGCCATTTTGCTCAGGCCTAGATTGAGACCCTCCGCCAGGAGCACGTTCAGCAAGCCAATCTTGTCACGGCATGGGGCACCGGTGTGCAGATGCGTGAAGGCTTCGGTGAAGCCGGTGTCTTTGTCGACCTCTGTGAGAATATCGGTGATCCGCGTCTCCGGCAGACGACGGTAAAGATCGAGGACGAGATCACCGGCCTCCTCCGGCACATCGGCGTCAAGACGGCTCACGCGCAAAACGCCGTCTTCAATGACTCCACTCGGCAAGGTTTTGGAGCGCACCGCCTTGGCCAGCCGTTTCAGCCCCTCTTCCAAGCGGCGCTTTCGATCAGCCATCCAGATCTCTGGTTCCAGTGGCATTGAAAGCCCCATGGCGCGGGCGGCATCGATGGACACAAGGGCTTGCTTCATGTCGGCATGACGCCGCGAATGCGGAAGCCAGATATCGCCAGAACGGAACGCATCGCGCAGGTGGCACAGGACGGCGACAACCCACAGCCGCTCTTGATCAATATCGGGCGCGCGGAATTGCGGTCGCCATTTCGAACGTGGTTGTAAAAAGGTCAGCGATGTGGCCGGGATATCCTGTTTGTCACGGATAATCTGCGCTGCCGTGATCAATGGCTGGGCCACACTGGCGCATGTCATATCCAGAGCATTCAACATGCGCCGAGCATAGCGTTTGAACCGGTGGAAGCCCTTGGACACATGGGCCAGAGTATCTGCTTTCACCGTTGCCTGAAGCTGTGTTGCTTGCGCGACCAGACTTTCAAGGCCGCTCCAGCCGCAAGAACTATCGACGGCATTGGCGAGGGCGGCATCGTCGCCTTTGGCCATCAATAGGTTTGATCCCAGGGTCTCAAATCCAGCCAGGGTCTTTGCGACGTCCGCCTGAGCTTCCGTGACCCGCGCGTCGCAGATCCGTTTCGCATCCCGCCAGACGCTGCCTACAATCCTGTCATGTGTTTCCACAACGGTATCTGCGATGGCAGCGCTCCATTCCACGACGCAGACGGCCAGGATGGCAAGGCGGCGGTCACTGGTGATGTCACGTAGTCCTTTCGCAAAGTAGCGTTCTCCCTGACGGCGCAGCCGCGTGACCCGATGTGCTGGGATGTCGTCCATAATTTCTGGTGCCAAGGCAATCGCCTTCAGAAACTCCAGCCGATCAAGCAGGC
>CAXBCI010000075.1:0-5092 GCA_963974065.1 uncultured Hyphomicrobiales bacterium | reverse complement strand
CCACACCAAACGCCCAACCGGAAGAAAACAAACCTGTTTTTCAGCAACCTGCTAGCTGCAGCAGGTGTGGAAAACTGTCAGCAGGATGTCATTTGTGGCCACACCGGCAAGCCGAGACAAAGGTTTTGTGCTAATTCATCAGCAAGCACAAAGCGACGGATACATATAATCTGGCAATTTGCCATTCTGGCAATTTGCAGGACCCGAACGGGATTTTACAAACGCGGCCAGTCAGCACTGGCTGATCTTTACGTCAGGAGTTTGCCATGGCTGGCAGTGTCAACAAAGTAATATTGGTCGGAAATCTGGGAGCGGACCCGGAAATACGCCGTTTGAATTCGGGCGATCCGGTGGTCAATCTGCGCATCGCCACCAGCGAATCCTGGCGCGACAAGAATTCCGGGGAACGCCGCGAGAAAACCGAATGGCACCAGGTGGTGATTTTCAACGACAATCTTGCAAAGGTCGCTGAAAATTATCTCAAAAAAGGTGCCAAAGTCTATATCGAGGGCCAGTTGCAAACCCGGCAATGGGAAGATCAATCCGGCCAGAAACGCTATTCCACAGAAATCGTTCTGCAGAAATATCGCGGCGAATTGCAGATGCTGGATTCGCGCGGGCAGGGCGGTCAGGACAGCGCCGGCGGCGGCCAGGATCGCGGTGCAGTCGCCAATCAGGGCGGCGGCAATAATTTCGGTCAGTCAGACCCTATGAAAGGCGGCAGCGGCGGCGGCAGTAATTTTGCCGACGATATGGATGATGAAATTCCATTCTAGGATGAAAAAGAATAACGCCGCGGCGACAGCGCTCTGGTTTGCGTTGTTAGCCGCGACATCCCCGGCGCTGGCCGGTGAGGCCGATGTGATTACGGCTGCAGCAACGCCGGACGGCGCGGGCGCATGGCGGATAGAGGCCACCATTCGCCATGCAGATGAAGGCTGGGAGCATTACGCCAATGCCTTTGAGGTGCTGGGCCCGGATGGCCGAATTCTGGACGTGCGCAAGCTTATCCATCCTCATGTCGAGGAACAGCCCTTCACACGCTCTCTGGGCACTGTCGCCATTCCGTCCGGAACCGACTTCATTGTGATTCGGGCAAAGGATTCCATCCACGAATATGGCGGCAAGGAATTCCGAATCGATCTGCCAGCGCAATAGGCGCCGGCGATCATCTCTAAAATCGTGAAATAATCCGGCGCGGCCGGATCAGGCCATGAACGCCAGAATACCGTCAGCCACAAACTGTACCGACAATGCTGCCAGAATAACTCCCAGAAGCCGTGTCAGCACCATGCGGCCGGTATTGCCGAGAAAACGATCCACCCGCTCTGCCAGCATGAAGACAATCATGCACAGCACCATAAGCCCGAGAATGACGCCAATCAGAGCGGCGCGCTCCAGAGGCGCTGACATTTCGGTCGACAGCAGCACAGTGGCCGAAATCGCACCGGGTCCGGCGATCAACGGTATCGCCAGCGGAAACACGGCTATGTGCTTCATCTCATCATGGCTGACGGCTCGCACAGTGGTTTCCTGTTTCCGTTCCTGGCGCTTTTCATAGACCATCTCGAAGGCAAGCCAGAACAACAGCAGGCCACCGGCAATGCGAAATGCCGGCATGGTGATGCCGAACAGATCAAGAATGGTCATGCCGGCCAGCGCAAACAGCACCAGCAGTCCGGTCGCAATTGCAATTCCGCGAAAGGCAATCTGCGTGCGCGCCGCCCGGTCCATACCCGCTGTGAGGGCGAGAAGCAGGGGTGCAAGACCAATCGGGTCAATTGTCACCAGCAAGGTCACGGAAGCGTTTATGAGCGTGTCGAATTCCATGGCATCAAGCCGTGGCGGCAGCGCGGTTTGGTGTCAAGCCGCAATTTTCGCCCCCGACAAAGTGGCGAAAAATTGCGCCCTGTCACAATTTCACTAAAATTATCGGTAAGTCATTGTTTTTATTCATAAAAAATGCCGTCAATTCGGTGCGTAAAATTGGTCTTTACATGTGCGGCAGTCTATAATGCCGCGACTTCATTGAGGGCGACGATTCGACGCCCGAAACCCGCGAGCACAATTTTGTCCGATAACGAAAATACCCCTGACGGAAACGAGCCGGCTGGCGATCTGCCATCCGATGTTCAGCGCATCGGCATCGTCGAAGAGATGAAGCGGTCTTATCTTGATTACGCCATGAGCGTGATCGTAAGCCGCGCCTTGCCCGACGTGCGCGACGGCTTGAAACCGGTGCATCGCCGCATATTATACGCCATGCATGGCATGGGGCTGGAATTCAACAAACCCTACCGCAAATCTGCCGGTGTCGTGGGTGAGGTGATGGGTAAATATCACCCCCATGGCGACAGCGCGATTTATGATGCGCTGGTTCGTATGGCCCAGGAATTCTCGATGCGGCTGCCGCTTGTGGACGGGCAGGGCAATTTCGGCTCGGTTGATGGCGATCCGCCGGCTGCCATGCGCTATACCGAATGCCGGATGGAAAAGGCGGCGCAATATCTGCTTGCCGATATTGAAAAAGACACAGTTGATTTTCAGGAAAACTATGATGGGCGTGAACAAGAGCCGGTTGTCATGCCATCGCGCTTTCCAAACCTTCTGGCCAATGGCGCAGGCGGCATTGCCGTCGGTATGGCGACCAATATACCACCGCACAATCTGGGAGAGGTAATCAATGCCTGTATAGCCCTGATTGATGACCCGGCGATTTCCCTGTCCGGCATTATGGAACACATGCCGGGGCCGGATTTCCCCACTGGTGGCATGATCCTCGGGCGGGCTGGCATCCGGTCAGCCTTTGAAACCGGCCGCGGCAGCGTCATCATGCGCGGTAAGGTCGCGACCGAGATGGTGCGCAAGGACCGGGAAGCCCTGGTGATCACCGAAATTCCGTTCCAGGTCAACAAGGCTTCGATGATCGAAAAGATTGCCGATCTGGTGCGCGAAAAACGCGTTGAAGGCATTTCCGATATTCGCGATGAATCCGATCGTGACGGTATGCGTGTCGTTGTTGAATTGAAGCGCGATGCGGTGTCCGACGTGGTGCTCAACCAGATATACCGGTTCTCGCCGCTGCAAAGCTCGTTTGGCTGTAACATGGTGGCGCTGAATGGCGGCAAGCCCGAGCAGATGACCCTGCTCGACATGCTGCGCGCCTTTGTCGCCTTTCGCGAAGTTGTCGTCAGCCGCAGAACCAAATTCCTTCTCAACAAGGCGCGCGACCGCGCTCATGTGCTTGTCGGCCTGGCCATCGCAGTGGCAAATATCGACGAAGTGATCGCCCTGATCCGCGCTGCGCCGGATCCTGCCACTGCACGTGCGCAATTGCTGGAAAAAAGCTGGCCCGCCCGCGATATTGAACCGCTGATCCGGCTGATCGATGATCCGCGCCACCGGGTTCAGGAAGATGGCACCTACACACTGTCAGAAGAGCAGGCGCGTGCAATTCTGGAATTGCGTCTGCAGCGTCTCACGGGCATCGGTCAGGACGAGATTTCCGATGAACTGAACAAGCTTGGTGAGGAGATCAAGAAATATCTTGAGATTCTTGGCTCGCGGCTGCGCATCATGTCGATGATCAAGGATGAGTTGGTTGAATCCCATGAGCTGTTCGCCACGCCGCGCCGCACGGAAATTCTCGAAGGCGGCGCGGAACTGGAAGATGAAGATCTCATCCAGCGTGAAGATATGGTCATCACCGTTTCCCACACTGGCTATATCAAGCGCGTGCCGCTGGCGACCTATCGTGCGCAACGGCGCGGCGGCAAGGGCCGGTCGGGCATGTCGACCAAGAATGAGGATTTCGTCACCCGGCTGTTTGTGGCCAATACCCACACGCCACTGCTGTTCTTTTCCTCACGCGGCATCGTCTACAAGCTGAAAGCCTGGCGCCTGCCGATCGGAAGTCCGCAATCCCGGGGCAAGGCGCTGATCAATATTCTGCCACTGCAGCAGAATGAAACCATCACCACGATCATGCCATTGCCTGAAGATGAGGAAAGCTGGGCACAGCTGGATGTCATGTTCGCCACAACGCGCGGCACAATCCGGCGCAATAAATTGTCCGATTTCGTGCAGGTCAACCGCAATGGCAAGATTGCCATGAAGCTGGATGATGGTGACGCCATAGTCGGTGTGGAAACCTGTTCTGCTGATGATGATGTGCTGCTGACCAGCCTGAAAGGGCAGTGTATTCGTTTCAGGGTGCAGGATGTGCGGGTCTTCACAGGCCGCAATTCGGTTGGCGTGCGCGGCATCAATCTTGCGCCTGGCGATCAGGTAATCGCCATGTCGATCCTGAGACATTTCGAGGCCACACCAGCCGAGCGCACCGCCTATATCAAACAAAGCCGGGTGCTGCGCGGCCTCGATGATGATGCGGCAGTGGCAGATATCAGTGATGATGAAGCAGAAGCCACGGAACTGCCGGAAAATGGCCTCGATGAGGACAGGTTTGCCGCAATGGCCGAGGCCGAGCAGGTCATTCTGGCGATTTCCGAGAATGGCTACGGCAAGCGCAGTTCCTCCTTCGAGTACCGGGTCTCCGGGCGCGGCGGCAAAGGCATTGCAGCAATGAATATGTCCGATCGCAACGGCGCGCTGGCAGCCTCCTTCCGTGTCGACGAGGGCGATGAAATCATGCTGGTTACCAATGGCGGCCAGTTAATCCGTTGTCCGATTGGCGGCATCCGGCTTGCCGGCCGGTCGACCCAGGGTGTAACCATCTTCAACACTGCAAAAGATGAAAAAGTCGTATCTGTTGAACGCATCAGTGAAATCGAGGGCGTTGAAGAGGACGACATTGAAGATGGCGATTCAGAAGTTGCTGCGACCGGTGATACGGAAACACAGATAGATGATGACGGCACAGCGGAAACCTGACCGCTGATGCCGCACTGGTGCTGAGCCGGGGCGGTGCCAGGAACTTGCTCTGATGTGCGACCTGGCCTTTGATTTCAGGCGGAACTTGCATTAGAGCGCTTCATGGTTACATTGAATCATTTGACCGGATTTGCTCGTTTGCCGGCTAGGCACACTTCGCGCCGTGGTCTTCATGACCACAAGTGGAGTGTAACGACGTCCG
>CAXBCI010000074.1:0-5236 GCA_963974065.1 uncultured Hyphomicrobiales bacterium | reverse complement strand
AACCTGCCCCTCAACCTGCCCCTCAACCTGCCCCTCAACCTGCCCCTCAACCTGCAACGCTGGAGCGGTCTGCATGGCGTCACCGGCTCCGGCCGTCACCATCGCCATATTGTCGCGGTGGATCACAGTATCGCGGCCAGCATAACCCAACCGCGCCTCGATGTCTTTGCTGTGACAACCGATCAGCCTGCCGGCATCCTCACTGTCATAGGCAATCAGCCCGCGCGCCAGACGTTGCTGGTCCGGTCCTGTAATCCAAACGCAATCACCGCGCTGAAAAAATCCCGACACCGCCGTCACCCCTGCCGGCAACAGGCTCTTGCCGCGCTGCAGTGCGGCAACCGCTCCGGCGTCAATACAGATAGACCCTTTCGGCTCCAGACTGCCGGCAATCCAGCTCTTGCGCGCAGCGGTTGGGCTGGTCGAAGCGGAAAACCAGGTCTTGCGGCTGTCCGGCCGGTCGATCGCGGCCAGAGGGTGCATCGTCTTGCCGGAGGCAATCACCATGTCGGCACCGGCGCGGGTGGCGATCTTGCCGGCCTCAATCTTGGTCTTCATCCCGCCGCGCGACAGTTCCGAGCCGGCGCTGCCGGCCATGGCTTCAATCGCGGGAGTGATGGCTTCAACGTGCGGAATATGCTGCGCGGCCGGATCATCAGAAGGCGGTGCGGTATAGAGCCCGTCAATATCCGACAGCAGAACCAGACAATCGGCACTTGCCATTGACGCCACTCGCGCCGCCAGCCGGTCATTGTCGCCATAGCGGATTTCCGATGTGGCCACCGTATCATTCTCATTGATGATGGGGATGGCTCCAAACCGCAGCAAGGTTTCCAGGGTGGAGCGCGCATTGAGATAGCGCCGCCGCTCTTCCGTATCGCTGAGGGTCAGCAGAATCTGCCCGGTCTGAAAGCCATGTCCGGCCAGCACCCGGTTCCAGGCCCGGCTAAGTTCAATTTGTCCGACAGCGGCTGCCGCCTGGCTTTCTTCAAGTTTCAGCGGCCCATTGGGCAGTTTCAGCAATTGCCGGCCAAGAGCGATGGCGCCTGACGACACCACCAGCACATCAATTTTTGCCGCTTTCAGCTGTGCCAGATCATCGGCCAGCGAGGCCAACCACCCGGCCCGGACCTGACCGATTGCAGCATCGACCAGCAAAGCCGAACCGACTTTGACGACGATGCGCTTGTAGGATGAGAGCTGCTTTGCGTTCATGCCAGAGCAATCCGGATCGCGCTTACGCGACCGGACTCCAGTCGGTTTCCTCAGTCTCTGGGGCCTCTTCGCGTGCACGGTCCTGCTCAATCATCGAGAACACCGCGCGCAACACCTCATCAACACCTTGTCCGGTGGCACCCGACATCTGCATGATGTCACTCCCGCTGGCCTCCTGTAATGCGGCGGAACGCTGCTGGATTTCTTCATCCGTCATGGCGTCGATTTTGTTGAGCACCACATAAGTCGTCTTTTCCGCCAGCCCGCCGCCATAGGCGATCAGTTCGTCACACACGGTCTTGTAATCCTGCACCACAGATTCGCTGGTGCCATCGACCAGATGCAGCAGCACCCGGCAGCGTTCCACATGGCCAAGAAAGCGCACGCCGATGCCGGCACCCTCATGGGCCCCTTCAATGAGGCCGGGAATATCCGCCAGCACGCACTCCCGCCCGTCCATCCGGACAACGCCCAGATTGGGATGAATCGTGGTGAAGGGATAATCGGCGATTTTCGGCTTTGCTGCCGTGACGCTGGCCAGAAAACTCGACTTGCCGGCATTCGGCAACCCCAACAGGCCGGCATCCGCAATCAGCTTCAGGCGCAGCCAAACGGCTTTTTCAATACCATCTTCACCGGGGTTGGCGCGCCGCGGAGACTGATTGGTCGATGATTTGAACCGGGCATTGCCAAAACCGCCATTGCCGCCCTTGGCGATGAGAACGCGCTGACCGATTTCGGTCAGATCCGCAATCAGGGTTTCATTATCCTCTTCCAGCACCTGGGTACCAAGCGGCACTTTCAGCACCACGTCGGCGCCGCGTGCGCCACTGCGGTTCTTGCCCATGCCATGGACACCGGTCTTGCCTTTGAAATGCTGCTGGTAGCGGTAGTCGATCAGCGTGTTGAGACCGTTGACGCATTCCACCCAGACATCGCCGCCATTGCCGCCATCGCCGCCATCGGGTCCACCGAACTGGATGAACTTCTCGCGCCGGAACGAGACCGCGCCGGCACCGCCATTGCCGGAGCGAATATAGACACGGGCCTGGTCAAGAAACTTCATGATATGCCAAACAGACTGAGCATTGGTGCTCTAATAATTCATCGTATAGGAATCGGCGCGGTTCTGCGCCCGGTGCCACGCGCCATCGGATTTCGACCCTGTGCCGAAATAGGCTTCGCGCGTCAGTTCCATGTCTCTATGGTCCACATCCTCACCTCTGGCAAGACTGTAGACCCGGCTGCTGCCGATTTCGCGGAAGCCAAGAAAGCCAAGCACCTTCGCCGAACGCTGATTATCGACAAAATACCCGGCGCGGATTACCTTCTGCTCGCTCAGGGCAAAAATATGATCAAGCAGCGCTGCGGCAGCTTCTCTCATGATGCCCTTGTCCCAGTACGGCCGTGCCAGCCAAAAGCCGATCTCGGGATGCTGTTCCCCGCTGCGCAGTCCAATGACACCAAGAAATGCTCCGGTTTTCCAGTCACTTATCGCCAGACGCAGCTCACCTTCGCGGCCGGTTTCGGAAAATTCCACCGTCGAGCGGTCAAAATCCTCGCCGGTATAGGGAAATGGCACCCGCGTCAGATTGCGCGCAACGGTGCCATCCGACAGCGCCGCCACAACAGCACTGCGGTGCTCCGGGTCCAGCGGTGACAGGCGCAACCGATCGGTGACGATGTCGACATGGCCTGTTTCCAGACCAAGCGGCGCGGCATCTTTCACAAGTCCCTTAAACATTATCTCCTCCCCAGGATTTCACAGGCCTCTGTCCCGCCGCTTCTATCAGGAGCGGGTTTCAGAACGATGACACAGGCACTGCGGTCGTCCCGCTTGTCCTTTGCCGCACCGATCCACTCCATGGCATCGGCAGTGCCATAAGGATGCGGCAGATTTACGGTCTGATTTGCAACTTTAGGATTATTTGCAAGCAGCGCGATCTGCGGCCCATCCAGCTCGCCTGCTCTATCGCTACCGTCTGAATCGTCACCGTCACTTTCATCCGTCATGGTCTTGAATCCCGAAGTAAAGAAAAGGGGAGATGGTATCCCATCTCCCCTTTTTAAATTTCGGAATTTCTAATTCCACCGGGTCAATGAGACACCGGCGGGTTTAAAGAGTTGCCGGTTACTCTGCTGCTTCCATCACCGGAAGTACGGACACGTAGGTTCGGCCGTTTGCTTTGGCCTGGAACTTCACGTTGCCCATGTCCTTGGCAAAAATGGTGTGATCTTTGCCCATGCCGACGCCAGAGCCGGGATGCCACTTGGTGCCGCGCTGACGCAGAATAATGTTGCCTGGAATCACGGCTTCGCCGCCGAATTTCTTCACGCCAAGACGACGGCCTGCTGAATCACGCCCGTTGCGTGATGATCCGCCTGCTTTTTTATGTGCCATGGTATTCGTCCTAATTTATAATCTGTGTGTCTTCTAACAGGCGTCTCAGCCTTCGGCAAGCGCCTTGGCCTGACCGATCCAGTCTTCCCGGCCAATGCGGCCTTTGAATGACAGCGCATCGTCAACCCGGCTCACATCGTCTTCCGTGAAGGCTGCAACCTGAGCGTATTTGGTGATGCCCAGCGCATTCAGCTTCTTCTCCAGAACCGGACCGACACCGGAGATTTTCTTCAGATCATCCGGTTCGCCAGCAGGCGCCGTGAACAGAGCCGCTGGTGCCGCATCATCAGCCTTTGCCGCCTTGGCAGCCTTCGGCTTTTCAGCTTTGCCGGTTTCAGCTTTGGCTTTTTCTGCCTTGCCAGTTTCCGCTTTACCAGTCTCCGCTTTGCCAGTCTCCGCTTTGCCAGTCTCCGCTTTGCCAGTCTCCGCTTTTGCAGCGTCTTCTTTGGCATCATCCGCTTTTGGGGCGGCTTTCTTGGCTTTCTTCGGAGCCGATTTTCCGTCTGTCAGAATATCGGTGACGCGCACGATCGTCAGATCCTGACGGTGCCCGTTGCGGCGGCGCGAATTCTGCCGGCGGCGCTTTTTGAAAATGATGATCTTGTCGCCACGTGCCTGACGCACGATCTCGGCCACAACACTGGCACCATCCACGGTAGGCGCGCCAATCAACGGTGCATCTGCACCACCAACCATCAGCACTTCTTTGAATTCGATCGTATCACCAGCTTCGCCGGCAAGACGCTCGATCGTAATTTCATCATCGGCGGCAACGCGGTATTGCTTGCCCCCTGTTTTGATGACTGCGAACATATCTTTCTCCATGTTCCTGCTCGGCCGTATCCGCTGTGTCCGCAAGGCGGGTGCTGGCGGATCGGCCAACTTTTTTCAGTCAGCATCTTTCGCGGGAAAGATGCAGGGTTCGGTTTTGTTTTCGGGTGGTGAGGGCGGCTTCTTGTGAGCCGGCATCTCATCGCACAACAACAAAAGGCGGCCAAAAGCCACCCGTCGCGCTGCTATAGATGGGAAAGCGCCGCTTTTGTCAAGAAGCGATGCACCGCAAAGCGTCTGAAAACGCACTTTTCACCCGATTTGACCCCTTGTCTGCATGCCATGCCCTGTGTATGGTCCGCCCGCTTCGACGACCACCCGCACCAGCCTTATCTGGTGCAGTTGTTTGATAGCCTGCGGAGAGGTGCCAGAGTGGTCGAATGGGGCGGTCTCGAAAACCGTTGAGCCTGCAAGGGTTCCCAGGGTTCGAATCCCTGTCTCTCCGCCATTTTTCATTTTGTCCGGCCCCGAGACATGGTTTACAGTTTATTCTGGAGACATGGTTTACACATTCTCCAGCGTGACTGGGTGTGGGGCCGGTTCAACGCGGCCCTCTTCGGCGTCGAAGAATCCCAGATCATATTTCATGAAGCTGATGAGCCATATTCCCTTGTCGGCTTCCTTGATGCCCAGGCGCTGTCCTGCCATGACCGGCACACATCACTCATGCCCTCACCTTCCAAAAGGCAGGCCACAAAACGCAGGCGTTCATCCATAACCGAACTCACTTTCCCCGGCATCAACACCTCCTGCCAAATGGCAAAAAGTGTTACCCATGTGTCCGGTACG
>CAXBCI010000073.1:0-5782 GCA_963974065.1 uncultured Hyphomicrobiales bacterium | reverse complement strand
TCGCGACCAGTTGCCAGTGGGGATGGGCCTGCCACGCAAGCGAAATAATGCACATGGGGCGGCAATAGCAAACGGCGCCTGTTTTGCGAATCTATTGTCCGAATCGCGCCCATTATTCGTGAAAATTATAAATGAGGGTCACACGGGTCACACCCCCTAAAGCGGAAAAGCCGGTGGCGGCGGATCAGGGCTGTTTGGTTGTCAGCAAATCGATTTTCTCCTTTTGGATAGAGTGGGTTGGCTGCGCATAGCGCGTCTGGCGAAGGCGCGTGGGGGCGCCGAGGCAAGACAGGGCAGGGTGCGGTATGTCCATCCTGCGGTCATATCAGAAGGCGGATGCTGTAGGAAAGAGGCAGGATGGACCCCCGGAAACCGGGGCCGCTATTGTTCCATCCTGCACCACAATCCAAGCGAACAAACTGGCTGTGTCTGGCCATTCATTCCGGGGAGTGATCAGCCGATCTGAACGAGAAACTCGCCGTTTTCCTGCTGGTCGAAACTCGATTTTCTGCCAGTGAACTTTTCGACAATATCCGCACTGGTCAAGCTGTGCTGGCTTGGCTTGACCGTTGTGAACGCGCCACCGCCGGACAGTGCGAAGGGCAGTAGAAGCTGATCGGCCAGATAGGGTCCGGCAAACGCCTTGCTGGCCAGATATCCTTTCATCCGGTTGGCGGCGGTTTTGGCCAGACGCTCCGCTTTGAGACCGAGCTTGCCAAAGCCGGATACCACTTCGCTGACATTCTCAAATGCCGCTTCCAGTATCAGGATATTGCCGGGTCCCTGGTCTTCGGGGAGCTGGCGAACACCAATCGCTCCGTCTTCCCAACCCAGTATCTTGCTTGCCGCTTTCACTTCACGACTGGCAATTTCGTAGGGCAGGCCAGCGAAATAGGCGGTGCCGCTCGTCGAGCATAGTTTTCCGCGATCGAGGCATTCGATGCGCTGCAGCGGGGCAGGGTTGATATCGATTTCAATCCTGCCGCCACCTTGCGGATAGAAGCCATGCCTTATCAGCTTGGCAGAAATTGTCGGTCCCATGCGATTGATGATCGGCAAGAACGCCCGTTCGATGAAATCGAAAGGCGGCGCCATGAGATTATGCGTGCCGCCTTCGAGTATGATATGGGACGGACCATCGGTGAAGACCAAGGCAGGCAGGATCGTCTGCAGAACGAGATTTGTACTTCCCGCCGTGCCAACAGCGAACCTGTAGTTTCCGGATTTCACCGATCCTGGCCGAAAAGTAATTTCGGAGCTTCCAACAGCAAGGCCATCGCATTCGGATTCACTGATGGCGCATGCGGCTTCAAGTGAAGTGACATGCTGACGCATCAATCCCTGCTTTTCTCGTTTGCCGCGAATATTTTCGATCCGAAAGGGCTGGCCGGTGACAAGCGACAGCGATGCAGATGTTCTAAGAACCTGTCCGCCACCTTCGCCTTCTGAGCCATCAATTTTGATCATGCTTGTTTCTTTCCCTGTTTAACAGCGCCGACCGGACCTACATCTACCAGAACATCCACGTCTCGGCATTTTTCTGATCAGATGTGGTAATTCCAAAGTCGCCATCCCCATTTTCTATCGCTGCAAATGCAGCACTGAGAGACTCCAGGCGTTTATTTCCGAACGTCATAACCAATCGATCATCATTCGCTTTCAAACCAAGATTCTCACATTCAGGCGAGAACTCGATCCGTAGTGTGCAAAAACGATCTTTTTTCGGAACACCAAAGTTCGGAACACGCCAAATCTCTTCTGTGACCGAACCCAACCTCAAGGTGCGATAACAAGCTTCACCGCCCTGCATTCTATCCAGTAGATTCCTGATTGATCTGCAGCCCATCGGATTACTGGTGAAATGCCAGCCTTTGCGCGCACGGTTGATGTTCCGATAGCGCCAGACGTAGATAGCGCCCTCCTGCACCCATTGATTTACTCTGTTGCGCATCAAACTCTCGGACAAGCTGGTGCATGAAGGGCTAACCCTTCACACACACAACCTGTTTCAGCGTATGGACGATCTCGACGAGATCATCCTGCGCGGCCATGACCGCTTCGATCGGCTTGTAGGCCTTGGGCGTTTCGTCGATCACACCGATATCCTTCCGGCATTCCACGCCTTTCGTATCTTCAATATGCTCTTCGAGACTGACCGCTTTCTTGGCTTCCGTCCGTGACATGACACGGCCAGCACCATGGCTGCAGCTTTCAAAGCTATCCCGGTTGCCGAGCCCACGAACAATGAACGATTTTGCGCCCATCGATCCTGGAATAATGCCCATCATGCCCTTCGCGGCACGCACGGCCCCCTTCCGGGTGACCAGCACATCTTCGCCAAAATGCCGCTCCCGATTGACGTAGTTATGGTGGCAGTTGATCGCCTCCATCTCCGCATCAAACGGCTTTGCAATCTGGCTGCGCAGCGCCTTGATGACATTTTTCATCATCATCTGCCGGTTCGCCGCCGCAAAATCCTGGGCCCAGCCCACCGCTTCGACATAATCGTCGAAATGGTCGGTTCCTTCCGGGAAATAGGCGAGATTCTGGTCCGGCAGATTGATATGCCATTTGCGCATGTCTTTCTTGGCCAGTTCGATGAATTGCGAGCCAATCGCGTTGCCGACGCCGCGTGAGCCACTGTGCAGCATCACCCAGACCCGGTCCTCGGTATCAAGACAAAGTTCAATAAAATGATTGCCTGTACCGAGCGTGCCGAGATGCGCGATATTGTTGGTGTTCTTGAACCGCGGATATTTGTCGGTAATCCGGTCAAATCGCGCAGATAGCGGTTTCCAGGCATCGAAGATCACATCCGTAGGATCACCCCACGATCCCGTGTCCCGCTTGCCCCGGCCAACCGAGCGGCCATGCGGCACTGCGGCTTCGATCGCGCTGCGAATGGCTTCCAGATTGTCCGGAAGGTCACTCGCCATCAGCGACGTCTGCGCGGCCATCATGCCACAGCCAATATCCACGCCGACAGCGGCGGGGATCACCGCCCCTTTGGTGGGGATGACCGAGCCAATGGTTGCGCCAATGCCGATATGGACATCGGGCATGACTGCCAGATGGCTGAAGATGAATGGCATCTGCGCCGCTTTGGCAAGCTGGACGCGGGCGCCATCATCGACCGGAACGCCGCGTGTCCACATCTTGATCGGATGTCCGCCTTCGACATCAACATATTCATATTTCGTATCGACCATTGCAGGTCTCCTTATCATATTCTTTAGCAGCCACAGACTGCGCGGACGGGACATATAATTCTGGTCAGGATGGCTGGACTCGAACCAACAGACTCATGCTACCAAAGCACATGTTCTACCGATTGAACTACATCCTGAATTTGGAAACCTCGGGAGCGGCTGGCCCATTCCAGCCGCTCCAGTTTCCGCTTCATCCGGCTGACCATGTTTGCTCAATCATCCGGACGCCAATAGCTTAGCAGTGACCATGCCAATTTCATGATTTGATGAGTCAAAATTAATAACTAACTGAAATTAATCAAAATATCTCTAGTGTACGGTATTCGCTCGCCGTTCGGCTAACTTAAGAATTATATATCATTAGATAATATATTATCCTATGGGATAAATATGAAGCCACTTGTCGTGATCGGATTTTTGGGCTCGACGCTCGATGCCGGGAAATTTGGGCCGACCCGCTGGAACAAATGGCGGCCATCGGTCGCCATTGCCATGCACGAAGATTTGCGGGTCGACCGCTTTGTCCTGATCCATGGCAAGCAGCATGGCCGGCTAGCGGATCAGGTTGCGGCAGACATTGCATCGGTCTCGCCGGAAACCGAAGTCGATCGGCGGTTGCTGGGCTTTGATGATCCCTGGGAATTCGAGGAGGTCTACGGCAAGCTGCTGGATTTCGCGCGCGACTATCCATTCGACCCGGACAAGGAAGATTATCTGATCCACATCACGACCGGCACGCACGTCGTCCAGATTTGTCTGTTCCTGCTGACCGAGGCCCGTTTCCTGCCTGGCCGCCTGCTGCAAACCCAGCCGGGTAAAAGAATGGACGGCAATTTCCCGGGCCGGTTGAGCATGATCGATCTGGATCTGTCGCGATATGACAGTCTCGCGTCGCGTTTCGCGGTGCAGATGGCAGAAGGATCTTCCTTCTTGAAATCCGGCATCGAGACCAGGAATACGGCCTTCAACGGTCTGATCGACGAGATTGAACAGGTGGCTGGGCGCTCGAAAGCGCCGATCCTGCTCACCGGCCCTACCGGTGCTGGCAAAAGCCAGCTGGCGCGCCGTATTTTTGAACTGAAGAAGCTCAAGCATCAGGTTTCGGGAAGCTTTGTCGAAGTTAATTGTGCGACTCTGCGCGGAGATGGCGCGATGTCCGCCCTGTTCGGCCATGTCAGAGGGGCGTTTACCGGCGCTGCCGCTGAACGAGCCGGCCTGTTGCGGACGGCCGACAAGGGCATGTTGTTTCTCGACGAGATCGGAGAATTGGGCGCTGACGAGCAAGCGATGATTTTGCGGGCGATTGAGGAGAAGCGGTTTCTGCCGGTCGGTGCTGACAAGGAAGTTGCCTCCGATTTTCAGTTGATTGCAGGCACCAACAAGGATCTGTCGGTCGCTGTTGCCAATGGCACGTTCCGCGATGATCTGCTTGCGCGCCTCAATCTCTGGACCTTCGCGCTTCCCGGTCTTGCCGATCGCAGAGAGGATATTGAACCAAATCTGGATTATGAACTCGATCGCTTCGCCGAGCGCGAGGGCAATCGCGTAACCTTCAACAAGGAAGCGCGCGATCAGTTTCTGAAATTTGCCAATTCGCCCGATGCAATATGGTCCGGCAACTTCCGCGACCTTGCCGCCAGCGTAACCCGCATGGCCACCCTGTCTGCGGAAGGCAGAATTAGGCGTGAAATGGTTGATCTGGAAATTGCGAAACTCGACCGACTTTGGCACGCTGGTAAAGTGGAAGCCGATGACGGGCTGGCCAATCTGATCAGTGCCGAGAAGCTGGAAGCACTGGATCCATTTGATCGGGTGCAGCTGGCAGAGGTAATCCGCGTGAGTCGAGATTGCAAATCCATGTCGGAAGCGGGGCGCACCTTGTTCGCCTCGTCCCGGACGCGTCGCAAAAGTGCCAATGATGCCGATCGGCTCAAAAAATATCTCACTCGCTTTGGCCTGAACTGGGCCGAGGTCAATGCGGAGACATAGATGCCGAAGAAAGTGATATTGTTCGATATAGACGGAACACTTGCTGATATTGCCCATCGGCGTGGCCATCTTGACCAAGACAAGCCGGACTGGAAATCGTTCAACGCAGAAATGGGTGGCGATACGCCCAACGCACCGATCGTGACATTATATAAATCCCTTTGGACCCTGAATGCATATGAAGTCATCTTGGTGACCGGACGGAATGAACGCTCGCGCATACTGACGGAACAATGGCTGGTCTGGAATGAAATTCCATTTGGCCAAATTCTGATGCGCCCGGACAATGATTTCAGAGCCGATCATATCATCAAGGAAGAGATTTTGAACCGCTTGCTGGCGGCCGGCAAGATCATTGAATTTGTGGTCGATGATCGTCAGCAGGTGGTCGATATGTGGCGTCGCAACGGGATTACCTGCTTGCAGTGCGATATCGGGGATTTCTGACGAGCATTTGGATTGCCGGATTATTATCGCTGCGCGATTTTTCGGGACGCGTATCCGCCGGATACGTTCGGGCCCCGAAAAATGGTGACCCCTACGGGATTCGAACCCGTATTTCAGCCGTGAAAGGGCCGCGTCCT
>CAXBCI010000072.1:0-6275 GCA_963974065.1 uncultured Hyphomicrobiales bacterium | reverse complement strand
CCGATGAACTGATCTGGAGCATCAAATGGTTCAATGTAACCATGAAACGCTCTAGCGCTTGCCCACAAATGCGCCGATGTGGTTCAAGGATGCTGCCCCGGTAGGACCTGATGACCCGATGCCACACGAGCTGATCGATAAATTGACACAACACGGCCAGCGCATCAGCGCCGTGCTGGAAGCCGTTCTGGCCGCCCAGGCATCAACCGGTGCCCCGCAGCGCCTGCTCGACGCAATGGCCTATGCCACATTGGGCGGCGGCAAGCGTCTGCGGCCCTTTCTGCTGGTCGAGACAGCAGCCCTGTTCGGCCGCCGCGACGATGGCGTTCTGCTGGCCGGGGCTGCGCTGGAATGCATTCACAGTTACAGTCTGGTCCATGATGATTTGCCGGCACTTGATAATGACGCCTTGCGCCGCGGCCGGGAAACCACTCACATTGCGTTTGATGAGGAAACCGCCATTCTGGTTGGAGACGCGCTGCAGACACTGGCTTTTGAACTCCTCACAGATGAACGGGTTCACCCTGATGCTGCAATCCGCCTGAAGCTGGTGTCGGGCCTCGCCAGAGCCGCCGGGGCCAGCGGCATGGTGGGCGGCCAGATGCTGGATCTCTGCGCTGAAGGCCGCCGCGGCGCAACACCGCCGCCACCCAGCGAACGCAGCATTAAATCCATGCAGTCGATGAAAACCGGTGCATTGTTGCGCTATGCCTGCATCGCAGGGGCCGATCTGGCGGAATGTTCTGACCGCGACCGGGCAGCTCTGGCCCGATTTGGCGAGATCATAGGACTGGCCTTTCAACTGGCCGACGATATTCTCGATCGCACCGCAGACACGGCCACACTTGGCAAGGGCGTCCGCAAAGATGCAGCGGCAGGCAAGGCTACTTTGGTGGATTTTATGGGACTGGATGCAGCAAAACTCCATCTGAATCACCAGATTAAAGAGGCGCATAGCCTCCTGGCGGAATACGGAAGCGCTGCAGACACTTTGAAGCAGACCGCCAGTTTCATCGCCAACCGGACATCCTGACCCGCTTGATGCCAGACATTTTTTTCACCTCCGACACCCATTTTGACCACGAATCCATCATTCGCCTGTCGAAACGGCCATTTCAGACAGTGACAGAGATGAATGAGGTGCTGATTGCCAATTGGAATGCCGTTGTCCGCGAGCAGGATAGTGTCTGGCATCTGGGGGATTTCTGCATGGGCTCAGACCAGCCGGCCAGCAGCTTCGCCGCCCGGCTGAACGGGACCATCCATCTGATCCAGGGCAATCACGATGACAGAACGGTACGTGACAGCGCCGCCAGTTTCGCCTCGATTGATATGATGAAGTCCATTTCGGTGGACGGCCAGCAGATCTTTCTGTGCCACTACCCGCTGCGCGAATGGAACCGGGCCTGGCGCGGGGCGTGGCATCTGTTCGGCCATGTCCATGGACGACTGGATCATGAACAGCGATCCAAAAGTCTGGATGTCGGCGTCGACAGCCAGGCCTATCGTCCGATCTCCTATGAGGAGATAAAAGGTGTCATGCAGGAGCGGCCTGACTATCCCGAGGTCGCGGGCGGCAAACGGCGCGAGCGATGATTCTCAACCACTGGCGCCGAACCGCTTTTCGATATAGTCAGCGACCATGATCTGAAAATCGTCCGCAATCGAGGGACCACGCAGTGTGGCAGCCTTTTTGCCATCGATGAACACCGGTGCAGCCGGGCTTTCTCCGGTGCCGGGCAGCGAAATGCCGATATCGGCGTGTTTGCTCTCGCCAGGTCCGTTGACGATGCAGCCCATCACCGCCACCTTCAAAGCCTCGACACCGGGATATTTGTCGCGCCAGGCCGGCATATTGTTGCGAAGATCGCTTTGGATGCGCTCAGCCAGTTCCTGAAACACGGTTGACGTGGTCCGGCCACAGCCGGGACAGGCCGCGACTATCGGCACAAATGACCGGAATCCCATAGTCTGCAGCAGTTCCTGCGCCACCTGCACCTCCCGGGTGCGGTCACCGCCGGGTGGCGGGGTCAGGGAAATTCGGATCGTGTCGCCGATGCCCTGTTGCAGCAGAATGCCGAGAGCAGCCGATGAAGCAACAATGCCCTTTGATCCCATACCGGCCTCTGTCAGACCAAGATGCAGGGCGTAGTCGCAGCGCTCCGCCAGTTGGGTGTAAACCGCAATCAGATCCTGTACCTGGCTGACCTTCGCTGAGAGAATGATCTTGTCTCGCGGCAAGCCGATATCCTCGGCCAGCCGGCCGGAAATCAATCCCGACTGAATGATGGCCTCATACATCACCTGGGATGCTGATACCGGCCTGTCGGACTTCGCGTTCTCATCCATCAGCCGGGTCAGCAGTTCCTGATCCAGCGAACCCCAGTTAACGCCGATGCGCACCGGCTTGTCGCGTTTTATCGCAGTTTCGATGATCTGGCCGAATTGCCGGTCCTTCTTGTTGCCGAAGCCGACATTTCCCGGATTGATGCGGTATTTTGCCAATGCCTCGGCGCAGGCCGGATGATTGGCCAGCAAAGTATGGCCGATATAGTGAAAATCGCCAATCAGAGGGACATCAAGACCCAGCACATCCAGCCGCTCGCGGATGTGCGGGACCGCCGCCGCCGCCTCGTCCCTGTCGACCGTTATGCGCACCAACTCGGATCCGGCGCGCGCCAGTGCCGCGACCTGCTGCACGGTTGCATCAATATCGGCCGTATCCGTATTGGTCATCGACTGCACGACAATCGGCGCGCCGCCGCCAACAATGACGCCGCCGACACTGACACCGACACTTCCGCGCCGGGACATGGGTTTGGAGAGATATTCCATTCAGCAGATCCGTTTCTGGCAACGCACCGGCAATCCGGCAGAAAAGCGCCGAGCCGGGCAAATAAGTCAATTGTGCGTTGCAAAATAAAATGTGCGATCCCTATATAGGGCCTAATCGGTGAAAACACACCTCATTCCTGAAGTCGCTTACTTTCCAGAACAAAGGATCATCCCATGTTGCAAGGCAAAAACGCAGTCATCACCGGCTCCACCTCCGGAATTGGCCTTGGCATTGCCACCCAGCTTGCAAAAGCGGGCGTGAATGTGGCGATTAATTCATTCACTGACACTGAAGAAGACCACGTCATCGCCGATAAACTGGCGCAGGACCATAAAGTCAAGGCCGCCTATTTCAGTGCCGACATGTCGGATGCGGACGCCTGTGTGGCTCTGGTTGAACGGGCGACCGAAAAGCTCGGGCCGATCTCCATACTTGTCAACAATGCCGGCATTCAGTTTGTCGCGCCGGTTGAAGAATTCCCGCCCGAAAAATGGGATGCCATTATGGCAATCAACCTGTCGTCGGCATTTCATACCACCAGAACGGCGGTGCCGGGCATGAAGGCGTTCGGCTGGGGCCGCATCATCAATATTTCATCGGCGCACGGCCTAACCGCCTCTCCCTTTAAATCGGCCTATGTGGCGGCAAAACACGGCGTTGTCGGCTTTACCAAATCCGTCGCGCTTGAATTGGCGGAACAGAATATCACCTGCAATGCCGTGTGTCCGGGTTATGTCATGACACCGCTCGTTGAAGCGCAGATTCCCGATCAGATGAAGGCCCACAATATGGACCGCGAAACCGTCATTCGCGAGGTCATGCTGGATCGTCAACCCACCAAGGAATTCGCAACTGTCGAACAGATCGGGGATATCGTCGCCTTTCTGTGCAGCGAGGCTGCAGCTCAGATCACCGGCACGCCGCTGTCGGTCGATGGTGGCTGGACGGCGCTGTAACCATGCCAGATCCAACCGGAAAGCCGATCAACCTGGCGCTTCAGGGCGGCGGCTCTCACGGTGCCTTCACCTGGGGCGTCCTTGATGCGCTGCTGGAGCGCGGCACGCTGAACATTGAGGGCATTTCCGGCACCAGCGCCGGGGCCATGAATGCTGTGGTGCTGGCTGACGGCTTTGAGGAAGGCGGCATCGACGGCGCGCGCCATCATCTGGAGCATTTCTGGCGCTCGGTCAGCAAGGCTTCAAGCTTTTCACCAATCCAGCGCACGCTTCTGAGTATGCTGTTCGGCAGTTGGTCAATGGACAAGTCACCCGGCTATGTGATGAGCGATGTCATCAGCCGGTTTTATTCGCCCTATGATTTCAATCCCCTCAATCTCAATCCCCTGCGCGAGATTTTGGAAGATCTGGTCGACTTCGAACGGGTTCGGCGCTGCAAGGGCGTACAATTGTTCCTCGGCGCCACCAATGTTTTCAACGGCAAGGTGCGGGTTTTTGAAACCAAAGAGATCACAGCCGACAGCGTGATGGCTTCGGCCTGTCTGCCCTATATGTTTCAGGCCGTGGAAATTGACGGCATTCCTTATTGGGATGGTGGTTATATGGGCAATCCGGTGCTGTTTCCATTTTTCAGAAAAACCGCAACCGATGATATTCTGCTGGTCCAGATCAATCCGATCGAGCGCCGAGAAATACCTAAATCAGCGCGGGAAATCCTTAACCGGGTCAATGAGATCACTTTCAATGCCTCTCTGCTGCGCGAATTGCGGGCCATTGAATTTGTATCGCGCAAGCTGAAAGAGGGCGTGCTGTCCCCGGATGAATATTCCGACATCCGGATGCACCGAATTGCGCTGGTCGACACCGACGCCCCGTTGTCGGCCTCCTCCAAGGTCAATGCGGAATGGAAATTCCTCACATATCTGCGCGATCTTGGCCGCGATGCTGCCCATCAATGGTGCGAGGAAAACGAGCAGCATGTCGGCAAGACCTCCACCCTGCGGCTCAATGAGGAAATTGCCTACACAATGCGCGGTGAACTGACCGGGTTCTGAACCGGTCCACGAAGCGCCAGCATTTCCAGCGTTCGGCCTGCCAGATCTGGATCCCGCAAAGCTGCTACGCGCTAGCTTCCAGCACCACCAGCAAATCCTTGGCGTCGATCTGATCGCCAGCCTTGACCAGAACCTCGGCCACCTGACCGTCGCTCTCGGCGTGGATCGCGGTTTCCATTTTCATCGCTTCAATCGACAGCAGCACATCGCCTGCAGTGATATCCTGCCCCGCCTTGACGTTGATCTGCGAGATCACACCCGGCATCGGAGCAGCTACATGAGCTGCATTGCCGGCGTCCGCCTTCTGCCGCGCCACCACAGCATCGGCGCGGTTGCGGTCCGGCACCTTGATGATACGTGGTTGCCCGTTCAATTCGAAAAACACCCGCACCATGCCTTTTTCGTCGGCATCGCCGATTGCCTGACAGCGCACCACGAGGGTTTTCCCCTTTTCCAGCGTGAT
Organism: uncultured Hyphomicrobiales bacterium; assembly: GCA_963974065.1. Lineage (GTDB taxonomy): Bacteria > Pseudomonadota > Alphaproteobacteria > Rhizobiales. Next base: position 965 of record CAXBCI010000072.1, on the reverse strand, counting down.
CAGGATCTCGTCACCAGCTTCAAGTCCATAGAAATACACCGGCGTCGGCAGAACACTGACCGGACCGTACACGGCCTGGGCTCTGGCATAATCCGTGAAGACTTTCGGATACATCAGATAGGAGGCCAGTTCATACTCGCTGACCGGCCGCTCAATCGCCGCCTCGATGGTCTCGCGTTCCTTCTGCATATCCGCTGGCGGCAGCAGGGAACCGGGCACGACGTCAATCGGCTTTTCGCCTTTCAGAACCTTTTTTTGCAACGCTTTCGGCCAGCCATTGGGCGGCTGGCCAAGATCTCCGTGCATAAGTTGAACAACTGACTCAGGAAACGCGATATCCTTGTCCGGGTTTTCCACATCGGCCACCGACAGTCCTGATGACACCATCATCAGCGCCATATCTCCAACCACTTTTGAGGACGGCGTGACCTTGACGATATCGCCGAACATCTGGTTCACATCCGCATAGGTCTGCGCCACTTCGTGCCAGCGGCTTTCCAGTCCGAGAGAGCGCGCCTGTTCCTTCAAATTGGTAAACTGGCCGCCCGGCATTTCGTGCAGATAGACTTCTGACGCGCCGGCCTTCAAATCCGGCTCAAAGGCGGCATATTTGTTGCGCACCGCCTCCCAGTAGAACGAAATCCGCCGAATTGCCTTCGGATCAAGCCCGGTATCGCGCTCCGATCCTTTCAGTGCCTCGACGATGGAGCCCAGACAAGGCTGCGAAGTCAGACCGGAGAAGGCGTCCATTGCGGCATCCACCGCGTCAACACCGGTTTCAACGGCGGCGAACACTGTCGCCGCCGAAATCCCGGACGTATCATGGGTGTGGAAATGCACCGGTAGATCGGTTTCCTCGCGCAGCGCCTTGATCTCGGCCGCAAACTCTGCCTCGCTCGCCCGCGCCTCATCGCGCTGGCGTCGTAGTTTTCGCTTACCCATTGAGCACCGCCTGTAGCGCGGCG
>CAXBCI010000071.1:0-6341 GCA_963974065.1 uncultured Hyphomicrobiales bacterium | reverse complement strand
AAAAGACTCGCAAGATATTGAAATCAATGGCAATCATTTTGAGTCAGACACTTAGACGTTCAGCCAAGTACATTCGCTGGGGTGAAGCGTTTTGAGTGTATTCGTATTCCGTCATACGCTTACGCGCTTTAAGTTTGCAATCGACCCTCCCTATCCGAAAGTCGTGTTGCGCAGTTCCGTGAATTTCTAGAAATTACCCAGATCGCGGATAACAACTAAAAACCAAAATACGCGTGGGATTTGTAACTGCCGCAGGCAGTTTTCGGGAAACGCTTAGAGGATAGCCAAAATGATTGATCTCAAATTGAACCGCCGTGGCCTCATGAAGGGCGCGGCAGCAGTTGGCGTAGGCCTGTCTGCGCCGCAATTTTTCATTCGCGGTGCGAACGCTTACACCAATGAACCAAGCGGCAGCACCGTCACACTCGGCTTCAACGTGCCGCAGACCGGCGCCTATGCCGATGAGGGTGCAGATGAATTGCGCGCCTATGAACTGGCTGTTGAGCATCTGAATGGCGGCGGCGATGGCGGCATGCTGAACACGTTCTCGTCCAAAGCTCTGGAAGGAAATGGTGTTCTCGGCAAGAAAGTTGCCTTTGTCACCGGTGATACCCAGACCAAATCCGATGCTGCACGGGCATCTGCCAAACGGATGATTGAAAAAGACGGTGCCGTGATGATTTCCGGTGGCTCATCTTCCGGTGTAGCGATTGCCGTGCAGGGACTTTGCCAGGATGCAGGCGTGATTTTCATGGCCGGCCTGACCCACTCCAATGATACAACCGGCAAAGACAAACGTGCCAACGGCTTCCGTCATTTCTTCAACACGGAAATGACCGGCGCAGCGCTTGCACCGGTGTTGAAGAACGCCTTCGGCTCGGACAGGACCGCTTATCACCTCACGGCTGATTATACCTGGGGCTGGAGCCAGGAAGGTTCCATTCAGAAATACACAGAAGAACTGGGCTGGAAAACAGCCGCCGCCGTGCGTACGCCGCTTGGTGCCGGTGACTTCTCGCAGTATCTCACACCGGTTCTCAATTCCGGTGCCGATGTGCTGATCCTGAACCATTACGGCAAGGACATGGTCAACTCCCTGACCCAGGCCGTACAATTCGGCCTGCGGGACAAGCAGGTCAACGGCAAGAATTTCGAAATCGTGGTGCCACTGTTCTCCCGCCTGATGGCGCAGGGTGCTGGCGATGCGATCAAAGGCATCTTCGGTTCGACCAACTGGAACTGGTCCTTGCAGGACGAAGGCTCGAAAGCCTTTGTCAAATCCTTCGGCCAGAAATACGGCTTCCCGCCAAGTCAGGCCGCTCACACCTGCTATTGTCAGACACTGCTCTATGCGGATGCGGCACAGCGTGCAGGCACCTTCATGCCAAGCGAGCTTGGCAAGGCTCTGGAAGGCTACACCTTCGATGGTCTTGGCAACGGCCCGACAGAATATCGCGCTTCCGATCACCAGTGCTTCAAGGATGTTCTGGTGGTGAGAGGTAAAGAAGAACCAGCCTCTCAGTACGATCTTCTCGAAGTCGTCGAAATCACTCCCCGTTCGCAGGTTGAATATCCACCTGAATTGCTCGGCGGAGAACTGGGCCCTTATAACAACGGCGCATAGAAGCTGGCCAACCCGCATCAGCCGCCCTTCGCCGGCGGCTGATGCAATACTGGATCGCTCACCTAACGGATATGTGAAGCCATGGACGCAATACTTCTGCAAATCCTGAACGGCCTCGACAAGGGCGCAGCCTATGCCCTGATCGCCCTCGGCCTGACCTTGATTTTCGGCACGCTCGGCGTGGTCAATTTTGCCCATGGTGCCCTGTTCATGCTGGGCGCATTTTGCGCTGTCGCGGTGAAGGCATTCTTGAGCCTTGAAAAAGTCACGCTCGATCCGACAAAGACGACGGCCTGGGGCAGTCCGCTGGAAATCAGGGTGCCCTACATTGAATCCTGGCTGGGAGATTTCGGCACCCTGCTGCTGGACTATTCCGTACCGATATCCATTTTGTTCGCGATCCCGTTCATGCTGCTTATTGGCATTGTCATGGAACGCGGATTGATCAAGCATTTTTACAGCCGCACCCATGCAGAACAGATATTGGTGACCTTCGGGCTGGCGATTGTGCTGCAGGAAATCGTCAGAAGCTTCTTTGGCGCCAATCCGATCCCTCAGCCGGCACCCGATATTGTTGCCGGGTCGGCGGATATCGGCCTGTGGCTGGGCTTTGAGCCAAGCACAATTGTCTATCCCTGGTGGCGCATGGTTTATCTCGCCTTTTCCGGCATTATCATTGCTGCTGTGTTTGCCTTTTTGCAATTCACGACATTCGGCATGGTGGTGCGTGCCGGTATGGCCGACCGGGAAACAGTTGGTCTGCTGGGGATTGATATCGACAAGAGATTTACCATTGTGTTCGGGCTTGCGGCTGTCGTCGCCGGCATAGCCGGGGTCATGTATACTCCCATTCTCAGCCCGGATTACAATATGGGCATGGACTTTCTGGTGCTCAGTTTTGTGGTGGTGGTCGTCGGCGGGATGGGCAGTCTGGGCGGTGCAGTGGCAGCGGGTTTTCTGCTTGGAATTCTGCAGAGCATTGCCTCGATGAATGAGATTAAAACCTTAATCCCAGGCATCGACCAAATTATCATCTACCTCGTTGCGGTCGTGGTATTGCTGATTCGTCCACGCGGCCTGATGGGTCGCAGAGGCGTGATGGAGAGCTAGAACATGATCAGCACCTTAAAACAACAGCGCAACGACTTGATCCTGCTCATCATCTTCAGCGCAGCCGTCCTTGCTGGTCCCATCATTCTGGAGCCGATCGGTGCGGGCTATCCCGATCTGTTGCAGAAATTCGCGATTTTCGGCATCTTTGCCATCGGCTTCAACATTCTGTTCGGTCTCACCGGCTATCTCTCATTCGGCCATGCAGCCTTTCTCGGTGTCGGCTCCTATACGGCGGTCTGGACCTTCAAACTGTTGAGCATGAATCCGATCCCCGCGCTGATCTTGGCGGTTGCCGCCGGCGGAGTGTTCTCACTGCTGATCGGCTGGGTTTCGCTGCGCCGGTCGGGTATCTATTTTTCAATTCTGACGCTCGCTTTTGCACAGATGAGTTACAATCTGGCCTATTCGGTGCTGACCCCGATTACTAATGGCGAGACTGGCCTGCAGCTCGCGCAGTCAGATCCCAGGGTCCTGGATGCCGCCTTCGGCCGGGACTATGGTGCGATGCTGCCAACGCCGGATCTGTTTGGCATCAATATGGGCGGTTATCCCGGATTTTATTTCTGCGGCGCTCTGCTGATTGTCTGCTTTTATATTTCCATCCGGATTTTCCGCTCCCCCTTCGGAATGATGCTGCGGGCCGTCAAATCCAACCAGAACCGCATGAATTATACCGGTCTCAACACACGGCCTTATGCGCTCGCCGCCTTCGTGATTTCCGGAATGTTTGCTGGTCTGGCCGGTGGGTTGCTGGCGGTCACCGATCCACTGGCAGGCGCGGAACGCATGCAGTGGACTGCTTCGGGTGAAATCGTGCTGATGACCATTCTGGGCGGCAGCGGCACGCTGCTTGGGCCGGTGATCGGTGCCGGCGTGATCAAATATTTTGAAAACATCTTTTCCGCCTTCAACGAATCCATCCTGCTGCAGGCCTTCAGTTTCCTGCCGCAAAGCCTGCAGCACGCCTCCGCCTGGATCGCGGGACTGTTTGTCGGTGACGGCTGGCATCTGACCCTGGGAGCGCTGTTCATGATCATCGTTATCTTCCTGCCGGGTGGACTGATGGAAGGGGCGCAACGCATCATCAATTTGTTCAAACGCGGTGCGGGAGGCGACAGGACTGACGAAGCTGCCGGTTCCGCACCGGCACCTGCAGAATAGGAACGCGCGGAATGAGTATTCTTTCAGTTCAGAATGTGAATAAGCGTTTCGGCGGGTTGAAAGCACTGGACAATGTCAATCTGGAGATCGAAGAGGGCACGGTTCACGCCATCATCGGACCCAACGGCGCCGGTAAATCCACATTACTGAACTGCTTCATCGGCCGGCTGGAGCCGGATACGGGCACGGTGATGTTTGCCGATCAATCCCTGCTTGGCATCAAACCTCATGAAATCAATCAGCTGGGTGTCAGCCGGGTGTTTCAGACTCCCGAAATCTTCGCTGATCTGTCATTGGTGGATAATGTCATGATCCCGGCATTCGCCAAACGCGATGGCGCTTTCAAGGTCAATTGGTGGCATGCAGTTAGTGATGAAAAGGACATTCGCAGCAAGGCGTTGGCAATGCTGTTTGATCTGGGACTGGAAGACAAAGCTCAGCAAACCGCAGGGCAGCTGTCACGCGGCGACAAGCGGCGTCTGGAACTGGCGATGTGCCTGGTGCAGGATCCCAGATTACTGCTGCTTGATGAGCCGACAGCGGGCATGGCTCGGGCCGATACCAACAACACGATCGATTTGCTGAAGTCGATCTCAAAACGCAACATTACGATGGTTGTGATCGAGCATGACATGCATGTGGTGTTTTCGCTGGCAGACAGAATTTCTGTGCTGGCCCAGGGCACAGTGATTGCCGAAGATGTGCCGCAGAAAATCAAGGGCAATGCGAAAGTTCAGGAAGCCTATCTGGGAGGCGCGCATCTATGAGTGTGACACCGATCGACAGCACTGCAACGCCAGGGGTTGCCCCCAGCAGATCTAAAGGCGGACAGCCGGCCTATTTTTCGGCGTGGAATCTGCACGCCTATTATGGCGAGAGCTATATCGTACAAGGTGTCAGCTTCGACATCCGCGAAGGCGAGATTGTCGCGCTGCTTGGCCGCAACGGGGCAGGCAAAACCTCAACCCTGCGCGCCATTGCCCGGGTTGCCAATCCCAGTTTGCGTCATGGCGAAATCTGGCTGGACCACAAGCCGCTGCATGAAATGAAAGCCTATCAGGCGGCACAGAACGGCATCGGACTGGTGCCTGAAGACCGCCGCATCATTCAGGGTCTGACGGTCGAGGAAAATCTCAAACTGTCGCAGATCGCGCCGCCGGTCGGCTGGTCGCTTGAGCGGATTTACGAGCTGTTTCCAAGACTGGCGGAACGCCGCAGCCAGGAGGGCACAACCATGTCCGGCGGGGAGCAGCAAATGCTCGCGCTGGCACGAATTCTGGCTCGTGATGTCAAATTGCTGCTGCTTGACGAACCGTATGAGGGTCTGGCCCCGGTGATCGTTCACGAGATCGAAAAGACACTGGAAGAAATCAAATCCCTCGGCATGACAACGATCATTGTCGAGCAGAATGCCATTGCCGCGCTGCATCTGGCGGACCGGGCGATTATTCTCGATATGGGTCAGGTTGTGTTTGACGGGTCGGCACAAGAAGTTCTGGACAATGCGGAACTGCGTCAGGAATATCTCGCGATCTGACCGATCGCACATGAGGAGCAGCGATCTGGCGATGCCGGAACCGCCTGATCCCGGCGAGCGCTGAGAAAATCTCCGCGAAATTTGCACCTATCGATGGTCTTGGCCGCGCTGTTTCGTCTATGCTGCCCGGCAGCGACGATGATTCACCAGGGACATGCGCATGCTTGATGATCTGATTGACCATAACCGCCGCTGGGCCGCCGAGCGCTGTCGCGAGGATCCTGAATATTTCAGCCGTCTGTCCGCTCTTCAGCGCCCGGATTTTCTGTGGATCGGCTGTTCCGACAGTCGCGTGCCGGCCAATGTCATCACCGGCCTGGAACCGGGCGAGGTATTCGTTCACCGCAATGTCGCCAATCTGGTGCACCGGGGTGACATGAACCTGTTGTCGGTGCTGGAATATGCGGTTGAAAACCTTGAGGTCAAGCGCATCATCATTTGCGGCCACTATGGCTGTGGTGGCGTCAAGGCGGCGATTGACGGGCAGAGACACGGTTTGATTGACCACTGGCTGCAGCCGGTTCGCGATGTGGCAACAACAGCCCATGAAGAACTGTCGGCAATTGCCAATGAAGATGACCGCTTCAACCGGCTGTGCGAGTTGTCAATTGAAACTCAGGTCGAGACGCTGTCCCGTACGCCCATCATGCAATCAGCGTGGCGCGAGGGCAAGGATATCGAGATCCATGGCTGGGTCTACGGGCTGAATGATGGTCTGTTGCGCGATCTTGACTGCACCTGCGGAGCGCAAGCGCCGCACAATGATCGCACTCATCCAGAGATTCTGCGAGACACGTCGCAACCTACCTGACATGGAATTATGAAGCGATCTAGATCGCTTCATGGTTACCTTGAATCATTTGACCGGTTTTGCTCGTTTGCCGGCGAGGCACATTTCGCGCCGTG
>CAXBCI010000070.1:0-6617 GCA_963974065.1 uncultured Hyphomicrobiales bacterium | reverse complement strand
CTTGTTCCGAGGATCCAGTTCTCGTGCACCTTTTTTGGCTGCGGCCACCCGTCTGGTTGCTTGCAACAATCACGCGCCTACCGGAACAGATAGATCGGACTTGTCCATGCGCGGGTGCCGTCTTCCTGTTCGAGGCGTATATAGATTGGGTTGTCGCCGTCGGGCTTCAGTTCAAGTTTGCGGGTGAATGCGAACGACCGATGCGGATTGATATCCGGCAGCCGGAAGAACTTTAGAAAGCGAGGCAGCTCCCCGGAGGCATTGAACACATGGTCCTCGTAGCCGATGTCGCTGATGGCAATATCGGTTTCCACCAGCGGGGTCCTGATCGACAATTTACCGGCAGCTGCATCCGCGAGCGCCAGATCAGCCCCACCGAAGTTTCCAGTGGTCAGTGCGCGCCAACTGATTTCATGGTCGCTGAGTTGATCCAGCGTCTTGTCCCGATTGAGGAAATTGACCGGCTGAATTCGCTCGATCGTATTGCCCTCAATCGACGCGGAGCCATCCCAGATGACTTCGCGGAAGCGGCCGCGATATTCTGCGCCTTCCCAGTGCAGGCGGATGCGTGAGCCCAGATCATCTTCGGTGTAGGGACGCACTGTCTCGATCAGATCAAGACCGTTGAAAATATCGATGCGGATAATCGGGGAACTTGTTGTCACAGAGACCGAAAGTTCCGCATCACCTTGCGGCAGATGAACAATATCCCCCATCATGGCGCTGCGCGTTGAAATGCCCTCGCTATCAAACAGCTTCGGATCATCGTGATAGAGCTCGCCTGATGTTTCAAACGTAGCGCTCACATCAATGATCATGCGGCCAGCGTCGCCACCGGTAGTGCCGTAATGGCGGCGTTTGCGCATGCAGTCCAGTAGCGCCTCGCGCGATAGTTCAGCGGTGTTAAAGCAGGTCAATCCGCCAATGGCGCCAAATTTTCCGGCACCGGGATAGCTGGCACCTGGCCGCCCCTTGTGGCCATCGGAATTGGCAACCACGCCAACCCGGTATCCCAGCCTGAAGGCATCATGGAGGAGCCATTCGAAGGTTCCCCAGGAAGAATGGACCTCTACCGAGCGCTCGAACCGTCCGTCATGGGCGAAGGCAATGTCGGCGTAGCGCCCGCCGCAATGGGCGTAGCAGACAACATCAAATTCGCCATTCTCGGCAAAGGCATCAAACAGGGCTGCAGCGGTGGTGCAATCAGTCTCACTGGCATCACCATCTTCAATCAGCGCATGCGAGGACCGGCGTATGGTCCGTCCTTCGGTTGGGAAATAGACATTTCTGTCTCCACCCAACGAGGTGTTGCCGGACCATTCGTAGCCAGGCAGGGCGATGAAACTGCCGGGCACGTCGAATTTTGCGGTGATGCGGTTCAATTCGCTCCAGAACCCGTCACTGATCTGAAAATCATTACCCTGATGGCCGCAAGCATCGACAAAAGCGCAGTCTCTGGCGAAGGCAAAATAGGCGTGCGCACTGCCAGTTCCGATGGTCTCTTCCGACTGGCCGTGCATATCTCCCCAGAAGTGGAGGAGCTCTCGATCTTCCACAATCAGCGGGTTCGTCCGTGCGGCGATTTTGCCGTCTTCGGAAAGGAGTGAGACAGAGACGTCGCCGGTGTCTGTCACCGACAGACCGGGAATGACAAGCGCGCGGTCACCTTTTTTGAAAGCCGCTGTCTGCGGCAAACCATCAATCCTGCCGCCGCCATCCAGTGTGAAGCTGCCTGCGCACTGGTCGGATGGATTGCCCCATTTGTCTTCTCCCTTGATTTTCAGGGCGAATGTCTCGTTGGGGCGGCAGCGTGTTGGCAGAACCGCGACATAACGTTCTGGTTTGCCGGGCACGATGGCAATCGTCGGCTGAACGGGCAGGGGCTGGAAATTGAATGTCGCGACCGGATCGACCAGGACCCTGAATTCAAATGTGTCCTCGCAGAAGGTTTGAAGCCGTATGCCCGGACCGCCCGAATCCTGCACGCCGAACCGAATGACGATCTGATCGCCTTCCTGAAGAAAGCCTTTGACGATCTTGATCCACAAGGTTCTGTCCCACGGCCGCACATTGCCTTTCGGGTCCCAGCGAAGTTGCAGCAGCGCGCCGTTGGACGCCGTCACGGTGCAGTAGTTCTCCCGTTCGGGATGGTCGAATTGCGGATTGCCCTGGTCAGAGGCAAACCGGAAGCAGATACGCAGACTTCCGGAATCGTCAATCCCGAACGTGCCGGCCGTGTAGGTCAGGGTGAAGGAGGCGTATGATCCAGCCTCAAACGAACCGTCAGGCGAAATCTCCGCCGTGCCAAGACGGGAGGGCGCAATGGCCTGGCGGATGACCCCGCTGTTCATGGCGTCCCAGTCGTTCGTGTGATCAGTCTTGACGTGGTTTTGATCGGTCATGAAAAATAGTCCGTTTTTGCGGCTTCAGGCAGTGGGGCGATATTCATTAAACGTGATTTAGCCAAAGACGCGAACAAGCAGGAGCGAGATTGGCGGGATATAGGTAATCAGCAACAGATCCAGGATGAGGATCAGAATATACGGCCAGATGGCCGCGACGATGCGCTCAATGGATACTTTGGTAATTGCCGAGGCGATAAAAAGGTCGACACCGAGCGGCGGAGTGACTGTGCCGATGCTGAGATTGACGGAAACGATGATGCCGAACAGTACGGGATCAATGCCAAAGCTTACGGCTGCCGGGAACAGAATTGCCGTGAAGATGACGATTGCCGCGGCGGCATTCATCATACAGCCAACAATCAGCAGGAATACGTTGACGAACAGCAGATAAACGATCTGGCTGCCGGCGACATCTGCCAGATAAGCCGAGATATTCTGCGGGATCTGATTGATGGTAATGAGCCAGGCAAACACACCTGCAGCATTCATGATGAACATGACGACGGCTGACGAAAGCACCGCGCGCGAAAATGCCTTGCCGAGGCTGGAAAGGGTCAGTTCGCGATAGGCAAACCCGACAATCAATCCGTACAGGGTTGCGACGATAGCCGCCTCTGTCGGCGTGAAAACGCCGCCATAGATGCCGGATAGAATGATGACCGGCATCAGCAATGGCCAGAATGCGCGTTTGAAAGTGCGCCAGATCTCGCTTGCGCCTTGAAAGTCGGTTCGTTCTATGGCTTCCCGGTTGCTGAGATAGCGGTTCAGCAGCAACAGGGAGATACAAATCAGGATGCCCGGAAACAGGCCTGCCAGGAACAGATCGGCAATCGAGACGCCGGTGACGACACCGTACAGAATAAGCAGGATTGACGGCGGTATGATCATGCCGGTGACGCCTGCCGCGGCGATTGTCGCTGCGGTATATTGAGGCCGGTAGCCTTTCTCTTCCATCGGTTTGTTCATGACGCCGCCGATGGCGGCGACCGTTGCGGCATTGGACCCTGATAGGGCAGCAAAAAAACTCGACCCCAGAATTGCCACAGCCCCAAGACCGCCGGTCAGATGCCCCACCAGCGAATAGGCGAAGTCGACCAGCCGGCGCGACATGCCGCCTGTGGACATGATCTCGCCTGCAAGAATGAAGAATGGAATGGCCAGAAGAGGAAACGAGTTATTCGTGGAAAACATGCGCTGGGTTACGATTTCCAAACTGATGTCGCTCATCATCAGACCAATAACGCTCGACAGGCCCAGTGCAACCGCAATCGGTACGCGCAACAGCATCAAAAGTACCAGAGATCCAAAAATGGCTGTAGTGGTCATGATTGCGGGTTTCCGGAAGGGGTCAAAGGATTTGGCTAAAGATCATCGGCAAGGAGGACTTCGTCAGGAGCGATCCATTGCAGGAAAAACAGTTCCAGCGCGTAAATCACAAGGAACGCCATGCCCACCGGAATGGCTGCATAGACCCAGGCCATGGAGACTTCGAGGGCCGGGGAAATTTGTGGCACGGTGCGCAGGGTCAGCAAATATCCACTCCACAGGATCAGGCCGAAGAAGATGCCGCTGACAAGTGTCGAACCCAGAATGGCGTAACGCCGGATCGTCACCGGCAGGTTCGCCACCAGGATTCCAATACTGGCATGCATTTTGCGCCGGAAGGCGACAGCCGAACCAAGAAAGATCATCCAGACGAACAGGTAACGGATGACTTCGTCAGGAAATGCCAGAGAACTTTCAATGATAAAGCGGAACACCACCGTTGCGATGCCGAGCACAAACATAATGGCAAATGCGCCAACACAGAGTGCCGTCAGGAGATTTTCTGATAACTGAAGAGTTTTCTTCACGCTGACCATGATTGTTCTCCTGACGGTATTGCTGTACTGGTATTATTCGGTGCTGACAGCTGAATCGATCAGCTCTTCGCCGATCTTGCTGCGATATTCAGTCCACACCGGTTCCATGGCTTTTTGAAATGCCTCGGTCTGCTGCGGTGTCAAACGGGTGACTGTCATGCCGCCGGCCGCCATCTCTTCGAGATACTTGGCTTCGACGGCATTCAATTCCGTGCGTTCCCATTGCTGTGTCTCGATGACAGTTTTCTGGAACATGTCCTGCACGTCAGCCGGCAGTTTCTGCCACATTTTGTCGTCAGCCAGGAACATGATCCCGGCCCATTGGTGGCGCGACAAGGTGATGAAATCCTGCACCTTGTCGAAGCCGAACGCCTTGACATTGCCAACAGGATTGTCCTGGCCGTCAACCGTACCCTGCTGCAGGCCGGTAAAGACTTCTGACAAGGCCATGGGGGTCGGATTGGCGCCAAGCGCCTTGAACGTTGCGACATTCAGCGGATTGTTGACGACCCGGAACTTGATGCCTTTCATGTCATCCGGCGTTTCCACCTTGGTCTTTGCGGTGGTGATCGTGCGAAAGCCGCTTTCATACATTCCAAGGGTCCTGATGCCGGTTTTCTCCAGCATGTCGGCATAGAGTTTCTGGCCAACCGGACCGTCTGAGACCGCATAGGCGTGCGCGCTATCGCGGAACAGGAATGGCAGATAGAAAATGTCGAGCGGAGGGTAGAAGGTTGCCACATTGGTTGTTGGCACCAGGGCAAAATCAACTACGCCAATCTGGATGCTTTCCACCAGATCGCGTGATGAGCCGATTGTCGAATTGGGAAACACTTCGACTTCGATTTTTCCGCCACTTTTTTCGGCCACCATATCGGCAAACATCTGAGCGCCTTTGGCCAGTGGGTGGCTCTCATTGTAAGGATGGCCGAATTTGAGTTTCATTTCCGGCATTGACTGGGCAATCGCCCCGGTGACGGTCAATCCGCAAATGGCGAGGGAGACAACTGCCTTACGCGCATAACGCAGCAGGCCGCGTTTAAACTCCGGTTGGTTGGGCATGATCATTTGCATTGAATACTCTCCTGTGTTGATGGTTTTGTCTCCGCTTGCAGGCAAGCGGACCTGAGTGTGATGAGCTTTCAAGCCCACTCTCTTTCTTGCATCATCAGCATCGCGCCAGCTCAGGTGACCTCTTTGAAATCCGGCCGCCCATTCTGGGAAATGGGCACGATCTCGATCATCCGGTCGCTCGGAGGAACGAAAATCCGCTGCCAGGTGATCGGTGCATCCCGGTAGCTCATGCCGCCGATGGTCCAGACAATGCCGTATTGTCCTGCGGGAACATCGAGTTGCCGCGCGACGCGTGGGGGCAGCGGCTGGCAGGCCATCATCTGACGTGTGTTGAGGGTCGGCGCATTGAATCGTTCAGCGAGCATGTCGCGGAACGAAACACCGTTGAGCGTCGCTTCACTCATTTGCGCCAGTTCGGAAAACCGGTCGGCCGGCAGATAGATCTCGCTGAAAACTTCAAATTCCTTGTTCACCGAGACAATCCGGTGAATGTGCACATACTGACCTGTCTGCGCGCCGAAAAACGCGCTCCAGGGGCCGTTTTCGGATGTCAGTTCGACACTGATAATCTTGAAGAAAACCGGGAGCAGGTGCTTGCCGCCTTCCGCCATAAAGCGGAAGTGCATCAGCTGACCTTCCTGGGCCTGCGCACCGGATACAAATGTTCCGCGGCCATGGCTGCGCTCGACAACGCCCATTTGCACAAGGCTGCGCAGTGCGCGTTGGATGGTCCCCAGACTGGCCTGCATTTCCGTGGCCAGCTGATCTTCCGACGGCAATTGATCACCGGGCATCCACCGACCATCTTCGATCGCGCGCAAAATGCTCTCGGAAATCTGTTTGTGTTTCGCTTGCGCCGGTTTGCTCAAATTGATGTCGGCCGGTTGGACGGTGCGCATGGTGCCACTTCATATCCTATAGAGGACTGGTGATGAAGATGGTATGTTTGGCGGTATGATGCGTCAAGTCCTATATAGGTATTTGGTGCATTTGCTTGGTAATTGTGCGGTTTGCTGCAAAAAGCAGCATGTTTTCGGCAGAATTGATTACCAAACAAGCGACGAGGTTCTGGCACTGCGGCGAAGGGTTGCAACGGGAGCGTGAAGTTGCGCGCTAAGTCTGGATCCCCGGAACAAGTCCGGGGATGACGATGGAGGGGGTAAGGATGACGGGATTGGAATGTGGATAACGCGATCGGCATGCAGACAACGGGATCGGGATGCATTCACATATCCGGGTGTCCCTGACACTCCTCCACCGTCATCCCCGGACTTGT
>CAXBCI010000069.1:0-6859 GCA_963974065.1 uncultured Hyphomicrobiales bacterium | reverse complement strand
TACGACCTTCAGGTTATGAGCCTGACGAGCTACCGGGCTGCTCCACCCCGCGCCAAAAATGTGCCGGTCTGTCCGGCGACAGGCAGCATGTAACACTCCTCCTGCCGGATTGAAAGATGCAACTGACATTTTTTTGCGATGAATTTCCGGGCTTTTCCGCAAGCCGCCACAGCGCTGTCAGATGAGCTTCAATTCGCTGGCAATCCGGGTCAGATGGGCGGTGTTGCCGCCGCCGGTTTTTTCGCGGATGTTGAGGCGGTGGCTTTCCACCGTGCGCACGCTGATCGACAGGCTTTCGGCGATTGCCTTGTTGGCATGGCCTCTGGCAATGCTCTGCAGAACTTCGCGTTCGCGGGCCGACAGGCCATAGGCGCAGATCGGGCGTGGCCCGGCCGCCAGCGCAGCCTCCATGGCGGAGGGTGAGGCCGACATCAGGGATGGCGCAACCTTGGCTGAGAAATACAGCCCGCCAGCTGCAACCGAGCGGATTGCCGTTACCATTTCGCGGGCGTTGGCTTCTTTCAGCAGATAACCATTGGCACCGGCCTTGACCGCGCCCTGAACATATTCGGTGGCATCATAGATCGACAGCATCAGAATTTTGCAGGCCTCACTGTGCTGACGGATTTTGCGGGCAGCTTCCAGCCCGTTCATCACCGGCATGGAGATGTCGAGCAGCACCACATCCGGGGTGTAGCGCAGCACCTGATCAACCGCCTCGGCCCCGTTCGTCGCCTCGGCGATTATTTTCAGGTCCGCTGTGGCCTGCAGCCGGGCGCGAATGCCGTCGCGGACCACTTCATGGTCGTCGGCGATGATGATGGAGATGTTGGACACCATCACAATCTTGCCTGCTGCCGGCCGATCCAAGTCGCCTTATGGTTCAATGCACACATCAAATTGCCTCTGCCGCCTCCTGCATCCGTGGTTCGCACGTAGGTTCCGGGTCCTCGTTGGTGAGATCGTGCAGCGGCAGGGTGATGTAAATCTCGGTGCCGCATAGCGCGCCGTCAAAGGTTGCCGGGCGCAGGATCAGGCGGCCGCCATGGCTTTCAACCCGTTCAATCATATTGCGAATCCCAAGTCCGGAAGCTGGTGGTGGTAATGCGATTGCGGCAGTGCCGAGTTGGCCCGGCCGGGCCGGCATGCCCTTGCCATTATCGCAGATCGACAGCACCAGATCGCTGTTCCGGCGGGCCAGTTGAACTGTGACCAGTGTCGCTCCAGAATGGCGGGCAATATTGGTCAGGCTCTCCTGCAACACACGGTACAACGCCGTCTTGGCGCCGTCGGGCAGGCATTGTCCCACTGGTGTTGCGGTGACATGGACCTGCAGCCCGGTCTGTTCGGCGAAGTCCTTGCACAAAGACTGGGTGGCGGCCGCCAGGCCCAGATCATCCAGCACGCTGGGGCGCAGATCCTTGGAAATCCGCCGCACTTCGTTGATTGCGTTTTCCAGAACGCCCATGGATTTCGCAATCAGGCCGCGGACGCTGCCCGTCTCCGGGGCCTTCGCATGGGCCAGATCCAGCGAGTAACGTGTGCCGACGAGCAACTGGCTGATGCCATCGTGAAGCTCGGTGGAGACGCGTTTGCGCTCATCTTCCTGAATACACAGAATGCGCCGCGTCAATTCTTTCAGCTTGCTGTCGGCAAAGCGCTCTTCCGACAGGCGGATTGCAAACAGCAAAAGACTGGCCAGCAGCACCGCGACGAAGGTTATGGCAAACAGAATGACCGCGGTCTGGTCGACATTTTCCTCGGTGCGGGCGCGCAGAACCGCGATCTCATTGGCAATGTCATCGAGATAAAGCCCGGTGCCGAACATCCAGCCCCATTTCGGCAGGAAGCCGGCATAGCCCAGCTTTTCGGCAGGCTGACCGGTGGTCGGCTTGTCCCAGACATAACGGTGGAACCCGCCGCCATTCCTGGCCTGACCAATGAGGTTGCGGATTACATAGTCGCCTTTGACATCCTGCAGATCCCACCAGTTGCGGCCAATCAGTTCCGGCAGACGCGGATGCACCAGGCTGGTGCCGGTCTGGTCATAGACGAAGAAATAGCCATCATCGCCAAAGGTCATGTCGTTGAGAATTTGTTTGACCCTGGCTTGAGCCGCGGCGCGGCCGTCCGGTTCGCTCTCGTAGATATGCCGTATCGATGTCTGCGCCAACGCGATGTAATTGCGGATCTCGGCCTTGCGGGCCTCCAGTATACGGGTTTCCAGGGTGGTGAGTTCGGCGCGCACCAGGCGGTCAGCCTGAAAAGAAATCACCAGCCAGCTCAACCCTGACACGAGCAGCAACGGCAGTAAGGTGATCAAAAGCAGTCGGGTTCTGAAGGTGAGCCGCAAACGCCTTGAGGCATTCACGAGCTGCATTTGAGCATCCTGATTGAACAGAAGTGTGCTGGTCGGTTCACCATTTTTCCCCGGATCGGTTAAAATCAGTAGTAATACGTAAAAATTGCGCAGTTTACGCAATAGCCGTAATCAGGTGACTTGCCTAGAGACAGTCTCTCTAGAATTTTAAGTGTAGTTGAAATACTGCCTGACTTTGTGCAAGGGAGGAAACCGCACATGACTATTTCCAAACTGGATCGTCGATCCTTTATAAAAACAGCCGGCCTGGTGACAGCCGGCGGCGCGGCTGCAACCGCGCTGGCAACGCCTGCCATATCCCAGGAAATGCGTGAATTGAAAATGGTCACAACCTGGCCAAAGAACTTTCCAGGTCTTGGCACGGGGGCGCAGCGGGTTGCTGATCGCATTACCGCAGCCTCGGGCGGACGTATCACCGTTAAATTGTATGCTGCCGGGGAATTAGTGCCACCGTTTGAAAGCTTTGACGCAGTGTCAAGTGGCACTGCTGATATGTATCACGGCGCGGAATATTACTGGCAGGGCAAACACAAAGCCTTCAACTTTTTTACTGCAGTGCCAATGGGTCTGACAGCCAATGAGCTGGACGCCTGGGTGAATTTTGGCGGTGGCCAGGAATTGTGGGATGAATTGTCCGCAGAATTTGGCGTAAAATCGTTTATGGCTGGGAATACCGGCGTTCAGATGGGCGGCTGGTTTCGCAAGGAAATCAACTCGCTGGAAGATATGAAGGGCCTGAAAATGCGCATGCCGGGCCTTGGCGGCGAAGTGCTGCGCCGCATTGGCGCCACGGCTGTTGCCCTGCCGGGCGGCGAGATTTTTCCGTCCCTGCAATCTGGTGCGATTGATGCAACGGAATGGGTTGGCCCGTGGAATGATCTGGCCTTCGGCTTTTACAAGGTGGCTAAATTCTACTACTGGCCCGGTTTCCATGAGCCAGGCGCCGGTCTTGCGCTTGGCATGAACAAAAGTATCTGGGAGTCCTTCGACGCGGCCGACAAGGCACTGATTGCGGCTTGCTGTGCCCAGGAAAACAATACCATGTATTCCGAGTATAATGCCAAAAACGGTGCAGCTCTGGCTGAATTGACCGATAAGCATGGCGTTCAGCTGCGCGAGTTCCCGGAAGAGGTTTTTGCCGGATTTGCCAAATACTCCGAAGAAGTGCTCGATGAGACCGCAGATACCGATATCGGCCGCCGTGTGCTGGAAAGCTTCCGCAGCGCGCGGACCGAAATCGGCTCATGGGGCTCGATTGCCGAGCAGGCTTATGTCACGGCGCGGACAAAATCTCTTGGCTAATGTCGAATGAAGTGAAAGTAGATGACCTTCCGCAGCTGTGCTGCGGGAGGTTTTTTGTCTGGGGATGCAAGGCATCCTATACTGTTTGAAACATCTGTTTCGCCAGGGGGAACTTCCATGCGTGCGCTCGCTGATCTGATCGACCGGATCAACAAATCCGTTGGCAGAACCGTCATGTGGTTCGCGCTTCTCATTGTTCTGATCCAGTTTGTGGTTGTGGTGATGCGCTATGTCTTCGGCATCGGATCGATCTTTGCCCAGGAAAGCATTACCTATCTGCACGGTTTCCTGTTCATGCTTGCGGCGGCCTTCACATTATTGGTGGATGGTCATGTGCGGGTCGACATTTTCTACCGCGAAGCGCGCCCGCGCAGAAAGGCGATGATCAATCTGTGCGGGGCTCTGTTGCTGCTGATTCCGGTCTGTCTGGTGATTTTTTGGACATCCTTTCCCTATGTCGTGGCTTCATGGTCGGTGCTGGAAGGCTCGCCGGAAACCAGCGGCATCCAGGCGCGCTACCTTCAGAAAACCGCCATCCTGGGCTTTGCCGTGATGATGGCCCTGCAAGGCGTCTCTATCGCCATACGCTCGCTTCTGGCGATGGGCGGAGACGAGTTGGAGCTGGATAAATTGCGAACGGGCGAGGACCCGCCGGACCAGCGTAAGCATTCCAAAGCGGAGCTGATCTGATGGAGGTGTCGATTGCCCAATCGCTTGATCTCATCATGTTTGGCGTGGTCTGCGTAGTTCTGCTGATGGGCTTCCCTGTGGCTTTCACACTGGCCGGAACGGGCCTTGTGTTCGCCCTGATCGGCTTTGTGCTGGGCGTTTTCGACCCGTCTTTCCTGCTGGCTGTGCCATCCCGCCTGTTCGGCATCATGACCAATGAAGTTCTGATTGCCGTGCCGCTATTCGTGTTTATGGGCGTCATGCTGGAGCGCTCCAAGGTTGCTGAAGAATTGCTCGACACAATGGGTAAACTGTTCGGCACGTTGCGCGGCGGGCTTGGCCTGTCAGTGTCCATTGTCGGTGCCCTGCTGGCCGCATCGACCGGCATTGTCGGAGCCACCGTTGTAACCATGGGACTGCTGTCGCTGCCGACCATGCTGGAGCGCGGCTATTCCAAGCGTCTGGCCTGCGGAACGATTGCCGCGTCAGGGACGCTCGGGCAGATTATTCCGCCCTCCATTGTTCTGGTCATCCTGGGTGACCAGCTGTCCAATGCCTATCAGAAAGCCCAACTGGACATGGGTATTTTCTCGCCCGACACGGTGTCGGTCGGCGATCTGTTTGCTGGCGCACTGATCCCCGGTCTGATGCTGGTCGGGATGTATATGCTGTATCAGATTTCGATGGCGATCCTGAAACCGGAAAGCTCTCCGGCGATGCCGCCGGAAGCCGGTGAACACGTCACTATCGGCAAGATATTTCACGCATTGGTACCGCCGATCGTGCTCATCATTGCCGTGCTCGGATCAATTCTGGGAGGCATTGCTACGCCCACGGAAGCCGCCGCAGTGGGGGCTGTCGGCTCGATTTTCCTGGCCGGGCTGCGTGTGGGAGAAGGAAATCCCTGGCCGATCTATCTGGCCGCACTGGCGCTGGTGGCGGTCCTTGTTCTGACCGCCAATGTGGATTTACGGGTCGCCCGTAACGAAATTTCGGATTTCGATCAAATGGCGATTTATGCGGCGATCGCCTGTGTTCTGGTCCTGACCTTCGGTGTTGTGGTTGCGCTGTTCCGGGTGTTCCGCGCCGGGGTGCTGACCGAAGTGGTATCGGGAACCACCCATGTCACAACCATGGTGTTCGTCATCCTGATCGGAGCTTCGATTTTCTCCTTGATCTTTCGCGGCCTGGGCGGTGAAGAACTGGTTCATGAGTTGTTGCGCGATATACCCGGCGGCACGATTGGCGCAATTCTGGCGGTTATGCTGCTGATGTTCGTTCTGGGGTTCTTTCTGGATTTTCTGGAAATCGTGTTCGTGGTGGTGCCGCTTGTGGCTCCGATCCTGCTGCAACTGCAAATGCCGAACGGCGATCCGGTAAGCCCGGTCTGGCTGGGTATCATGATGGCGGTCAATCTGCAGACGTCTTTCCTGACCCCGCCTTTCGGCTTTGCGCTGTTCTATCTGCGCGGGGTTGCGCCGCCCAGCGTCAAGACTTCGGATATTTATCTTGGCGCGGTTCCGTTTGTCCTGATCCAGATGTTTGCGCTGGTGGTCCTGTGGTACCTGCCAAGTCTGGCGACCTGGCTGCCGCTGGCGGTGTACGGTCGCTAAAGCAAGATTCACCTGACACACTTGTGACAAATGTTGCAGTGAAGAAGCGCGGCCGGGTTGACCACAGCGCTTTTTAACGACCGTGCAATTGACATAGCAGTAGAGCGGACCGACATCAAAGCCATGCCAATTTTTCTCATCATTGCCGTTGTTTTTCTTGTCGTGATTTTTGGCCCGTCATTCTGGGTGAAACGCCAAGTGCAGAAACATGCCCGGCCGCGGCCGGATTTTCCCGGAACCGGTGGCGAGCTTGCGCTGCATCTGATCAGCCAGGCCGGACTGACCGGGGTGGGGGTAGAGCCGATCGAGGACGGCGCCGATCACTATGATCCGCAAAGCCGCACAGTGCATCTCAGCCGCTCGTTTTACAGGGGCAAGTCGGTTTCCGCTGTGGCGGTGGCGGCCCATGAAGTGGGGCACGCGTTGCAGCATGCCCGCAACGAAAAGCTGTTCCATCTGCGTATGGCACTGGCCCGATCGATACAGCCAATTAGCAAAATCGCTGGTGTATTGCTGCTGGTCGGGCCGATGCTCAGTCTGCTTTTGCGAGCACCAGGCATGAGTCTGATTTTCCTTCTGCTCGGAATTCTCGCTCTTGTGTTTCAGTTGCTGGTACATCTTGTGACTCTGCCGGTTGAGTTTGATGCCAGTTTCGGCAAGGCGTTGCCGATTCTGGCCGGAGGCGGATATCTGCAATCTTCAGATCTGCCTGCTACACGATCGGTGCTGCGAGCCGCCTCGCTGACCTATGTGGCTCAATCGCTTGCCGGCGTTTTCAATTTGTGGACGCTCTTGCGGCTGTTGCGATAAAGTCCGGGCGCTGCCTTGGATTAATTATAAAAACGCTTGTCTTATGATTTTTGTGGCTCTTGTGGCAAACAGGAGCCACTGCCCG
>CAXBCI010000068.1:0-7196 GCA_963974065.1 uncultured Hyphomicrobiales bacterium | reverse complement strand
ATGACACGGCCACGGCGGCCATTGTCGAAAAGCGTATGCTGCAGGAAGCCGTTGACGCGCTGTTCGACAATGGCCGCCGTGGCCGTGTCATCACCGGCACCAACAAACGTCCGCTGAAATCCCTGTCCGACATGCTGAAGGGCAAGCAGGGCCGGTTCCGCCAGAATCTGCTCGGCAAGCGGGTTGATTATTCAGGCCGTTCGGTCATTGTGGTGGGCCCTGAATTGAAGCTGCATCAGTGCGGCTTGCCGAAGAAGATGGCACTGGAGCTGTTCAAGCCGTTTATCTATTCGCGGCTTGACGCGAAAGGCTATTCCTCGACGGTCAAACAGGCCAAGAAGCTGGTTGAAAAAGAACGGCCCGAAGTCTGGGATATTCTGGATGAAGTGATCCGTGAACATCCGATCATGCTGAACCGGGCACCAACGCTGCACCGGCTTGGCATTCAGGCGTTCGAGCCTGTGCTGATTGAAGGCAAGGCCATTCAGTTGCACCCATTGGTCTGCGCTGCGTTCAATGCCGACTTTGATGGCGATCAGATGGCTGTTCATGTGCCGCTGTCGCTGGAAGCCCAGCTTGAAGCCCGCGTGTTGATGATGTCGACCAACAATGTTCTGCATCCGGCCAATGGTCAGCCGATCATTGTTCCTTCGCAGGATATTGTTCTGGGTCTGTATTATCTGTCACTGCAGTCGGATAACGAGCCTGGTGAAGGCATGGCGTTCGGCGATATTGCCGAGGTCCAGCACGCGCTCGACAATGGCGTGGTGACACTGCACTCCAAGATCAGAGGCCGTTTTGTCACCATCGATGAAGATGGCAACAAGGTTACCGGCATTCATGAAACCTCACCGGGTCGCATGTTGATCGGCGATCTTCTGCCGAAACATCACAATGTGCCTTACGACACATGCAACCGCCTGATGACCAAGAAGGAAATCTCTGCCATGATCGACGTGGTGTATCGCCACTGCGGTCAGAAAGAGAGTGTGATCTTCTGTGACCGCATCATGCAGCTTGGATTCAGCAACGCGTTCAAAGCCGGCATTTCGTTCGGCAAGGACGACATGGTTATTCCCGATACCAAAAAGGGTCTGGTGGAAGAAACCCGCTCGCTGACCAAGGAATATGAGCAGCAGTATAATGACGGTCTGATCACTCAGGGCGAAAAATACAACAAGGTTGTGGATGCCTGGGCGAAATGTACCGACAAGGTTGCTGATGAGATGATGAAACGCATCTCCTCGGTTCAGATGGACGAGGAAACCGGACGCCAGAAGCCGATGAACTCGGTTTACATGATGTCCCATTCCGGCGCTCGCGGATCGCCCGCACAGATGAAGCAGCTGGCCGGTATGCGTGGCCTTATGGCGCGTCCCGATGGCTCGATCATTGAATCTCCGATCATCGCCAACTTTAAAGAAGGTCTGACGGTGAT
The DNA here is from genome assembly GCA_963974065.1 of uncultured Hyphomicrobiales bacterium. Taxonomy (GTDB): domain Bacteria; phylum Pseudomonadota; class Alphaproteobacteria; order Rhizobiales. The sequence continues at coordinate 5,758 of CAXBCI010000068.1, read as the reverse complement.
GGAATATTTCAGTTCCACCCACGGTGCCCGTAAGGGCCTCGCGGATACGGCACTGAAAACCGCCAACTCCGGTTATCTGACCCGCCGTCTGGTTGATGTTGCGCAGGATTGCATCATCACCAAAGAGGATTGCGGAACCGATGACGGGCTGACCGTTCAGGCTGTGGTGGATTCCGGTCAGGTTGTTGCGACCCTGGGCATGCGTACCCTTGGCCGTACAACTGCGGCTGATGTCATCAATGCCGATGGCGAAGTCGTCGTGGCTCAGAACGTTCTGATCCAGGAGAGGGAAGTCGATGCCATTGAAACGGCCGGCATTCAGTCCGTCAAAATCCGTTCGGTTCTGACCTGCAAGAACAAGGTTGGCGTTTGCGGTGCCTGTTACGGACGCGATCTGGCCCGTGGCACGACCGTCAATATGGGCGAAGCTGTCGGCGTGATCGCGGCTCAGTCGATCGGCGAGCCGGGCACACAATTGACGATGCGTACCTTCCACATCGGCGGCACCGCACAAGTGGTGGACAGTTCCTTCATCGAAAGCAATTTCGACGGAACTGTAAGCCTGCGCAATCGCAATGTTGTGCGGGATTCCGATGGCAAGCTGATTGCCATGGGCCGCAACATGTCTGTGGTCATCAACGATGATCTGGGTGTCGAAGTTGCGGTTCACCGCATCAATTATGGTGCCCGTGTGCATGTCGATGATGGCGACAAGATCAAATCCGGCCAGCGTATTGCTGAATGGGATCCGTATACACGTCCGATCCTCACCGAAGTCGAGGGTGTGGTCGAGTATGAAGATCTGGTCGATGGTCTATCGGTTTCGGAAAATGCTGATGAAGCAACCGGTATCACCAAGCGGGTGGTCACCGACTGGCGCAGCAGCTCCAAGGGCGGTGATCTGAAACCGGCCATGGCAGTGAAAGACAAGAAGGGCGAGGTTCACAAGCTCGATCGTGGCCGTGAAGCGCGCTATCAATTGTCTGTGGATGCGGTTCTGTCGGTCGATCCGGGCGCAACGGTGCAAGCCGGTGACGTTCTGGCACGTATTCCGCTGGAAAGCGCCAAGACGCGCGATATTACCGGTGGTCTGCCGCGTGTGGCTGAATTGTTCGAAGCACGTCGTCCGAAAGACCATGCCATCATTGCTGAAATCGGTGGCACAATCCGCTTTGGCCGCGATTACAAGAACAAGCGCCGGATTGTCATCGAGCCGCTTGATGAAACCATGGAGCCAATGGAATATCTCATTCCAAAGGGCAAGCCGTTCCATCTGCAGGATGGCGATGTGGTGGAAAAGGGCGACTACATCATGGACGGCCTGCCGGCACCGCATGATATTCTGGCCATCAAGGGCGTGGAGGAACTTGCGTCCTATCTCGTCAATGAAATCCAGGATGTCTATCGTCTGCAGGGTGTTGTGATCAACGACAAGCATATTGAAGTGATCGTGCGCCAGATGCTGCAGAAGGTCGAAGTCACTGAAGTCAATGATGGCGATTATCTGAATGCTGAACAGGTCGACCGTATCGACTTTGAAACGGCGAATGAAAAGCTGGTGGCAGAAGGCAAGACTCCTGCGAAAGCGACGCCGGTTCTGCTCGGCATCACAAAAGCAAGCCTGCAAACCAAGTCGTTCATCTCGGCAGCGTCATTCCAGGAAACCACACGTGTCCTGACTGAGGCAGCTGTTAACGGCAAGGCGGATACGCTTGAAGGCCTGAAAGAGAATGTGATTGTGGGTCGTCTGATCCCGGCAGGTACCGGTGGTGCCATGAGCCGGATGAAGGCCATTGCCGGCCGCCGCGATGATCTCATTCTGGATGAGCGCAAGAAAACATCGCTCGCCTCGGCTGCTGATGCTGCATTTGAAGGCGTAAAGGAAGCCTCTTAGGGCTCCAGGCTACAAACACATTGAAGCCGCCGGGCGATACCCCGGCGGCTTTGCTATATGCTAGCGAGAAACCATGACCAAAGACATCTACGTTGTGATAGGCGAGGGCGGTGTTCACCAGACCCTCATCGGAGAAGCCGGTCCCAGGGACCAGCCGGAATACGGCTTTCAGGTTTTCCTGCAGGCTGAGGATCTGGATCAGGCGGTTGCCGTGGCAGCGGAGTATCTGGAACAGGAAGGCTGGCAGGGAATCGATTGGCAAAAGGGCGGCGCCGTTGCCGAATCTATGATCGACGAAGATCTCGAAGAAGCCTATGAACGGGCGCTGGCCGGAGACGTCGCAGCGATCATCTATGCCTCTTCAGGCACAGAAGAGGACTGAGTCCCGAAATTGTGGTGCAGGGCTCTGCTGCGGCGCAATTATTGCAAAGCCTGATCCTGTTTTGCGCAGGATTCAGCAAGGTCTGCAGCAATTGCGGAACCTGAAAAAAGTCCTGAATATAGGGTTGACGCGTGAGGGTGATAGCCATATGTTCCGCGCCATCACAAGACAGGTCGTGAAACAGGCATTCTGCGGCGACGCGCCAAAGATATAAGTTTCAAACACTGTCTTATGTAAGCGACTGAAAATACGGGTTCATGACCGCGGCTCTGCCGTGGTCCTCTGGTTAGCCGGCTCCCCCATCCTTGCGGATGGAGTGGGGCTTTTGCGTATGCTTATACGCAAGCCGGTGAACGGATTCGATATCCAGTCATTTGTTTAAGATTTTAAGCCCACCGGCTGAGAGAGACGGCATGCCAACGATTAACCAGTTGATCCGGAAGCCACGCAAGGCGCCAGTCAAGCGGAACAAGGTTCCAGCGCTTGAGGCAAACCCTCAGAAACAGGGTTCATGCACTCGCGTGTACACAACCACTCCCAAAAAGCCGAACTCGGCTTTGCGTAAAGTTGCCAAGATCCGCTTGCGCAACGGTTTTGAAGTCATTGGATATATTCCAGGTGAGGGTCACAACCTTCAGGAATTCTCCGTGGTGCTGATCCGTGGCGGCCGCGTGAAGGATTTGCCCGGCGTGCGCTACCACGTCATTCGCGGCGTTCTGGATACGCAGGGCGTTAAAGACCGTAAACAACGCCGTTCCAAATATGGCGCTAAGCGTCCGAAATAAGAGGGCATAGACATGTCTCGTCGTCACAGAGCTGAAAAACGCGATATCATTCCGGATCCGAAATTTGGTGATATCATCGTTTCCAAATTCATGAACAGCGTCATGAAGGATGGTAAAAAATCCGCCGCGGAAAACATCGTTTACGGTGCCATGGATATCATGACAGCAAAGACCAGCCAGGATCCGGTTGTTCTGTTCCATCAGGCCCTTGAAAACGTCATGCCTTCGGTTGAAGTGCGTTCCCGCCGTGTTGGTGGTGCAACCTATCAGGTTCCGGTCGAAGTGCGTAATGAGCGCCGTCAGGCTCTGGCCATTCGCTGGTTGATCATCGCAGCGCGCAAGCGCAACGAAACAACCATGGTTGACCGTCTTTCAGGCGAACTTCTGGACGCTGCCAATAATCGTGGCTCTGCAGTCAAGAAGCGCGAAGACACCCATAAGATGGCAGACGCGAATAAAGCGTTCTCGCATTATCGCTGGTAATTTTTGAGAGACTATAAGCCATGACCCGCAGTCACAAAATCGAAGACTACCGCAATTTCGGCATTATGGCCCATATTGATGCGGGCAAGACAACCACCACCGAGCGTGTGTTGTTCTATTCCGGCAAGAGCCACAAGATCGGTGAAGTCCATGACGGCGCTGCCACAATGGACTGGATGGCGCAGGAGCAGGAGCGTGGGATCACCATTACCTCCGCTGCGACGACCACGTTCTGGAAAGACAAGCGCCTGAACATCATTGACACTCCAGGTCACGTTGACTTCACCATTGAAGTTGAGCGTTCTCTGCGGGTGCTGGATGGTGCTGTTGCTCTGCTGGACGCCAATGCCGGTGTTGAGCCTCAGACCGAGACTGTCTGGCGTCAGGCCGACAAATACAAAGTGCCGCGGATGATGTTCATCAACAAGATGGACAAGCTGGGCGCGGATTTCTACCGTTCTGTCGACATGGTTCGCACCCGTCTTGGCGCTAACCCGCTGGTCATTCAGCTGCCGATCGGTGCTGAGAATGATTTTGCCGGTGTTGTTGATCTGGTCGAAATGCGTGGCATCATCTGGGAAACTGAAGATCTTGGTGCGAAGTTCAACTATGTCGATATTCCTGCTGATCTGCAGCAGCGCGCAGAAGAGTATCGCGAGAAGCTGGTTGAAGCGGCCGTCGAGATGGACGAGGAAGCGCTGGAAGCCTATCTGGAAGGCAACGAGCCTGACATTGCGACCCTCAAGAAACTGATCCGTCGCGGAACGATTTCCAATACATTCGTTCCGATCCTGGCCGGTTCCGCATTCAAGAACAAAGGCGTGCAGCCTCTTCTTGATGCAGTGGTTGATTATCTGCCAAACCCGACAGAAGTTCCTCCGATCAAGGGTATCGACCCGAAGACCGATGGTGAACTGACCCGTGAGGCAAGTGACGACGCGCCATTGTCGATGCTGGCATTCAAATTGATGGACGATCAATACGGTTCTCTGACCTTCTGCCGGATTTATTCCGGCAAGCTGGAAACCGGCACAACGCTGCTGAATTCAGTCAAGGACAAGCGCGAGCGCGTCGGCCGCATGGTTCAGATGCACTCCAATTCGCGTGAAGAAATCAAAGAAGCCTATGCTGGCGATATTGTTGCCATTGTCGGTCTGAAAGACACTACAACCGGCGATACGCTGTGTGATCCTCTGAAGCCGGCCATTCTGGAACGGATGGAGTTTCCCGAGCCCGTTATCGAAATTGCGATTGAGCCGAAGACAAAGGCTGATCAGGAGAAAATGGGCGTTGCCCTGCATCGCCTGGCTGCCGAAGATCCTTCTTTCCGGGTCAAGCTGGACGAAGAATCCGGTCAGACGATTATTGCCGGTATGGGCGAATTGCACCTCGACATCATCGTTGATCGCATGAAGCGCGAATTCAAGGTTGAAGCGAATATCGGCGCGCCTCAGGTGGCTTATCGTGAAACCATCACCCGTGTTGCCGAAATCGACTATACCCACAAGAAACAGTCTGGTGGTTCCGGTCAGTTTGCCCGCATCAAGATCATATTCGAGCCTGGTGAAGTCGGGACCGGTTATGTGTTTGAAAGCAAGATTGTCGGCGGAAACATTCCCAAGGAATATATCCCCGGCGTTGAAAAAGGTGTTGGCAGTGTCATGTCGTCCGGTCCTGTTGCAGGGTTCCCGATGCTTGATATCAAGGCAACGCTGATTGACGGTGCCTACCATGATGTTGACTCCAGCGTTCTCGCCTTCGAGATCGCAGCACGTGCTGCGTTCCGTGAAGGTGCCGAAAAAGCCGGTGCGGTTCTTCTGGAACCGATCATGGCAGTCGAAGTGGTTACGCCGGAAGATTATATGGGCGATATCATCGGCGATCTGAATTCACGACGCGGTCAGATTACCGGCTCTGAGAGCCGCGGAATTGCGACTGTCATAAGTGCCATGGTGCCACTGGCAAACATGTTTGGGTATGTGAACAATCTGCGCTCGATGAGCCAGGGTCGGGCACAATACACCATGCAGTTTGACCATTACGAACAGGTGCCTCAGCAGGTCGCCAAAGAAGTCCAGGAAAAATTCGCGTAATCATACGCGATTGACATAAACGAAGATCAGATGTTGCCACCGCGGTGGCACGAAATACGGAGAATTTCCGATGGCCAAGGAAAAGTTTGAACGCAATAAGCCGCATGCGAACATTGGCACG
>CAXBCI010000067.1:0-7258 GCA_963974065.1 uncultured Hyphomicrobiales bacterium | reverse complement strand
ATTCACAACAAATACAAAAACGCAACCAAAACTAAGTTGTGTGAATATCGTAGGACTTGTTCCGGGGATCCAGTTTTATCGCGAACTCCGTGAAGGGCCAGCCTTGGACCATCGTCACACCAAGCATCCAAATTCCTTTTCAGGCGTCAGCCACGTCAATTGTCAGCTGTGACAGGATGGGGAAATAGGCTTGCGCGGGTTTGCGATCCGTGGTCAGCGTGCTGCCCGGAATGGGTTTCGGCAGATTCAGTTGGACGTGAGTGTCGGTGAATTTGGAGGCATCTATGGCCCAGACGTGATGGTCTGCAATTTCCATCAGCGCCGCGCACATGTCAGCTTCGCATTGTTCCTGCACCAGAAAGCCGCGTTGGGGATGCACAGAGGAGGCGGACAGCAGCGCCCATTTGGTATGATGCGCTGCGATTGTGCGATAGGCGGCCTGATCGAAAGCGGCGCCATCATGGCTGCGCAGCTCCGAGCCGGCCATATAGACACGGTTACCCGGAACCATGGCCAGGGTGCTGGCAATAAAGGTTGAATTGGTAATGATTGTCAGATCCTGGTGCTGGCGCAGCGCCTGCGCCACGAAGGCCGATGTGGAGCCGGTGTCGATGGCGATCGCGTCGCCCGGCCGGATCATCTGCGCGACCCGGTTGGCAATGGCAATCTTGGCCTGTTTGTTGCGGTTCATGCGCGCCAGAAAGGGCGGGTCGGTCAGGTTCTGGGTGCTGACAATTGCGCCATGCACCTTTTCCACTTCGCCGCGATCCACCATCGGCCTGACGATGCGGCGGATGGTCTGGTCGGAAACCTGCAGCAATTCGGCGAGTTCGCCGACGCTGACCGAGCCGCGCAGTGCGACCGCATTTCGAATGTCCTGTTCGTATTTCGACATGGTCATTTCCGTATAACTCCCTCAGTCACCCTTATATCAACATAACTCAACAAAAAAGTTGAAAAATGTTGATTTGGATGCATAATTTGGCGAATCTTGGCCAAAGGCGCCCTGTCATGACTGAAACATCTTCAAAGCATTCTGCCAAACATCTCATCATCGGCGGCGGCATCATCGGCTGCTCAATTGCCTATCATCTGGCCAGATCCGGCGAGAAAGACGTGGTGCTGCTGGAAAAAGCCGCGCTGACCGAAGGCGCGACATGGCATGCGGCCGGTCTGGTGGGGCAATTGCGCTCCAGCCGCAACACCACACGCATGCTGCAGCGCTCGGTGGCGCTGTATGACCGGCTGGAAGCGGAAACCGGGTTGGCCTGTGACTGGAAGAAGGTCGGCAGCTTGCGCCTTGCGGCCTCGCAGGAGCGGCTGCTGGAAGCCCGGCGGCTGGCGACCATGGCCCGGAGTTTCGGTCTGGAGATGCAGATCATCTCGCCGCAGGAGGCAAAGGACCTGTTTCCCTATATCAACACTGACGGCCTGACCGGGGCAGCCTATATCCCCTCCGATGGCCATGTCGATCCGGCGAGCCTGTGCCAGTCGATTGCCGCCGGGGCGCGTATGCATGGGGCGCAGCTTCGCCAGGGCGTCACCGTGCTCGATTTTGAGGTGCGCGACGGGCGGATCACCAAGGTAATGACGTCAGCCGGAGAGTTTGAAGCTGAAACCGTGACTCTTGCCAGCGGCATGTGGAGCCGGGAGTTGGGGCGCAAACTCGGCCTTTTGATTCCGGCCTGCGCGGTGGAACACCAATATATCGTGACCGAGCCGATACCGGGCTTTCCCGAGGGGTTGCCGACATTGCGCGATCCTGACCGACTGGTTTACTACAAGCCCGATGCCGGCGGCCGGCTGGTAATCGGCGGCTATGAGGACGACACGGTGCCGTTTGGCGAGAGGGGCATTCCCGGCGATTTTGTCCGCCAGTTGTTGCCGGAAAATCTCGACCGCTTTGAACCGTTGGCAGCCCATGCGGCGGAGGTCACGCCGATTGTCAATGAGGTGGGTATCCGCCAGATCATTAACGGCCCGATCCCCTATTCGGCGGATGGTGACTTTGTCATGGGTCCGGTGCCGGACTTCAAAAATCTGATGCTGGCGACCGGGTTTCTCTATGGCATTGCCGCAGGTGGTGGCGCCGGCGAAATGATTGCCGAATGGCTGGTCGAAGGCCGGCCGGGGCTGGATTTGTGGCCTTTGGATGTGCGCCGCTTCGGGCCGCATCAGGGCACACGACACTACATGTATCCCCGCGCCGTGGAGCATTATGCGCATCACTACAAAATACGCTATCCGGGCCAGGAAAGCAGTGTTGCCCGCAATCTTCGCAAAAGCCCGCTCTATGAGCGGTTGAAGGCCAAAGGGGCGGTTTATGGCTCAAAGAACGGCTGGGAACGGCCGCTGTGGTTTGCACCGCAAGGCGTTGAGCCGGTCGATCAGCTGGACTTCCTGAAACCGGGCTGGAAGCGCTTTGTTGCCGAGGAGCACAAGGCGGTGCGCAGTGCGGTGGCCCTGGTCGACCAGAGCAGCTTTTCCAAGTTTGAACTGGTCGGGCAGGGCGCGCTTGCAGCGCTTCAGCACCTGGCTGTGTCGAACATGGATAAGCCCGTCGGGTCGGTGATCTATACCCAGCTGTGCAATGAACGCGGCGGTATTGAGGCAGATGTGACGATTACGCGCCTGGCACCGGATCATTTTTACATCATTACCGGAGCCGGGTTTGGCGTTCATGATGGCGACTGGATCCGGCGCAATCTGCCACCTGATGGCTCGGTGGTGCTGGTGGAGGTGACATCCGGTTGGGCGGTGATCAATCTGTGCGGCCCGAAGGCCAGAGATGTTCTGCAAGCTGCCAGCGACGATGATGTGTCGAATGAGGCGTTTCCGTTTGCAACCATGCAGCGCCTGACCATCGGCGCTGCGCTGCTGCGCGCAATCCGCATCGGTTATGTCGGAGAACTGGGCTGGGAACTGCACGTGCCGACGGAATTTGCCCAGCATGTCTATGATCTGTTGTGGGATGCTGGCCAACCGTTCGGCATTCGCGATATCGGTTACCGGGCGATCGATACGCTGCGGATGGAAAAAGCCTATCTTTACTGGAGCGCGGATATCACGCCGGATTACACGCCCATCGAGGCGGGGCTGGCCGGGCGAGTGCATTTGAAGTCGAAGGGAGGTTTTCTCGGCCGCAGCATTCTGCAGCGCCAGAAGCAGGACGGCACGGATCGCAAATTATGCTGTTTTGTCTCAGATGCGGATCTGCCGCTGTTTGGCGGCGAAACCATTCTGGCCGATGGTGAGGTTGTGTCTCTGGCGACCAGTGCCGGTTATGGCACAAGCGTAGAGAAAACCATTATTCTGGGCTATTTGCCGATGGCTTTGGCGGACCGGGAGGATTTCGAGCTTGAGGCTTTGGGAGAGTTGCATAAGATCAGGCGCGTCACAGCGCCGCTTTACGATCCGGACAATGCGCGCCTGAAAGCATGAATGGAGTGTCATGAGCGACTATACAGAGATTGTTCAACAGGCGCTTCGCAATGTGCCGCGGCTTTCCCATGTATCACTGAACGCCGATCAGATTGTCCGGCTCGGTGGGCTCACCAATCTGGTTCACAAGGTGGAACTGGAGGATGAAACACTGATTGTCCGTATTCCCGGAAAGGGCACCGAGGACTATATCGACCGGGCGGTGGAGTTGCACAATGCACGGGCCGCCGCTTCTGCGGGGGTCTCGGCTGAGGTCATCTGGGCCGATGCGAAGGCCGGTCTGATGATCAGCCGCTGCATCGACAATATTGTCACCATGACGCCGGATCTGTTCGCCAGCCGGTCCGGCGCGCCGCAACGTGCGGCGCTGGCTTTCAGGACATTGCATCAATCCGGCCAGACATTCCGGTTTCGCTTCGAACTGTTCTCGATGATTGATGACTATCTGAAAATCCTTGCCGGAAAGGACGCGCAACTGCCGGATGGCTATTTCGAAATTGTGGAGGCAGCGCAACCGGTAAAGGAGGTTCTCTCGAATAATCCATCACAACTGGCACCGTGTCATTGTGATCCGCTTTGCGAGAATTTTCTCGACGATGACAAGCGCATGTGGATCGTCGACTGGGAATATTCCGGCATGAATGATGCGATGTGGGATCTGGGCGATCTGTCGGTTGAGGCCGGCTTCAGCGCCGCGCAGGACCAGGCGATGATGCAGGCCTATTTCGACGGCCAGCCGACAGACGCGGATTTTGGCCGGATGATCGTCTACAAGGCGATGTGTGATCTGTTATGGACGCTGTGGGGCCTGATCCAGCACGCCGACGACAATCCGGCGGAAGATTTCTGGGCCTATTCGGTCAACCGGTTTGAACGCTGCAAAGCACTGATGCAGAGCCCCGAATTCGCAATACACCTGAATGCGATCAGAACCGCTTAGCCGGTGGTTTGCACCAGCTTCAGAAGCGTTTTGTGCAACTCTGGTGTCGCGGCACTGATGACGCGGCCATCGGAGCGCAGTGAGAGCTCCTCGCCCTGCCAGTCGGTCATGATGCCGCCAGCACCCTTCACGACACAGACCAGCGGCAGATAATCATAGGGCTGAAGGTCAAAATCGATCACTGCGTCAATGTGGCCGGCTGCAAGCAGCATGTGGGGATAGCAATCATAGGCAAAGCGCCTCAACTGGCCAGTTTGGCAGAGACGCTGAAACAGCGCCGGATGCGTTGCGTGAATTTTCTCGCCTTCATTGATGTAAATGGCCGCGTGCGACAGATCGCGGGTCTGGGAGACGGCCAGCGGCTCGGTGCCATTGCGAAACGCGGTTCCGCCGGTGCCGGTATAGACTTCATCCAGCTGCGGCATTCGCACGATGCCGAACACCGGTTCGCTGTCGCGCAGCAAAGCCAGCAACATGCCGTAAAGTGGATTTCCGCTGATGAAGGACCGGGTGCCGTCAATCGGGTCAATGATCCAATCATACGCGCTGTCGCCGCTCTGGCGGCCGAATTCCTCGCCAAAGATGCCATGATCGGGAAACTGCGCCAGCAATTCGCGTCTGAGAAATTCCTCGGTTTCCCGGTCGGCAATGGTGACCGGGCTTTCATCACTTTTTTGATCGATCGAGAGACTTGAACGGAAATAGCGTTTGGGGATGGCGCAGGCCGCACTGCTGATGCGAAGCGCTTCAGTCATCATATCATTCATCGCTCAGCCCGCCTTGTTGTTCGCGTGGTGCTGGCCACGCTGGTCTTCTGTGAGAACCAGATCCACTTCATTGTCAGCCAGCATCCGGCAGATATCCGGTGGCGGCATCCGGTCGCTGACAAGCATGTCGAAGTCGGAGGGTTGTGACAGAATGATCGGACCCGATTTGTTGAATTTGGCGCTGTCGGCGGCGACGATGCGAATCCGGGCGCGGGACGAGATTTCTCTGGAAAATTCCGCCTCCTCAATATCATGCAGCATGAAACCGGCTGAGGCATTTATCGCGGCGACCGACAGAATGGCATATTGAACGTTGAACTGTTTGACATATTCTAGTGCTTCCTTGCCAAACGCGCCGCCATCATGCGCCCGCAATTCGCCGCCGGCCAGAAACACCCGGTTGTTGTTCCGCGAGGCGAGGGACTGCGCCACCAACATCGAGTTGGTGACGACAAACAGATCGCGATGGCTCTGCAGTGCAGCAGCAATGTGGGCGGTGGTGGAGCCGATATCGAGAAACAATGTGTCGCCGGAGCAGATGATCTTGGCGACATGCGCCGCAATCGCCTGTTTCTCAAACGCGTTTTCGGAAAACCTTGTGTTGAAGGGCTGTTCAACGTGGCCTCCGATAATGTGCACGCCGCCGTGAACCTTGCGCACAGCACCGGCACCGGCCAGCGTCTTGACGTTGCGGCGTATGGTTTCTTCAGAGACATTCAGAGTTTCGGCCAGCCATTGAATGCGGCAGGAGCCGCCATGCTGGCGGAGTGTTTCGAGGATTTCCCGTTCCCGGTGATTGGTGTGCTGAAACATCGGTTCCACTGCTCGGATTCTGGCCATTTTTTCTCTCCGACAGGCATGCCTGCGTCGCAACCTGAAGTCAGTTTGATGAGTCGATAAGCCTTAATCCCACATAAAAAACAACAAAAAACAGCAAAAACCAACAATTTGTGTGAGATCAATATTGACGGGACGGGGGAATTAGCCAAAGCTTTAAGGTGTGAATGAACCAGCAGTTCTGATTTTAAACTTATCGGCTTGGAGAAGTGAATGAAAAACTCATTGATATGCGGCCTTGTAGGGGCGCTTTCCCTTGCAGCGGTGCCTGCCATTGCGCAAGTGGAATCGACGGATCCGATCAAATTGACCCTGCATGATTGGACCGGCCAGCTTCTGACAACCAATATTATGGGCGAGGTGCTGAAAAAGGCAGGCTACAACATCGATTATGTCCAGGCGGATTACATTGCCCAGTTTGCCGGGTTGAAAACCGGTGATCTGCATGTCGCCATGGAAATCTGGGAAACCACCGGCCGGGAGGCAATGGACGAGGCCACCGGAACCGGCAATGTTGAAAATATGGGCGAGACCGGAATGCAAGCCATCGAGGAATGGTGGTATCCGATTTACATGAAAGAAAAATGCCCGGGTCTGCCTGACTGGGAAGCGCTGAACGCCTGCGCAGAAGTGTTTGCGACCTCGGAAACCGCACCAAAGGGCCGTTATCTGGGCGGACCGGTTACCTGGGGCGGGTTTGATGATGAGCGTGTCGAAGCGCTTGAAATGGACTTTGAAGTTGTCCATGCGGGCACCGATGCGGCACTGTTTGCCGAGTTGGAATCCGCCTATCAGCGCGAAGCACCAATTGTATTGTGGGTCTATGCACCGCATTGGGCACCGACCAAATTCAACGGCGAATTCGTTGAGTTCCCGGCCTATAGTGCGGAATGTTACAGCGATCCCGCCTGGGGCAGCAATCCCGACATGGCCTATGATTGCGGCAAGCCGCGTGGCCCGATCTGGAAAGTCGCCTGGAGCGGCGTCAAGGACAAGTGGCCCGGTGCGTATGACATCATCAAATCCTTCAAGATCGACAATACTGAAATGGGTGACATGGTCGCCAAGGTCGATCTGGAAGGCGAAAAGCTGGAAGACGTTGTCGCAGCCTGGATGACAACCAATGAGGCCCGCTGGCAAGAGTGGGTCAATTAGGTTTCACGCCGCCTGATGGCAGGCTGACTCATCCATGCCGGGCTTTGTTGGCCCGGCATGGACACCATGCCAAGGTCCGGACACGGAAGTTTTTCATCGATTTTATTGCCCGATGAAT
>CAXBCI010000066.1:0-7306 GCA_963974065.1 uncultured Hyphomicrobiales bacterium | reverse complement strand
CAAAAGACTCGCAAGATATTGAAATCAATAGCAATCATTTTGAGTCAGACACTTATACATCAATATCGCTATGGCTTCGGAATAGGAGTGCCTTCGCTCAGTAACTCACTTTTATTCAAAGCTTTGGAGTTCGAGGAATCGGCCTCCTGACAGTGTTCTTGAACAGCCAAACAGAATTACAGGAAGAGAAGAATGAATGTCTTTCAGAAGAGTGTCGCTTTAGCCATCGCAGTTTTTTCGATTATGGGAGCTGGCCATGCTCAGCAGGGACCACTTCCTTTCGTTTATATTGGGGGGGTTTCGATGAATTGTACTAGCGCTTCGGGGCAGACAGTGGCCATATATATTGATCCCTCTGTGGACCAATACATAGGTCAGGCGTTGAACAATGGCTATCCTGCAATCATTCTTGGTCCCGGATTCTTCAACAACGTGCCCCCATTTGTGGGACAGTTTTGGTTTCTCCATGAATGCGCCCACCATGTGATTGGTGGTAACGAATCCGGAGCCGATTGCTTTGCAATCAGAAATTTGCGAAATTTGGGATTAGTCAATCACCCCTTGCAAGTGCAGCAGCTACTCTCGCAAATTTCAAACATGCGTGGCTCATTCACTCATTTACCAGGAGGGCCTAGAGCTGCAAATGTTTATAATTGTTTAAACACCTGACAAAGGCGGATTTCATCAAGACTCTGAGCTTTCGGAGTCAATATTGTAACGCTCAGGGCTCTCAATGGTGCCTGTCCAAGGGGATATTGTTACACCCTCAACGTGCGTCTATCAGCTACCACCCGAGCCAAATTATCTATTGTTGTTATTACAATCGCCGCAACCATCATATGGTGGATCTAACGAGGCCAGAGCCTGGAGCACATACTAAAAGTTTAAAACATTTGATGAGTCAAGCCTCCACCCTATTCATCATGCCCAGCCTTGCGCAGGCCGTCCATGATATGCGTGAAATCGTCCGGAGCGGCATTCCATTTGCCGATTTCGGCTGCCGCTGAAATATCAGGTTTGAGGGTTTTCATCATCGCCAGCGATGCGGCAGCTTCCGGACGCTCCAATTGACCCAGTGCGGCGGCACTGAGAATATGAATCCAGTAAAAGTTCGGCATGCTGATGCGTTGAACATCCACCAATACGTCTTCGTATTGGCGCTGATGGTAATGTAGCCGGGCGAAACTGAAATGATACCAGCCGGGATGTAACGGGTTGAGTTGCTGCGCCCGCTTTGACAATGCGATGCCGCGTTCATATTCCCCCATGAACGACAAATAATGGCCGACTTCCGCAAGTATCTCCGGGTCATTCGGGTTGACGTCCAGCGCGCGCTGCGCTTCAGCTTCGAACTTGCCATTATCCTTGCGAAAGAAATGCACGATCGCCAGCCAGCAATGCGCATATGCACTCTGCGGATCGAGCTCAATCGCCTTGAGCGCCATTTTCAAGGCCCGTTCAATCGGGTCCGCTCGCGGATTGGCATCGAACCGGTGTTCGGCAAGATAGACATTGGCCAGCAAGGCGTAAGCTTCAGCATAATTCGGGTCCAGCTCAATCGCTTTTTCAAGCAGATCACGCGCTTCGGCATGCATCATCTCATTCAGGGTTGCCGTATAGGGCCGTGCCCGAAGCAGGCAATCATAGGCATCCATCTCGGCAGGACTTTTTCGCAGCGCTCGTGACAAGGCGGTGCTTTGCATTTTGACACCGAGCGAGGCGACGATCATACGCGTCACCGCATCCTGAACTGCAAAAATATCTTCCAGCTGCCGGTCATAGCGGTCGGCCCACAATGATACGCCGGAAGCCGCCTCGATGAGTTGCACCGCGACGCGAAGCCGCTCGCCATCGCGCCGCACACTGCCGTCAACGATGTAATCCGCCCCGAGTTTACTGGCAATTTCCGCCAGAGGAATATCGCGGCGTTTGAAGTGAAATGACGAACCGCTGGCGATCACCCGCAATTCACGGAAATGCGTCAGATTGGAAATCACATCCTCAGTCAGGCCGTCGCAGAAATAGTCATCCAGCCCTTCGCTGGCGATTTTGAATGGCAGAATTGCAAGCGTCGGCATGCTTGTTGTCTGTTGGGTTTCGCACCATGCGGCAGGTCCTGGATTGGCCGATAACGCTGCCGCAACCATTGTCCGCGCAACTTCCGCCGTGAAGTCCGGATCATCACCTTCCATTACAACTCTGGGCGTCACATCTTCGGCATCACAGGTCACATCGGCAACAAATCTGAAGCCGCGCCGCGGGATTGTGCGGATCACATTCTGCCGCTCGCCAGTGTCGCCGACCGCGCGTCTGAGGGCGAATATCCGGCTGCTCAGGGTGGTATCGGAAACCGCCCGCCCGTCCCACACGGCTTCAATCAGATCATCCTTCGATACAATCCGGTCACGGTTCTGCATCAAATGCCACAGAACATTGAAGACTTGCGGTTCGAGAGCCACGGTTTTGCCCTGTCTGCGCAATTCATAAATCGTTGGATCAAGGTCGAAGGCACCGAAGCGGTAGATCATCCAGGATCGATCTCCCTGACCGAAAAACGAGGTTATCTGAATGTATTCTCAATGCTGTCTTCAAGCAAGGATGCCCGCAGTCTGCCAGAACTGATGTGTACCAAACATCAGCAAAGGAGTTTTTGGATGACCTGGTCACTTAAAGGAACGTATTTTGAGAGCTGCAACTGCAATGTTGCCTGTCCGTGTCTTTTCCTCAGCCCGCCGACCGAAGGGGAGTGTACTGCTCTGGTTGGCTGGCACATTGAAAAGGGCGATGATGAGAGCGTTGATCTTTCCGGGCTCAATGTCGCGCTTGCTGTCCACTCTCCCGGTCACATGGCGACGACCCAGTGGAATGTCGCGGTTTACATCGACCAGCGTGCGACGGAAGCACAGAATGCCAGTCTGATGAAGATTTTTGGTGGACAGGGCGGCGGTCATCCGGCGCGGCTTGCCACCCATATCGGCACAATTCTCGGCGTCAAATCCGTGCCGATTGACTATTCCATCAAGGGTGGAAAGCACGCGCTGAAAATCCAGGAGATTGCTGATGTGGAAATCACCCAGATGACCGGGCAGGGTGACGGACCCGTGACGATTTCCGGTCATCCGCTCTGCATCGCACCGGGGTTTCCGGCAACGGCGGCAAAATCAGCCAAATTGGTCTATACTGATCACGGCATGGCGTGGAACCTGTCCGAAAAGACCGGCGTGTTCTCACCCTTTGCCTATCAGAGCGAACAGTGATGGCAGATGTCGGCTTTCACCGCAGAGCAGGGGGGTGGATGACGCCGGCGCGTCTCACCCTGCTGCTGAGCGGCCCGGTTTTCATTGGTTTAGGGTCGTGGATTTACCTTTCTGTGATGATCGGTGACATGTCGAAAATCCCCGGCATAGCGTCGATGACGATGGCACCGCAGGTGTTTGATCCGATGATGTTGTTCGGCCTGTTTGTGATGTGGTCCGTGATGATGGCGGCGATGATGCTGCCAACGGCCACTCCGATGATCCTGGCCTATGTCAGGATGCAGGCACCGGACCGCGATCACGGTGCCGGCTGGCTGCCGGTGATGATGTTCTGCAGCGGATACATCGTCGCCTGGGCAGGGTTCAGCCTGGCGGCTGCCACGTTGCAGGCCGGTCTGACAAACTTTGCGATGATGTCGCCGATGATGATGAAAGCGGTCACAGGACCGCTCGCTGCGGGCATTCTTGTTGCTGCTGGGCTGTATCAGTTTACACCGCTGAAACAGTCCTGCCTGCATCAGTGCCGCACGCCGCTCAGCTTCCTGATGACGCAATGGCGGGACGGCCGGCTCGGGGCGCTCAGCATGGGGTGGCGACACGGGCTCTTCTGTGTCGGGTGCTGCTGGGTGCTAATGGGGCTTTTATTCGTTGTCGGGGTCATGAATACGGGTTGGATCATCGCCATTACACTATATGTGCTGGTCGAGAAAACTGTTCCGGGCAGCAAGCAGATTTCAAAATTGCTCGGCGGCATCATGACCGGTGTCGGCCTGGCCTGGTTTCTGACGTGACACTCTTGCGGCACCGGTTTGCGGGGCCGCAATGCTGGTTCGCGTTGGTATCACGAAATTGACCGGTACCGGAAATTCGGCTACCGTGAAAAAATGAAGCATAAAAGGACATATCATCAGCGTGCATTGAGCACTGGATCGCGTGGGGCGAAAACTACGCCCCTGGCGGTTAAACTGTTGATGATTGCGAGCGTGGTTATACTCTCAGCTTTCAACGTTTTTGCTGAAAATCCGGCGAATTGGCAGGGGGCAGCGGAAACTGGAATGCCAGCCAGCGAAGCGCTTGTGAGCTTCGCGAACTTCCAGAGCGCTGACGCTTCGGAGATTAACGCTTCAGGCACTGACATTCCAGAAATTATTAGGGCCAGCACGATGCCTGGATGCCCTGTAACAATGAATATGACGGTATCCTGCTGGGTCGCGATGTATCCGGGTAGTGCCGAAGATTTTATTCCAACAGTGACCGTGATGCCCACAGCTTTCGATGCTGCGCCTGCACGGTTTCAACACCATCCCATTCCAGAAGTATTGATACAGCCTCCGCGAGTCTGAGTGATTCTGTCATGTGGCGCTGCGCCGCACCAGTAAACACTCATTCATGCGAGGAAACGTAATCCAATGGAAAATGCACTCGGAATCTCAGGCTATCAGGGCCTGATGATGTCCATCGTGTTCGGACTGGGCCTGTTGGGCATAGCCGGACTGCTTCTGGCTCTGTTCTGGCCGAAACGATGGCAAATGAAATACCGCATGGAGGTCGGCTTCGTTGTCCTCCTGCTCGGGCTGGCATGGTATGCGGATTTCCGCAGCACCGAAATTTATCAAACCTATCAATCATCTTTGCGTGAATCCGGTACGATCAAACCGGATTCGACTGAGCAAGGCGGCGGATTCGACCGCGAATTGCGCGTTATTGCATTCCAGTGGGGCTTTGCTTTTCTCACAGAAGACAATGAAATCAGCCGCAACGCGGCCGTCGTCAAACCGGGTGAGAAGGTGCTGTTCAAGATATTCAGCAATGATGTAATTCACGGCTTTAATATCCCAGCGGTTGGCATCACCACCGAATTCGACCCGGGCGAAGAACGCCAGGTCTGGATCCGGGCACCGGAAAAACCGGGCAAATATCTCATCCAATGCGTCAATTACTGCGGTATCGGACACGCGCAGATGAAGGCATGGCTCGTCGTTGAAGGCGATGAAGAGAATGCCGAGGCCGGCGCATGAGAGCCCTTGAAAATTTCAGGAAAGAAAACTGATGGCAAATTCACTTGACGCCGAACGTATGGGCGGCACATTGAACTGGGAGCCCGAGGACGTCATCTCGCAGATGTCGCTTCGCACGCTTCTGTTTTCCAACGATTACCGCCATATCGCCATCAAAGGCATGCTGACTTCTGTCGTCATGCTTGGTCTTGGCGGACTGATGGCAATGTTGTTCCGAACCGAACTGGCCTTACCGGACCTGCAGTTTTTTGACGCGCGGCCCTATATGTCGCTGTTGACTCTACACGGCATGCTCATGGTGTTCGGCTTTGCAATTCCGCTGGTCATCTCGTTGATGTATTACATGATGCCACGGGTTCTGGGCACGGAAACGCTGCTTTGGGCACGCGGTGCGCAATGGAGCTATTGGCTGCTGATCGTCGCTGCCGTATTGCTGATCATTTCGCGACCTGATTTCACCTGGACGTTCTATCCGCCGATGTCGCTGCGGGTCGGGGGCAATCTGATCTGGCTGGGATACATCGCCGTTCTGCTGGTTGCCATTTCAGAATTTCTTGCCGGCGCTGTGTTGCTACGCAATGGACTGGCCGCCAAGGGACGTTGGAAGAAAATGCCGCTGATGGGCTGGGCCGCACTGTCCGAAGGACTGCTGTTGATCATTTCCACACCGGTTCTGGGATTGGTGGCAGTCTATCTGTTCACCGACTGGATGCAGTATACTGCAATGTTTGATCCGGCCCGGGGCGGCAATGTCATGACCTTCATGTTCCTGTTCTGGTTCTATGGTCACCCTGCAGTCTATCTGCCGCTGGTGCCGGCCATTGCGCTGCTTTACACGCTGTTGCCGCGCATGCTCGGCCGTCCGATGTGGAGCTACTGGTCTGCTGTCATTGCATTTTTGCTGCTGACGCTGCTGTCCTTTGTGGTTTATCCGCACCATTTTCAGCCGGCCACAACCGTAACCACAACGATCGGACGCGCCACACAGATACTGACCCTGCTGATCTTCATTCCCTCAACACTGCACGTCTTCAACTGGATTGCGACTTTGTGGTCCGCACCGATCGCGGCCTCGGCCAAGCGCGCAATACCGTTCAAATTCATGATCGCCTCGATCATATTTTTGATCATTGGCGGCGTCACCGGATATGTGAATGCTCAGGTCGCTGTTGACAGCGATTTTATCCATAATACTTATTGGGTGCCCGCACATTTCCACGCGATGTTTGTTGGATTTGTCGCCAATATGGCGATGGCCGGCATGTATTTCCTGTATCCCTATTTTACCGGACGCATGTTCAGCCAGGGCATGGCCAATACGCATTTCTGGATGTGGCAAATCGGCATCTTCACCAAGGTCATGATGATGTATGTGCTGGGCTATGCCTATTTCCCGCGCTGGGTCGTCGATTATCTCGACCTGCCGCAGTGGTCGATGCCGCAAATGATGCTGACCGGCGGAGCCTATCTGATCGGCCTTGGCTTTATCGTCTTTGTTTTCAACATCATCTGGAGTGCAAAGCGCGGTAAGCCGGTGACAGGCGATGCCTGGCCTGTCCTCCACGAAACCCCGACCGGTCCGGCTGTTGCAGCCCCCGCTGAATAAAGGAAAAACAACATGATTATGCGATTGTTTCTCGGGGTTGGCCTCGTTCTGCTGGCGGTAACCAGCTATTTTGTGGTGGTGGTGCCACCGCCAAATGTTCAACTCGTCCCAAAGGTTTCTGCTGTGACTGTGCTGCAGCGTGAAGGGATACTGCCAACCGGCGATATTGCCGAAAACGAAGAAATCGAGCATGGCATCTTTGAAGTTCCCCCACAGGACGAAGTCATGCTCGAAAGCGCCACAGCCGATATGGACATGAGTGGCATGGATATGGGCGGAAGCACGATGACGATGCCTAACGGCACCGTCATGAACGACAGCGATATGCCCGCAGCCGGTGACACTGCAATGGATATGAGCAATGGCGAAGGCACGATGACGATGCCTAACGGCACCGTCATGAACGACAGCGATATGCCCGCAGC
>CAXBCI010000065.1:0-7523 GCA_963974065.1 uncultured Hyphomicrobiales bacterium | reverse complement strand
GCATTTGGGCTTTTCTGGCAGCGCCAATTCAATCTCCTAATCGAGTTCAGACCCTAAAATCTTGAGGCGAAAAATTCCAGACTTTCCACCCCTTCGCAAATGGCCGGCATATTTTGGTCTGGTGTTGATCCGGATATACCAGAAAGTGCTTTCACCACTTCTGGGTTCATCATGCCGCTATGCGCCAACCTGCTCGAGCTATGGCGTCGAATCGATTTCCCGGTTCGGCCTGTGGGCCGGGGGCTGGATGACACTGGCGCGGTTCGCCAGGTGTAATCCGCTCGGTGCCTCAGGCTATGATCCGGCACCTGAAAAATTGCCGGATAATGCCTGCTGGTACCTGCCATGGCGCTATGGGCGCTGGACAGGCAGTCATATCGACCCGGCAACCCGGCTGGACTGATCCTCAGATGTCCCGGTCAATCCAGCGCCGGCCACTTGCATCAGCAATGCTGCCGCGTTAAACCCGCGCCCGTATTCAACCCAAACGCTTACCTGCATTCGTTGGCAGAGAGTGAGCAGGAGACAGACTGATGATTTCCATTACATTACCGGACGGTTCCGAGCGATCCCTGGAGAATGGCTCCAGCGGCAAGGACCTGGCCGAGAACATTTCCAAATCACTGGCAAAAAAATCCGTCGCCATGGTGCTGGATGGCACGCTGACAGATCTTGCTGGTCCGCTGCATGATGGTGCGCGGGTCGAGATCGTCACGCGGGATGATGAGCGGGCGCTGGAGTTGATCCGCCATGACACAGCTCATGTGATGGCCGAAGCGGTGCAGGAATTGTATCCCGGCACCCAGGTGACAATCGGGCCGGTCATTGAAGACGGCTTTTTCTATGATTTCGCCCGCGATGAGCCATTCACACTGGACGATCTGCCGAAGATCGAAGCCAAGATGAAGGAAATCATCCAGCGCAATGCGCCGTTCACCCGAGAGGTTTGGTCGCGGGACAAAGCCGCCAGCGTATTTTCCGAGTTGGGCGAAGGCTACAAGGTGGAATTGCTGGACGCGATTCCCGAAGGCGAAGACGTCAGGATTTACTATCAGGGTGACTGGTTCGATCTGTGCCGCGGACCGCATATGGTGTCTACGGGGCAGGTCGGGCAGGCCTTCAAGCTGATGAAGGTGGCCGGCGCCTATTGGCGCGGCGATAGCGACAACGCCATGCTGACCCGTATTTACGGAACGGCATGGGCAAACGAAAAAGATCTGAAAACCTACCTGACACGGCTTGAGGAAGCTGAAAAACGCGATCACCGCAAACTCGGGCGGGAAATGGATCTGTTTCATTTCCAGGATGAGGGTCCGGGTTCCGTGTTCTGGCATGAAAAGGGCTGGACCCTGTTTCAAAACCTCATCAATTACATGCGCCGCCGCAATGACGGGGCGGATTATGATGAGGTGAACACACCGGACATGCTCGACCGCTCGCTCTGGGAAGCTTCGGGCCACTGGGAGAAATTCGGCGAAAACATGTTCACCACAACGACGCCCGATGAACGGGTGTTCGCGCTTAAACCGATGAATTGTCCCGGCCACGTACAGGTGTTCAAGAACGGTCTGAAATCCTATCGGGATCTGCCTGCCAAAATCAGCGAATTCGGCAAAGTGCACCGCTACGAGCCGTCAGGCGCTCTGCATGGCCTGATGCGGGTTCGCTCCTTTACCCAGGATGATGCCCATGTGTTTGTGACCGAAGAGCAGATCACCGAACAATGCCTGGCGATCCACAATCTGCTGCTGTCGATCTATGCTGATTTCGGATTTACCGATATCCGCATCAAATTTTCCGATCGGCCGGAAAAGCGGGTCGGCTCAGATGAAGTCTGGGATGAGGCGGAGGCGGCACTGATAACTGCGGTGGAAGCTGCCGGTGATGCCTATACGCTGAATCCGGGCGAGGGCGCGTTCTATGGTCCAAAACTGGAATATGTGCTGCGCGATGCCATCGGACGTGACTGGCAATGCGGGACCCTGCAAGTGGATTTGAACCTGCCGGAAAGGCTGGGCGCGTTTTACATCGGCTCTGATGGCGAGAAGCACCTTCCGGTGATGCTGCACCGCGCGATCTTCGGGTCTCTGGAGCGGTTCACCGGCATTTTGATCGAACATCATGCGGGCCATTTTCCGCTGTGGCTGGCGCCCTTGCAGATCATGATCGCGACGATCACGTCCGAAGCCGATGAATATGCTGTGAAAGTGCGTGATGCGATGCGTGCTGCGGGCCTCAGGGTGGAGGCGGATCTGCGCAATGAAAAGATCAACTACAAGGTTCGTGAACACAGTCTCGGCAAGGTCCCGGCCATCATAGCGGTCGGCTCGAGGGAATCGGAGGACGGCACGGTGTCAATCCGCCGCATTGGCTCCAAACATCAGACGGTGATGAGCCTGGACGAAGCCATTAAAAGCCTGGTTGAGGAAGCCCTGCCGCCTGATCTGGCGCGTCTGCAGGCGCAATAAAAATCGTTGCCGCGCGGTACCGGCCTTCAGGGTTTGGTACCGCGTGTTGATGTACCGTGCCGATGGTAAAAGCCCAGAGGTGAAAGCCAAGTGGTAAACTTCCGGCTGACCTAGTCGCCATCCAGCAGAACTTCGACATCCCGGTCGCGGCCGGCTTCGACTGAAAAACTACGGTTGTAAGGCGTGTCCTTGTGGGTAGCGACCACAGCATAATCGCCTTCTTCCAGAACATATTCGGGAAACGCACCCACGGTTTCGGCAATCACTTCGCCATTGGGATAGAGCAATGTCCATTTTGTGTTGGCAATGGCTTCGCCGCCCGGTTCATTGACCAGCTTCAAGGTCACTTGCGCCGCTCTGTGATACAGGGTTGCGTCGGTCAGTTTGCCTTCTTCCACGGTAATATCGGCACTGACGGTGGCATTGGCATTGCCGTATTTGCTTTCAACCCGGTATGTGCCGGCATTCAGTGGCAGAATCAGGCCCGGACGGGCTCCGTCGACAATCAGGGTTTCATCGGTGGTTTCCGAATTGCTTTCGGAAACGCGAAACGTCACCTTGTCGGCAGGGATGGTCACATCTCCGGTCAATTGGGCCTGAAGGCGCAGTCCACCGGCACCCAGGATAATGGTTTCGGTGACCGGATCGCCGGCCATGCGCAACATCGCGGTCGAGGACGCCTTGCCGTATGAGGCATGGACCAGATAATTGCCGGGCTGCAGGGTCTGGCTCCAATCACCGCCGCGGCCGCTGGCCACCAGGGGGTAGGCACCACTTTCCTCTGGGATCTGATCGTAAATGCGCCACACAACACCGAAGGGAATGGGTTCGCCATCTGCGACCAGTTTGGCAACGAGTACAGCCTTGGCGGGGCCGGCATTGGCATCGACAGGCGGCAGGTCCGCAGCGCTGCTGGCCGGTGGTGCCCCGAGAATTTGCGGCAGAACATCGAGAAGGTTCTGCGCCGGGTTGATGGCGTTCTCACCGGCTCCGGGTTTTGCTCTTGGCAATGGCGCGCTTTGGGCAAAACCTGCTGTGGCGGTGACACCCAGCAGCAGGAGCGCAACCACAATTCGAAAAAATGCCGCTGTCATTTTATATGTCAAAAACTTCATGAATTCATTGCAGACCTTCGTTTCGCTGCGCTGTCCCGTTCGCAGGTCCGGGCGCACCTTGTTCCAGGTTGAGATGGAACGATAGATTGGCCTTTTCATGGCCGGATCTTTCCACAAACCTGATTAACTGAATACAGGGTCCAGCGGGTGTTTAAAAGTGCCAACGCGCCGGATTGCCATTCTGTGCACATAAACGATCCGCGCGGAAAGTTGCCCACTTGGTTGATTTCCATTGTTTCAGAGGTTTTAAGCTCTATTGCGATACCTGCGGCCGCGCCTTCGGCCGATGAAACACTCAGGAGTATGTATGGATTTAAAGACCTATCTGTCTTCGCGGCGAACGATTCCCTCCGCCCAACTGAGCGGTCCGGGACCTGACAGTCAACAATGTGCCGAGCTGCTGACGCTGGCCTCGCGCAGCCCGGACCACGGCAAGCTGGTGCCGTGGCGGTTTATCGTCATCGAGGCAGACGGGCTTCAGCAACTGGGCGAGTTCGGTGTTGCACGCGAAAAAGCCAGGGCATTGGAGGACGGACGCGCACTCAGCGAAGCGGAAATCGACAAGACCGCAACTGTATTCAGCAATGCGCCGCTTGTCGTCGTGCTTGTCTCCACCGCCCAGACGCACCCGAAAATTCCGCTGTGGGAGCAGCAGCTCGCGGTCGGGGCTGTGGGCATGAACCTGCTGCACGCCAGCAAGGCGATGGGCTTTTCGGCGCAATGGCTGACCGGCTGGATGGCCTATGATGGCAAAGTGACGACGTTGCTTGGACTGAGCGAGCCAGAACGGATCGCCGGGTTTTTTCACATCGGCACGGCGCAGCAGCCACCGGTCGAACGCGCCCGGCCGGATATGTCAGCCATCACAACCCACTGGCCGGCCTGAGCGGCACTATTCTGCAAGCGGAGATCAGACATTGTTTTATGACGCGATCAAGAAAAACCACGGCTTGCCCCATGATCCGTTCAAGGCAATTGTCACACCGCGCCCGATCGGCTGGGTCTCCACCCAGGATGAAGCTGGCCGGCCCAATCTGGCGCCATACAGCTTTTTTAACGCGCTGAGTGACAGACCGCCTATGGTGTTTTTCTCGTCAGACGGCCTGAAAGACAGCGCCAGTAATGCCCGGGAGACAGGCGTATTTGCCTGCAATCTGGCCACATTTGCGCTGAAAGACGCGATGAACGCGTCTTCCGCGCCTCTCGCACATGGGGTCAGTGAGTTTGAGCGCGCCGGTCTGACACCGGTGCCGTGCGAAATGATCGATGCGCCGCGGGTGGCAGAGGCCGCTGTGGTGCTGGAATGTGAAACCCTGGAAGTGAAGCCACTGGTAGACCGGGCAGGCCAGGCGGCGGATTACACAATGGTCATCGGACAGGTTCTCGGCATTCACATTGACGATGCCTATCTGGTCGGCGGGCTGCTCGATATCACACTTCTGAAACCCATCGCCCGGCTGGGTTACCGGGATTATGCGGTCATCGATGAGGTATTCCAGCTGACACGGCCGGGAAGCTGAAAATGGCGGCTGGACAGAGCGGTTATTTTCCCCTAGGAAGCGCTTCGTCAGCGCAAACTGCGCCTGTGTCGCCGGTATAGCTCAGCTGGTAGAGCAACTGATTTGTAATCAGTAGGTCCCGGGTTCGAATCCTGGTGCCGGCACCATTTTTCCAAAATTTTTTGTCGTCTCGGGTGCAGATAGGTTCGCCGAACAATTCTGCGTGCCGCTGTCTGTGGCGTTAAAATCCCCTGCGGGGAGACAGTGCATGCAGTCGATGCGCTGTCTCCCCGCCGGAAAATGTTTTGTGTTGGCTCGGCTGGTTAAAGCGAGACGACGACCTGGCAGACTTTGACTGCTTCGGCGGGATAGTTGCCGGGAGATGCCAGAATAGCGCTGCAGTTCGTGCGCAGCTTGGCCACCGCGGAGGAATCCAATGCGCTGAGAGCCGCGCTGAGGTCCTGACTGGACATGCTGGAAAGCGAACCGATCTCGTTGGCATCCTGCAATGACACGTTCAAATTGCCGTTGCCATTGGTGCCGGCTCCGGCAGTCCCGGTGGCTGTGTTGCTGCCGGTGCCGATGCTGACATTTCCTGCGGCGCCATCGGCACCTGCGCCAAGCGTTGCGGTCCCCGTTGTGTCGCCAGTACCAATGGTGACATTGCCTGCAGTGCCATCGCTACCTGAGCCAAGGGTCGCCGTTCCGGTTGTATCACCGGTGCCGACACTGGCCGATGCATCCGTGTCACCGCCACCGCCGACACTGGCAGATCCGGTGCCGCTGGTGCCGCCGGTACTTACGCTGGCGGATGCATCCGCTCCGCCGCCATCAGTTGATACGCTTGCGTCAACCGATTGGGCAATGGCGCTGGTGCTCACGCCTGCCAGGAGAGCCAACCCAAAAATCGGAGCCAAAACAGGGATGCTGAATGTTCGTGTGTGAATGCTCATGATATTCCCTTTCTATGGTTTTGATAAAGTTGCGATTACAATTTAGGAATGCATTAGCAATCGATTGGTTCACCACGACTTCAAGGGTTGGATAAGCCAGATTTAAGGGAATTCTAACGATTTAAATTAAATCAATTATTGATAAAGTGGCTATCAGAGATGCAATCTTAGACTGTATTTCAGATCGAGCTATCCCGGTAGCGGACCGGCGGGGAAGTGGTGCCGCCACGACCTGATTGTGCTGTCGCAGATGCCGATGCCGATGCCGATGCCAATGCCGATGATTGACCGACGATGCCTGCGCATGCTCGAAACACGCTTGTCGGGTGGCCGGATGACATGCGCTTCACATCCATTTGATTTTCAATTGACCGGTGCGCCAGCTAAGGTCTCATCAACAATCAATGGAGGCTTACCCCATGAACTGCCTTGAATCTGCCACCTGCTTTGATCGCCGTTACGCGCTGGGATTTGGTTTTGCAGTCGCTCTTTGGGCGGCGATGGCCCTGTCCACGGTGTTGCTTTAACATTCATCCGTAACGGAATGATTGACAAACAGTTCTGCACTTTGTGACATGCCGCCTACCGAATGTACGTAACAAAGGTAGGCGGCATGAAATTCGCATTTGAAGCGAGCGATGCGGAAGATGCCCAGCAGGCTCTTTCCGAACTTCGCTCGCACTATAGCACAGTCGCCACCGAAGATGCCGATGTCATTGTTGTGCTGGGCGGCGATGGCAGCATGCTGCGGGCGCTGCACAGATATATGAATTCGGGGAAAATGCTGTACGGCCTGAATCGCGGCTCGATCGGCTTTTTGATGAATGAATTTGCGGTCGATCGGCTGGAACAGCGCATTTTGAATGCAGTGTCCACCATAATTCATCCGCTGGTCATGGAAGTCACATTGGCAGGCGGAACGACCGAGCGCGCTTTTGCGCTGAACGAGGTTTCCCTGCTGCGGCAATCCTATCAGGCCGCCAAGCTGCAGATTTCAGTGGATGACCGGGTTCGTATGCGCGAATTGATCTGCGACGGGATATTGCTGGCAACGCCGCAGGGCAGCACAGCTTACAATCTGTCTGCGCACGGCCCGATTCTGCCAATCAATGCGCCGCTGCTGGCGCTCACACCGATCAGCCCGTTCCGGCCCAGGCGGTGGCGCGGCGCGCTGTTGCCCAACACGGCCAAACTGACAATTGATGTGCTGGATGCAGTCAGGCGGCCGGTGAACGCGGTGGCGGACCACACCGAATTCAAAACTGTCGAAAAGGTCGTCGCCTGGGAGGACCCAGAAAGCCAGTGCGGGCTGCTGTTTGATCCGGATCACTCGTGGGATGAAAGAATACTGGCCGAACAGTTTCAGTATTAGATCGCTTCATGGTTACATTGAATCATTTGACCGGTTTTGCTCGTTTGCCGGCGAGGCACATTTCGCGCCGTGGTCTTCATGACCACAAGTGGAGTGTAACGACGTCCGGCGGGCGT
>CAXBCI010000064.1:0-8039 GCA_963974065.1 uncultured Hyphomicrobiales bacterium | reverse complement strand
GAGCAAATGAGAGCAGCATATTCAAGGTCAGCCGTCCCATGGATGTCGCGGTGTTGAACTGTTGTGTGACAGAAACAAAGGAAACTGAATGCCTGTCAAACGTATCGACAATACGCGAGAAATCGCTCAATGAACGAGTCAGCCGGTCGATCTTGTAAACGACGACAATGTCGATGCGCCTGGCTTCAATATGGTCCAGCAGTCGATTGAGGGCAGGGCGGTCCAGGTTTCCACCGGAAAGCCCTCCATCGTCATAGTGCTCGGCGATGCCCGCCCAGCCGAGTTCTCTCTGCGACGTAATATAGGCTTCACACGCTTCTCTTTGCGCATCCAGAGAATTGAATTCCTGCTCCAGCCCTTCTTCAGTGGACTTGCGGGTATAGATGGCCACCCGCTGTTTTGGGTGCTTAATCACAGATCTGCTCCTCACAAGCCAAAGAACCTTGGACCAGACCAACGCGCACCTGTTATGGCCCGTGCTATGGCTGACAACGATTTGAACGTTTTGCCGTCGTAGACGAAGCCTTGCTCGACGACGTCCACGACATGGCTGCGACCATGCCATTCGCGGACAAGGCGCGTTCCCAGTGTGAGTTTGTTGGTGTGTGAAAGAGCGCGAAGTGACTTCATTCTACCGGTTCCTGCTTCAGAAGTTGCCGGGCAGTCACAGCCATCACTCTTTTGTTCGAAGGCACGTTCTGAAATGCGCCTGAGTTGTCTCACTATGGCGGGCTTATGCCCGCCATAGTGCTTCGCCTGCATGTGCCATGCGATGGCACGTTCCAGGAATTGCCGTTTGACACCTTTGGGAGGTGGGCAATGATACAGAGTGTGCCACTGCTTTGTGAGGTCCGCTCTCGGGAGTTCAGCTAGAACCTCAACGTTTGAATGAAGGGCGGTGATCTGAGCCATATCAACCACTGATAACCGGAGCATTATTCTCAGTCAGAGAATAGCGGCGAATGCCATCCTCATCTACGGTGCTGGCAACGACCAATCCCATGCTTGTTGATCTGCTGATCCGGCTCCAGCACGTTTTCAAACCGCATCAACTGGAAACCACCGGTCATGGTCAGCCCGCCCTGATCATCGAGACACAGACCCATCGGCTTCGGCATGCCCGCCTGATGGATGTTGATGCCGCCCTGAGGATTGAGACCGATGAAATAGAGCAGGCCGGACTGGTAGGATGTAAAGGCCAATGAAATTTTTGCGCGTGCCAGCCGATCGGCCAGCCCGGAAGACACGGAATATTCCACCTGAGGCGCGGCGGCGACTGGCTCTGCAGTTTTTGACTGATCACTCACACGGATGACCTTTATGCCGGTCTGCTTGCCGCGCACAAATGCCTTATTCGCGGCGAGAGGTCAATTGACCGGGTTTTCCAGGCCGGGAATCCGGTTCTAACAGTCCAGAAGTCAGTTATGAGTGCTGCCTTGCGAGTTCGTCCCAAAATGCACCACCTCGCTATAGAGAAACTCCCGCATGATAAAGGATTTTGAAAGTTGCACCCGGCCAAGTCGTCGAGCATGGATACG
This sequence comes from uncultured Hyphomicrobiales bacterium, assembly GCA_963974065.1. Taxonomy (GTDB): domain Bacteria; phylum Pseudomonadota; class Alphaproteobacteria; order Rhizobiales. The sequence continues at coordinate 6,501 of CAXBCI010000064.1, read as the reverse complement.
CAAGTGGGTGTTTTAATCTGCATTGAGGTTCCAGCATTTAACGAAAACAAGTCATTCTGGCGGCATTTTTCAGGCGGTTTTCGGGCGGTGTATTTTTTGCTTGCGCCGCGGATATTTAAGGATTATCGGCGATGCCGGAACAGATCGGGTGCTATAGCCGATAGCCTGTTCTGACCTTTTGGAGATTTTCAAAAATGCACAAGCTGCTTGTGTCTATTGCCGCTGCGGGCTTCAGCCTTGCCGCAAATTTCGCCTATGCGGAAACCACCGTGGGTGTCGTGGATTTTTACGATACGGAAGCCGGTATACTAGTTTTGCTTGATGGCGCCGAATTCGTGGTTCCCGCAGGCCTTGACCTGCCTGAAATGGAATATGAAGACGAAGTCACCATCGAGTTCAGTGTGAATGAAGAAGAAAACGTCGTCTCACGCGTGGTTGTCAACAACTGAAACGTCAGCGGAACTGACGGCTGTTCCTGCACCAGATCATGCTGAGCAGTCGCCGGTGGCTGCAAAAACCGGCGGCTGTGAGAGGCCATTCACGCCGGCTCGCCTTCGAGCCTGGCGGCTTCTGCGACAATGTCTATCAGCCGCATGATGATCGGATACTGGCGGGACGAATGCCGCAGATAGGCACCCGCGACCTTGCGGCTGATCGGAGGATCGGGAATCACAATCCTGACCTTTGTGGTGTCCAGTATGGGTTTTAGCTGGACCGGCAGAATCATCGCATAATCGCTTTGCGCGACCACCTGAATTCCCAGCGAAAACGTGGATGTCTTCAGGACAATTTCAGGGGGTGGCAAGCCTTGCGCCTCCAGATAGCTGCGCATCATTTCCTCATTGTCGAGCCCGTCGCTGTAAAACACCCATTTTATAGCGGTCAGTTGCTCCGGATGCAGCGGACCATCGTGCAATGCGGGGTGGCCGACGCGAAGCAGCAGGCCCTGTTCAACCGTGGTCAACGGATGAAACAGCACCTGATCGTCGTCAGGCAGATGTTCAGTGGTGCCGAACATCACGTCCTGGCTTCCCTCTCTTATTCTGGGCAGGTTCTGCGTGTTCAGATCAGCGGTCAGGCTGATGCGTGTGTTCGCAAATTCTTGCATCAGCTGGCACAGCGCCGGTCCCAGATAACGCAGATGAAACAGCGGTCCCGCTCCGATACGCAATTCATCAAGATGACCTGATTCAAGGGAGCGGATGGCTTCGCCGGCCTGAAGGAATTCGTGCTGGATGCGTCTGGCATAGGGCAGGAGCTGATCACCTGCCGGGGTCAGCCGGACACCGCGCGGCAACCGTTCCAGCAACCGGCAATCATGCTGGGCTTCGAGTTGCTGCAGACGTTTGGTCAGCGTTGGCTGGGTGATGTGCAACCTATCTGCAGCCGCCGTCATATTGCCGGTTTCAGCGATGGTCAAAAAGGTCAGTAAATTTCTATCCATTCAATTCTTCTATGGCGCGTTGTATAAATTTTCATTTTTTGAATTTCTTCGAATTGTCTAGTGTTGGCAAGCGGCATTTTCGTTTGGGAGGACAAGTGGCCTATGCGGACAGTTTTTGTTCTGTTTGATTCCTTAAACCGGGCGGCGCTCGGCGCTTATGGCGGCAGCGCCATTGCAACGCCGAATTTTGATCGCTTCGCCAGACGTTCAATGATTTTCGACCGGCATTATACCGGTTCGCTGCCCTGCATGCCGGCGCGCCGCGACATGCATACCGGACGCCTCAATTTCATGCACCGTCCGTGGGGTCCGCTTGAACCGTTCGACAATTCCTTTGCGCAATTGCTGAGCCAGAATGGGGTTTACAGCCATATTGTCTCAGATCATCTGCATTACTTTGAAAATGGCGGCACCGGCTATGTCAACGCGTTCGACAGTTGGGATTTCATCCGCGGTCAGGAATACGACCCGATCAAGGTAATGACCCAGCCTCCGGTGGAGCGTCTGCGCGAAAAGTTTGACCAGCGGCACTATCCAATGGGCGATCTGCCGAGCGAAGGCAATGTGACCAGAGGCAATTCCAGTGCTGAAGCATGGCGCCGCTCACGCCACGCCATCAACACGATGTTCATGGAAGATGAGCAGGAATATCCGACAGCGAAATGCTTCAAGAAAGCATTTGAATTTCTCGATATCAACAACACGTCTGATGACTGGTTTTTGCAACTGGAATGCTTTGATCCGCACGAACCCTTTACCGCGCCGGCGCGGTTCCGGGCCGCATATGACAGCGGCTACAAGGGCAAGATCCTGGATTGGCCGATTTATGAGAAAGTCACGAATTCTGCAGAGGAAGTTGCGGAAATTCGCGGTAATTATGCAGCGCTTGTAGCAATGTGCGATGAATATTTCGGGCAATTGCTGGACTGGTTCGACCGGGAAGACGCCTGGGACGATACTGCACTGATCCTGACCACAGATCATGGCTATCTGCTGGGCGAGCACGAATGGTGGGCGAAGAACAAGATGCCTTATTATGAGGAAATCTCACATATACCGATGATGATCTGGCATCCGCAGATGGATGATGAGGCCGGCACACACTGCCAGAGCCTGACCCAGACACCGGATCTGATGCCGACGATCCTGGATTTCTACAATGTCGACATTCCGAAGGAAGTCACAGCGCACTCGCTAAAACCGCTTCTGACGGGCGATAAAAACGGGCGCGAAACCGCGATACTGGGCATGTTTGCCGGTCCGATCTGCGCGACCGATGGCCGCTATACCTATTACCGCTTCCCCGACGAGCCGCATGGTGCGCCGTTGCCGGCCTATACGGTGATGCCGTCACATCTGGCGAGCCTGTTTTCAATCGAGGAGTTGAAATCGGCCGAACTGGTGGCGCCGTTTGATTTTACCAAGGGTGCGCCGGTGATGCGTTACACGCTGAACCCGGATATTGGCGAAACCGGCATTGCCTGTGTGGCCAATTGGGGCGAGGGGTCCTGTCTGTTTGATCTGGAATCCGACCCGAAACAGGAAAACCCAATTCATGATCCGGCAATCATTGACCGGCTCAACCGTTGCATCATCGACCATCTGACGCAGCACAATGCGCCAGAGGAGGTGTTTGCCCATTACGGGCTGCAGGAACTGCGTCTGGCCGCTCCGGCCTGAGGCGAATTGAAAGAGATATTCAACTGAAACGGCTGCTGACTGAGTGGCTCAATCGAATGGGAGGACTACATGTTAAAGAAAATACTCATTGCCGGTGCGATCATGACTATGATGCTCGGCGCACAATCCGCCAACGCGCAATTTCCGGAACGGACAGTGGAAAACATTTTTCCATGGTCGGCAGGGACGGCGCTCTCTGTCAGCCAGATCATCGCCAAGGCGATGGGTGAGGAACTGGGGGTCTCCATTCCGGTGATCTCCACACCGGGCGCAGCGGGAACAAAAGCTTTCATCACCGCCATGAACCGGCCCGCGGATGGCTACACCATCATGGACGGTTATGTGGCGCCGCTGGTGCTGCAGCCGGTTCTGGGTAACGCAGACTGGACCTACAAGGATTTCAAACCGTTGCATTCTGCGGTGTCGAACGCGTTTTCAATCGGCAGCAAGAAGGGTGAAACCCGCTGGTCCAATTTTGAGGAAATGATGGCCTATGGCAAGGCCAATCCCGGTAAACTGCGTTACTCTTCGGGCTCGCGCAACAATTTGCCCCACATGGTGATTGCCAAAGTTCTGCAGTCCTATGGCGTGGTGGCGCAGAACATTCCCTACAAGACCGATGGCGATGCGCGTAAGGATCTGAAGTCCGGCGTGCTGGATTTCGTATTTGTCAATGTGGGTGCCTATCTGCAGGATAAGGAGGGGTTCGACATCCTTCTGGTGCTGTCGGAACTGCCAGGTGCCAAAGCCTCTTATGATGGCGCGCCAAGCATTGATGATCTGAACATTGATCTTGGCCTGTCGGGGCTGGCGCCAATGGGCTGGACGTGGTGGCTTGTGCACAAGGACACGCCGGATGACGTTGCCGACGTTTTGCGCGCAGCCATGAAAAGGGCTATGAATCGCGATGACGTGAAAGAGCAGATTGCGCGGGTCGGATTTGTTCCGCTGGAATGGGATCATACCCAGTATGACGAAATTGTCGGTCCGGTCGCAGGTCAGCTTGGTTCAATGACCAATGCGCTGGCCTGGGAAGAAGAGCAATTGAAGAAATTGCGCTAAGGGGCAACGACCGCAATGTTGGACAGGAAACTGATGAACTGGCTGGCCATCGCGTTCTTTGCCGCCGTAATTGCGGTCGTCTTCCAGCAGATCTATACGTCCATGACAGAACAGGGGATCGCCACTGGCGGTCCCTATGACAATGCCGCCGCCTATCCGCGCGCCGTTGCACTGATCATCGCTCTGCTGCTGGCCATACAGGCGGCAATAGTCGGATTCAGGAAAATGCCGCAACTGTCAAAGGCGACGGTATCGCTTCGTGAGCTGTATCGGCCTGCAGCGCTGCTCGGTATCTTTGCGCTTTATCTCGGGCTTCTGGGGGTTTTTGGCTATCATCTGACCACCGCACCGATGATTGTTGCGCTGCTGGTGGTCTGCGGGCTGCCTTTATCGGTGCGCCCGGTGCTGATCGCGCTGGTGATTTCCTTTGGGCTGGCCTATTTTTTCGAAGCGCATTTGAAGGTTGTTTTGCCCGGTGGCATTTACGGCCTCAATATACCCTGGTGAAGGCGACATGCTGGTAGAGTCGCTGGTATCCGGTTTCGGATTATTCATGAACCCGCTGGCGTTGGGCCTGACACTGCTGGGCGTGCTGTTCGGTCTGCTGGTGGGCGCGTTGCCGGGCCTTGGACCGCTGATGGGCATCATATTGCTGTTGCCTGTCGCCATCGGCCTGCCGCCTGTGGCCGCAATGGGATTTCTGATCGCGATTTTTGTCGGCGGCTCGTGCGGCGGCTCTATCTCAGCCATTCTGCTGCGCATACCCGGCACGCCTCTGGCCGCTGCAACCCTGTTTGACGGCTATCCGATGGCGCAGAAAGGGCGGGCGTCAGACGCCATCGGCATCGCCATTTCAGCCTCTGCGCTGGGCGGCCTGTTCGGCGGGCTGGTGTTGATTTTTGCGGCACCGGCGCTGGCCCGGGTGGCGAGCAATTTCGCGCCGCCGGAATATACTGCGCTGGCTCTGACCGGTCTTATTGCGATTGCGGTGATTTCCGATGGCTCGTTGTTGAAAGGCCTGACGTCCGGCGCCTTCGGACTGCTGCTGGCGACCATCGGCACTGATGAATTCTCCACCGGTTACCGCTTTACCTTCGGGTCCTACAATATGCTGAACGGCTTTCACATTGTAGCCGTTGTGGTGGGGCTGTTTGCAATTTCCGAAATGGCCTATCAGGCGATGGGCAATGACCTTCTGAACAAGCCGAAAATCGATATTGCGCGGCCCGGCTTCAAGTCGGTGCTGCTGACATTGCGCCACTGGAAAAACCTGCTGCGCTCATCAACAATCGGTGCCTTTTTCGGGGCCCTGCCGGGTGCCGGCGGGGTGATCAGCTCGTTTACCTCCTATGCGGTTGCCAAAGCGATGGCGCGGCCTGAAGAAAAATATGGTGAAGGCGCAGAAGGCGGTGTCGTGGCGACAGAAAGTGCCAATAACGCCACTGTCGGAGGAACTCTGGTGCCGTCTCTGGCACTTGGCATTCCAGGCGATGCCTCCTCGGCGGTGCTGATCGGCGCGCTGCTGATTCTGGGTTATTTTCCGGGTCCGACACTGTTTGAACAACAGCCGGAGATCGTTGGCGGCATCTTTCTGGTCTATCTTGCCTCCAATGCGTTTCTGCTGATCGCCGGAATTCTGGCAACACCGCTGTTTGTCTATGTGTTGCGGGTGCCAAAGGTCTATCTCATCCCGACCGTGCTGCTGCTGTGTTCAATTGGTACATTTGCGCTCCAGGCGTCGGTGTTTGACCTGATGGTGATGCTGGGATTCGGCTTTGTCGGCATCCTGCTGCGCGCCGCATCCTATCCGCTCGCCCCGGTGGTTATCGGCATTATTCTGGGACCATTGCTGGAGAACAATCTGCGGCGCTCGCTACTGATTTCGCAGGACGGCTATTGGATATTCCTTGACCGGCCGGTTTCGGCACTGCTGCTGGGGATCAATATCCTGCTGATCGCAGGTGCGTTCTGGTTCGCTATCCGAAAACGACCGCAGCCTGAGAAAGCAGCCGAAGAAACGGGTTAGGAATATCTCTGCCCAACGGCGCGCAATTGCTGCTTCAGGCGTCGCGGATGAAACCCGGTGCCGACGTTTTTCAGGTACCAATCCTCATGAACGCCGCTGATGGCTAATGGGACAGGCTTTATGCCCAGTACCCGCGAAAAATAAAACCGGTGATCTCCTGACGCCGATTTATGGATGGATCCGTCCTGGCCGATAAGGGCAGCTCCGCAGTCCAGTTCAAAAGCGGAGCCGAAGCGCTTGTCTTATGATTTTTGTGGCTCTTGTGGCAAACAGGAGCCACTGCCCGGCA
>CAXBCI010000063.1:0-8544 GCA_963974065.1 uncultured Hyphomicrobiales bacterium | reverse complement strand
TCGAGTGCAGATCGATGCCGGGACCGGCGCCTTCGGTGAATTCGCCTTTCAGCAGATGCGGAATACCGGTGCAGAATTCGACCACTTCAAGGCCGCGCTGAATGTCGCCGCGCGCATCAGGAATGGTCTTGCCGTGCTCGCGGGCCAGCAACTCGGCCAGTTCATCATATTCGCGCTGAACCAGTTCGAGAAACTTCATCATCACCCGGGCGCGGCGCTGCGGATTGACCGCTGCCCAGGCCGGCTGCGCCGCCTTGGCATTGGCAATGGCGGCATCAACCTCGGCAGCGTTGGCAAGGGCAACACGGCCCTGAACCTCACCGGTCATCGGCAGAAACACATCCGCCTCGCGTCCGCTGGTGCCGGCGATATTCTGTCCGTCGATAAAGTGGCCAATGGTGCGCATGTGTAACTCCGTTGCGTTTTGAAAGGGCTTGTGCCCGACACTACACATGCAGGTGCCCTCTTGAACAGATCGAGAAAACCGCTATCCATTGTGCAGATATGCACAATGGCAGCAAGCGAAGTGGGCAATTATGAACTGGGATGATTATCGTTTCTTTCTCTCGTTGGCCCGTTCCGGCCGGTTGAGCGCTGCGGCCAAACTGCTTGGTGTCGATCATGCCACCGTGTCGCGCCGGGTGCGGGCGCTGGAGGAGGCGCTTGACACAAAACTGTTTGACAGATCGCCAGCCGGCTATGCGCTGACCGCAGCCGGGCAGGATCTGATCGCCATGGCGGAGCAGATGGAAAGCGGCGTCATCCAGGCGGAAAACGCCGTTGGCGGTCAGCGCGAAAGCCTGTCCGGCAGTGTACGCATCGGCGTACCGGAAGGGGTTGCGGCCTATATTGTGGTGGAGGCGGCGCAGCAATTGTGCGAGCGCTATCCCAAGCTGGAGGTGCAGCTGATCGCGCTGCCGCGCCGGTTTTCGCTGTCGAAACGCGAGGCGGATTTCGTCGTCGCCGTGTCACGACCGGACACCGGACGTCTGAAAATCCAGAAAATTGCCGATTACAAGCTGCATCTTTATGCCACGCGCGCCTATCTCGACCAGCATCCGCCGGTGCGCGACATTGCCGCCCTGCAAGCGCTGCGCGGCATCGGCTATGTGCCGGAGCTGATTTTCGACAAGCAACTGGATTACATCCCCCTGGTCGATCCGGCCTTCCGCCCGCAACTGACCAGCACCAGCGTGCATGTCCAGCTGCAGGCGGTTCTCAACGGCGCCGGTGTCGGCATCGTCCATGATTTCATGGCGAGGCGCTATCCCGAGCTGCACCAGGTGCTGCCGCAGCAGGTCTCCTTTACCCGCAGCTTCTGGGACGTTGTGCATGAGGATTATGCCGAGGTTGAGCGCATCCGCGTTTGTTCAGCGGCGATTATCGAGCATATGCGGGGGGCGTTGCGGGGCGGGTGAGGGGTGGGGGAGGACAGTTCTGTCGCTGGACGCTATTGCTGGTCATTTTTGGTCATGAAGGGTGGGAAAAAGTTTTTCGTTGCACTACGGCTCAATAGGCACCCAATTTAGAAGCAGACCTTCGTCGCAGGGACCGCAGAACACTTAGTATTGCGGGTAGAGCAAACTTGGAATGTGCACTTTAGCGTATTCAGGTCTGCTTTGATGTGACTTCCGCAATGAAGTCCGCAACAGACCACAGCCATCCCTGTTGCGCGCCTGTGTAGCTAGCCTGAACTGGCTGAGGTACGACTAATTGAAGGCTCGATGCTTCCATCTGATGCGTTTGCGCCTCAGAAATTCCCGGCTCCAGAGTCAAAAGATGTTTTCGACTGATCTTTTCCGCTTCTGCCAGCACCTGTCGCCAGCGGTCCTTGCAGGTGGACTTTGCCCCTAACATAGTCAACCGCACATCGCCCTCTGGCGGAGCGGCTTGATAGGTGGCGAGGTCGGGGAATAGAAAGTCAGGCCTGTGATTGTGTTCTGTAACGGCGCCCCGAACGTGCTGAACGTCATGCGCCCTGAGAACTGCTGCCAAATGGTGTTCGAGCGAATGACCCATGCGTGATTTTCGGCGATTTTGAACGCTCAGCGAAAAACTGATGAAGCCATCAACATCGGTGCCGTCTTCATTGACAAATCCTGCCTCAATCCTTGATGATACAACCCGACGTTCTAACCGTCGGAACAACGCCTCCTCATGGTCCAGCCACGTAATAAGCGCCGCGTCAGGATCATCCTCGGCCCTGACTTCAGGCAGGGTGATGCGCGCAAGATCGGAGAACTCGTCTGTCTTCGGAAATCTTGTCCCAAATTTGTTGATAATGGCGTCCAGCTTGTCGACCTCCGGTTCTTCGAACTCGACACCGATCTCATCCAAGATGAATCGGGCAGCGAAGTCCAGCTCCGGCTCCTCATTAGAAAATTCGCGTGAGACAAAGGTTGTCCCCTCAGGGCGCAGGCCAAACAGCCAGAAAAGCTGCTGTTCACTCGTGGTGCCTGCAGGCACAATTATGAACCACAGAACGCCATCTTGGTCTTTTGCTAGAAATAAGGTGTCACTTTCGCGCATGGCCTCGGTAACAGGGTTGGAAGGGTAATAGAGTCGCCACTCAGCCGAGCGGGGCTTGTTGAGCCGGGCATCATAATGCGTGGCCCAACTCTCCTCGGTGATTCCCTCTTGGTCGCTACCAAGCCAAATGTAGATTGCTGGGAACTTCTGCTGGTGCAACTCGCCCAAAAAATCGTCCCGCATCTTCCTGGTGGTTCCAACCTCATGCTGGTTGGAACTTTTCGGTTCAGCATCAACGGCAGACAGGCGCTTCACCCCAACACCTTCAAAATAATCAGAGAGTTGCCCCCGCTTCATTCCCGCACACCTCCAGTATTTTCATATCTGATCTCAACCATATGGCACATTGATCGGCAACGTCCTCAATAGAAAGACGAGTTTTGCCTTTCAGAGCGCACTCCCAGACCGTACCAACGCGCCAGCCAGTATCGGCAAGGGTCAGATACTGTTCCCGGTCGCGCTCGATATTCTTCGTGATCTTCTCCTTCCAGAAACTCTCGTGGCTCTTCGGCCAGCGGAACAGGTGGCAATTATGGCAGTGCCAGAAACATCCATGAACGAAAATCACGGCGCAGCGCCCGGTGAATACAAGATCTGGCTTCCCAGGCAGGTCTTTCCGGTGCAGTCTAAAACGGAAGCCGCGCCGGTGAAGTGCAGATCGGATCATTATTTCAGGCTTGGTGTTCTTGCCCTTGATACCAGCCATCATCCGGTTGCGTACGGCTGGAGTTACGCTATCGGCGCACATATTTCAGGCCGCAACACTTGGTTCCGACAACAGTAATTTTCCCTGTTGCAGAGAGAGCGGGGCGCACCCCTCACGCTCACGAGTTTCTGCTATGTGTGGCTCCATCAGATTAGCCACAGCCTGTACCGCAGGCACGACAACTGCGTTGCCGAACTGCCGGTAGGCTTGTGTGTCTGACACAGGGATACGGAATTTTGTTTCACCAGGCTTCTCGAACCCCATCAACCTCGCACATTCGCGCGGGGTCAGACGGCGGGGCCGATTGCCCTTCTGCTCAATCAGTATCTCGGAGCCGTCCTTGTAGTAACGGGCCGAAAGCGTGCGGGCAACGTCATTGTGACCGAACAGGGAATACCCAAAACCATTCCCGGCCTTGCGGTGCTTCTCCTTATAGCCTTGAAGGTATTTCCACATGTTTTCTGTCAGGGTGTATTTGGGATCCACTTTACTATCGAGTATCCCACCAAGTTTCGGGCCATCACCCTCCGGAATGGCCAGATCATCAAAATCAAAGTCAATCTGATCGCGGAACCCCACTATGAAAATCCGTTCGCGCTTCTGCGGAACCCACGGCGTCGAGTTGACCACACGGTAGCTGACATTGTAGCTCAGCTCTTCCTTCAGAACGTGCATGATGGTGGCAAAGGTCTTGCCGCCGTCATGGCGCTGCAGGTTCTTTACATTCTCGAGCAGGAAGGCTGGGGGGCGATGGTAAGCAATAATCTTCGCAAGATCATAGAACAGCGTTCCCTGCGTGTCGCACAGGAAGCCATGCGGTCGGCCAAGTGCGTTCTTCTTGCTCACGCCAGCGATAGAAAAGGGCTGGCAGGGAAAGCCTGCCAGAAGAACGTCATGTGCTGGTATCCCGATGGGTTTGTCCGCATAGGGCCGCACATCCTCCGCGAAGATATGATCGCTGCCCGCAGGCTCTGGAAAGTTGGCGCTGTAGGTCTCCCGGCTGAAGCGGTCCCACTCGGCCGTAAAGATGCAGCGGCCCCCGATCGATTCGAAGGGGCGGCGCAGACCCCCGATCCCAGCAAAGAGGTCGATGAAGCGGAAGCCCTCGGGCCGTTCTCCGATGCAGCGGGCGTCTGCAACTTCGCGCAGCTTGGCCAGCTTGAGTTGGTCGATTCGTTTGCCTTCACCGCTGATGATGCGGCGGATCGTTCGGTCGCTCACGTCCAGCAGTTCCGCAGCGGTCTCGATGCAGAGGCCTGCACGTTCCATCAATTCTGCGAATTCTGTCCGTGGATGTGTGTTCATGTGCCGGCCCCTGTTTCGGTGTCAGATATTGACAACATGTCATAATCTGTCCCAGCATATTTGGGAACCCCATTTTCTATATTTGTTCTTTTTTTGTTCTAACGTGAAATTAAGGTACTTTGATGCTGGCAGTATGCATTTCAAGTTGTCACCAATTCACTATTCACAGGTGCTCAACTCCAATATTCGGCTGCTGGTTCGACTTATGAATGCGCAAAATCGTTGAACCAGATTGCTTTGAAAAGGTGGTGAGACAGAGGCAACTCGCACCGCAATTGAAGCATACGAACGGCAGGTATGGGCCGTTAGCGCATTTCACCTAGAATTGTGATTGCGCAACCCAATGCATTGGCGTGAATCCATCACCGCCCCAGCACCCCCTTCATGCCTGCTTCAGGAAAACACGTTGCCGTCCGCCCATTGGCCTCCTGCCAGCGGCCTATGGAGCGGCGGGTTTTGAAGCCGGGGAGGCCGTCGGCGCCACCGACGTCGTGGCCCTGGGCTTCAAGCGCGCGCTGCATGGTGGCCACGTCTGAGCGGTAGAGGCCGCCGACAGCGCCCCAGTGTGCGGAAAAGTCGCCGACGCCATACTGGATTCGGTCGCCGACATGGCCGACAAACAGGGCATAGAGATCGCTGTTATTATAGGCTTTGAGGACGAAGAAATTCGGCGTGGCGATGAAGGCCGGGCCGTTGCGGCCGGCCGGCATCAGCAGAAAGCCCTCGGCCTGTCTTTCGCGGGCCGGGAAGGGTTTTCCGGAAACGCGGCGGATGCCGGCGGCCTCCCAGGTGGCGATGGTGCGGCCCTGATCGGGGCCTTCCAGCGAACAGGAGACGGAGGCCGGCACAGTGACCTCAAAGCCCCAGTCGCGGCCGCTGACCCAGCCATGGGCTGACAGATAGGAGGCGATTGAGGCGATGGTGTCGGCCTCCGAGTTCCAGATGTCGGCGCGGCCATCGCCATCGCCATCGGCGGCGAATTTGAGGAAATTGCTCGGCATGAATTGCGGCTGGCCGAGGGCTCCGGCCCAGCTGCTTTTCATGGCACGCGGCGACACATGGCCGGCCTGGGCGATTTTCAGCGCCGCGATCAACTCATCGGTGAAATAGGGCGCGCGGGTGCTCATGAAGGCTTTGGTGCCCAGCACCTGAAACGCGTCATAGGGGATGGAAGCGCGGCCATAGCCGCTTTCGCGGCCCCAGATGGCAAGAATGATGCGCCCCGGCACGCCGGTGCGGCGCTCCACCGCCGCAAGGGTTTTGGCATAGCGCGCCGCCATCTGCCGCCCGACAGAGGCTGCACCGCCCACTGCGCCGCGCGAGAAATATTTGCCGGGGGAACTGAACTCGGCCTGGCGCTGGCGCTGCGGCACTCGGGCAACGGTGCCCGGCGGCACAAGGTCCGGCAGGTCCCAGTTCAGCGTGACCCCGGCAAAGGCGGCATCAAAGGTTTTTCGCGATACGCCTTCGGCCCGCGCCCGCGGCAACACAGTTTCAGCCAGCCAGTTGCGGAATTGGCGTTCAACAGCGCCACGGTCCTGGGCGAGGGCCGGTGCGGACAGAGCCATCAGTGCCAAAGCCATGACAAGGTAGCGGACAATCCGGCGGGTGATTGCGCGTCGTTCTGGCCAGAAGGCCGATAGCAGGGGGCAGATTTTGCGGCAAACACTCATCAATCAGATCTCCGTGCGGGCCGAGAAAAACAGCTCCGATTCTGCGGCGAGACTCGCAAGGGCGGAGGCCGGCGTCAAGCGTGCGAACATGGGGCTGACGCCAGGCGTGAGAACAGCTGATCGGCGCTGGAAAATCCTGCTGACGCTGGCTATGCGGATGAAATAAACGGGATAAGTGGCGGCAGCGTATGGACCTTGTCGCACTGCAGCCCTAGTTTGCCCCTGATCCGTGCTTACAATTCTACAGGTGATTGCCATGCTCAGCCGCTTTTCCAATGCGCGCCGTTTTCACGATTTGTCAGAACAGGAAATGCTGGCGCTTGCCATCTCGGCGGAAGAGGACGATGCACGAATCTACCAGAGCTACGCCAATAAGGTGCGCGATGAATTTCCCGCCAGCGCCGCGCTGCTTGAGGGCATGGCGAAGGAGGAGGGGTTGCACCGGCAACGTCTGATCGATCTGCACAAGGTGCGGTTTGGCGATGAGATTCCATTGATACGGCGTGAACATGTTGCTGGCTACTACGCCAGGCGGCCGGTCTGGCTGATCGAAAATCTCGGGATTGAGCGCATCCGCGATGAAGTCGCCAATATGGAAGATGCGGCCCATGAGTTTTACCTGCGCGCCGCCGCGCGGGTGACAGATGCCGATACGCGAAAACTGCTCGGCGATCTGGCCCAGGCCGAGGCTCGCCATCTGGCCAAGGCGGGCGAGCTGCAGGACACCCATCTGCATGCGGATGCGCTGGAGCAGGAAAATCAGGAATCCCACCGCAAATTCATTCTGACCTGGGTGCAGCCCGGTCTGGCGGGGTTGATGGACGGCTCGGTGTCCACTCTGGCACCGATTTTCGCCACCGCTTTTGCAACGCAGGATACCTGGACGACGTTTCTCGTGGGCCTGGCGGCCTCTATCGGCGCCGGCATTTCCATGGGATTCACTGAAGCGGCCTCGGATGATGGCCAGATTTCAGGCCGTGGATCACCCATCAAGCGCGGTTTTGCCTCCGGCATCATGACGACAATCGGCGGGCTGGGGCACGCGCTGCCCTATCTGATCCCCGATTTCTGGACAGCGACCAGCATTGCCTTTGGGATCGTGTTCATTGAATTGTGGGTGATTGCCTGGATCCAGAACAAATATATGGATACGCCGTTCTTCAGGGCGGCGATGCAGGTGGTACTGGGCGGTGCGCTGGTGTTTGCCGCGGGCATCATCATCGGCAGTGCCTGAGACGGATGCCAACACCGAACACGAGCAAATGGAGACAAAAATGAGTTTTACCGCATTGGTGGTCGACAAGGATGAAGATGGCAGCGTCAGCCAGAACATCGAAACGCTGGATGACAGCCGCTTGCCGGACGGCGATGTGACCGTCGATGTGGCCTATTCCACACTGAATTATAAGGATGGGCTGTGCATCACCGGCAAGGGCGGGCTTGTGCGCACTTTTCCGCATGTTCCGGGCATTGATTTTGCCGGTGTCGTCTCGCAGTCTTCGGATGCGCGCTACAAGGCCGGCGATGACGTCATTCTGACCGGCTGGCGCGTCGGAGAAGCCCGCTGGGGCGGATATGCCACCAAAGCGCGGGTCAAGGCGGAGTGGCTGGTGCCGATGCCGCAGGGCATGAGCGCGCGGCACGCCATGGCCATCGGCACGGCGGGTCTGACGGCGATGATTGCTGTCATGGCACTGGAAGACCACGGTCTTCAGCCCGGCAAGGGTGAGGTGCTGGTGACAGGCGCTGCCGGGGGCGTTGGCTCGGTCGCCGTGTCGATCCTGTCAGATCTGGGCTACAGCGTTGCTGCCGTCACCGGACGGCCGGAAACGGCAGATTATCTGAAAGGGCTGGGTGCCGAGACCATCATTCCACGCGCTGAACTGACAGAGGAAAACAAGCGCCCGCTGGAATCGGAACGCTGGGCCGGAACCATTGATGCGGTCGGCGGCGAGATGCTGGGCCGGGTTCTGAAGCAAACCTGTTATGGCGGTTCTGTGGCGGCAATCGGTCTGGCCGGCGGAGCTGCCGTGCCGTCCTTTACGGTGGTTCCGTTTTTGCTGCGCGGCATCAATCTGCTGGGGATTGATTCTGTCGCCTGTCCCTATGAGCGCCGCGTTGCGGCATGGAACCGTCTGGTGGGCGCATTGCCGATGGACCGGCTGGAGCCGATGGTTGAAGAACACAGGATGGCTGATCTGCCAGTGCTGGGTGCCGCGATCCTGAAAGGCCAGGTCAAAGGCCGCGCCGTGATCAATATTGGCGCAGAGCAGGCTTAGATCGTTTCACGGTTACATGGAACCATTTGATGCTCCAGATCAGTTCATCGGC
>CAXBCI010000062.1:0-8822 GCA_963974065.1 uncultured Hyphomicrobiales bacterium | reverse complement strand
TCGTGAAGGCGGACGCACCGTCGGAGCCGGCATCGTCGCAAGTATCATCGAGTAAACGACGCTTAGGGGTATAGCTCAGTTGGTAGAGCGACGGTCTCCAAAACCGTAGGTCGCGGGTTCGAATCCTGCTGCCCCTGCCAAAATTGGATACAAGCGGACCGTGCCGGGTCGGTTCCCGGCATTATTCGCTTGTATCTTTCTGGCCGCTGTCTTATATGGCGGCTATCAACGTTGACCTTAGTCATGACCGAAGCGCGCCAGCCTGATGCTAGTGCGCTCGGCCCATTTGAGCGCGCTTTATGGCAAAAACAAATCCTTTCACATTTATTCAGCAGGTCCGTGCTGAAGTGTCCAAAGTTACATGGCCTTCGCGCCGTGAAACCCTCGTTACGACCGTGATGGTTCTGATCATGGTGTTTTTGGCCGCAATTTTCTTCTTTTTGGCAGATCAGCTTCTGGGTTGGGGCGTCGGTCAGCTTCTCACTCTGGGCCGCTAGGGAAAGCACTATTCATGGCGAAACGCTGGTATATCGTTCAGGCATATTCGAACTTTGAGAACAAGGTTGCCGCTTCCATCATGGAGCGCGTTGCATCTGCCGGCCTTGAAGATCAGTTCGAGCAGGTCGTGGTTCCAACCGAAAAAGTGGTTGAAGTGCGCCGTGGCCGCAAGGTCGATACTGAGCGGAAATTCTTTCCCGGATATATTCTGGCGAAGGTGGATCTGACGGATGAAGCGTTTCATCTCATCAAGAATACACCGAAAGTGACCGGATTTCTGGGGTCTGAAAACAAACCGATGCCTATTCCCGAAGCCGAGGCAATGCGCATTCTGCAACAGGTTCAGGAAGGTGTTGAGCGTCCGAAACCTTCGATCAGTTTTGAAATTGGTGAACAGGTACGTGTATCGGACGGTCCGCTGGCCTCGTTTAACGGCCATATCGAAGAGGTCGATGAGGAGCGTGCAAGGCTCAAGGTAGCAGTTTCCATATTCGGCCGGCCGACGCCGGTTGAACTGGAATATAATCAGGTCGAAAAACTTTAAGTTGATCTGATGTTTGAATCGTGGAAGGCAGGCCGGGTGCGCCACACCCGAACTTTCCGGACCACGGACACCCAACGCCGGCGGTGCCGGCATGACACGGAGTGAACTATGGCGAAGAAAATTGCCGGGTATCTGAAGCTTCAGGTACCAGCCGGCGCAGCCAACCCGTCCCCGCCTATCGGGCCGGCCCTTGGTCAGCGCGGCGTTAATATCATGGAATTCTGCAAGGCGTTCAATGCCAAGACGCAGGAAATGGAAAAAGGCCAGCCGATTCCGGTTATCCTGACCATTTTCCAGGATAAATCTTTTACATTTGTGATGAAAACCCCGCCGGTTTCATTTCTTCTGAAAAAGGCTGCAAAACTGAAAAAAGGATCCGAGACACCGGGTAAAACCTCTGTCGGATCTGTTTCCAGCGCTGCGGTGCGGGAGATTGCTGAAGCCAAAATGCAGGACCTGAATGCAAATGATCTGGAAGCTGCCATGCGTATGGTTGCCGGGTCTGCGCGTTCGATGGGCCTCAAGGTTGCGGAGTAAAACCAATGGCAAAATCAGGTAAAAGAGTTCGCAACAACGGTGAAGCCATCGATCGGCACAAGCTGTATGGTCTGTCAGAAGCCGTCGAACTTCTGAAAGAACACGCTAATGCCAAGTTTGACGAAACCATTGAAGTTGCAATGAATCTGGGCGTTGACCCGCGCCATGCTGACCAGATGGTGCGCGGCGTGTGCAATCTGCCCAACGGTTCGGGCCGCAATGTTCGTGTCGCCGTGTTTGCAAAAGATGCCAAGGCTGATGAAGCCCGTGAAGCTGGCGCCGATGTGGTCGGTGCAGAAGATCTGATGGAAGAAGTCCAGAAGGGCAACATCGATTTCGACCGGTGTATTGCAACTCCGGATATGATGCCGCTGGTCGGCCGCCTAGGTAAGGTGCTCGGGCCCCGTGGCATGATGCCGAACCCGAAGGTTGGCACTGTCACCATGGATGTGGCTGCTGCAGTGGCTGCCGCCAAGGGCGGTGCTGTTGAGTTTCGCGTTGAAAAGGCCGGCGTTCTGCATGCCGGCGTAGGCAAGGCATCGTTCACGAAGGATGCAATTGTCGAGAATATCCAGGCCTTCGCAGACGCCGTGTCCAAATCGCGTCCAACTGGTGCCAAGGGTACATTTGTGAAGCGTTTTGCCATCACCTCGACAATGGGTCCTGGCATACACGTTGATCCGACAAGCGTTTCAAACGCTTAACTGAGACAAGAATTCCCCGCCGGTTCGCTGGCGGGGTGGTCATCTGAAAGGATGGCAAACCTGTCCGAGACTGCTGGCACCGGATCGTTGGAGACAACGAGATGGTTTAAAAATCGCCCGCACAGATAGGGAATAACCAGATTGCGGTTCCGCAAGGAGCCTTGCTGGTTTGAACCAACGGACCTGGCAATGCGCGCGTAGGCACATTGCAAGGGGGCAGGGTATCGCGCCGCAGAAGCGTCTTTCAAGAGGCTGACGCGGCAATCGTAAACCGGCCCCTTAGGTGATGTTCGCCCGAGAGGTCAAATGGAGAAGAGACGCAGTGGATAGAGCGGAAAAAACCGAAATGGTATCCATACTGGGTGATGTATTCAATGCATCAGGCAGTGTGGTTGTTGCTCATTATGCCGGTCTCACCGTGGCCCAGATGACTGCTTTACGCAATCAGATGCGCGACCAGGGTGCGTCCGTCAAAGTTGCAAAAAACCGCCTTGCCAAGCTCGCTCTTAAAGGTACCGACGCTGAATCAATGGCGGATCTGTTTCAGGGGCCAACCCTGATCGCTTATGCGGAAGATCCGGTAGCAGCGCCGAAAGTGGCCTCCGATTTTGCCAAAACGAATGACAAGCTTGTCATTCTCGGCGGCACAATGGGAGCCACAGCTCTCGACGCGTCTGGTGTGAAAGAACTTGCTTCCATGCCATCGCTTGATGAATTGCGCGCGAAACTTGTGGGTATGATCAATACACCTGCAACCCGTATCGCTCAGCTCATCAACGCACCTGCCGGTAAACTGGCGCGTGTGTTCGGAGCATATGCCAAAAAGGACGAAGCGGCGTAAGGCCGAATGCAACTCAACTCTATGGTTCAAACCTAAGTAAACTTGAAAGAAATAAAAAATGGCTGATCTTGAAAAAATCGTAGAAGACCTGTCGAATCTCAGCGTTCTGGAAGCCGCCGAGCTGTCCAAGATGCTGGAAGAAAAATGGGGCGTTTCGGCCTCTGCTGCTGTTGCTGTTGCCGCAGCTCCTGGTGGCGGCGGCGAAGCTGCTGCTGAAGAAGAAAAAGACGAATTCGACGTTATGCTGATGGCTGCCGGCGAAAAGAAAATCAACGTGATCAAAGAAGTCCGCGCCATTACCGGCCTGGGCCTCAAAGAAGCAAAAGATCTGGTTGAATCTGCTCCCAAGGCCGTCAAGGAAGCTGCCTCAAAAGGTGAAGCTGAAGACATCAAAGCCAAGCTCGAAGCAGCTGGCGCGACTGTCGAACTCAAATAGGTTCGAATAGATCTTTGAGTCCGGGCCGCCAAAAGCGACCCGGACTTGACCTGTTGAAAGCGCTTTTTTGTAAAGCGCTTTTACGCGTCTCTGGCGCACAATTTCGCAGAGCGGAATTTTGTGCAGGAGCGACACTTGTTTTGAAGGCCCGCGCTGCAGCGTGATCGAGCGGGATTTTTGAACAAATGTCTGAAACGACATATGTTTTTAGAACGACATGAGGTGCCAAATGACTGAGACATATACCGGTCGCAAACAAGTTCGCAAATTTTTTGGTTCCATTCGAGAAGTGGCAAGCATGCCGAACCTGATTGAGGTCCAGAAGGCCTCTTATGATCAGTTTCTTCAGGCTGACAAACTGCCGGGCGAGCGGCCTGAGGAAGGCCTGCAGGCGGTTTTCAAATCGGTTTTCCCGATTTCCGACTTTGCCGGCACTTCGCTTCTGGAATTTGTTGAGTATGAATTTGAAGCTCCGAAATATGACGTTGAGGAGTGCCGTCAGCGCGGCATCACCTTCGCTGCGCCGCTGAAAGTGCGGCTGCGGCTGATTGTATTTGATATCGACGAGGATACCGGAGCGAAATCGGTCAAGGATATCAAGGAGCAGGACGTCTATATGGGCGACATGCCGCTGATGACCGGCAATGGCACCTTTGTGGTCAATGGCACGGAACGGGTGATTGTCTCGCAGATGCACCGCTCTCCCGGCGTATTTTTCGACCATGACAAGGGCAAAACTCATTCATCCGGCAAGCTGCTGTTTGCTTCACGCATTATTCCTTATCGTGGTTCCTGGCTCGACATCGAGTTCGACGCCAAGGATATTGTTCATGCGCGCATTGATCGCCGCCGCAAGATTCCTGTCACGACTCTGCTGTTCGCGCTTGGTCTCGACAGTGAGGAAATCCTCGATACCTACTTCAATATCATCACCTTCAGCCGCATCAAGGATGGCTGGCGCAAGCCATTCGACGCCTCCAAGATGCGGGGCACCAAAGCTCTGGTCGATCTGATCGACGCGGATAGCGGTGATGTGATTGTTGAAGCGGGCAAGAAACTGACAGCCCGCGCCGCGCGCGATCTGGAAGAAAAAGGCGTCAAGGCGCTCAAAGTCAGCAATGAAGATCTGATCGGTGAATACATCGCAGAGGAAATCGTCTCCACGGAAACCGGTGAAATTTTCATGGAAGCCGGTGATGAGATCACGGAAGAGAATCTCGTTCTGCTTGAGGAAATGGGCTATAATGATGTGCCGGTTCTGGACATCGATTATGCCAATGCCGGTCCTTACATTCGCAACACGCTGGCGGCTGACAAGAATGAAAGCCGCGAATCCGCCCTGTTCGACATTTACCGCGTCATGCGTCCGGGCGAGCCGCCCACCATGGAAAGCGCGGAAGCGATGTTTACATCGCTGTTCTTTGATTCCGAGCGCTATGATCTGTCGGCTGTCGGCCGGGTGAAAATGAATATGCGTCTCGATCTGGATGTCGAGGACACGGTTCGCGTTCTGCGCAAGGATGATATTCTGGAAGTGGTCAAGACCCTTGTAGGTCTGCGCGACGGCCGAGGCGAGATTGACGATATCGACAATCTCGGCAACCGCCGTCTGCGTTCGGTCGGCGAATTGATGGAAAACCAGTACCGGGTTGGCCTTCTGCGCATGGAGCGGGCCATCAAGGAACGCATGTCATCGGTGGAAATCGATACGGTGATGCCGCAGGATCTGATCAACGCCAAGCCGGCTGCTGCCGCAGTGCGTGAATTCTTCGGCTCTTCACAATTGTCGCAGTTTATGGATCAGACCAATCCGCTTTCGGAAATTACCCATAAGCGCCGTCTTTCGGCGCTTGGACCAGGTGGTCTGACCCGCGAGCGCGCCGGTTTTGAGGTGCGCGATGTGCATCCGACCCATTATGGCCGGATCTGCCCGATTGAAACGCCGGAAGGTCCGAATATCGGCCTGATCAACTCGCTGGCGACCTTCGCGCGCGTTAACAAATACGGCTTTATCGAAAGCCCTTACCGCACCGTGGAAGACGGCAAGGTGACCGATAATGTGGTCTATCTGTCGGCCATGGAAGAGGCCAAGCATGTGGTGGCCCAGGCCAATGCACCGCTGGGTGACGATAACAGCTTCCTGAATGAGATGGTGACCTGCCGTAAATCGGGCGATGTGCTGTCAATGCCGGCAGATGCCGTGACATTGATGGATGTGTCGCCAAAGCAGCTGGTCTCGGTTGCTGCAGCTCTGATTCCGTTCCTGGAAAACGATGATGCGAACCGGGCTCTGATGGGCTCGAACATGATGCGTCAGGCGGTGCCGCTGTTGAAGGCAGAGGCTCCGTTTGTCGGAACCGGCATGGAATCCGTTGTCGCGCGAGATTCCGGCGCTGCCATTACCACCCGCCGTACCGGTGTGGTGGATCAGGTGGATGCGACCCGTATCGTGATCCGTGCCACCGAAGAGTTGGACCCGTCGAAGTCAGGCGTTGATATTTATCGTTTGATGAAATTCCAGCGCTCCAATCAGGATACCTGCATCAACCAGCGGCCATTGGTCGAGGTTGGCGAGCAGGTCAAGAAGGGCGACATCATTGCTGATGGCCCATCGACCGAATTGGGTGATCTGGCGCTCGGCAAGAACGTGCTGGTCGCGTTCATGCCCTGGAATGGCTACAACTTCGAGGATTCGATCCTGATCTCCGAGCGCATCGTGCGCGATGACGTGTTCACATCCATTCACCTTGAAGAATTTGAAGTGATGGCGCGTGATACCAAGCTTGGACCTGAGGAAATCACCCGCGATATTCCGAATGTCTCCGAAGAGGCTCTGAAAAACCTCGATGAGGCAGGCATTGTCTATATCGGTGCCGAGGTTGATCCTGGCGACATTCTGGTCGGCAAGATTACGCCGAAGGGCGAAAGCCCGATGACTCCGGAAGAAAAGCTTCTGCGGGCCATCTTCGGCGAAAAAGCTTCGGACGTGCGCGACACGTCGCTGCGCCTGCCGCCGGGTGTCACCGGAACGGTCGTCGAAGTGCGGGTGTTCAACCGTCACGGCATCGAAAAAGATGAGCGGGCCATGGCGATCGAGCGTGAGCAGATCGAAACACTGGCGAAAGACCGCGACGACGAGCAGGCCATTCTTGACCGCAACGTCTACAGCCGCCTGTCGGATATGATCCGTGGCAAGAAGGCTGTGGCCGGTCCGAAGAACTTCAAGAAGGGCACAGAGGTGACCGACGAAGTTCTGGAAGAGTATCCTCGGTCACAGTGGTGGCTGCTGGCGGTCGAAGACGACAAGCTGATGGGCGAACTGGAAGCTCTGAAAGAGCAGTATGATGACAGCCGCAAGGAGCTTGAAACACGCTTCCTCGACAAGATCGACAAGCTGCAACGCGGTGATGAGTTGCCGCCCGGCGTGATGAAAATGGTCAAAGTGTTTGTCGCCGTGAAGCGCAAGCTTCAGCCCGGCGACAAAATGGCCGGACGTCACGGCAACAAGGGTGTGGTCTCGCGCATTGTTCCGATTGAAGACATGCCCTATCTGGAAGATGGCACCCAGGTCGACATCGTTCTCAACCCACTTGGCGTGCCAAGCCGGATGAATGTCGGCCAGATTCTGGAAACCCATCTTGGCTGGGCCTGTGCAGGACTTGGACTGCAGATCGGCAAACAGGTTCGTGAGTATGAGAAATCCAGTGATATCAAACCGTTGCGTGGAATTCTGGAAGATATTTATGGCGAGAACGCACAGAATGACAATATCGTCGATCTGGATGACGATTCCGTAGTCAGGCTTGCCAACAACCTGAAACGCGGTGTGCCGATGGCAACACCGGTGTTTGACGGTGCGCGGGAACCTGATGTGGTCACCATGCTTGAAAAGGCCAAGCTGGACGCCTCCGGCCAAAGTACGCTGTATGATGGACGCACTGGAACCCAGTTCGACCGTCAGGTCACGGTGGGCTACATCTACATGCTGAAACTGCATCACCTTGTCGATGACAAGATCCACGCCCGTTCGATCGGACCATACTCCCTCGTTACACAGCAGCCGCTGGGTGGTAAGGCGCAGTTCGGCGGACAGCGTTTCGGTGAGATGGAAGTGTGGGCTCTTGAGGCGTATGGCGCTGCCTATACGTTGCAGGAAATGCTGACCGTCAAATCCGATGACGTGGCCGGCAGGACCAAAGTTTATGAAGCGATTGTGCGTGGCGATGACACGTTCGAAGCCGGCATTCCGGAAAGCTTCAATGTGCTGGTCAAGGAAATGCGGTCACTTGGTCTGAATGTGGAGTTGGAGAACACTCTGGAAGACCTCAAGGCCGAGAATGACGAACAACCACAGATCGACGCGGCGGAATAGATCCGCCGCGCGAACTGAGACTGCTGGACATACCGTTTTTTAGGCTGATCGGAATTGCACCGACTGGCCACTCTAAAGGAGAAATCCATGAATCAGGATGTGATGAACGTTTTTGGCACCCAGGCGCCGGCACAGACGTTTGACCAGATCAAGATTTCTATAGCCAGCCCGGAAAAAATTCTTTCCTGGTCATTTGGCGAAATCAAAAAGCCGGAAACCATCAACTACCGGACGTTCAAACCGGAACGTGATGGTCTGTTCTGTGCGCGTATTTTTGGCCCGATCAAGGACTATGAATGTCTCTGCGGCAAATATAAACGCATGAAGTACAAAGGTATTATCTGCGAAAAATGCGGTGTCGAAGTCACCTTGTCCCGGGTGCGGCGCGAGCGTATGGGCCATATCGAACTGGCGGCTCCGGTTGCGCATATCTGGTTCCTGAAATCATTGCCATCGCGCATCGGCCTGCTGATGGATATGACGCTGAAGGATCTGGAGCGGATCCTTTATTTCGAAAATTATGTTGTCATCGAGCCAGGCCTGACTGCTCTTAAAGAGCGTCAGCTTCTGTCAGAGACTGAAATTGTTGAAGCTCAGGACCAGTACGGAGCTGATGCCTTTACCGCGATGATCGGTGCCGAAGCGATCCGCGAAATGCTGATGTCTCTCGATCTGCAGCGCCTCAGTGAGGAAATCCGCGTTGAAATCGCGGAAGCCACCACCGAGTTGAAGCCGAAAAAACTGGCAAAACGCCTGAAAGTCATCGAGGCCTTCATCGACTCTGGCAACCGGCCGGAATGGATGATCATGACTGTTGTTCCTGTGATTCCACCGGATCTGCGTCCGCTGGTGCCCCTGGATGGCGGACGTTGCAAAACGGCCGCCATCCA
>CAXBCI010000061.1:0-9675 GCA_963974065.1 uncultured Hyphomicrobiales bacterium | reverse complement strand
GATGAACTGATCTGGAGCATCAAATAGTTCCATGTAACCGTGAAACGATCTAAGGTTCCAGTTCCGCATCCCAATACAGATAATCCATCCAGCTTTCATGCAGATAGTTGGGTGGAAAATAGCGGCCATTGTTGTGCAATTCGTGCACTGTCGGCTGGAACGCCTTGCCGCGCGACGTCATGCCCACCTGCTTCAGCGTCTTGTTGGCTTTGCGCAGATTGCACGGCGCACAGGCGGTAATGACGTTCTCCCAGGTTGTCCGCCCGCCGCGTGAGCGCGGCACGACATGATCAAACGTCAGATCACGGTCAAAGCCGCAATATTGACACTGGAATTTATCGCGCAGGAACACGTTGAACCGGGTAAAGGCGGGATGGCGCGATGGCTTGATGTAATCCTTCAGGCTGACGACGCTGGGCACGCGCATTTTCGTCGAGGGGCTGTGCACATAAACATCATATTCCGAGACAATGTTCACGCGTTCCAGAAACACGGCTTTTATGGAATCCTGCCAGCACCAAAGCGATAGAGGATAATAACTCAACGGACGAAAATCCGCATTCAGCACCAATGCCGGATGGGCATCGAGTGACACATGTTCAGTCACACTACGCTCCTCTACATCGCGGTGACACGGTGCCAGCGCTCTGCAATTCACCGGCATAATGTATAGCCACTATGTCAGTGTTGTGAAGCGCTTTTCCGTCGCACACCAGATATCGTGTGAAAGCCCGGATATCAGCTGCTGCCCAGAACCTGCCGGCAATGCGCCAGGCCAAGGGCAAGCCCGGTGCCGTCGATGCCGTGGCCAAGGCCCTCTGCCACATGGCTGACCACCGGAACTCCTGCCGCCTTGAGGGCGGTTTCCGCGATCGCCATAACCGCGAACGGCACGACTTCATCCTGATTGCCATGGGCCAGCAGCACTGGCGGGCGGGCGGAAATCTCCTGCTGCAAATGTTCCGGACCCGCCAGCAGGCCGGAATAGGCGACAATGCCCGCCGGTGCATGGACCCGGCGCAGACCGCTATGCAGCGCCATCATCGTGCCCTGGCTGAAGCCGACCAGCACCAGATCCTTGTCGCTCAGGCCGAGACGTTGCAACTCGGCATTAAGAAATGCATCCAGTGCGGGCCGGGCTGCAACCACGCCGCGCCAGTATTCCGATGGATCGCGCAAGGTCAGATGAAACCATTGCCGTCCGACAGGGGCCATGCCGCAGGGTTCGGGCGCATGGGGCGATGCAAAGGCCGCATCGGGCAGATGGGAACCCCATTGATGGCCGATGCCGATCAGATCATTGCCATCGGCGCCATAGCCGTGAAGAAACACAATCAGCTGTTTGGCAGGCCTGCCGGATTGTGGGGCAAGGCGCGGGCCGTCGAGAATGGGTAAAGGCATAATTCTATAAATCCTGGGGGGCTGGACTCAGTGGGAATTGCATGGCGGTCGATGTGATTGCAGTCGGGGTCTGGCGCAAATGTGCAGGAAATTATCCGGTTTTCAAGTCTTTGCAGCAATATCCTTGGCAGATATGGGTCCGACCCCTGCCTTCCAGGCCCTTGACAGGCAGCCGACTGGGCATGTTTTTCTCACCACGCAGACCACTTTCTATGCGCAGTAACCGGCCCAAAAAATTCGCGGGATCCAAGCACATAGATGAGGGTGAATACTTTTGAATACCATTGACAATTTTGGACCTTTCTTCTACTCCAACAGTATGTCGAAACTCGTTCAAATCCTCGTTGTCACACTGATCGCCACCTTCGCGGTCGGCTCGGTCATACATGCGGCAAGTGCGTCAATGATGGCCGTCAAGATGGCACTCGCTAATGAGGGCACTATGGATGCGGCAAATTGCACGAACTGCGATGCGGACGGCAATGGCGTCGAGGACGGTCAGCCCTGCGTTATTACGTGCATTGTTCCGTTTGTTGCTGATCTTGGCACACAGCCCATCCTCAGCGCACCGCTCGCTATCTCGACTGCTGCACCGAACGGTGCTTACGACTTTGTTGGCCGAACGGCTCAGCCCGAGCCGCATCCCCCCCGAACGCTTATCTGATTTGACGCCACTCGAGCCCTGTCTCGAGTGACGCGTCATGCTCGAGATGCCAGGTTGCTGTTGCGCCGGTAATCGCGCCCAGTTCGCATACGCAGGCAGGCCTTGCGCGCGATAGCTGACTGCCCTTTTCCACCATTTCTTGTCCGCCAACAGCGCAAGCTGTTCGCTTCAGCCAGCTCTCCTTGAAGCCAGCAGTCGCATCGATAAGGCAGGGTGAACCTAAATCAGGAACTTCGTATCGCCTCCGAAACCTTCTAAACCCACTGACACAGAAAGATATCGACATGAAAGGTACTTCCGGACTATCGGCCCTACTGTCGCGACGCGTGTTCTTGAGCACGGCCCTGGCCGGCGTCGGATTCATCGGACTGCCGCCAAGCCTGTTTGCTGGCTCTGCTGAAGTCGTGCGCATACAGGCGCTCGCATTCGACGGCGACGCACTTCTCGTCGCGGGCCAGACATTGTCTCGCAGCGACGATGGCGGCGTTTCCTGGATTTCAGAGCCCACCCCCGAGGCGCCTGACATTCTGGCGCTGGCCACCCATCCTGACCGTCCGGGGAGAATTATCGCCGGTCTGGCGAACGGAGGCATCATCGTATCCGGCGATGGCGGCCGCACTTGGGAGGTGCGGAACGAGGGCCTGCCACGTGAGGCAGTGACCGCCGTGGCGGCAGCAGCCGCGCAGCCGGATATAATTTATGCTGCAGTCCGGGGAGACGGACTCTGGCGCAGCGAAGATGCCGGATCATCCTGGACCTTCGTCATGGACCGTCCGTGGCTGATGGAAGCCGAGCGCGATCCGATGGCACTGGCATCAGTCAATCTTGCAACCGGCATGGGGGGGATCTGGATCTATGCCGGGACCGAAGTGGGTCTGACCCGCGTGCCGGACTGCTTCTGCCGCTGGCAGGGCGTGCAGCCAGGCGATGCAATGGCTGCGCTGGCCTCCGGCGCAGAAGCGCCGCCCGAAGCGCCGCTCCCGGCGGGCGAGCCGATCCAGGCGCTGGTCAGCGCGCCGTCTGAACCTCACACCCTCTATGCAGCGCTGCCCTCGGGCGTCTGGGTGTCACACGACGCCGGCGTCGTCTGGTCCCGCGTGACACCGGGACGCGCAATGGCGGTTGCCGTGCATCCGACCGACGCCGAACACATCCTCGCTGCCATTGATGGCGGCCTCATGCAAAGCCGCAACGGCGGCACAACCTGGACCGCCCTCGCGGCCAAATAATGGAGAACATCATGAAACCGAGTTTTGTCATCACAACCATCGCCGCCCTCGCCGCCGCAGGCGGAATCGCATTCACCCCACTGTCTGCAGCAGAGAACACTGGAGGCGGCTCGGCGACGGTCGCGGCCGAAACCAGAGCAATCACGATCTGGCGCGATCCGGGCTGTGGCTGCTGCGATGCCTATGCCGATTATCTCGAGGCGAACACTTATCAGGTGACGCGCATCGACGACCGGAATTTCGACAAACGGTCGGTCGCGGCGGGCGTGCCGGCGCGGGGCCTCGGCTGTCATCTTGCAGAGATCGACGGCTACTATGTCAGCGGGCTCGTGCCTGCCGAGATCATCGAGCGGCTGATCACCGAGCGGCCGAATATCACCGGCATCACGCTGCCGGGTATGCCAGGAAATGCCCCCGGCATGGCGGCGCAGAAGACCGGCACGTTGAAGACCTATGCCTTCGGCAATGACGGCGTCACGGTCTATTCCGATGAATGAGGGAATCGGCGGCATGCCGAACGAACTTATGATGGGTTTGATGATGGCCGGCGGCGGACTGGTATTGCTGCTGATCCTTGCGGTTCTTGTGTTCAGCCTCGCGGCACTGGTGAAGTACCTCCGGGGGCCCCAATGAAACACAAGGCAATCTTCCTCGCCAGCGCCGCTGCTGCGGCGCTGGCGACCATGGCAGCGCTTGGACAACAGCCTGCTGCAGAAGCAGGTGTGAAAGGCGTGACCTTTCTTGGCGAGCCTGTAAGCGCAGACGACATCGCCAATGGACAGAGGCTCTATGCCGAGACTTGCGCATCCTGTCACGGCATCAATCTTGATGGCCAGCCCAACTGGAAGCGTCGGCTCGACAACGGCCGCATGCCCGCACCGCCGCATGACGAGACCGGCCACACCTGGCACCACGCCGACGCAGACCTGTTCACCGTCACCAAGCTGGGCGTGAGTGCTGTCGTGGCAGACTATGAAAGCGACATGCCCGCCTTCGAAGGCGTACTGACTGATGAGGAGATCCAGGCAGTGCTGGCATTCATCAAGAGCAGATGGCCGGAAAAGCAGCGAACGATCCAAACGAGAATCACTACAAACAGGGAAGGGAAGCCATGAGACGCCGCCACTTTTTGGCCGGGGCCCTTATGCTGGCCGCAAACCCGGTGTCGGCCACGCCGGTGATGCCGTATCACGACGCGCCCCGTGAATTGGATTCTCCGCCCTTTGTCGACAGCGACAGCCGCGAGTTGTCGCTCGCTGATTTTCGCGGAAAGGTCGTACTTCTAAACGTGTGGGCGACCTGGTGCGTACCATGTCGGGAGGAGATGCCGACACTCGACAGTCTTCAGGCGCGGCTCGGAGGAGAAGATTTCCACGTCCTGCCGCTCTCAGTCGACCAAGCAGGCCTCGAACCCGTGCGCCGCTTCTACGAAGAAATCGGCATTCGGCATCTTGGCATGTATCTCACCAAGGATCTGCGCGCGATGATTGCTCTCGAAGTAATCGGCCTGCCGACAACTTTGATCATCGATCGCGAGGGGCGGGAGATCGCCCGCCGGGTGGGACCGGCCAAATGGGACAGCCCCGAATTCGTAACGCAGTTTGAAACAGTCATTGAAAGGAGACCATGAGTAGTGAGCAAGGCAGATGAAATTGCTCCTGGATCGAGTTCCACCAGGATGCAGATATCTTTCGAACGACGCGGCTTTCTGATTCTCGCGCTTGCCGCCGGCGTCGCTGGTATGGCGTTGAATTGGAGCTGGTTGACAGCAATTGGCGCAGTTCCGCTGATCTTGGGCCTGGCACCCTGCCTTACCATGTGCGCCCTCGGGCTCTGCATGAAAGGCGGTTCGAAATCTTGCAGCAGCAAGAGCAGTCCGGCCGCAAAACCGGACATCACAACAGACTGAACAAGCAACCGAAAGGAATAATCCGATGAAAACTTCTTCGACGTTCGGCATCGTAGTGGCTGTACTGGCCGCAGTTTTAACCGTGTCTGCAGCTTCTGCACAAGAGAGTAAGGCTCCGGCAACTGATCAGATGATGCAGGGGGAAGGAGCCATGCCCGGAAACACGACGGGAGACGATATGTCCGGTATGCCGACGATGATGCCCATGATGCAGATGATGCAGATGATGCAGATGATGGGTGCTATGATGGAGCAGTGCACCGAGATGATGGCGGCCATGACCGACCACATGGGAACCGCCCCACAGACCAAAGAAGACAACGGCTAGCAAGCCCATTCGAACTTCTGCCAGCAGAATTACTGGCAGAAGTGTCTGCGAGGAACCCCATGCGCTTTACAAAACTTCCCACACTCTTGGTCATGCTTTCCTTTGCTACAGCCATTTCGGCGCATGACGGGGAAAAGCTCGACGAAATGATGGGCGAAAAGGAACAGTTCTTTCAGGTGATCGACCGGCCAGCACTGCCATTCGCCCTGGCGGACTCCGAAGGAAAATCCGTCCTGCTGTCCGACTTTTCCGACAAGATAGTTGTCCTGAATTTCATCTTCGCCAGTTGTGCCGACGTCTGTCCGCTACACTCGGAGATGATCGCGGTCGTCCAATCCAAGATCAACATCACGCCAATGAAGGAGATGGTTCAATTTATCACCGTGACTACCGACCCCGATGTCGACACGGCAGACGTGTTGCGGAGTTACGGGAAGGCGCACGGTCTTGACCCCTACAACTGGACTTTTCTGACCGGACGGCCTGGCGATGCCGAGAATACGACGCGTGATCTCGCAGAGTCGTACAATCTTCGTTTTGATCCACTTGATGACGGCCAGCAGGTCCACGGAGTCGTAACGCATGTGATCGACCGCGGCGGGCGTTTTGCGGCCAAGTTCCATGGTCTGCGGTTCAAACCTTTGAACCTCGTCCTCTACATAAACGGGCTGACCAATGCTCGATCTGACGCCAATGAGCCCACGGAAACCAGCTGGCGCGATTATATCCTGGAGCTGTTCCGGTGACGGATACGCGATCTGAACCTGGATGCCGGAGCAGTGCGGAAGCATGGCTTCTGTCGCTGCGCGGCTACTTGATGTTCGTGACCGTTGCGAACCTTGCCTGGGAGTTCGCGCACATGCCGCTCTACACGCTCTGGCAAACCGGAACGGTCCATGAGATCGTCTTCGCCGCTCTCCACTGCACAGGCGGCGACCTTCTCATCGCGCTCAGTGCCATTATGCTGGCTTTGTTTCTTGTTGGTGATCCGACTTGGCCAGCCACCCGCAGATGCTACGTCATGCTTTTGACCGTAATCTTCGGTCTCGCCTACACGCTTTTCAGCGAGTGGTTCAACATTGAGGTACGGGAAACCTGGGCATATAGCGATCTGATGCCGGTCATACCCATCATCGATGCGGGACTTAGCCCAGTATTGCAATGGATCGTCATTCCGTTGGCGGGTTTTCGTTTCGCGATGGTGTTAAAGCCCAGAAGAATGACGATGGTGACGGCTGATGCTTGAACTCTCCGGAATTGGTATTCTCGCCGCGTTTTTGGCAGGTGTAATCTCCTTCGTCTCGCCTTGCGTGTTGCCGCTTGTTCCGGGCTATGTATCCTACGTGGCGGGTCATTCGGCTGACGCAGTCGAGTTGAACGCCCACAACCGACGCCAGCAGGCCCTCGCTATGAGTTTGTTTTTCGTGCTGGGGTTCTCAACAGTGTTCATGATTTTGGGAGCGAGCGCCACAGCGCTCGGCCAGGTGCTCCTGAGCTACCGCTACGAGTTGAATTTTGTCGGTGGCGGCATCATCATACTTTTTGGCCTCTCGATGATCGGCATGGCACAGATCGCCATCATGCGCCGCGACTTCCGGTTCCATCTTTCAATCCCAGGGGGAAGACCGGCGTCTTCCTATGTTCTTGGCCTTGCTTTCGGCTTCGGATGGACGCCCTGCATCGGTCCGATCCTCGGCGCTATCCTGACCGCAAGCGCAACCTCTGCGACCGTCGCGGAGGGCGTAGCTCTGCTTGGAATATATTCCGTAGGATTGGGGGTGCCGTTTCTGCTCGCCGCCGCCTTCACTGACCGACTGACCCGGCGTCTGCGCGGCATCGGGCGAGTCGGTCGACGACTGCATCAGATCGCCGGACTGGTCATGATCGCTATGGGCGTTGCCATGTTGACCGGGCGGCTTTCGGCGCTCTCATACTGGCTGCTTGATGCCTTTCCGATACTGTCACGGATAGGATGAGCCGGTGTGAGTGGACGCGCTTTTCAAATCGGCAACACCGCAGCCTAAATCTGCCCTTTCAATGAGAGGTACTCGAAGATCGACATAGTTCTTCCGCCCTTAGATAGGCAGTCGGCTGGTCGCACTGTTCTCACCGGAGGCCGCTTTCTGTGTGCCGTAATAGGCCCACAGCAGCCGCGCTGCAACCGAGCGGTGCGGCAACCAGCGGCGTACCAGCCGGGCAAGATGTTTTTCGCTGGGGCGCTTTCTCAGATTGAGGATATCGCGCGCGACATTCTGCAGGGCAACATCGCCAACCGGGAAGATATCCGGGTGGCCGGCACAGAACATCAGGAAAATGTCGGCGGTCCACGGACCGATGCCGTGAATCGCGGTCAGGGCTCCCCGCGCCTGGGCGGCTGGACGCTGCGCCAGAGCCTCCACATCCAGACCATCAAGGCAGGCTTGTGACAACGCCCGTATGGTGCGCAATTTCGGCCGGGAGAAGCCGGCGCTGAGCAGTTCCTCATCGCTCAAGGCCTGTATCAAATCAGGCTGGAACGGATTGGCCAGGGCGCTGATCCGCTGCCAGATCGCGGAGGCACTGGCGACGGAGAGCTGCTGCGAATTCACAATCCGTGCCAGTCCTTCAAAGCCCGGCTCGCGCAGGCGCAGCGGCACAAGTCCCACCCGATCCGCCAGCGGTTGCAGCGCCGGGTCCTGGACCAGCAAAGCGGTGAGCGCCCTGTTGACATCTTCCTGACAGCGAATCGGTTGCATGTGATGTGTGCCCATTTTAACTATGCCGAAATATATGTTCAGCGGATGCGCCAGCTCGCCCGGATGATTCATCTGCTTGGCGAGCCGCGGAAATTGCGCCATGGTGGCAGCACAATTGAGAGACCCAGATTTTGATACAGAAAATACCTGCCTCGCAACCCGTATTCCGCTTCGCACCAAGCCCTAACGGGGAACTCCATATCGGTCATGCCCTGTCCGCCCTGACCAATCAGCACATGGCCCGGACATTGGGAGGTGTGTTGCTGTTGCGGTTCGACGATACTGATCGTGGCCGGGTCCGACCGCAATTCGAGGCACAAATTCTGGATGATCTGAACTGGCTCGGCGTTGAATGGTCCGGCGATCCTTTGCGCTTTACCGATGCACGGGCGCAGATTGACGCCTGTCTGCAGACCTTGCGTCTGAAGGATCTGACGTATCAGGCGCAACTGTCACGCAAGCAGATCAAGGATGCCGCCGCGGCTCATGAACGCGAGACGGGAACGCCGTGGCCGAAGGACCCGGATGGTGCGCCGTTTTATCCGGCAAGCCCGCAGGACAGCACCGGCCATGGCGCTGCAGCGGAACGGCTGCGCATCGGAGTGGCAGCGCAGCTTCTGGGCAAGGACAATGTGTCGTGGACAGAATTCGACGAAACCGGTGCGCAGCACCCACAAGAGCGCGCCATTGCCGATTGGGGCGATGTCGTGCTGCGTGCGAAATCCGGGGACGATGTCTACACATTTGCAACTGTGGTACATGATCAGCTGATCGGTGTCAGCCACATTGTCCGCGGCCTAGACATGCAGGAAAATACCACCGTGCAACGCCTGTTGCAGGATCTGCTGGGCCTGCCGGAACCGCTCTATCATCACCACAGGCTGATTCTGGACGAGAGCGGCCGGAAACTGTCGAAATCCGACAAATCCATCTCGATTCGAGCCCTGCGCGCGGAGGGCATGACACGCGATCAGTTGTTTGACCGTATTGGCTGGCCCGATCCTCAGACCACCAGTTCGACGATGTAAAGCCACAGCGCCACCGTTCCAACGCCAAGGCCGGTTGAAATGGTAATTGTGTTGGAAGCGAGAGCCTGTCCGGTCTTGAAATAACTTGCAACCAGAAAGGTGTTGACGCCCGCCGGGCAGGCAGCGGTCACGACCATGGCCTTGACCCACAGATCCGGCAGTGGAAACACATAGAGCGCTGCTATAAGAACCACTGCCGGCATGATGCTGAGTTTCATCACCGACAGACAGATGGCCGGCAGAATATTTCCGGAAATTTCATAACGCCTGAGCGACATGCCCATGGCGAACAGAGCCAGGGTTCCGGCCACTTGTCCCAGACGGGTGACCAGAGTTTCAGGCAGTCCAGACAAAGGCAGGTCCAGCAGATACCACAATCCG
>CAXBCI010000060.1:0-10482 GCA_963974065.1 uncultured Hyphomicrobiales bacterium | reverse complement strand
CGTCAGGCTCATAACCTGAAGGTCGTAGGTTCAAATCCTACCCCCGCAACCAAAAAATTTCTCATAAAATTAGATGCTTAAGACAAATCGTGATTTCGTCTTGTTTCGCGATTTTCGAATTAATAAGGCTATAATAAGGTGGCGGAATAGCAATCAGCAGGAAAGCAGGCTGATTGCTGTACTGAACGTGTCTCGAATTTCAAAAAAATGTACTATTGCCTACTGTCAAAGTAATTTCTGAGGCTTTGAGCATCGAATTATCCTGAATGGTCATGAAGTTCGTATATCCATGTCTACCGGCAGAAATGCGATACTTGCTAACTGTCATAGCTGCCGCCGCAACACCACCAGTGCCGCCTACTTCTCCCCCGTTGATGGAGATCATCCATTGCCGGCGGCCCTTGAACACTTTATAGCAAATATAAACAAATTGAACGGTCAATTCATCAATTTTTATGGAATGCTCAAGTATGATCGTGATCTCTACTTGATATCGTCCGCTCAAAGAGAAGTGGATTGGGTCGAAATTGGCCGATACTGTTTTAAGCGCCTCATCGTCCGGGATTGCATCGAAGTTGTCAGCTTCAGTGCGCGATTCTTCTTCACGCCAGTTGGACGATATCCTCTCCCGCTACAATCAACGAACTTCGGGGCCGCCGGATGTCAGCGACTTCACGCCCACTCGTATCCGGATCAGTGAATTTATTCGTCAGCTTGATCTGGTCCAGCGGGCATTTGAATCAGTGGAAGTGTCGCGCAAGGCGGCAAAGTCTGTCATCAAAGTGCTCAGCGCCGCGGCGAAGACGATACCGCAGGCTTCGGCAACAAGCCTGACACCAGTTGCCTTGACCGGCGTACCGATTGTCACACCATCCGTCGCCATTGCGGGCAGCAAATCACTGCAATCTCTCACGACTGCCTCAACATCGGGACAGATTCAACTGTCAGGGATTTCGCAGACCGGCACCGTTGGATTGACAGACAGCACTGAGGCTTCGGTCACCGGCACCAGAAATGTCGGCTCGGTCAACAATTTTGTCCTCTCCACGTCCGCATCCCAGGGGGACACTCTGACCATCGACGCCGGTGATGGTGCCGAGACCATAACGTTTGGTGTTTTCGACGGCCAGGTCAACAATTCCAGCGCATTAGCGTCTGCGATTAACGCCATCAGCGGCGTCGAGGCGTCCTATACAGCTGAAGGCTATCTGCAGATTGCCGCTGTAGATGCTTCCCGTGACCTGAAAATAGGAGGCACAGTCGACTCTGATGCCGTGTTCGGAATTGCAGAACAGACTTATGTGCCATTCAATCTGCTCAATCAGGGCTTGCAGTCCGGGCAGACGCTGACTCTCTCGGTTAACGGAGGGAGCGCGCAGTCGATCACGTTTGGAACCGAGGTCGGTCTGGTCCACTCACTGGACCAGCTAAACGATGGGCTCGCTGCCTTTTCAAGCGTTTCAGCGGCACTGGATGGATCAAACCGGATCACCTTCACCGCCGACGCAGCAGTGGATACCATCACGATTGGCGGAACGGCGGACGCTGAAAGCGCGTTCGGACTTGAAGCCGTCACCTATGATCCTCAAGATCTGTTGCGTCAGGGCGTGACGAGCGGAGAAACGCTGACGATCCAGATTGAAGCCGGTTCAGTTCAGACCATAATTTTCGGCAATGGGAGCGGCGAAGTATCTTCCATTGACGTACTGAATGATGCCCTTGGCGCACTGAGTGGCATTACTGCTTCGATTGATACTGAATATGGCCTGACCATCGTATCAAACGAGGCCGGGCAGGATCTGACCATCGGTGGCACAGCAGACCTTGCAGGTGTTTTCGGATTGGCGTCTGGAACCATCGACGCGGTCAGTATTTTCGATCAGGGTATCGCGCCAGGCGACACCTTGTCATTTGCAGTCGATGGCGGGCCGGCCCAGTCCATTGTGTTTGGCAATGAAGAGGGTGAGATTTCAACCCTCGACGGGCTTGCCAATGCGCTCGCCAACCTGACCGGCGTGTCCGCATCGCTTGATGGTCAAAACCGGATAGTTGCGGCATTGTCATCGGGCAGTTCGGTTGAAGTCACCGTTTCCGCGGGACTGGATAGTGTTCTGGGGCTGGACACGCAATCCTTCGTCGAAGGTGATTTGCTGGCCATCGGCATTGTGGAAGGGTCCACACTCTCATTTCGGGTTGGGGATGATGGGGAACAGCTGATTACATTTGGATCAGGTGAGGGTCAGGTGCGGACCCTTGGCGGTCTGAACGCAGCACTGGGGGCACTGGAAGGCGTGACAGCCGGTATTGACGCATCCAACCGCCTGACCCTCCTCGCGGAAGATGAAACCGCAGTGATCGTGATCGCTGGCACGGCTGATATCGAAGGCGTATTTGGATTGACGCCCCAGATCTATCAGCCGAAAGGCTCAGCACAAGCGTCAAATGAACCATCTGGCACAGATCTGGAGCAACAATTCGCGACTTTTCTGGATGGCCTCGCCAAGATCGATTCCATTATTGAGCGCGCCAGCCAGACGGGTATCGAGAATCTCATCGGCGGATTTTCCATTCAAATTAATCGTTCCGGGCGAAGTGGGAAATCGATTTCACTCGGTGGCCACAACCTGACGCTCAAGGGGCTGGGTCTGGATAAGTTGGGCCTGGCATCTGGAATTGACAATGCCGAACGCGTTAAGAAAATTGAAGCCGCGCTGGCGACCGCAGATTATGTCGTTGGCAGACTGGGAGCCGACAAAGCCACCTTGAAGGGAATAGAAAAATTTTTTGGCAACCAGGTGGGTCGGCTCAACAAGGGCGCAAAAGCGGCCAAAAAACCAGCACTAAATCTGAAAACTGCACGGCAAACGGCAATTTCCACTCGCAAGCAACTAGCCCTGCTGTCGATGTCAAAGCAGTTTAGTGGTCTGGGTGTGCCAAATGGCGTGAATGAAGATATTTACCGGCAACTTCTCGAGGCATCCAGTTCAAGAGGCGGGCGGATCTTCCACGCCGGAAATCTCTCGACCAGAGCAAAACTAGCCGCCTATTTGGCACTTACCTAGAGCGCAGGACTCATTGAGTTGCCATTTGGATAGTTGCAGCGATGATGATGGCAGGCAATGACGGGTTCAGCTTGCATGGAAGCGCCAAATGGGCGGTTATTGTATGAACCGGAACCCTGTCACCCGCCCGTTAGGCGATCTCGCTTAGCATTGTCAGGTGCCGGCAATTTTGGCCTGGGCAAAATCGCGGCCGAACTTCTCTCTGCCGGTTACAACCGTCGACCTCGGTCAGGAGGTGACGCTAGTCTTGCAAAAGAAGGCTCTGTGATAAGGATAGCCTGGTTAACACCCCTTTCAACAGGGTAAGGTTGTCGCTCGCACCACAATCACGACCTTGCGGGAGCGCCCCTGCCTGGATTGGGTCGCGCTGCCTGGCGTGATGGTGAATCGATCAAATGTCATTGAAAGCTATCAGTCGATCTGGCGAAAACCCGCGTCACGCGACATTTTGCTCGGGCTCGACCTTTTACAATCGATATGAATTGAAATTTGCCTCGACAGTGTTTCTACCCTGTCCGGCCGCCAAGCACCAAGCTCTATCTGGCAATGTGTTCGCTGACATATTTCATGAATTTGCGCACCCGCAAATCCTGATAGGATTCCCGGGAGGCCACCAGCCAGAGCCCGCTGACCAGTTTTTCGTGCGAAAAGCACTTCACCAGATCGGCTATCGGATCGGCCTCGACACAGGGCAGCACGCCAACGGCGCTTTCCGTGCGCAGGGATGCCGACATGGTGACAATGGAATCCGCTGTGCTGACAATTTTTTCGGGATCCAGTTGCGGCTCCAGCCACTTCAGCAACCCGACGCTCTGCATCATCGGCTTGGGATAGCTGAGAATACAATGACTATTCATATCTTCGACGCATCCCGGCATACCGTGCGAGGCAAGATAGGCCTTGCTGCAATATACCGCCCAATGCACGGTCAGCAGCTTTTTCGCAATCAGCGTATCACCCTCGATGATGTCAGCCGCACGCACGGCAATATCGGCCTCGCCATTTTCCAGCGACACGTAATGCTCGGCGGCATTGGTTTCAAAAAAGATGTCGGGGTTGAGTTGCCGGAAGCCGGACACAAGCGGCAGCACCCAGATGTTCATCACTGAATGTGCTGCCGACACGCGGATTTTCCCAGCCGACGCCCTGACCAGATGCTCCGCCCGCAGCGACACATTCCCGGCGGCCGCGGCCATATGGCCGGCCACATCAATCAGGGCAGACCCCTGGGCGGTCAGGGCATAACCGCGGGTATCGCGTTCAAACAGCGTCACCCCCAGCGCCTCCTCCAGCGCCGTGATCCGTCTGCTGACCGTTGTCTGGTTCATGTCCAGTTTCCTGGACGCAGCCAGCGTTGAACCCGCGCCAGCGACGGCCAGAAAAATCCGAATATCGTTCCAGTCATACATGAAATTCACCCTTGTCCAACTCTGCACCATGGCCGAACTGTTCTGCAAGCGGCCATATTGCCAAAGCCGTGGCGCAAGCGCATCATTATGAGGCAAGACCGGGGGACTCCAATCGCAGCGGTTGGCTGCTTGGCCATCATATGCCGGTTCCCATGAGGCTTGCTCAACGAACTATCAGCAGGGAGAGAACTATGAGTCGTTCGTTTAAAATGCTCATCATGGCATCTGTTTGTGCCGCGTTTGTTTCACCAGTTTGGGCACAAAGTGACCCGGCCGAAATCGCCGCTGTCGCTGCGGCGACCGAGAAATACAAGGATGTCAAAGTCGCGCTTGCGGATGGATTTGTTCCAGACCCGTCAGGCCTATGCATATCAGCTGCCGGGGAAGACCTTCCCGCTGAAATGGGTGCTATGGGCATCCACTATCTGAATATGGCCAATCTGAAGATTACCGCTGGCGATCCGCGTATCGACGGCATGAGCACCCACACCGATTTCATGAAACCCGCCATCTTGCTCTATGAACCGCAGGAAGACGGATCGCTGGAGTTGATCGGGGTCGAAAATCTGGTATTCCAGAAGGCTTGGGCAGATGCTGGCAATACGCAGCCGCCCTCATTTGGCGGCTCGCCATGGGATACGATGGCTGACGACCCGGCCACCGAAGGCGATGAAGCCCACGGATTTGCCCCGCATTACGACCGCCATGTCTGGACCGTTCGCAGCAATCCCGCTGGAGTTCTGGCCCCGTTCAATCCAGATGCGACATGCGCCAATCAAAAAATGGCCAACTAGTAAACAGAACCACCGGGAGCCGGGTTCTGCCCGGCTTCCGACCAAATGTATCCGCCTGATCTGCGGCCCCGCCCCTGCAAACCTGCTGAACCGTTCTGCATCCAGCGCCATTCCCGCAAAACCTGACCCGGCCCAATATGGCGCTGCAATTCAGCTCAACAAGGAGAACCGTCATGACGGCCCTGCCCACAAAAACCCGCGAGATGCACAATCATCACATCGACAGCACGATGTGGAACGATTTCAAATTCCGTGACGATGATATTGTCATATCGACCTATGCCAAATCCGGCACCACCTGGATGCAGCAGATTATCAGCCAGTTGCTATTTGAAGGGCGCACCGATCTGCCCGTCGCCGAAATGTCACCCTGGGTTGATCTGCGCATTCCGCCAAAGGAAGTCAAACTGCCCGAAATTGAAAAGCAGCAGCATCGCCGCTTTCTGAAAACCCATCTGCCGGTCGATGCGCTGGTTTTTTCCGATACTGCCAAATATATCTATATCGGACGGGACGGCCGCGATGTGATGTGGTCATTGTACAACCATCACGCCACTGCCAATGAAATGTGGTATGATGCGCTCAACAACACGCCTGGCCGCGTCGGCCCGGAAATCGGCAAACCGCCTGCCACAGCCGCCGCCTATTTTGAGCACTGGCTCGACAATGAAGGCGCGCCATTCTGGCCCTATTGGGAGAATATCCGCAGCTGGTGGGAGATCCGAAACCTGCCCAATGTGAAGCTGGTCCACTTTGCCGATATGAAGCGCGATCTGCCAGGGCAGATCAAGGCAATCGCCGATTTTCTGGATATCAAGATCGCTCCGGAAACCATGGACGACATCCTGCAGCATTGCTCGTTTGACTATATGAAGGCACATGCCTCAGCCTCGGTGCCTCTGGGAGGCGCGTTCTGGGACGGCGGCGCCAGTACCTTCATTCACAAGGGGCAGAATGGCCGCTGGGTTGACGAGTTGAGCCCTGATGTCAGTGACCGGTATACCGCCCGCGCCGAACAGGAACTGGGCCAGGAATGCGCCCGATGGCTGGCCGATGGCACTTTGCGCTGAGCCTGATCGCAAGCCGGGCAATTCATTGCTCACCTCTGCGGGCCGGATCGGCGATGATCCGGCCCGCTGGATTAGGTTGCTGGCCGCGCCGGGTCATCACAGTATAGATCCGCTTCTCGATCTCCAGAATGATCAAAACCAAAATCCCCGCCGCAATGATCTGGGCGCCTTGCGCAAAACTCAGCGGACTTGTGTCGAAAAATGTTTTCATGAACGGGACATAGGTAAACACGAGTTGCAGCGCGCTCACCGCGCCAACCGCCATCAGCACGGCCGGCGTTCCCAGAACGCCGCGCCAGGTGATCGATGGCGCTTTCAGGTAGCGCACACTGAACAGGTAAAATATCTCAAGCACCACAAGCGTGTTGACGACGACAGTACGGGCTTCCTCAATGTCGGCACCCTGCGCCTGCACCAGCGCGAACATGCCGGATAGAACACCAAGAAACAGGGTTGAGACGAACCCGACACGCCAGATCAGAAATCCTGAAAGCATGGCTTCTCCGGCAGCCCGGGGCGGCCGGCGCATGATGTCAGGCTCGGCCGGCTCAAAGGCAAATGCCAGTGCCAGTGTGACCGCCGTGACCATATTCACCCACAGAATCTGCACCGGTGTGATCGGCAGGGTGGTGCCGAGCAGAATGGCCGCCATCATGACAAGCGCCTCGCCGCCATTCGTCGGCAGAATAAACAGAATAGCCTTTTTCAGATTGTCATAGACGGTTCGGCCGGTGCGGACAGCCTCTGCAATCGTCGCGAAATTATCGTCGGCAAGCACAATCTCCGCCGCCTCTTTCGCCGCTTCACTGCCATTGCGTCCCATTGCAATACCGACATCGGCGCGTTTCAGTGCCGGTGCATCATTGACGCCATCACCTGTCATGGCGACGACTTCACCATTGGCTTGCAAGGCCATCCCCAGCCGTAATTTGTGCTCCGGGCTGGTGCGTGCAAACACGGCTGTGTCCTTGACCCGGCGCCGCAGAGTGTCATCATCCAGCGCGTCAACATCGTGGCCCGTCAGGACTGCATCCGGATTTTCCAGGCCAAGCTGCCGGGCGATTGCCCTGGCGGTTCCGGCATGATCGCCGGTGATCATTTTCACATCTATCCCGGCCGTACGGCACTCGGCGACGGCCGCAATCGCCTCTTCGCGCGGCGGATCGGCCAGGCCAAACAGACCGAGAAAAGTCAGCCCGGTTTCAACATCATCGAAGGACAGCACCGCCGGCATACGCCCGGTGGTCTTCACTGCAATGGCGAGGACCCGCTGGCCCCTGGCGGCAATCTCCTCGATCCGGGTCTGCCAGAAATGGCTGTCGAGCGCATGGTCGCCATTCGGGCCACGCTGCTGCCCGCACATCTGCAGAATACGCTCAGGCGCGCCTTTGACATAAATGACGCCGCCGCCGGCCCTGCTGTGGTGAAGCACCGCCATAAAGCGATGCCGGGCATCAAATGGGATGACGTCAAGGCGCGGAACTGCAGTGGTTTCGCTGTCCTGATCAAGCCCGGCCCTGGCGGCAAGCGCAACCAGCGCGCCTTCCATCGGATCGCCCTCGATGACCCACTGGCCATCCGCCTGATTGAGGCGGGCATCATTGCAAAGCAAAGCGGCCCGCGCCATGTCCTGCAACAGCGGGTGATCGTTGACCGCAACCGCCTGCCCATCCAGGGCAAATTTGCCATGTGGTGCATAGCCAGCACCACTCACCGTGAAGTGCTCTCCGGCCACCACGATTGAAACAACCGCCATTTCATTGCGCGTCAGCGTGCCTGTCTTGTCGGAGCAGATGACCGAGACCGATCCAAGCGTCTCGATGGCCGGCAGGCGCCGGACAATGGCGTTGCGCCGCGCCATGACCTGCACCCCGATGGCAAGGGTGATAGTCAGGATCGCCGGAAGCCCTTCTGGAATTGCGGCAACTGTCAGCCCGACCACGGCGATGAAAATCTCGGAAAAGCTGTAGTTGCGGACCAGCAGGCCGAACACCAGCACAAGTGCGGCAATGCCGAGGATGGACCCTGTCAGCCATCTGGCAAACACGCCCATCTGCCGTGTCAACGGCGTCTGCAGTGTTGTTACTTCCGACAGCATGGAACTGATCCGGCCAATCGCCGTATCGGCCCCAATGGCAACGACAACGCCTTTTCCCTGGCCATAGCTCACCAGCGTGCCGCTATACGCCATCGAACTGCGGTCGCCGAGCGGCACGGTTTCGCCGACCGGCAGAGTGGATTTCTCCACCGCAACGGACTCCCCGGTCAACACCGCCTCTTCAATTCTCAGGCTGTTGGCTTCGATCAGTCTGAGATCAGCAGGCACCCGCGCGCCCGCTTCAAACAGTACAATATCGCCTGGAACCAGCTCGCTGCCCGGCACGCTGCGGCGCTGGCCCTGGCGGATGATGCTGGCCTTCGGTGCCAGCATATTGCGGATCGCATTCAACGCATTTTCCGCTTTGCCTTCCTGCACAAAGCCGATCACGGCATTGACCACAACGACGGCGAAAATCACCAGCGCGTCGAGTTGGTGGCCCAGCAATGCGGTGATCACGCCGGCACCGATCAGCACATAGATCATGACATCATGGAATTGCGCAAAAAACCTCAGAAACGCGCCACGCCGTTTTACCGGCGGCAACCGGTTAGGACCGAACCGGGCCATCCGTTGACGCACCTGCTCTTCCCCAAGACCGTTTGCACCGGTCCGCTGAAAGGCCAGGGCTTCATCAACTGAAATGGCGTGCCAGAACCGCTCACCTTCCGGTGCAGCGGAGATTTCGTCCGTTGCATGACTACGCTGTATCACCGACATGAAGTTATCCGTTCTGAACCGGCCCGCAGCGCGCGCAATCTCGCCCGGCGGCCGAATCTGCCGTGCTGTTTCAGCTGCTATTCCGCAGCCTGCGCCGCAACATCGCCGATTGATGCCGCATCATCCTTGACGCAGATCAAAGCCTGTAGGGCTGCCGGTCATGGCGACTGTGTCACAGGCAAAATTTGCAGGGCAATAGGGAGTCGAGCTGGCTCGTTGGCATTTTATCGCATTATCGCGGTCTCAAGTCTGCCAGCTCTCTCAGGGGTAAATTGAACCTTGCCGGCGTTCAGCATGTGCTAGTCTTTTCAGATACCACAGCACCACCAGCGGCACGATGATCCATTGCAGGATCGGCGACAGACCGGTTCCGAAAAACGGCAATGTCGGCATATCGGCACCGTAGGTCCAGCGCCGCAGAATTTCGGTGTTGAGATATTCCAGGAAGACAGTGATCACCAGTCCTGCAGCCAGGAACGCAATCACATTGCGCCAGTTGAGTGCGGCAATCCATTGCCGCCCGGACAACAGAGCCACTGCCCAGAACGCAACAAGCCCGATCACCACATCGCCCAGCGCCGCCTGAAGGCAGACCCGGATTGCTGCCAGATGTGACACATCATCCAGGCTGGAGAACAGCGGCGA
Source organism: uncultured Hyphomicrobiales bacterium (assembly GCA_963974065.1). GTDB lineage: Bacteria > Pseudomonadota > Alphaproteobacteria > Rhizobiales. The sequence continues at coordinate 684 of CAXBCI010000060.1, read as the reverse complement.
CTGAAGAATTTCCCAGGCAAAATGCAGCAGGAAGCTCAAGATCACCAAATCGATTTCCGGATATCTGGACACCAGATTTTTCACAGATTTTACCTCGTTCCAATGCGCTGTATCGTTCTAACATCTTCGTCAGGCAAAGAGAACGGGACATTCGCGAGCGCATTTGTTGCGCAATATGATATAGATCAGATGCAGTGTGCCGAGCCCTGCCAGCAGGCAGAAGAACGAGATATAAGCATAGCGCAGCAGCATCACGTCGACGATGACCACGGCAATGATTGTCAGACCGAAATAACGCACATGCAGATAGCGTGACATCAGCGGTGGCACAATAATCAGAAACAGATAGATAAAATAGGTCACCCAGCGCGGCATCAGATAGTCGAGTAGCATCGTGCCCTCATAGGCCAGCGAATCCTGATTGACCTGAACCTCGACCCATTCCGGGTTGATCACATGCGGCACATACAGCAGAAGACCCAACAGGATACCGATTGCCGAGAATGCCAGAAACAGCTTTTTGCGCGGGCTATCCGGCGGCTCCAGCACATAGATCGAGATCGGAATCCAGATCGGCCACATGAACCATGTGAAGAAGATAAAGCCCATCGCCCCCCATAAGATGGTAACGGGATCACCGCCATTTACACCCAGCCAGACATTGCCCTCCATGAATTGCTGAAG
>CAXBCI010000059.1:0-10618 GCA_963974065.1 uncultured Hyphomicrobiales bacterium | reverse complement strand
TTCCCGGCATTTCCCGGCATTTCCCGGCATTTCCCGGCATTTCCCGGCATTTCCCGGCATTTCCCAGCATTTCCCAGCATTTCCCAGCATTTCAAAGACAGTCTGGCTGGTTTATCCTTACCAAACCATGAATTTCACGCCAAACAGACATCTCAGTTGCATTTTCAGCGTCACCTGAGCTGCAGAGCAAGGCTGCCTTTTCATAAACCGCAATTTGTGACGAGATTATGTGTAACATGCAAACCGGTGTCGACAGATTGAACAAAACTCATCCGACAGTGCTCTGCTGCAGCTGGAAATTCAGGGGCGGCCAATCGATTTGAAGGCCGTATCTGCCTTATTTCGATCAACTGAGCTGATTAAGATGCCGCAAGTTGAGGCGGTCGGTTTCCCGCTTGGAACGAAATTCGATAATATTTGCCTTGCTTGCAATAGCTGAAAGAAAATCGCATGCTTTTCAGGTTGGTCAACAAAGCGTATTCCGCTGTTGCATCAGGTCTGTGCGCACGCTATCTGCTGGCGTCGACGATAATTTTGAGTGCAGTAAAGTAGGGATGGGCCGGCATGTCGGCTATGACGGACACGGATCACCTGTTGAGCAGGATGCATCATCTTTCATTTCTTCCAGCGCGCTTCTATATTCGGGCAAGCAGCGAGTTCCGGCACAGCCGACATGAAGTGCAATAATCTGCCAGATGATCCACCGGGGGGCGGCTCAATAAACAGCCTGAAACCTTCAGATGCCGCCAGTAAGGCAAAGCTTTTCTCCGCACTGGTGGCGCGGGTCAGGCATGATCACGACACATCCGCCTTTGAGGATCTGTTCGACTATTTTGCACCACGCCTGAAAGCCTATCTGCTGCGTTTAGGCGCTCACAGCGGCCAGGCGGAAGAACTGGTTCAGGAAGTCATGATTACGCTCTGGCGGAAATCTCATCTGTTCGATCCGGCGAAATCGTCATTGGCGACGTGGCTGTTTCGGGTCGCCAGAAACCGGCACATTGATGCATTGCGGCGCGACAAGCGCGGCGAGCTGGATCAGGATGACCCTTATCTGCAGCCGCAAGGGGAAGTCGACGCGGGCGAACAGATCGATGCTGAACTGCGTGACACCCGTGTGCGGGCCTGTTTGGCGAAGCTGCCGGAGGAGCAACTGTCGCTGGTGCGCCTGTCGTTTTTCAAAGGTCTGAGCCACAGTCAGATTTCTGACCAGACTGAGCTGCCCCTTGGCACTGTCAAATCCCGGATCCGGCTTGCGTTTTCGCGTCTGCGCCGTTGTCTGGAATCTGTTACCGGGATCGATCTTTAAACATCTATCTTGTCCTGAAGCGCGTCCCGGGCCTTGTCGCGGTGGACAGCTTTGATGTGCGGTCCAACCAGCGCCAGAACAGCCAGCAGCACCGAGGCGTCATCGGCAAAGCCGATGATTGTCAGCACATCAGGAATGGCATCAATCGGCATGACAAAATAGGCCAGGGCACCAATCAGAGCCGCACGTGCCCTGAATGGCGTTTGCGGGTCCATCGCACAGAAATAAGCAGCGATTACATCTTCCATGAAGGGGATGTGACGCAGCGCTTTGCGAACAGTTGGCCAGAAGCGTCTCTGCACGCTGTTCTGCTGGCTGTCAAATCCACCTTTAACGTGCTCGCGGACCTTTTCCGGCAGAATAATCTCACCATCAAGAACCTGTCTCGATTCGCTGTTCTGGCTGTCTGCCGGCATAATCGTCCCCTGTGTCAGTGGCTTCAGGACGCTGAGTTATAAATCTGCGCCAGTTTATCCATGGCTTTGGCCAATTTAATGTCCAGCGCACTCAGTCCGTTGCAATCATGTGTCGTCAAAGTGACAGTGACAGTCTTGTAAATATTTGACCATTCCGGATGATGGTTCATTTTTTCAGCTATCAGAGCGGCCTGACTCATGAAGCCGAATGCCTGGACAAAATCCTTGAAGACGAATTTTTTGCCAATGGCGTCGCGCGCCGCGTCATGGTCCCAGCCGGACAAGGCGCTCAGTGCTGCGCTGCGTGCCGCTTCGTCCAATTTGTCCGTCATACCGTTTCCTTTCACACTCTGTGCTGCCCGGATTTGCAGAACTGTTACCATATAGGATGGAATTCGACGCGTGAAAGGACAACTCAACCTCCTAATTGTGTCCAGACCCTAATCTTCAGCCGCCTGGCAGCGCTTGCCGGACTTTGCAAACGCGTTTATCAGGTCGCTTGGCTTTCAGCAGAAACAGTTACGTCCATGCTACCGGAATTCCATTATTCACCGCCGCCGGACACCGGCTTGCAGGTCCTGCATCAGGATCAGCATCTGCTGCTTGTGGATAAGCCGTCCGGATTGTTGAGCGTGCCCGGCAAAGCCGGCCATCACGCCGATTGCCTGGAGGCCCGGGTAAAAGCCAAATTTCCGCAGGCGCTGCTGGTGCACCGGCTCGACCTCGACACCTCCGGCGTCATGGTGTTTGCCATGAATACCGCCGCACAGAGACATCTCGGCCTGCAATTTGAACGGCGTCACATTGAAAAGCGGTATGTTGCGAGGGTGGCGGGAACGGTGGTGACCGCTTCCGGACAGATCAATCTGCCGCTCATCTGCGACTGGCCGAACCGGCCGCTGCAGAAAGTCGACTGGACCACGGGAAAAGCGGCGCAGACCGGCTTTTGCGTACTGGCACGCGAGCAGGATGCAACTCGCATCGCACTTTATCCCAAAACCGGCCGCTCACATCAGCTCCGGGTTCACTGCCTCGCCATCGGACATCCGATCCTGGGAGATGCTTTTTATGCGCCGGCAGAAACCTTTGCGCGCGCGCCGCGTCTGCAGCTTCACGCCGAGACCCTGTCGCTGTTTCATCCGCACGGTGGAAAGCGTCTGAGCTTTTCTGCAACGCTGCCGTTCTAGGGCGCTTCAAGGTAACCATGAAACGCTCTAGAAATTTCGGAGCGGCCAGACCTTTGCCCGGACCTTCCGGATTGTTGTGTAATTGATTAAAAATTAACGAAAAATCACGCGGTTGCCGCAATTTATCCGCTGTCCGGCCGGTTTTGCGTTTCATCATCCCGACAGGTCTCACCAGTATTGAAAGGTCATGTCATGCCGTCTCAACTCGTTGCCATGGGGTCCGTAATGGGTCTGACCGAGGCAGGTCTTCTGTCTGTTCTGCTGACACTCGTCTTGTGTTGCATGGCCTTTGCAGTCGCCTTGCTTTTGCGCCAGACCTACCGGGAGCAGAAGCCGGAACGCCTGCGGGTGCGGGAAAGAATGCGATCAAAATTCCCCGAATAGATCGTTGTTCCGCTGCGTTGATTTATTTGACCGGGTTTGCGCCCCTCCAGTTGAGGCGCAAACCCTCCATGGCTGCGATGGCGAAGATATTCTTCCCTTGTCGACCCGATGGTGGTGCCCCATGTCCATTTTGATTGACTGAGTTAAGCGGAGCGCTGCAATGGATGCGAAAATGCGGATGATACATGGATTCCTCGGCCTGATTATTCTGGCCGGCGCCCTGCAAATTTCGCGACCTGTCGAGGCTGCATCGACAACAATTTTCGACCAGCAGGCGCTGGAGCGCTGGTCAGGCTCATTTTCCACCGAAGCCGCCAGGGTCGATGTCGTTGCCGTTGTGCTGGGTCTGGAAAACCCGTGGGGCATGAGCTTCCTGCCGGATGGAACAATTCTGGTGACAGAACGTCCCGGACGGCTGAGACTGGCGCGCAACGCAGAATTGGGGCCGCCCATCGCGGGTGTGCCGGAAGTTTATAATGTCGGGCAGGGGGGCCTGCTGGATGTCGCCCTTGATCCGGGTTTTTCCGATAATCGTTTGATTTATCTGTCTTTTGCCGACCCTGGCAAAGGAGGGGCTGGAACAGCGGTGATGCGCGCCCGTTTCACTCAAGATGGCCTGACAGGTCAGCTTGACCAGCAGGAAGTCATTTTCCGCCAGAATATCAAGACAACAAACAACCGCCAATTCGGCTCCCGCCTGACATTCGCACCGGATGGAACTCTGTTCGTGACTATTGGCGACCGCGGCGAAGATGACCGGGCGCAGGACAAGCGCGACCATGCCGGCTCCGTAGTTCGGATTTGGCCGGACGGATCGATCCCCCAGGACAATCCTTTCCTGGACGATCCCGATGCCCTGCCTGAGCTGTGGTCGATTGGTCATCGCAATCAGCAAGGTGCCGCGATTGATCCGCAAACTGGCCGGTACTGGACCGTTGAGCATGGCGCCCGCGGCGGAGATGAGCTGAACCGGCCGGAAGCTGGAAAAAACTACGGATGGCCGGAAATCTCCTATGGACGGCATTATTCCGGTCGCAGGATAGGCCGCGGAACCAGCGCCGAGGGCCTTGAGCAGCCGGTATATTACTGGGATCCCTCAATCGCGCCCTCCGGTCTCGCCTTTTATGGACAGTCCGGCATTGACAGCTGGAACGGCAATGCCTTTGTCGGGGCTCTGAAAGACAAGTTGATCGCCCGCCTTGAAATTGATCTCAGCGGACCGGTTGCGAAAGTCATCAACGAAGAACAATGGGACATGTCGCGCTGGGGACGTATCCGCGACGTCGATGTGGATGCAGATGGCAATATCTGGTTTCTGACAGACGAGCAGAATGGCGGGTTGTTCAGGATTGTGCCCCGTTCACAGTAAAGGCTGGTCCATCCGGTGAAAATCTTTCTTGCAATCCTCCTGCTCGTCGGGGCGTTGGTCGTTGTCCTGCTGCTTGTAGGCCCGGAACAGCTGTGGCGCCGGCTGAATCAGATTGAACCTCTGCAATTGCAGGACTGGCCGGGCAGGCCGACGCCGAATTGGGCGTTGGCCTGCCCGGATATGTCGCCGGATGAGCGCTATTGCAGGGCAGCGGTGCCGACCCATACGAGCCCCGTTGTGGCGGCAGATGCTGACGAGCTGTTTCAATGGTTCGCATCGCATATTCAAGCCGGTGGCGAAGCGGGCGTTCCTGCAAAGTCACGCAATGCCTCGCTGGTCACGGTGACGGCACGCAATGATGCTGCGAGAAAAATCCGTTTCGAAGTCTTGTCGCCGCGCCTCAGCTTTCCTGACATCATTGATCTGGAAGTGTTTCCAACCGGGCAAGACAGAGCAGGCTTTGCCCTGCTGTCGCAAAGCCTGCTGGGCAGCAGCGATTTGGGTGTGAATGCCCGTCGGATCGAGCACTATCTGAAAGATGTATCAGCTGAATTTGATCGTAGTTAGAACAGGTTTACACAATCAGTCTGGCACTGGCATACTCCAGCAGAATCGTTTGGAGTTGAAAATCATGAGACTGACCAGTCCTTCCTTTCCTGTATTCATAATTTCTGTTGTCCTGTTTGCTCTGGTGGTGGTCGCGCGCTATCTGGGGATCACCATTCCTGTGGTTTCGGGCAACGTGTTCGAAATTCTGCTGGTCGCCTATGTGGTGATGCTGGTGGGTGTACTGGTTCGCGGCGCCTGAGCCACACAGCGGACTCGTTTTCTGGCTGACGGTCAGCATCGGCACTCCGGTGTCCGCTTGAAGACGGCTATCCGCTGGCCGGACGATGGATGGTGAAACAGATCTGACGCCTGGTGCAACCGGCCACGGGAAAGCGCACATGACGGCTATCATTGCCGTCGGGACTGCACGTCAGGTGCAGGCAATCAACCGCTCGTCCCGTAAGTTGTCTATTGCTTTGCGGCTTGGGTTCCGCCGACAGTAATTGCATCTATCCGCAACGTTGGCTGTCCAACGCCAACGGGAACCCATTGGCCGGCTTTTCCGCATGTGCCAACGCCGCGATCAAGCTGCATGTCATTGCCGATCTTCGAGACCCGCCGCATCGCATCCGGTCCATTGCCGATCAGCATGGCACCCTTCACGGGCGCGCCGATTTTGCCGTTTTTGACCCGGTAGGCTTCGGTGCAGGAAAACACGAATTTTCCCGATGTGATATCGACCTGGCCACCACCGAACGAAACCGCATAAAGCCCGTCTTTCAGTGAGGCAATTATCTCTTCCGGCGCGTCCTGGCCGCCCAGCATACAGGTATTGGTCATGCGCGGCATCGGCGCATGGGCGTAGGATTGGCGGCGCCCGTTCCCGGTTGGAGCAACACCTGACAGACGCGCATTCTGGCGGTCCTGCATGTAGCCAACCAGTTTGCCATCCTCAATCAGAACCGTCCGGGATGTTGGCGTGCCCTCATCATCGATGGTCAGCGAGCCGCGCCGTGCGGCAAGAGTGCCGTCATCGACGATGGTTACGCCCCTGGAGGCAACCTGCTCGCCCATGAGCGTGGCAAAGGCTGACGTGCCCTTGCGGTTGAAATCACCTTCCAGGCCATGGCCGACAGCTTCATGCAGCAAAATGCCGGGCCAGCCTGATCCCAGCACAACATCCATTTCCCCTGCGGGCGCAGCCTCGGCCGTCAGATTGACACGGGCCTGGCGTATGGCATCGTCGACGCCGGCCTTCCAGGCGTCTTCATTGATAAAGGCATCAAACCCGTCGCGCCCGCCAAATCCGAAGGACCCTGTCTCCTGGCGCGCACCGTCCCGGGCAATCACCGAGACATTGAAACGCAGCATCGGCCGGATATCTTCCACCAGATGGCCATCGGCGCGCAGTATTTTCACGATCTGCCAGCTGGCGGCAAGGCTTGCAGAGACCTGGGCAATATCGCTGCCGCTGTCGCGCGCATAGGCATCGACAGTTTCCAGCAGGGCAAGCTTCTCGCTGTATTGCGGCGTGCTCAGCGGATTGTCATCGCCATAAAGTTTTTGGTTGGTGCGCAATGGCGCATCGGCATAGTGGCCTGAATAGCCCTTGCCGACAGCGCTTACCGCCTCGACCGCGCGGGCCAGCGCCGCATCGGACAGCTCACTGGAATGGGCATAGCCGACAGCTTCACCGCAGACGCTGCGCAATCCAAAGCCCTGATCCACATCGAATGTTGCGCTTTTCAGGCGGCCATTGTCGAAACTCAGGCTTTCCTGCTGACGATATTCTGCAAACAATTCACCATCATCCGCTCCGCTCAGAGCATCACCGATGCGGCGTTTCGTCGCCAGGGCATCCAGGTCCAGGCCTTCAAAAAAACTGGAGGTTTGCGGCAAACTCATTAGGGCAGGGCGTCGTAGCCGGCGCTGAAACCGGACAGGGAAATCGGGATGCCGATGCCTGCTTCGGGCGTCTCGAAGACAATAAAGGTCGCTTGTTCACCGCCGCGCAGCTTGTCCAGCAACTCATCTTCCATGATGACTTCCGCCAGACAGCCTTCCGAGACACAACGCACGAAACCGGCGCGGCCGACATCTTCATCATCGATCTTCAAACCCAGACCAGATGGCAGCAGAACGCCCAGCGGCGTAATGACGCGCAGCAGTTTTGCCTTGCCATCGGCGGTTTTCAGAACAATCACACTTAGGCCGACATTGGGCCGGTCCTCAGCGGCGACATATTGCATCAGCGCACATTGCTGGCCCTGGGCTCCCGGTGGTGTTTCACACCGCATGGTCCAGTCAGCGTAAGGGGTCTGAACCTGCTGCGCACTGACTGGGAATGCAGCCAGTAGAAAGCTGCCCAGAACTAACGCAGCCAAAACCGGTAAAGTTGACAAAGGGCGGAAAGAAACCTGCATGGTATCCCATCTCGATTGACCAAAGGTGTAAAGTCCCTAGCAGAGCGTGACACACTGTCAAGCAATGCAGAGCTCCGCCAAGCCTGTCGGATCCCTGAATCCGGTCGAAATCGCTGTTTGTTACGCGAATTTAATCGAATGGATGCCGCGACTGACGAGATTGGCTGATGTCATCTGGTGTCTGAGGATTCGGGCGATATTCTGTCACAGATAGAATTTTTTGAATGGACCTGGTCTTTCAGTGTGCAGGCCGAACTGGTCCGGACCTGATGTTGTCCCGGTCGGTCGGTTTCTATTTTGCTGAATGGTTGATGGTGAGATGAAAAAACGTTACAGGGTTTGGACATAAGTTCTTCTCGACACGGCATGGCAAGCCTCGTATATGGGGGCGGAAATTGGAAGACAGTTTCAGCTTTTTTCTGCCTGTAAGGATGGATCATCGCCGGACACTGCGGTAATCAGTTGAAATAGAGTCGCGATTGCTGCGGCGTCACACGCAAATGCAAACTGGCAAAAGGTTGTCATCATGATGAAATTGAAGCGCAGTGCATCCGCGCTTTCGAAATTGGCAAAGCGGCATGCGACAATCTCAGTTGTTGGCGTTGCCGGTTCACTCGGATTTTCTGCAGCCTCTGTTGCGCAGCCAAAACCCTGGCAGGTCACTTTTCAAGAAGCCGCTTCGCCGGTCATGGAACAGATCAATTCATTCAACACATTCACCTTGTGGATTGTCGTTCCGATTGTGGTGTTGGTCCTGGCCCTGCTGATAATTTGCGCTGTGCGGTTCAATTCGAACGCCAATCCGACGCCCTCCAAAACCACACATAATACAATAATTGAAATTGTCTGGACGGTGGTACCGGTTCTGATTCTGGTGGTTCTGGCCGTTCCCTCTTTCCGTCTGCTCTACAATCAGCTGGAAATTCCGGAAGCGGAAATGACCATAAAGGCGACCGGCTACCAGTGGTATTGGGGCTATGAATATCCTGACAATAATGACATCGCCTTTGATTCCTACATGCTGCAGGATGATGAGCGCGGCCCCAACGATCCGCGTCTTCTGGCGGTTGACAATGAAATTGTTGTCCCCGTCGGCAAGGTCATTCGGGTTCAGGTGACGGCTGCAGACGTGCTGCATTCCTTCGCCATGCCGTCCATGGGTCTGAAAATGGATGCCGTGCCCGGCCGCCTGAACGAGACCTGGTTCAAGGCAGAACGCGAGGGCATCTATTACGGCCAGTGTTCCGAGCTTTGCGGTGTCTTGCATGCCTTCATGCCGATTGCGATCCGTGTCGTCAGTGACGATCAGTTCCAGCAATGGGCAACCATGGCTGCCGATGATGTTGAAGGTGCCAACGACATGCTGGCAGGGCTTCTGGAAGAACAGAAAAAACTCGCACAGCGCTAGATCTTTGCGCAGTGCGGACGGGAATTTGACGAAACACGAGTAAGGGCCCGAAAGGGCCAGCCGGGGCCTTGCTCAAGGACCGGCAGATGCAGATAGGAGACTTGGACATATGGCAGGCACCGCAGCACATGCAGACGCCCACGGCCACCCAACCGGCTGGCGCCGCTACGTCTATTCGACGAACCACAAAGACATCGGAACGATGTATCTGATCTTTGCGATTTTCTCGGGCATTTTAGGCGGCGCTCTGTCCGTTGCCATGCGCATGGAATTGCAGGAACCGGGCATGCAGATCTTCGGCAGCCCGCATGTCTACAACGTGGTCACTACCGGCCACGGCCTGATCATGATTTTCTTCATGGTTATGCCAGCCCTCATTGGCGGCTTTGCCAACTGGTTTGTTCCGATCATGATCGGCGCGCCGGATATGGCGTTTCCACGCATGAACAACATCTCGTTCTGGCTTCTGCCGCCGTCGCTGATCCTGCTTATAACCTCCATGTTTGTCGAAGGCCCTCCCGGTGCAAACGGTGTCGGTGGCGGCTGGACCCTTTATCCGCCGCTGTCCACATCCGGTCAGCCCGGCCCGGCGATGGATTTTGCAATACTGTCACTGCATCTGGCGGGCGCCTCGTCAATTCTCGGTGCGATTAATTTCATTACGACCATTTTCAACATGCGTGCTCCGGGCATGACACTGCACAAAATGCCGCTGTTTGCCTGGTCGGTGCTGATCACTGCGTTCCTGCTGTTGCTGGCCCTGCCAGTGCTGGCCGGCGCCATCACCATGCTGCTGACAGACCGAAACTTCGGAACCACGTTCTTTTCTCCTGAAGGCGGCGGGGATCCGATCCTGTTCCAGCATCTGTTCTGGTTCTTCGGTCATCCGGAGGTGTATATTCTCATTCTCCCGGGTTTTGGTATCATCAGCCACGTGATTTCGACTTTCTCCCGGAAACCGATTTTCGGGTATCTTGGGATGGCCTATGCGATGGTTGCCATTGGTGTAGTGGGGTTCATCGTTTGGGCCCACCACATGTTCACCGTCGGTCTGGACGTCGACACACAGGCCTATTTTGTGTTCGCAACCATGGTCATCGCTGTTCCAACCGGGGTGAAGATCTTTTCATGGATTGCCACGATGTGGGGCGGCTCGATTGATTTCCGCACCCCGATGTTGTGGGCATTGGGGTTCATCTTCCTGTTCACTGTGGGCGGTGTGACCGGCGTTCAACTGGCCAATGCCGGCCTCGACCGGTCCTTGCATGATACCTATTTTGTGGTAGCACATTTCCACTATGTGTTATCGCTGGGAGCGGTTTTCGCGATTTTCGCCGCATGGTATTACTGGTTCCCGAAAATGTCGGGCTTGATGTATAATGAAACCATCGGCAAGCTGCATTTCTATGTCACCTTTATTTCGGTGAACCTGATTTTCTTCCCGCAGCATTTCCTTGGCATGGCAGGTATGCCGCGCCGTTACGTTGATTATCCCGACGCGATGGCCGGCTGGAACTTCGTCTCTTCGATCGGTTCCTACCTGTCGGCTTTTGCGGTGCTGATTTTCATATAT
>CAXBCI010000058.1:0-12845 GCA_963974065.1 uncultured Hyphomicrobiales bacterium | reverse complement strand
AAAATCAAGCTCACCAATTCAACCTCCTAATTGAGTCCAGACCCTCGTGCAAATGCAAATGACAGTTTCCGCGCAAACCACCAGTGTCGATTCCGCCGGACAGAATACCGGCGCAATCCGGCTCTGGCTGTACCTGATCTGTTTTCTGATTTTCATCATGGTGATTATCGGTGGTGTAACCCGGTTGACCGATTCCGGCCTGTCAATCACTGAGTGGAAACCGCTGCTCGGTGCAATTCCGCCCTTGAGCGAAGCAAGCTGGCTTCAGGAATTTGAAAAATACCGGCAGATCCCGGAATATCAACTGCAGAACAAGGGCATGTCCCTTGCTGAATTCCAGTTCATCTACTGGTGGGAATGGGGGCACCGATTTTTCGGCAGGCTGATCGGGCTCGTCTACCTGCTGCCCTTTGTCTGGTTTGCCTGGCGCAAAGCCATCCCCAAGCCGCTTTACCCGAAATTGATGGTTTTATTTGCGCTTGGCGGGCTGCAGGGTTTTGTCGGCTGGTGGATGGTGTTTTCCGGTCTGTCGGAGCGTGTCGATGTCAGCCAGTACCGGCTCGCCACTCACGCAACGCTGGCCTTCTTCATTTTCGCAGCAACCTTCTGGATCGCGCGCGGATTACGTGGTCCGGCGTCAGTTGGACGATATCAATATGTCTCCGGCGATGTTTTCCTGGTGTCGCGGCTGCTGCTGGTGCTGTTGTTTCTGCAATTGTTTGCCGGCGGTCTGGTCGCCGGGCTGGATGCGGGTCTGACTTACAACACCTGGCCTTTAATGGATGGCAGCTTTGTCCCATCAGGCCTGCTCAGTGACGCGCCGGGCGGATGGCTGAACCTGTTTGAGAATATCCAGACTGTGCAGTTCACCCATCGTATGCTGGCATATCTGCTGCTCGCGCTGGCGGTGTTTCACCTGTTTCAGATCGGCTTTCGCGAAACCGGGATTGCAGGCACAACTGCAAAGATTGTAGTGCTGGTCGTCAGCATTCAGGCTGTCATCGGCATCACCACACTGCTGCTGGCAGTGCCGCTCTGGGCCGGCGTTCTGCACCAGGGCGTCGCCGTAATCGTGCTGACGGTGATTGTCATGCACAGCCAGAACATCCGCAAAGCCGCCGCGGAAACAGCAGCTGCCCGCATGGCAGGTTAGACGGACGAGGGCGGTTTTGAGGGATTCATCTCAAATCTGATATTGGGCAGTAACGGCCGAATGCTTTAGCTCTGTGTCAAAGGCAGCGGAAGGGGACATCAATGCTCGACGTCATCACCATAGGGCGCTCGTCGGTGGATTTGTACGGGGCACAGATCGGCGGCCGTCTTGAGGACATGCGCTCCTTCAACAAATATGTCGGTGGCTCACCAACCAACATGGCAGTCGGAACAGCCCGGCTCGGTCTGAAATCGGCACTCATCACACGGGTGGGTAATGAACATATGGGCCGGTTTATCTGCGAGACGCTCGCCGCTGAAGGGGTCGAGACCGGCGGCATTGTCACCGATCCGGAAAGGCTGACAGCTCTGGTTCTGCTGGGAATTCGCGATCAGGAGCAGTTCCCCCTGATCTTCTACCGCGAGAATTGCGCGGATATGGCGCTGTGCGAAGCCGATATTGACCCGGACTTTATCGGCCGGGCGCGCTGCGTCACTGTGACGGGCACGCATTTATCCAACCCGCAGACCGAGGCGGCAGTGCTGAAAGCTTTGCGCATTGCCCGTGAAAAGGGTCTGAAAACCGCGCTTGATATCGATTTCCGTCCCAATCTGTGGGGCCTGGCCGGTCACGGCGAGGGCGAAAGCCGTTTTATCGCCTCTGCCAAGGTGACGCAGAAACTGATGTCGACGCTGCATCTGTTTGATCTGATCGTTGGAACCGAGGAAGAATTTCATATCGCCGGTGGCAGCACCGATACATTGATGGCTCTGAACGCCGTGCGCCAGGTGTCTTCAGCAACGCTGGTTTGCAAGCGCGGCCCGATGGGCGCTGTGGCGTTTGATGGGGCGATTGCGAAAAGTCTGGATGACGGCTTGTCCGGTCCCGGCTTTCCGATCGACGTTTTCAACGTGCTGGGCGCGGGCGATGGGTTCATGTCCGGCCTGCTGAAAGGCTGGCTGACTGATGAAGACTGGCCGACAACGTTGAAATATGCCAATGCCTGCGGCGCCTTCGCCGTATCGCGTCATGGCTGCGCCCCGGCCTATCCCAGTTGGGAGGAATTGCAGTTCTTCTTCGAGCACGGTGTGCGCAATCCGGCGCTGCGCAAGGATCAGGCGCTGGAGCAGATCCACTGGTCGACAAACCGGGTTGGCGAATGGCCGGAAATCCGTGTTTTCGCATTCGACCACCGTTCGCAGCTGGAAGATATCGCCCGGGACGCCAATGCAGACGATTCTCAAATCGGCGCTTTCAAAGAACTATGTCTCAGAGCCGCGCATAGGGTCGCTGAAGGCCGTCACGGCTACGGAATTCTGTGTGATAACAGGCTTGGGCGCGATGCGCTCTATGCAGCCAGCGGTTCGGGATTGTGGATCGGCCGGCCGGTGGAACTGCCGGGATCCCGCCCTTTGGAACTTGAGGACGAATTGGGCCTCGACTACGGCACGGCTCTGGCCGAGTGGCCACGCGAGCAGGTCGTCAAGGTGCTGTGTTTCTATCACCCGGATGATGGCGCTGCGATGAAGGCCAGTCAGGAAGCTACAATTGTGAGGTTGGCGGAAGCTGTCCGCAACAATGGACTTGAATTTCTGCTGGAGGTGATACCCTCGAAAGTTGGCCCGGTGAGCGATGCCACGAACGCCGAAATCATCAACCGGTTTTATCAGCTTGGCGTGTTTCCGGACTGGTGGAAACTGGAGCCGATGCGCAGCAAGGCGGCCTGGACAGCGGCCTGCGATGCCATCTCCAGCAATGATCCGCATGTGCGCGGCATTGTTATTCTCGGTCTTGATGCGCCGGAAACTGAATTGGCAGAAAGCTTTGCCATCGCAGCCTCTTATCCGCTGGTGAAGGGATTTGCTGTTGGCAGAACCATTTTCGCCGATGTGGCAAGGCAGTGGTTCGGCTCGGCATTGACCGATCAAGAGGCCATCGAAGAAATGGCAAGGCGTTATGACCGGCTATGCCGGCTCTGGGATGAGGCCCGGCGCGCGTCCGGGCAGGCCACAGTCATCAACGAAAACTGAACCGCTCCAAGGACAACACGCATGGCAAAACTGCATATCAAACCCCAGGGCACCTCCGGCAAGGTGCACGATATCACGCCGCAAAGCGCGGATTGGGGCTATGTCGGCTTTGCCTTGCACAGGTTGGAGCCGGGAGACAGTGTTTCAGAACACACCGGCGACCGCGAAATCATTCTGGTTCTGGTGGAAGGCAAGGCCGCCATCTCCGGCGCCGGACAGGACTTCGGCGAGTTGGGCGAGCGGATGAGTGTCTTTGAACGCAGCAAGCCGCATTGCGTCTATATACCCAATGGTCAGGACTGGTCCGCTACCGCGACCACCCGCTGCGAGTTGGCGGTATGCAGCGCCCCCGGCAAGGGCAACTATCCCGCGCAGCGCATCTCAGACATCGGCTTTGAAGAGCGCGGCAAGGGTGCCAACACACGGTTCATCCATCCAATTGCAATGGAAGAGCGGGACATTGCCGACAGCCTGCTGGTCACCGAAGTGTTCACGCCACAGGGCAACTGGTCGTCCTATCCGCCACACCGTCATGACGAAGACAATTTTCCGGACATGACCTATCTGGAAGAGACCTATTATCACCGGCTCAACCCAGAACAGGGCTACGGCATTCAGCGTGTGTTCACCGAAGATGGCAGCCTCGATGAAACCATGGCGGTTTCCAACGGTGATGTTGTGCTGGTGCCGAAAGGCCATCACCCCTGCGGCAGCCCTTATGGCTATGAGATGTATTATCTCAATGTCATGGCCGGGCCGTTGCGGAAATGGCGCTTTAAAAATCATCCCGATCACGATTGGATCGCAAAACGCGATGCGAACTCATGAACCGCTCAGGAGCGCTTCATATCTGCATGGTTCATATGTCTGAGAATGCGGCGTCCAAGCAGGACCAGGATCAGAAGCGCGGCCAGTAACCACGCCGTGTTGCCCAGAATGTCGCCGATCAGCTGAATCTGTGTGTTGAAGGCGTAACCAAGCCCGGCATACATGCCCACCCAGACTAACTCGCCAGCCATGCTGGCCAGCGCAAAGCCCCACCACGCCATAGGCAAGGATCCGGACAGCAGATTGATCGCGGGCCCAAGCGGACTGACAAGCCAGCGGGAGAAAAACACCGCCCAGACACCCCGGCGCGCGCTGAACCCTGTGGCATCCCTGATTTGCGTTTTAAGCCAGGGACGCGCACTGGCATATTCCAGCACGGCACGGCCTTTCCAGCGGCCCAGAAGATAACCGGCCTGGTCTCCGGCAATGGCACCGGACAAGCCCGCGCTGAGCACAGCGACGAGGTCAAAATCTCCGACCGCCGCAAAAGACCCAGCCAACAGCAGCGCGAAACTTGAAGGAATTGGAATTCCAAGACAACTGACGAACGTCAGACAGAAAAGCGCGAAAATGCCATATTGAGGCAGAAGGCCAAGCACCCAATCGATCATGGCTCAGCCTGTCGCAGTTCCGCCTCATGGTATGCCGCAATGATCGCAGACATCTCTGCGGTAAGAACGGCAACGCTCTGGTCCCGCCGCGCCGCCAATTCAGTCAGTGAAGCCCGTTTCCGCAGATCTTCGGGCAGATCCAGGGCAGTTTCCAGATAATCTTTCGGAATTGAGTGGGAGCGGGACACGTAATTCAGCGTCATCCAGGGTTGAATGGGTTCGTTTCTATGCTGGTTCCAGTAGAGCGTGGAAACCACGAGACGGATTGACAAAAACAGAACCAGCGCGGTCACGATCACAAAGGCAGCGGAAAGACCCGGCGCGGTGCGCGCCAGGTGTTTCATTCGAGTCCAGATCGCAGGTTGCCACGACATCGGTATTTTCCCGGAATTTCAGTTCATACGGACGCCCGGTTATTTGATAAAGTTGTCATTTCCCGGACGGCAGATCAACGATCCTTAGCACAGCGACTTGTAGTGATCATTGTTTGATGTTTCTCTTGGTCTATTGAATCCGGCTAACAGAAATTCAGGAGTTTGGAATGGCGACGACAATTAAAGGCCCGGCGATTTTTCTGGCGCAATTTGCCGGAGATGCGGCACCCTTCAACACTTTGCCGAACATCACAAGATGGGCCGCCGATCTTGGCTATAAAGGCGTGCAGATACCGACCTTTGTCGGGTCTCTGTTCGATCTGGACAAGGCGGCGGAGTCCAAAACCTATTGTGATGAGGTGAAAGGTATCTGCGCGCAATCCGGTGTGGAGATTACCGAATTGTCGACCCATCTGCAGGGCCAGCTGGTCGCAGTGCATCCGGCCTATGACAGCCAGTTCGACGCATTTGCGCCGGCGGCGGTTCACGGCAATCCGAAAGCGCGGCAGGAATGGGCCGTCGACCAGATGAAGAAGACTGCGGTGGCCTCGCGCAATCTCGGTCTGGATGTGTCGGTGTCATTCCCCGGATCTCTGGCGTTTCCCTACATCTATCCCTGGCCGCAGCGCCCGGCCGGTCTGATTGAAGAAGCCTTTGCTGAACTGGCGCGGCGTTGGAAGCCGATCCTCGATGTTTACGAGGATCACGGCGTCGACGTCGCCTATGAAATTCATCCCGGCGAAGATGTGTTTGACGGCGTCACCTTTGAAATGTTTCTGGAACAGCTCAAAGGCCACAAGCGCTGCATGATCAATTACGATCCATCGCACTTTTTGCTGCAGCAACTGGATTATCTTGCCTTCATCGACATTTATCACGAGCGGATATCGGCGTTTCACGTCAAGGATGCGGAGTTCAATCCTGATGGCCGCCAAGGCGTTTATTCCGGCTATCAGTCTTGGGAAAACCGGGCAGGGCGGTTCCGTTCGCTTGGCGATGGTCAGGTGGATTTTGCCGGGATTTTTTCAAAGCTGGCGAAATATAATTATGACAGCTGGGCGGTTCTGGAGTGGGAGTGCTGCCTGAAGCACCCCGAACAGGGTGCCGCAGAAGGTGCGCCTTTCATCGCAGATCACATCATTCATGTGACTGAAAAAGCTTTTGATGATTTTGCGGGAGGCTCTACCGATGCAGCCCAGATCAAAAAGATGCTGGGTCTCTGAGAAGCATATTCGTATGCTCGCTGAGTTAGGGTTTCTGGATTAATATCAAACATTTATCAGTCTGATCGGAATCAGAATATCAACGTCCGGCAGGTCTCATGTTGCGCCCGGCCGGGCTTTATTCGATGTCGCCATGGACAGCGAACTGGGAGAGATCGGCATCCTGCGGTTTCAGAACCCGGAAACGCTCCTTCACGCCCGTATCGACCAGCTCGCGTTCGACGATCAGCAGCGTATTGTCTTCATGGTCTTCGCACATCTGGCGCATATGGTCGATTTCCTCAGTGGCGGGCCCGCGCGCCGCCTCGAGGCTTGGGGCACCGTAGCGCTGAACGAAATGCACCGACAGCCGGTCGATCAGGTCCTGATATTCGCGTTCGCTGATTGTCGTCACGGCGACAAATGTGGATCTGCCGAAACTCTCCAGGCCAAGCCAGCCATTGGCAAACGCCTGTCTGGCCTTGCCGGTCAGATCGGCTTCTGTCCAGTTGGAAAACTCAAAAGCGCCTGACAGCGCCCACTCATCCAGTTCCGTTGTGGTTTCAAACACGTTGAGATCAGATTCGTCGAAACGGATGGTTCGGGCGAGTTTCACGCTTTTGCCTCCAATATAGCGGTCAGGGGTATGATGTTTGTGCCGCTTTCATTTTTGATCAGCATGCCGCCCAATTCATCAAGCCCCATGAAAACACCTTTGCGCGGGCTCTGCACCACTTCGCCAAGAGTGTCGCATTTTGCCCGCCAGGCCGCGTGCAGCGGTGCAAAGCCATCATCCATATAACGGTTGATCCAGACCAGTGTGTGTCTTGACCAGCTTTCAATCAGCTCGCAAAACGTGATCTCTCCACATCCCTCTTCAAGCAATGTGGTTTCATCAGGGCTTTGGCCCGGCTCGCGGCTGCCCACTGGCAGCAGCGGCATTTCAACGGCCAGCACCAGCCAGTCCGGCTCCGCGCCGGGTGTGGTTGTCGAAGCCGCCGCTCTGAGGCGTCCGCACAGCGCTCCATTGACCTTGATCCGGTCCGGCCATCTGAAATGCACCGCAACTTCCGGCGGGGCCAGCGCGCCAACACTGTCGGCGAGGCCCAATTCGGCGGCAAATACAACGCCGATTGCCTTTTCCAGCACCTCTTCGGGTGCCAGCACCAGGGCTGCTCTGGCCATGGTCCTGTCTTCAGACCAGACAATCAGGCCCGGATCAATCCCGCGCATTGCTGCCGAGATCGCCTTTGCGAAGGGGTCAAGGTCGGCGCGCAGCGACTCGCCCCGGAACATCGGCGGAAACTGTGGTGTGTTCGGATCAGGCTGCCCGATGATCATTTCAGCGCGTCCGTGTTCAGCAGGTTTTCGGCAACCTCCCAGAATGCCCTTGCCTGCGGACTATCGGGTTTGGACGCCACAATCGGTGCGCCGCCGTCGCTGGCAATCCGGATGTCCAGATCCAGCGGAATTTCTCCAAGGAAAGGGACACCAAGCTTTTCAGCTTCTGCCTTTGCGCCGCCATGGCCGAACGGGTGATGCACGGTCTGGCAGGTCGAGCAGACAAAGGATGACATGTTTTCGATGATGCCGAGGATCGGCGTGTTCATTTTCTGAAACATGTCGATGCCCTTGCGCGCATCAATCAGGGCAATGTCCTGAGGTGTCGAGACAATCACCACCCCATCCACTTCCGCCTTCTGGCAAAGCGTCATCTGCACATCGCCGGTTCCCGGCGGCAGATCGACCAGCAGCACATCCAGCCGGCCCCATTGCACCTGGCCGAGCATCTGTTGCAAAGCGCCCATCAGCATCGGTCCGCGCCACACCACCGCTTCGTCCTCGGCGGTCATCAATCCGATCGACATCAGCGTCACGCCGTGGTTGCGCAGCGGCAGAATGATGTGGCCATCGGGGCTGGAGGGCCGTCCAGACACTCCCAGCATGCGTGGTTGGCTGGGGCCATAAACATCGGCATCCAGCAGGCCGACCCGTTTGCCCTGCGCTGCCAGCGCCACCGCCAGATTTGCTGCGACGGTGGATTTGCCGACGCCGCCCTTGCCCGAGGCAATTGCGATGATCCGGTCAACACCCGGAACCCGTTTCGACTGGCCTTCAAGCGGTTTGGGCGGCTTGATTGGAAATCCCGGCGGCGCGCCTTTGGTGGCAGGGGGTGTCGTCTTTGCCTGGCCTTCGCCGGCATGTGCGGTCATGACGACATTCACCGCGACAATGCCGGGCACGGATTTGGCCGCTTCTTCCGCAGCCCTGCGCAATGGCTCCATCGCCGATCCGCGTTGGGGATCGACTTCAAGAATGAAGCTGACACGCTCGCCATTGACGCCAAGTCCCTGAACCTGGCCAGTGGAGATGATATCTTTGCCGCTGGCAGGGTCGATAATTCTGGCCAGAGCGGCACGCACCGCTTCCAGTGTCGGTTCGCTCATTGAGCATCCGTCAGCGTGATCTCACCTTCGACCACATGTTCCAGATCGACCCCGTCCAGCGTCAGCACCATCCGCGCTTTTAACGGACCTTTGCCGAGCTTGCCTGCATCCCGCGCGGCCCGCACCGCTTCCTCGATTTCCTGCTGCGACGTCACGCCGACCTTTTTCAGGAATTTGCGAAGGGACATGTTGAAAGCTTCGCTGTCCATAATGTTCTCCCTTTGTTGACAGGGACCACTGTCGCTGAGCCACAGATTTGAGTGTCGCCTGTCTTGTTGTAAGGTGTAGCGAAAATCTCGGGAGAGGGAAATGCCTGTCAGGCACGTGATAGGACGTCTATTAGTCGCAATCCTGTTTATAGGGCTGCAGAAGCCGCAGGCTGCGGGCGCACAGCAGGCCGATCTGCGGCTGATTGTGCCGCAACGGCTGATTGATACAGGCCTCGTCCGGCATCTGATGCCAAGATTTCGCTTCAAAACCAGAATTCGTGTTGAGGCGGTGGCCGAGGGCGGTGAGGGCGAGGCAAGCCTTCTGCCCAATGCGGAAGGGGGTGTCGCCGTGTTGAGTTCAGCTGAAGGTGAACCCTATTTTCTCGCTGTGCTGTCGGGCGATCCCGAGCACCGCGAAAAGATCAGCGCACTGCAGGCCTGGCTGCAAAGTGTTCCGGGGCGTTCGGCCATCGAAAGTTTCAAACCCGATGGCACTCAGATGTTTACGCCGGGCGCGAGAAAAGTTGTCAAAGCGCAAAAAGTGAAAATTGAAGGCGATGCCGATCTTGGATCGAAACTGGCTCTGCAGCATTGCGGACGCTGCCATGTCATCGACAGCCGCAATCCCTTTGGCGGTATCGGCTCCACGCCGTCATTCGGGGCTTTGAAGAGCATGCCGAAATGGGCGACCAGTTTTCCCGAATTCTGGACCATTAACCCGCATCCGGCCTTCACCCAGATTGAAGGCATTACCAAGCCCTTCGATCCGGCCCGCCCGCCGCCGATCGCCCCGTTGATCCTGACCCCGGAGGAGGTCAAGGCTATCTCGTCGTTTGTCTCACGAATGCCGGCGAAAGATCTTGGCGGTGGTGTTGAAGCGCGCTGACTGCGCGGGGTTTGGCGGAGGCTTGAAGGTGTGATGGGTCAACTTGGCCCCAAAACCAAGACAATACGGTTGCGGCGCGGCGATAGCTGACAAGAACATTATGGCCATCATTAACTCGGCTCAGCACTAACAAATTGTCATCCGACGAAACGAGTCTGATGAGGGCTGAGTGCACTTCTTAGACCTTCAATTTCTGAACCTGAGTGTCAATTCCGGCCCAAAGAGGACATCGGCTGCCCATCAATAAGCACCGGGCCACGTGTGCGTAAGAGCAAAAAAACATCAATAGACAGATTCGATCAGGCGGGCATATGCTTCAACCGGCCATATAAGCCTGACTTGGCGATTAAATCATTGCATAGTCGGGCAGATCATCGTTTGGAGTCTACATGATAATCGAGCGCGTTGTAGTTAAAAACTATAAAGGTCTAGAAGATACAGAAATTACTTTTGGCCCAGGTCTCAATATCCTCGTCGGTAACAACGAAACGGGTAAATCCACTGTACTCGAAGCGATCAACCTTGCTTTAACTCGCCAGCTTAACCGACGTGATGCAGGATACGAGCTACATCCATTTTTGTTCCACCAACCATCTGTGGGGGCATTCATAGATGCCCTTAAGAGCGGCGCGACACCGGAACCGGTTTCTATATTGATCGAGATCTACTTCGCAAATGATCCAGCTCTTGCGAAGCACAAGGGCGAGAACAACTCAAAGCGCTCGGATTGCCCCGGAGTGCGTATGACTATTGAACTCGATGAACGACATGCAGCGGAATATCGCGAGTATATAGCTGACAAAGATCGGCTGAACACGATACCAGTGGAATGTTACCACATAGACTGGAAGGACTTTGCTGGTGAGAGCCTGACCGAAAAAGAAGTTGAGTGATATCAGTTGGTTGTGATTCATGAGGTTGCGAAACCAACCATGGATACAACGATGTGGACTGATATCACCCGAGCACAACATGCCCGAAAACATTGCCGACTGCCAAGCGATTTGACAGATGCCGAATGGGCGCTGATCGAGCCTCTTTTGCCGCCACGCAAAGCACGCGGGCGTCCTGCGAAGTGGGGTTACCGGCAGATCGTCGAGGCGATGTTCTATGTTTTGCGCGGCGGGATCGCCTGGCGGATGCTGCCACCAAGCCTGTTCCCGCCGATGACTACCGTGCAGCATTATTTCTACGCTTGGCGCGACAGCGGACTTTGGCAGACGATCAACCACACCTTGCTGATGGCGGCGCGCGAAGCTGAGGGTCGCGAAGCCTCGCCCACGGCTGGCGTGCTTGACAGCCAATCGGTCAAAACCACGGAAAGTGGCGGAGTTTCCGGCTATGATGCGGGCAAGAAGATCAAGGGACGCAAGCGCCACATCCTCACCGACACTTGCGGCTTCCTCGTCGGCGCCATCGTTCATACGGCCGACATTCAGGATCGTGATGGCGCTCCGTCCGTCCTCAAGGAAATCCGCCATTCCTTCCCTTGGCTGCGTCATGTGTTCGCCGATGGCGGTTATGCCGGGCCGAAACTCGAAGCCGCACTGACGAAAATCGGCAAGTGGACCTTCGAAATCGTCAAGCGTTCGGACACAGCAAAAGGCTTCGAGCTCGTACCCCGGCGTTGGGTCGTCGAACGTACCTTTGCATGGCTCAACCGAAACCGCCGCCTCGCCAAGGACTTTGAGCGAACAATCGCCAGTGCCACCGCCTGGCTCTTCATGGCTTCCGTTCAGCAACTTGCCAGGCGCATCGCAACCCAATGATATTAAACGAAAACATTTTGAGTCAGACTCTGAGATACTGACTCCACGAACGACCCCGTTGCGGCCAGCCCTGATTGATCCCAGTTCTCTTACCAATATCCATGCAGCAAACAGGTATTTTCTCGACGTGGCACGTGATTTCATGACGATGAAACAGCAGGTGGATATGGCTCTATCGTACCGCCAACTACGTGAAGTGTTCCAGGCAGATAAGAACGTGATTGCAATCAATGAAGAGCTTGCAAAGAAGCGAGGGATTGTCAGTGACAGGACGCCTTCAATGGCGTTTGATATGTCATCGAAAGCGAACTGGGAAACTAGTATCACCCCCCATCTCGACGATTTGCCAATCTCGCTTGTGGGTAAAGGTGAGCAGACAAGTGTGAAGATCAAACTTGCCTTGGAAGCAAACGATAAGTGCGAGGTGTTGCTGATTGAAGAACCAGAAAACCACCTTTCACACAGCAACCTCAACAGGTTGGTAAAACACATTGCCGACCGTTCGAACGGTAAGCAGCTGATCGTCACAACGCATAGTAGTTTCGTGCTAAACAAACTTGGCATTGATTCCACCATCATGTTCGATGGACAAAAAGGCGTGCGGCTCAGCGACCTTCCCGCAGACACGAAGCGCTATTTCATGCGCCTGCCGGGTCACAATACCTTGCGTATGGTGCTTGCTGAGCGCTCGATATTGGTAGAAGGGCCGTCGGATGAATTGCTCGTTCAAATAGCTTATAAGCAGCAGCATGGACGCATGCCGCTTGAAGACGGCGTAGAGGTGATTGCCGTGAATTCATTGGCGTTCAAACGATTTCTGGACATCGCCAAACTACTTAAACTCGACGTTTGCGCAGTGATCGACAATGACGGGAAGCCGGCTCGTATACGTGAAAACTACGCTGTCTACGAGGCTGAAGAGGCCATCACACTGTGCTTAAGTGATGAAGCAGAACTAAGAACGTTAGAACCTCAGCTTATGCAGGCTAATGGGAAGGAAAAACTTGAGCGGCTGTTGGGAGTTGTCTGTGACGATGAAGCTGCACTTCTTGAATACATGAAGGACAATAAGGCAGACGTCGCACTTGATCTCTTTGAAAGCGATGAACTTATCGACATACCGGAGTATATCTCCCTTGCCGTCCGATAATCACATCATTGTCGCCTGCGCAGGTTCCGGCAAGACAACAGGTATCGTCCGAGAGGCCGTAGCGAGTGAACCAAAGCGCTCAGCACTTGTCACTTACACTCGCAACAACACAAATGAGTTGCGGCAAAAACAGCTAGAGTATCCGTCTTGATCAAGTTGTTTTTGGGACCCAGTTTCGATCCTGCT
>CAXBCI010000057.1:0-13154 GCA_963974065.1 uncultured Hyphomicrobiales bacterium | reverse complement strand
AAGATAATCGCCGCCGTCAAGCGTGGGCACCAAGTGTTAGATTCTAACCACTAGGGTCGGTCCGCAAAGATGTCGAATGATCTAAATCGTTTGTGTTTCCATACGGTGGTTTTGTTCGACGAGCGCATGGAAGCGATGTGCGCGAGGTTGGCAGCTTCCTGCTCTATGCCCCTGATGAAGCAGGGACGCACACTATACAGGGATCATCGCGTAGCCCTGGGAAACTTGCCATACGCCGATTTTTGTAATATTTTGGGAGTTCGGTAAACCACTGCAGTCGGCGTCAGTCCGACGACACTGACGGCCGGCGCAGGCATAGCGCGGGGGTGTGGCATGGGTATACTGATTTCTCGTTTGATCAAGTCAGTCGACGCTACTTTTGGCACCTGCTCGATCTGCATGCGAAAATCCTTCGCTGCAGGCGTAGTGGCCTTAAGTTGCTATCTGGTCGTAACGCTGATCTGGTCGGATCGGCTTTTGCAGACGGTTCTCGGCCTTGCAGCGCTGGGATTGATCAGCATCTGGGTGCTGCATGTGGCTACTTTCTCGGCACGAGCTGTATATTTAGCGCAGCGTAAGAGGCAACAGGCGATGTCGAGTGGGGCTTCCACTATGGCACAGGGCCGATACAGATCAAGCTTCGACCGGCGTGCGGCGTTAGGGATATTCGCCAGAGCCGCAGGCGTGGCGGTATTCGCCTCTGCAACGTTCTGGCCGTTCATTGCTGGTGCCACACAGCACGTATGTAGCGACAATTTAGAATGTGAAATCGGCAACAAGTGCTGCTGGAATTCTGACAGCGAGACCTATTTTTGCTGCGCCAGCAGTCACGTATGTTGCGTGGACAGATACACCAGCTACTGTCGCAACCCGAATATCGGCGAGTATTGCTAGATCGTTTCATAGGTACATGCGGTTGATTTGTTTGACGCGTGCATGGAAGTGATGTGGACGAAAGCCAGCTGCGGAAAATATAATAATGCCGTGAGGCAGCAGGGCGCGAGGCCAGCGCGATGGCTATTTCGACACGACTTTAAGCGGCTTTTCGAGGACTTTGAGGACCTGAGGCAGTTCATGACCGCGCTTCAGGATGTGGCCGCTGGCGGCGACAACCTTGTACATGCCCTGTTTGCGCGCCAGTGCCGGGTCCTTCTCCACATAGAACATCGGCATTTCACTGGAGCGCCGGAAGATCGAAAACACAGCGCGGTCCTTCAGATGATCGATCGCATAATCGCGCCATTCTCCTCCTGCCACCTTGAAACCGTAGATTCGCAGAATGGCTTCCAACTCAGCCCGATTGAACGTGACCTGCTTGTGGTTGGACTTGACGCCAGGGACGGAAGAGGTGGATCGAGCAGAAGAGGAGGAAGGAAACGAATGAATTTCGGCGCTTTGGCTTGAACGGTCAGATTTGCGTTTCGAAGCATCGGAGTTCTCATTCATGTCCGCCATATAAAGCCGCCCATGCTGTTGGTCTTCAGATACTAGGATGACGTGAGTTTCGGGGTATTGCAAGCCTGGATTCCAAGCTGTTTATCGTGCTTCGGTCTCAGCAAAAATAAAACCACTTTTTACCATCAGCCAAATTTTCATCACATATTATTGCGAAAAATCACAATTTTGCCCTGTTTCAGCCCTTGGCCAGCCATCTTGAATACCCATATTAATTGTGTTGCCTCAGACAGCCCGGTTTGGGACCACCCCATTTTTCAGCCCCCCAACCTGAGGGGTGACTCTCAAACCGGGTAATTTTAAAACTGTGGTTCAAGTATATTTCCGGCCCCTTTTGGGGCCGGCTTTTTTTTAAGCTCAATCAGCCTGGCAGCTATTGCCTTCGCGCCTGGCAGTCGCGGCGGTGAGAACCATGAGGAAATCCGGTCCCCGAACATCCTTGAGAGATGACTTTTAGGTTTATCTTGCGAGCGAAGCTGCAACGGGAACTCACACGATCTTTTGGTGCCGGGCTGCAATCATCTCTCCGGGTTTGATCTTTCTGCGTTGCTTTTACCTGTCTCGCTGATCTATTGCGGTTCGGGTAGTGGATTTGGCAAGGCGCTGCTAACAGCTGACGAGTGGCGCGTGATGCCTTGAACAGCTTGCCCGTACTCTTATCTGTGATGAACGTGCACAGCTGATGCATGATCTCTTACAGAAAAGGAAAACCCGACATGTCTCTTGCAATAAATGACATCGCTCCCGATTTCGAAGCGGAAACGACTGAAGGCAAAATCAGCTTTCATGACTGGATTGGCGACGGCTGGGCTGTTCTGTTTTCCCACCCCAAGGATTTTACCCCGGTCTGCACCACCGAGTTGGGTACAATGGCGCAACTGAAGCCTGAGTTTGACAAGCGCAATACCAAGATTATCGGCCTGAGTGTCGATCCGGTGGACAACCACAAGGAATGGGCGAAAGACATTGCGGAAGTGATGGGTACTGCGCCGAACTACCCGATGATCGGCGATACTGAACTGGCGGTCGCAAAACTTTACAATATGCTGCCAGCTGACACGGCAGGCACCTCTGAGGGTCGCACCGCTGCGAACAATCAGACAGTGCGGTCGGTTTTCATTGTTGGTCCCGACAAGCGGATCAAACTGATGCTGACCTATCCGATGAGCACCGGTCGTAATTTCAATGAAATTCTGCGGGTGCTGGACAGTCTTCAATTGACCGCAAAAGAAAAGCTCGCAACGCCTGCCAACTGGTCGCCGGGCGATGATGCGATCATTCTGCCAGCAGTATCCAATGAAGATGCCAAAACGCTGTTTCCGCAGGGTTGGAAAGAAGCCAAGCCCTATCTGCGCTACGTGAACATGAACAAGGGCTGATTAGCGCCCGAAGCGAAAGGCCGGCACGTCGTCGGCCTGTCTATTTTTACGATCCGCGTGCCATCTTTCTGAGGCACATAACAAAGAGGCGAAACCTGTCCGGGTGTCCGGAACTGGTTTCGCCTCTCTCGTTTTGGGTCTGCGACACGTCGCTCTGACGTGTCAGATCAGACAGTCTTCAGATCAGTTTTGTGACAGCAATGGCGTGACACGACGCACGCTGACGCGGCGGTTTTCCTGTTCTGCATAAGGAGTGGGGATGCGCAGATAGCGTTCCCCATATCCGATGGTAATGAGATTGGCCGCTGGAATATTGAAGTAGTCCAGCAATGCTTCCTTGACTGCCAGAGCCCGTTGTTCCGACAGACGCAGATTATAGGCGTCGCTGCCCACAGCATCGGTATGACCTTCGATCAGGAAGATTTCCTCAGGCCGGTTGTAGACGACCTCCTCGATGATTTCGCCGATCGCATCCAGGTTCGAGATTTCCTCGGCACGAATGAACGCTTCATTTGTACCAAAGCGGATCGTATCCAGCTCAATACCTGGCATTACATCGCGCAAATCAGGCTGTTGCTGGAATTCCCGGAGAGAATAGCGGCGCTGAATATCACGTCTTGGCGGTGCCAGAAGCTGCCGTTCGAGCGTATCGTGATCTTCTTCCGCGGCGACAATATCGAGGCCGAACTGAATTCCGGACGTTCCAAGTTCAACGGTGAACCCATCCGGTCTGCGGGCCTCACGACGCAATTTGCGACGACGATCTTCACGGGCTGCGAGCAGACGTTCGCGTTTTTCCGCCCTGTCATTTTCCAGCATCTGCTCAAGACCGACCCGGATAGCAGGCCGCATACGGCCATCTTCCAGCAGGGAACTTGCGTGTTCGATGCGCTCGTCAAGTTCGCGATCATTCAAAGTGCTGGATGGACGCCGGTCTGCCAGAAGTTCGTCACGCAAACTCCGGTTTTGCAGAATCTCAACCCGCAATTCACGATCAGTGGTACGGCCTTCCCGTTCGGCCACACGACTGCGCAATTCGTCCCGGTCCTCAGCCAGACGGTCACGCAATTGCTGGCTCAGCCGTTCACGCAGGCCATCTTCCTGAAGCACTTCACGGGTGCGCCGCACCCGCTCACGCAGTTCCGGCATGCCAAGACGGGCTGCCGGACGAGTGTCTTCCAGAAGCTGGCGTGCTGCCCGATTGGCCTGCGGGTTGCGGTCATCGCGCTCGGCTGTGTCCTGTTGCTGCTGCCGATCGGCATTGCGCTCAGCTTGACGATTTTCCTGACGCTGGTCACGCCGTTCCTCGCGGCGGTCATCCCTGCGTTCTTCCCTGGTAGCGGATTTGCTTTCCAAAGCCGTCTTGTCAGATGCAAGCCGGTCTTTCAGTGCATTTTCAAGAGCGCGGCGCAGGCCATCCAGCTTCAGAATGTCTTCTGTCTCGCCAATACGGTCGCGCAGTTGGGCGACGGTCAGACTGCTGGATGCTCTGTCATCCTCCAGCGATCTGCGGGCAAGCCGATTAGCGTTTGGCTCGTTATCGGTGTTGTTTGTTTCCGCATTGCGCTGTCTTTCAGCTTCTGCGGCAGCAGTGGCTGCTGCTTCTTCTCTGCGTCTGCGCTCAGCTCTTGCAGCCTGATCCTGTGCAGCTTTATCTTGTGCTGCCTGATCCCTGGCTGCCTGATCTTTGGCGGCCTGTTCTTGAGCGGCCTGTTCTTGAGCGGCCTGATCACGAGCGGCCTGATCTTTGGCGGCCTGGTCCTGGGCGGCCTGATCCTGAGCTGCCTTTTCCTGTGCTGCACGGCGTTCGTCGCGGCGCTCTTCTCGTCTTTGCTCGCGGCGGTCCTCGGCCTGCTCGTTTGCTCCAGCATTGTCTTCAGCAGCCTTCGGTGCGGCTGCAGGTGCTTCAGCATTATCGTTTTGCTCGCCGTCCTCAGCTTTGCCGCGCCGGCGCAGCTCCTGACGGTCTGCCTTCAGCAGCGCTCTCAGCTTGACGCCGCCAATTTCGGCAACATTGTCATTCAGCAACCGCCGGTTCAATTGTATCCGCAACGCCAGATCCGCGTCGCTCAATTCACTTGGCGGCACCGTGATCAGTTGTTCCAGGGTTTCCCGCGCCAGGCCTTCTTTCTGGCCAAAGGAGGGAGTGCCCACCAGGCTTGCGCCGATAGCGAAGGCAATCCCCGCGTTTTTTAGTGATTTTACAGTTAGTCGGGAACGAGTCATGCAACGTCTCCATTTGTTAATTCAAGCAAAATGCCTCCAGAAGAGGCATTGAATTGCGCACCCTATGCAACATCGTGTCTGAACAGAGCCTGAACGGAAACATCGTTGGGAATGGGGCGGAACTCGCCGCCGTCAAACCGTTTTCGCCAACATTGAGTCAAGCGCGCGTGGTAGAAACGGTAAGACCGTTCCCTTGGTTCCATTGAAACATTTGACCAGGGTCTGAACTCAATCAGGAGATTGAATTGGCGCTGCCGCCACAGCACACTTCGTGCCATAGTGATTATGCTCACAACTGGAGTAAATCTACCTTCGGCGGGCGCGCGAATCCGGCACTTGGCCCAGCCTACGGCGCTCCAGAGCGTAACAGACCAGAAACCGGGAAAACTGTGTAAACCGTGCTGCCCCACGAACCGGGCAGGGCGAATTATAGCAACCGGTCGATTTTAAAACCGGCCGGAATTCAATGGGTCAGGCTCAGGGGAGCTAGCCGGCAGCTGCCATGCGGGATGCTTTCTTGCGCTCATGAGCCAGCAACAGACGTTTGCGCAGACGAATTGATTTCGGTGTGACTTCCACCAGTTCATCTTCCTGAATATAGGACAGTGCCTTTTCAAGTGTCATTTTCGTCGGCGGTGTCAGGCGCACCGCATCGTCCTTGCCGGAGGACCGCATATTGGTCAGCTGTTTGCCTTTCAGAACATTGACCTCAAGATCATTGCCCTTGGTGTGCTCGCCGACAATCATGCCTTCATAAACACGATTGCCCGGTTCGATGATCATCGGTCCGCGGTCTTCCAGGTTCCACAGGGCAAAGGCGACAGCCTCGCCCTGACCATTGGAAATAAGTGCACCGGTGCGGCGGCCCGGAATGGAGCCTTTAAAGGGCGCATATTCGTGGAACAGCCGGTTCATGATGCCGGTGCCGCGCGTGTCGGACAGCAATTCGGGCTGATATCCGATCAGGCCGCGCGTCGGGGCATGCAATACAATACGGGTACGCCCGCCGGTTGAAGGGCGCATTTCCACCAGTTCTGCCCGCCGTTCAGACAGTTTCTGCACAACTGTGCCGGAATGTTCGTCATCCACGTCAATGATGACTTCCTCAATGGGCTCAAGCCGGTTGCCGTCTTCATCCTGCTGGAACACAACCCGAGGCTTGCCGATCGACAATTCAAATCCTTCGCGGCGCATGGTTTCAATCAGCACGGCGAGCTGCAATTCGCCGCGGCCGGCAACTTCGAAACTGTCGCCATCGACGCCTGGTGTCACTTGCAGCGCCACATTGCCTTCTGCTTCTTTCAACAACCGGTCACGGATGACGCGGCTTTGCACCTTGTCGCCTTCGGTTCCGGCAATCGGCGCATCATTGATGCGAAAAGTCATCGACAGGGTGGGCGGATCAATCGGCTGTGCGGGAATCGGCGTATCGACCGTTGGGTCGACCAATGTGTCGGCCACCGATGCGGTGGTCAGGCCGGCCAGCGCCACAATGTCACCGGCGAAGGCTTCCTCGACCGGCACACGCTCAAGGCCGCGGAATGCGAGTACACGGCTGACCCGGCCGGTTTCGACCACGGTGCCGTCGCGGGCCAGTGCCTTGATCGTCTGGTTCGGCTTGATCGAGCCGGCCCGAATCCGTCCGGTCAGAATGCGGCCCAGATAGGGGTTGGACTCAATTGTCGTTGCCAGTAGCTGAAATGCACCGTCTTCGACCACAGGTTCGGGAACTTTTTCCATAACCATTTCCAGCAGCGGCCCGATATCTTCTTTCGGTCCTTCGGCGTCGGCAGCCATCCAGCCCTGTTTGGCCGATCCGTAGAGCACCGGGAAATCCAGTTGGTTTTCGTCTGCATCCAGACTGGCAAACAAATCAAACACCTCGTCCAGCACTTCGTCCGGCCGCGCGTCAGGCTTGTCGATCTTGTTGATGACGACAATCGGCCTGAGGCCGATTTTCAAAGCCTTGGAGAGCACGAATTTGGTCTGCGGCATCGGGCCTTCGGCGGCATCGACCAAAAGGATGGCACCATCCACCATATTCAGAATACGTTCTACTTCGCCGCCAAAATCGGCGTGGCCGGGCGTATCCACAATATTGATACGCGAATCCTTCCAGTTCAGCGATGTGACTTTGGCAAGAATGGTAATGCCGCGCTCGCGCTCCAGATCATTGGAGTCCATGGCGCGTTCGTCAACCTGCTGGTTGTCGCGGAACGCGCCGGTGGCCTTGAGCAGAACATCGATAAGAGTGGTCTTTCCATGATCAACGTGCGCGATGATGGCGATATTTCGCAGGGACATTTTCAGGCTTTCAAAATTTGGAAAAATCAGGCGTCAAGTCACTTCAATTGACGCTGTTGCAGTGCGGGATATATCCCTCATGCCGCGCTTGTGCAATCCCTGTCTTGCAAGGGAGTGCTTTCCAGAGGCCGCTTACAGGTCTGCCACAAGGCCGAAATCCGCTTCCGGCCTCGTTTTTTTAGCGCTGAATTGCCTGCGCAGTCGCTTTTTGACCGCAGCATGTCTGCCGGAATTTACGCCCGCGGCGTTCCCGAACGGCTCGCTGTCCCCAATCAGCCGCGTTTTCTGCGGTTTGCGAGTGTGCGCAGACGCAATGCATTGAGGCGGATGAACCCGGCAGCATCATTATGATCATAGGCAATGGCACCTTCTTCAAAGGTCACCAGATCCTCATCATACAGTGAATTGGGCGAACTGCGTGCAACCACGCTGGCACTGCCCTTGTAGAGCTTCAGCGTCACAGTGCCGCTCACCAGCTCCTGACTTTTATCGATCAGAGCCTGAATCATCTCGCGCTCGGGCGAAAACCAGAACCCATTATAAATCAGTTCGGCGTATTTCGGCATCATCTCGTCCTTGAGATGCGCCGCGCCCCGGTCGAGGGTGATGGATTCAATGCCGCGATGCGCGGTCAGCAGTACGGTTCCGCCTGGGGTTTCATAGATGCCGCGCGACTTCATGCCGACAAAGCGATTTTCCACCAGATCAAGCCGTCCGATGCCGTTTGCGCCGCCCAATTCGTTGAGTTTTGTCAGAAGGCTGGCGGGTGACAGCGCCTCACCATCAATGGAAACCGCATCACCCTTTTCAAACCCGACTTCAATGATCGTTGCCTTGTCGGGAGCGTCTTCCGGCGCGACCGTGCGCGAATAGACATATTCCGGTGCGGCCTCCGCCGGGTCTTCCAGAACCTTGCCTTCGGAGGATGTGTGCAGCAGATTTGCATCAACCGAAAACGGCGCTTCGCCGCGCTTGTCCTTGGCAATTGGGATCTGGTTCTGTTCGGCAAATTCCAGCAGCCGTGTCCGCGACGTCAGATCCCATTCCCGCCAGGGCGCGATCACCTTGATATCCGGGTTGAGCGCATAGGCTGCCAATTCAAACCGCACCTGATCATTGCCTTTGCCGGTGGCGCCGTGGGAGATCGCGTCAGCACCGGTTTGCGCCGCAATTTCAATCAGGCGTTTGGAGATCAAAGGCCGGGCAATCGATGTGCCCAGCAGATAGACGCCTTCATACAGGGCATTGGCGCGAAACATCGGGAACACAAAATCGCGGACAAACTCCTCGCGCAGATCCTCAATATAAATCTCTTTGATGCCAAGCAGTTCGGCTTTCTTGCGCGCAGGCTCCAACTCCTCGCCCTGGCCCAGATCAGCTGTGAACGTGACAACCTCGCACTGATAATTTGTCTGCAGCCATTTGAGGATGATCGATGTATCCAGCCCTCCCGAATAGGCCAACACGACTTTTTTGATCTTGCCTGTCTTGGACATGCAGAACTCCTGATTGTCTGAACGCGGTTGCGTCTGTGGATTGATGCCAAGGCACCGCTCCCGGGCACCCTGTATTTGCGGCGCACTATAGAAATAAGGCGGACGGGTGCAAGGGAATCTTCTACGCGGCCGCAAGAAACGGATTGGATTTCCCCATTGTTCGCGTTAGAGCATTCTCAGGTGACGGAAACCATCCGGCTGTACCGGATTTTTGAACTGGAGGGTTTGATCTTGGTTTTTTTGCCGGAAATTTCAGTCCTGATTGCATTTTCAATCGCTGCCATTGCGCTGACGCTGACCCCGGGTCCGGACATGACGCTGTTTCTGAGCAAGACCATCGCTCAGGGGCGGAAGGCCGGGTTTGCGGCGTTTTTCGGCGCGACCTCAGGCCTGTTGGTCCACACCCTCGCTGTGGCTCTGGGTCTGTCGGCGCTGCTGGCGGCTTCAGAAACCGCCTTTATCGCACTGAAGATTGTCGGCAGTCTCTATCTGCTGTGGCTTGCGTTTGATGCGCTGCGCAATGGCTCATCTTTCTCTGTTGATGCAACTGTGCGCAAAAAGGAAAGCATCGCGTCAATCTATCTGAAAGGGCTCTGGATCAATCTCCTGAACCCTAAGATCATTGTCTTTTTCGTGACCTTTCTGCCGCAATTCGTCAGCGTCACCGATCCCTATGCAGCCTACAAGCTGATGTTTCTGGGGGCTTTGTTTGTCGTTGTGGCCGCGCCGATATGCGGCGCTCTCATCCTGTCTGCAGACCGCATTGCCGATTTTCTGAAACGCTCGCCGAAAGCGACGCGCCTGGTTGACTGGCTGTTTGCCACGGTTCTTGGCGGCTTTGCCATCAAGCTGCTGCTGACACGTTCGAATTAGATCGCTTCACGGTTACATGGATGCTTGAACCAGTGAGCAGCGCCAGACCGCCCAGCAGCAGCAACAAGTCAGAAATCACGTTGGTCCTCAAGCGTCCGTAGACGCCCTCCAATTAAAACCAGTTTTCGGGATTTCGTTCAGCTTCAATTGCAAGAACCACGGTTTTCCACGTCGCCCAAACCGCACCGGGCAGCAAAACGATCCCCAGGATGATATCTACGGTCAGGTTGGTAGCGAGAAAACCATGCAACGCCCAGATGGTGGAAACGGCGACAAGCCATATCTCTGAGCCGATCATTATGATCGCACCCAGGGCCGCTAGTGCCGCAGGCACAACTGCCATTTTTGCAGGAGAAGATTTAACCCCGTTTGGAGCTTCATGAGTTTGAGAACAGGACGAAATCGGCATGATAGTGGGTCCAAGGCGCTCACGATATGGAACGCGGTCAATATCAAATGTCCATGCGATCAGGCCAAATCAAGATCGCCGATTGGCTGCGAGAAAATATTTATTGAAGGTCGTCAAAGTCGGTTTACGAAGGGTCGGAACAAACCTCAGCCTTAAACGTCCCTTACTCTTTTAATCGGAAATTCAAAATTGTCAGTTCTGTCTGTCCGGCTCGCCTAAGCCGGAATGCCTACCGGCCAGCAGCCAGTAGACCAGACCCCAGGCGCTGCCTCCGGCGAGATACGCCGTGGTGCTGACCGGGAAACGCCGCAGAAATGTCTCGCCGAAAAAGTCCTGAAACAGCGCCCCGAACTGACTGAACGCCTGATTGTCAGCAACGGTCCATGACAGGATATAGCCGTTCAGCAGGCCCAGCAGCACGAAACCGACGAATGACCGGTGTCTGAAAATCTCGGCGATTATCAGTCCGATCAGGCTTGCCGGAAAAGCGACGGCCGCAAACGCCATGGCAACCAGCAGGCCGCCCAGGATCAGCTCGAGCTGACCGTCCATCGGCACGCTATCGGAACTGCGCCAGGCGCCGTAAATAGTCAGCCCCGCCGCTGCACTGGCGGCCAGATAAGCAAACGGAACAATAAATACCAGACGCAGCAGGGCGCTCATCGCGATCAGTTGCCTGGTGTGGGCGCAGTTTCCAAAGCGTCGCGATCGCGTTTTTTCATCCGCTCGCTTTCCGATTTCAACTGCCCGCAGGCGGCAAAGATATCGCGGCCGCGCGGTGTGCGGATTGGTGATGCATAGCCGGCCCGGTTCACAATTTCCGCAAAGGCTTCAATCTGCTCCCACTCGGAACATTCATAGGGCGAATTGGGCCAGGGATTGAACGGGATGAGATTGATCTTGGCCGGAATGCCTTTCAGCAGTTTGACCAGTTTGACGGCATCTTCCAGACTGTCATTGATGCCTTTCAGCATGACATATTCAAATGTGATGCGTCTGGCATTTGACGCACCAGGATAGCTCCGGCACGCGTCAAGCAGGGCGGCGAGGTTCCATTTCTTGTTGATCGGCACCAGTTCGTCGCGCAAATCATCCCGCACGGCATGAAGCGAAATCGCAAGACTGACGCCGATTTCCTCGCCGGTGCGCTGAATATTCGGCACATGTCCTGAGGTCGAAAGCGTGATGCGGCGTTTCGACAGTGCGATGCCATCGCCATCCGACACAATCAAAAGAGCTTGTTTGACATGTTCAAAATTGTAGAGCGGTTCGCCCATGCCCATCATCACCACATTGGTGACCAGACGGCCTTCACTGGGCACGAAGGTGCCGGGCGGCGTCTCCTTGTCGGGAAAATCGCCAAGCATTTCCCTTGCAACCAGCACCTGCATGACGATTTCTTCAGGGGTGAGATTGCGCACCAGCCGCTGCGTGCCGGTGTGGCAGAAGGTGCAGGTCAGCGTACAGCCGACCTGCGAGGACACACACAACGTGCCGCGGCCTTCTTCGGGAATATATACCGTTTCAATGTCAACCGGCGCTCCCGCCCCCCGTGGCGGAAAGCGAAACAGCCATTTGCGGGTGCCATCGACGGAAATCTGCTCTTCCAGAATTTCCGGACGGTCGAGGCAGAACCGCTCAGCAAGTTCGCCACGCAACGATTTTGACAGATTGGTCATATTGTTGAAATCGGAGACGCCGCGCACATAGAGCCAGTACCAGATCTGCTGGACCCGCATCTTTGCCTGGCGTTCAGGCACACCGGCTTCGACAAGCGCCTCGATCATTTCCTCACGGCTGAGGCCAATCAAGTTCGGCTTTTCTGCGGCAGCTCCCCGCTGAGCTGTAACGGCGACAACAGGGGCGTTGGAGTTTTTGGCGGCAATGTTCAGAGATACGGTCATTTTTGGAGCCTTTGGAGGCTTTCCTTATCAGTGTTGTGTCAGGGCCTGAACTCAATCAGGAGGTTGAATTGGTAAGCAAGCTCATCGTAAAGCGACGTTGCCAAAAAAGCCCAACTGCCGCTTCACAGATTTTGCAAAGGCAACCAGCCTTACCTGCAATCCGTTCATAGCATTTGAGCTGGTCCGGTCAAAGAAAAAGGCGGGGATTGCCCCGCCTTCATAGTCCCCAAATCATGGGCGCTCAGCAGATCAGCTGCCGCACACCTTGACGAGTTCATTGAGAGCTGCGGTCACTCCAAGCAGCGAATAGGTGTCGATTGTCTCAGTTCCTCTGCGCGAAGTTCCCTTGACGATCATATCCGTTCCGCGACGCATGGATTCGACGAGACGATCCTGCTCGTTCTGGTCGCGAATCCAGGCACCGTCTTCCTGAGTGAACAGATTGAATTTGTCAGAACCGATTTCAACCGTGGTGGTCGAACCTTCTTCAAAGGGATAACCGACTATGACGCTGACTTCATTGCGAACGCCTTCGCCGGGACGTTGGCTTACAAAGAAATAAATCTCGTCTCTGTTGACCCCAGCGGGAAGGGTTTCCTTGGGCTGGGTAATCGCATAGCAGACTTGGCCGTTGCTGGAATTGTAGCTGTAAGCTGCCCAATCCCTGAACTGGCCGATCGGCGAGGGCGTTTGCGCGATCGCTGCCGGCATAGCCATCAGCGCGACCAGACTGGCTGCGATCAGTGTCTTGAAAAATTTGAAAAATCCAGATGTCAATGTCATGGCTGCCATCATGATGAGCTGTTATGTCCTAAATTAAGTTTTATGTGTCCTGTAAGGGACAAAGTTACGTTTGTTCGCGGCTTGCTCTGTTCCACTGTTGTGTTTTTGTTCGACTGCTACTGTTCGGCCGCTTCGATTCGACTGTGATGCGTCGTTTCACATCTGCCAGACCCTTCTGGAAACTGATCCACAACAGGCCTGATTCTCTGCTGTATGCTCTTTTATCGCGATCTGTTTGCAATTGAAAGTGCACCGCATTCCGTAAATCCACCGGCATTTCCCGGCATTTCCCGGCATTTCCCGGCATTTCCCGGCATTTCCCGGC
>CAXBCI010000056.1:0-16235 GCA_963974065.1 uncultured Hyphomicrobiales bacterium | reverse complement strand
CAGACGGACAGACCTATGCCATCGCCCAGGGATCGCTGGCAATCGGAGGATTTTCCACCCAGGGCGATGCCGCCACACTGACACGCGGCGTGCCGACATCTGCACGTATTTCCAATGGTGCACTGGTCGAACGCGAGGTCGGTTTTGAACTGGCGACGATGGAAGAATTGCGGATCGCTCTGCGAAATCCGGATTTCACAACCGCCCGCCGCATAGCCCTGGCGATCAATGATCTGATGGGTCAACCCGTTGCCGAACCGAAAGATCCAGCGACGGTACAACTCTATCTGCCGAAAACATTTGACGGCAACATTGTCGATCTGCTGACGGATATTGAACAATTGCTGATTGAACCTGATCTGCCGGCCAAGGTCGTAATCGACGAGGCGACCGGCGTGATTGTCATGGGTCGCGATGTACAGGTGTCGACGGTTGCAGTCGCGCAGGGCAATCTGACCGTCATGGTCAGTGAATTTGCCGATGTGTCACAGCCCGCTCCCTTCAGCGATGGACAGACCACTACCATCCCCAACACGGAAATTCGTGTAGGCGAGGACGTTGCAAGGCAGCTGGCGGTGATCAGCTCCGGAGTGTCGCTGCAGGAACTTGTGGATGGCCTGAACATGCTGGGCATCGGACCCAGAGACATGATTTCCATTCTTCAGGCAATCAAGGCAGCTGGTGCACTTCAGGCAGAAATCGAGGTCATGTAATGACAGAAATTGCGCCCCTTCCCGGCCCACAGCAAATGGCAGCAAAACTGCCGGCCAATTATACCGCACTGCGTGAGAAAGCCGAAGAATTCGAAGCCGTGTTTCTGAACGTCATGCTGGCATCCGCATTCAAGGGGCTTGGCGAGGATGACGAATTCTCAAGTCAGGCAACTGACACATGGCGGGAAATGCAGGTTGAACAGTTTGCCACTGCGATTTCCAAAAGTGGCGGAATTGGTATCGCCGACCAGATTTACACCGAACTGCTGCAACTTCAGGAGCAGGCACAGCAATGACCGCAATCACCACACCAGGCCTTCCCTTTCTTATGCGCAAGCTTGGCGGAGTGCTGGATCAGGAAACCAGTTTGGTTAGATCCGGCGATTTTGCCGGTTCAGTCGCGCTGGAACCAGAGAAGAACACACTGATTGCCGAATTTCACGATGCCGTCTGGCAGCTTGACGCTGACGCAAAAACGGAAATTGCCGACGAGCTTGATACCCTGAAACAAAAACTTGCCGACAACCTGTCTGCGCTGGCAATGGCTCGGGATGTCAGCACCAGCATCATCAGGCGTGTTTCAGACGTTGTGAACGGACCCCGCGCCGCAAATTCCTATGGCGCCAATGGCAAGAAACCAACCGCCGCGCTGCCGGCGAGACGCGGGATTGCTGTCGACAAGGGCTTTTGAGAAAGCCACAGCTGCCATAAGGATTGGCAGAAGGTAACCAAATCGTATCCAGGGCGACTTGCTTTTTAAAAGCATTTTCGACCGAATCCTAAAACTCCTCCTCTATGGTTTCCGGTGGCGAAGTGTGTGAGGCACTTTTGCGCCATCGCAGAAACCAAATCCAGGAGGGTCCGAATATGGACATCTCGTCAAATCTAGCAGTTGCACCGCCTCCTCCAGCCGCACCGGCAGCCGACAGGGCTCCGGCGCGTGATGCTGTACAGCCGGTAAAGACTGAAGCAGCACGCGTCCAGAGCGTACCGGCAGAAACGGCAACAGACAAGGCCGGTGAACGCCGGGCCAGCAACGCAGAGCGCGCGGCCGGCGATGCCGCAGAAGCTGAAAAGACAAGCCCTGAGCCGGATTATGCCGCAAAACAGGTTGATCGACAGTTTGAAATTGAGCCGAAAACGGAAACGCTGGTTTACAAGGCCGTCGACCCGGAAGACGGCGATGTGGTGCGCCAGGTACCCGAAGATGTCATCCTGAAGCTGCGCGCAACCTATAACAGCGAACCTTTGGCACAGGACGCCGGATCGGACAGTAAACCGGGTGAGATTCACCGTTTGATTGACCGCATTGCCTGACGCAAAACGTCAGGCTTGCGGTTTCAGCATCGCCAGCAGGCGATGCAAGGTGGCAATAGTCGACTGATCTGCAATACCGTCCACCCGGACCGGTCTGAAGTGGCGCTGGAAAGCGCGAACCACTGCTGCCGTGACTTCACAAAAATGCCCGCTTTGCGGGCATCCATAGCCATATAGCCGGAACATGGCCTGCAAAGCTGCGACCGGCTCTCCCTGATCGCCAGTCTGGAAAAACCGCCCGTCGCCCAATGGTTCCGGCGGAACATGATGGCCGATCCCCTTTTCTGCCATATCTGCCCAGGGAAACAGCTCTCCCGGATCCTCCTTGCGCTCCGGCGCAATATCAGAATGCGCCAGCACATGTTCAGGAGCAATTCTGTGGCGCTTGATAATGTGACGACACAGATCGCTGACAGCATCAAGCTGCGCCTCAGCAAAGGCGTGATAGCCGTGATTGTGCCCTGGATTGGCAAGTTCGATACCAACGGAACGGGAATTTATGTCGCTCCCGCCATGCCAGTTTGAGAGGCCTGCATGCCAGGCGCGCGCGCTTTCCGCCACAAGTTGCAGTACCTCGCCGTCCTGATGCACAAAATAATGGCTCGATACCTGTGATTTCGGATTTTGCAACCAGGCCAGAGCTTGGTCATCATCGGGCATACCCGTGTAGTGAAGAATCAGCATATCCACCGGCTGGTCTTCCGGCCTTGGGCCGAAATTTGGCGACGGCGCCAGCACTGCCAATGGATAGTCCGCTCGGGTCATCACCGCTTCGCTCATAATTTGTGCATCCGCGTGATTTGCTCCCATGCCTGATTGATTGCGGCCATCCGGTCATTGGCAATGGCAATGAACTCCGGCGGCACCCCGCGGGCGATCATGCGGTCGGGGTGAAATTCCGAAACCTTTTTACGAAAATTCCGCTTGATTTCCTCCATATCCATATCAGGAGATACGCCCAGAATTCGATAAGGATCAGCATCGCCCCGATCGACATGGCGCAATTCGATCGCTTCATAAGCGGTATCGGTGAATCCAAAAATTTGCGCCACCTGCAGCAGAAAAGCGCGTTCGCCTTCATGCAGAACACCATCAGCCTTGGCAATATGAAACAGCCCGTCCATAATATCTTCCAGGGTTTGCAGATCGTTCTCATAAAGCCGCGCGATGCGGGCGGCATAGGCTTCAAAGCCTGCCGTATCCCGCTTGGCAAGGTCGAACAACCGGGCAACGTTGGTCTGTTCCGCCTGAGGTATCTCGAACAGATCGCGAAAAGCGTGGATCTCATCGAGCGTGACGATGCCGTCAGCCTTGGCCATTTTTGCCGAGAGCGCGATCATGGCGATCGAGAATGCCGCCTGACGGCGTGCTGTCGGGTCTGTCAGGCCTGAGATTGCGCTCGTCATACGATCCAGAAATGCGCCGCCAGCATCGACGCCGCTTTCCAGCCACTCTTGCAGTGTTTGAAAAATACCCATACCCACCGTGTAAAGTATTTTCCTCCAAACGAAAACGACCTTCCTATGCACTCCACAAAGTCCGCCGAGAATCTGGGTCTCGGTCTGTTGCTAGGCCTGATCGGCGTTGTTTTCTTTGGCGGAACGCTGCCTTTCACCCGTCTGGCGGTGGCCGACATGTCGCCCGCTTTCGTGACATATGGCCGGGCGGTTGTGGCTGCGGCCTGTGCACTGATTCTCCTGTTTATCATGGGACGCAGGCCGGTTCTGAAAGCCGACATACTGCCTCTCTTCCTGGCGGCGCTGTGCCTGGTCATCGGTTTCCCCCTGTTCGCAGCGCTGGCGATGCAGAGCGTACCGGCGTCGCATGGGGGAATCGTGCTTGGTATCCTGCCGGTCACAACC
The DNA here is from genome assembly GCA_963974065.1 of uncultured Hyphomicrobiales bacterium. Taxonomy (GTDB): domain Bacteria; phylum Pseudomonadota; class Alphaproteobacteria; order Rhizobiales. The sequence continues at coordinate 12,343 of CAXBCI010000056.1, read as the reverse complement.
GCTTTATGTTCCGCTGTTCTAAACGGCGAACGGCCCGGGAAAATGTTCTGGCTGCTGAGCCTGGCGGGATGCGGTCTGATTGTCGCTTTTGCAATGCGCGATGGCGCAAGCGGATTTGAACTTGGCGATCTTTGGCTGTTTCTGGCCGCATTGTTTGCCTCGCTCGGCTATGCGATTTCCGGCCGCCTGTCACGAATCATGCCAGGCTGGGAAGTGATCAGCCGCGGGCTGGTTCTGTGCCTGCCACTGACATTGATAGGCGGTTGGCTGACTTTTCCCGACAGCCTGGAAACCATATCCGTTTCTGCCTGGATCGGGTTTGCCTATGTCAGCCTGTTTTCAATGTTTATTGCATTTGTGTTCTGGAATGCAGGGCTGGCGCTCGGCGGCGTTGCTCTGGTCGGCCAGACCCAATTGCTGCAGATATTCGTAACCCTGGCGGTGTCTCAGGTCATGCTGGGCGAAACAGTCGGGGCCGAGGCGTGGGGGGTGGCGACGGTGATTGTGTTTATCATCTTCTTTCTGAAAAAAACCCGTTAGAAGTCTGAATAGACTCCGCGATTGGAACTCTGCCCGGACGCTGCACCACTCCCGTTTTTAACGGATCGCCCGTTCCCAGTGTCCCCGTTCCCAGTGTCCCCGTTCCCAGTGTCCCCGTTCCCAGTGTCCCCACTCCCAGTGTCCCCACTCCCAGTGTCCCCACTCCCAGTGTTTATGAAATAAACGGTATTTTTTGTAAAATCATAAAATTGTCGATTTTTCTTGATTCACTTGGTGCCTGCCGATAACCTGAAAATCAACACCGTTGCTTCTGCGTCCAGCTTTACGGCTTGAACACCCGGAAGTTCAGCGGCGTAATGGACTCATCAATTCGGAGGATAAATTATGCAATTCGGATCATTTCTGCGTATCGCAACAATCGCTGCCGGTCTGGCAGTGGCTGTGACGGCAACTCAGGAAGCGGAGCTGCGCATCGGCACTGCAAGCCAGGGCGGCGCATTCTATCCTGTTGGCCAGGCCATCTCGTCTCTGGTCAATAAGTATGCTGATGATCTGACCATGGTGCCGATTGTCACCGCCGGATCAGTCGAAAACCCCCGCCTCGTCAACAATGGCGAAGTTGATATTGCCATTACCAACAATAATCTTTCCGTTCTGGCCAATAAGGGTGTCGGGCCATACGCGAAAAGCGGCGCAATGAACCTGCGCGCCATCGGCTCCCTGCATTTCAGCATTCTGCACATGATGACGCTGGACGGATCTGACATCAACAACATTGCAGATCTGAAGGGCAAACGCGTAGCCGTTGGGCCTGCCGGAGGCGGCACGATTCCGTTTCTGGGTCAGGTACTGGGCATCGCCGGCCTGTCAATGGATGACATCACACCAAGCTTTCTGTCCTATGGGGACGGTTTCAGCCAATTGGCCGACGGCAATGTTGATGCAGCCTTTGCCCTGAGCGGCTATCCCGCCGGAGCGGTGATGCAGGCCCAGGCCAACAAGAAGCTGAAATACATTCCCATCACCGATGAACAATTGGCAGAAGCACTGGCGACATATCCCAACTACAACAAGGTCGTTGTGCCGAAAGCAACCTATGGAACCGATCAGGACGGTATCGTGCTGGGCGTCAATAATATGCTGATCGTCGATGCCGGTATGAGTGACGATGTGGCGTTCAAGATAACACAGGCGATTTACGACCATCTGGATGAATTCCGCGCGGAAAACGCTTATGCCAAACAGATCATTCCCGAAGCCTCACTGGAGTTGAAAATTCCACTGCATCCAGGAGCGGCGAAATACTTCGCCAAGTGATCTGAAACTGGTCAAGGCGAAAGCGGGCATTGCCGGAGGGGGCCAGCGCCTCTGCAATGCCCTGAATTTCCTGATGAATTAGGCAGGACCCCATGGACAGGCTATTCAGACACGCGGTTGCCATCGTGGCGTTCATCGTCGGATTGTTTCATCTGCTGAATGTCTCCGGCATTGTCGTGCTGTCGACACGGGATATCCGGGTTTTTCATCTGATGATGATGCTGGTCTTGCTGTTTTTGACCAAACCGACCCTGCAACGCTTTGCAGATACGCAGGCCGACAGGATTACGCGTCTGGCTCTGGTGGCGCTGGCCACAGCGGTAAGCCTTTACATCATGTCCCGCTGGAAAGACATTGCCATGAGTGGCGGGGAAACCGCTGCGCTCGATGCCTGGGTTGGGCTGCTGCTGATTGCACTGGTGCTGGAAGGTGCGCGTCGCGGGGTCGGCCTGGTTCTGGCCCTTATCAGCCTCGCCTTCTTCACCTATCCGTTTTACAGCGAATTTCTGCCCGGCGCGTTGAGCAGTCGTGGTTACAGTGTCACCCGCATGTCGGAATTTCTGACTACCACGTCACAGGGTATCTACGGCATCCCGCTTGGTGTATCGGCAACCTATATCATCCTGTTTTCGATTTACGGCGCCTTTCTCAGTGAGTTCGGTGCCGGAGATTTCTTCTTCCGCATTGCCAACCGGCTAACGAAAAACATGCGCGCGGCCGGGGCCAAAACCGCAGTGATTTTCAGCACCCTGCTTGGCATGATCTCCGGATCTGCTGCAGGAAATGTCGCTGTAACCGGAACCCTGACCATTCCGATGATGAAGAAAGAGGGATACGCCCCGCACCAGGCCGGGGCCATTGAAGCGGTCGTCTCCACAGGCGGACAGATCATGCCGCCGGTGATGGGCGCGGCCGCTTTCATCATGGCAGAAATTGTCGGCACGCCTTATTCCAATGTCATGAAGGTCGCCCTGATCCCCGCTCTGCTGTTCTTCACATCGCTGTTCTTTGTGGTGCATCTGCGGGGTGCCAAGAGCAACATTCAGCCACTCCGGCAACCGCTTGATGATAATGAATCCATCTGGCTTATTCTTCTCAAGGGCGGCCAATACATCATTCCCTTCGGCACATTGATTGCAATGATGCTGAACGGCTATTCGCCGTTCAAGGCATCGTTTTATTCTATTCTGGTTCTGCTGGCAGCCGACGTTATCTGGCAGCGCCGCGTATCAACGGGCCTCCTCAAAAAATCCGTGGTTGCGATTACCGAAGGGGCCAAAAGCGTCATCCCCATTGCCATTGCCTGCGCTGCCGCCGGCATTATTGCCGGCACACTGGGCATAACCGGCCTTGGCTCGAAGATTTCAGGGCTGATCATCACCGCCTCCGGCGGCATCACCTTCCTGGCATTGCTGTTTACAATGGTGACGGCAATTATTCTGGGCATGGGTCTGCCGACCACCGCCGCCTATCTCATTCTGGCGACTGTCGTTGCCCCTGCCCTGTCAAAGATGGGTGTGCCGCTGCTGACAGCCCATATGTTTGTATTTTTCTATGGCTGCGTCTCTACCATCACGCCGCCGGTTGCGCTGGCGTCATATGTGGCGGCGGGCATTGCCAAAGCCGATATCAACAAGGTGGGATGGACTGCCTTTGCCTATGGCATAACCTGCTACATCCTGCCTTTCATGTTCTTTTACGGGCCGGCATTGCTGATGCAGGGAGCCTGGCCGGAGATTGCCCTGGCCGTCATTTCCGGCGGTATCGGCGTGTTCTGCATCGCCGCTTTTGTCGTCGGGCAGTTCCATGCGCCTCTGCAATGGCCGATGCGGATTATTGTCGGACTGGCCGGAGTTGCCCTGCTGCATCAGGGGCTTGCCACCGATGCCATCGGCCTTGCCGGTTTTGCGCTGGTCTGGAGCCTCAACAGGCCCGTCAAAGTTTTAAACTCGTAAGAAGGATCCCGTTTATGTCCCGCAAATTCAGGCGCGTTGTCACAGGTCATGATGAAAACGGCGTGGCCACTGTTCTCTCCGATGAACAGGCCAGCTGTGTATTAAGCCGCCCCAACAGGCCCGGTGTCACACTGACAAATCTGTGGCTGAATGACAAAACGCCCGCCGCCATGGAGCGGTCCGATGATCCGGTCACCGGCCCGCTGATCCTGCAGCCACCGAAAGATGGTTCTGTCTTCCGGATCGTGCAATTCGACCCGGAAGATCCGGAGGTTCTGGCGAAACTTGATGGCAAATCCGCCTTTGCCGAAATGGGTGCAGGCGCGAATATTGTTGAAAATGCCCGCCATCCCTTCATGCATCGCACCGACTCGCTGGATTACACAATCGTGCTCAGCGGCGAGATTTACATGATGATGGATGAAGAGGAATATCTGTTGAAGGCTGGCGACACGGTGGTCCAGCAGGGCACCAACCATGCCTGGTCCAACCGCGGCACCGAACCATGCCTGATCGCTTTTGTCCTGATTGATGCGGTGAAATGACCCTCGCACGGCAAGTTACGGAAGGCGGAAAAACCCTCATTCATCATCAAACGATCTGCATCCGGCCATACTTGCCGCCGCGCCTGAAAAAGCCTAATCGATAGGGGGCAAAACGAGTGGCAAGAGGCAGTGATGAGCGACAAAACAGTTGGAAAATGGGATTTCTGGATTGATCGCGGAGGCACCTTTACCGACATTGTAGCCCGCAAGCCCGATGCCACTTTGCAGGCCCACAAATTACTGTCTGAAAATCCCGAGCAATACAGCGATGCCGCGATCCACGGCATTCGTGAATTGATGGGTGTCGGCAAATCCGACCCTATTCCGTCCGACCGGATCGCCACCGTCAAGATGGGCACCACCGTCGCCACCAACGCCCTGCTGGAGCGCAAGGGCGAACGCACCCTGCTGGTGATAACGAAGGGCTTTCGCGACGCGCTGGAAATTGGCTATCAGGCCCGTCCAAAGATTTTCGCCAGAGAGATCATCAAACCGGAACTGCTTTACGAAACCGTGGTCGAGGTTGATGAGCGCGTTCACGCCGACGGTTCGGTAGAAACACCGCTGGACCAGGCCAGGGCCAGACGTGATCTGCAGACCGCATTTGAAACCGGCATCCGCTCGGTCGCCATCGTCCTGATGCATTCCTGGCGCGCAGCGGAGCATGAAAAACAACTGGCCGCCATCGCCGCTGAGATCGGGTTTTCGCAGATATCAGTCAGCCATGACGTCTCACCGCTGATGAAACTGGTCGGGCGCGGTGATACGACGGTCGTCGACGCCTATCTGTCGCCCATTCTGCGGCGCTATGTCGAACGCATTGCCGATGAACTCAATGTCGGTGACGGGGATACAAGACTGATGTTCATGCAGTCCTCCGGCGGTCTGACTGCAGCTGATCTGTTTCAGGGCAAGGATGCCATCCTGTCCGGCCCCGCCGGCGGCGTTGTCGGCGCGGTGGAAACCTCTGCTCTTGCTGGACATCACAAGGTGATCGGCTTCGACATGGGCGGCACATCGACCGACGTGTCGCATTATGACGGCCAGTTGGAACGGGCATTTGAAACCGAAGTGGCCGGCGTGCGCATGCGCGCGCCAATGATGATGATTCACACGGTCGCTGCCGGCGGCGGTTCCATTCTGCATTTTGACAAGGGCCGGTTTCAGGTCGGCCCGGACAGCGCCGGCGCCAATCCCGGACCGGCCTGCTACCGTCGTGGCGGGCCTCTGACAGTCACCGATGCCAATGTGATGCTCGGCAAATTGCGGCCGGAATTCTTTCCCGCCATCTTTGGCGAAACCGCGGATCAGCCTCTGGATGTGAACGCTGTGCGCAGCGGTTTTAAAACACTGTCGGACGAGATTGGCGATGGCCGCAGCGGCGAGGAAATCGCCGAAGGGTTTCTGCAGATCGCGGTGGAGAACATGGCCAATGCAATCAAGAAAATATCGGTGCAGCGCGGCTATGATGTCTCCGACTATGCGCTGACTTGTTTCGGGGGAGCCGGCGGCCAGCATGCCTGTGCCATTGCCGACACGCTGGGCATGGAAACTGTCATCGTGCACCCATTTTCCGGTATTCTGTCCGCCTATGGAATGGGGCTCGCTGACATCCGCACAAACCGCAATAAAACCATTGCTTTGGAGCTGGCGGCGGATTCTGAATCAGAACTTGAGACAGCGCAGAAAACACTGGAAAAACAGGTCCGCAAGGATCTGCTGCAGCAGGGCGTGGAAACAGCGGACACCATCATCAACAGCTTCGCCCATATCCGCTATGACGGCACCGACAGCACCATTCCCGTTCGGCTGGCCGCTACAGATATAATGCGCAGCGAATTTGAAACGGCCCACAAGAAACAGTTCGGCTTTATCTTCGAAGACAAGGCGCTGGTGGTCGAATCCCTGGAAGTTGAAGGCGTCGGCGGTGGCGCGGAAATCGATGAAGCCGACATGACCGCGACAGATCAACCGGCGCAGCCAGACCGGCAGGTTGAGGTCTTCAGTGGCGGCGACAGCCGCAGCACCGGGATCTATCCGCGCGATCAGATTGGTCACGGGCAACGCATCGCCGGACCGGCGCTGATCATAGAACCGCATCAGACCATCATGATTGAGCCGGGCTGGACGGCCGAAATCAACATCAAGAACCATGTCATTCTGACGCGCACTGAAATCCTCAATCGCGGCTATGCCATCGGCACGGAAGCCGCCGATGGCGGCGCGGACCCGGTGTTGCTGGAGATTTTCAACAATCTCTTCATGTCAATTGCCGAACAGATGGGAGTGACGCTGCAGAACACCGCCTATTCCGTCAACATCAAGGAGCGGCTGGATTTTTCCTGCGCCGTTTTCAGCGGTGCAGGCACCCTGATCGCCAATGCGCCGCACATGCCGGTGCATCTTGGCTCGATGGACCGGTCTGTGGAAACCATCATCCGGTTGAATGAAGGTGCCATCAAGCCCGGTGACGTCTTCGCGCTCAACGCGCCCTATAATGGCGGCACCCATTTGCCCGATATTACCGTGTGCACGCCGGTGTTCGACGAAACCAACAGTTTCATCCGTTTCTGGGTGGCGAGCCGTGGCCATCATGCCGATGTCGGTGGGTCGGCTCCGGGGTCGATGACCCCTCTGGCCACCAATGTCGACGAAGAAGGCGTACTGTTTGACAATTTCAAACTGGTCGATCAGGGCCGGTTTCAGGAAGACGCCCTTGTCCGACTGATGACAGACCACCCGTTTCCGGTGCGCAACGTGGTGCAGAATGTGGCTGATCTGAAAGCCCAGATCGCGGCGAATGAAAAAGGCGTGCAGGAACTTGCCAGAATGGTCGAGCAATTCACCCTTCCGGTGGTTCAGGCCTATATGGGCCATGTTCAGGACAATGCTGAAGAAAGCGTGCGCCGTGTCATCGAAGTTCTGAAGGATTCCAGCTTTGAATATCCAACGGATCAGGGCGCGGTGATCAAGGTGAAAATCACTGTCGACCGCGAAAAGCGTGAAGCGACGGTGGATTTCACTGGTACAAGCCCGGTGCAAAGCACCAATTTCAATGCACCGGAACCCGTGACACGGGCCGCCGTTCTGTATTGCTTCCGCGTCATGGTGGATGGCGACATTCCGATGAATGCCGGGTGTCTGAAGCCGATCAACATCATCATTCCCGATGATTGCATGCTGCGGCCAAGCTATCCGGCAGCCGTTGTCGCCGGTAATGTGGAAACCAGCCAGCATGTGACAAATGCGCTGTTTGGCGCGCTTGGTGTGATGGCCGCGTCACAGGGCACCATGAACAACCTCACCTTTGGCAACAATACCTACCAGTATTACGAAACCATCTGTTCCGGCTCCCCGGCCGGGCGCGGCTTCAACGGCACGTCAGGCGTGCACACACATATGACCAATTCGCGGCTGACGGACCCGGAAATTCTGGAATTCAGATTTCCGGTTCTGCTGGAAGATTTTCACATTCGCAAGGGATCGGGCGGCAAGGGCAAATGGAGCGCTGGCGATGGCACCAGACGGACCATTCGCTTTCTCCAGGAAATGGACTGCGCCATTCTGTCTTCCCACCGCAGCGTTCCACCCCATGGCCTGGAAGGCGGCCAGCCCGGCGAACTTGGCGAAACCTTTGTGCGCCGTATCGACGGCCGCACCGAGACGCTGAAAGGCTGCGACCAGACCATTTTGAAAGCCGGAGAAACCGTGACCATTGTCACGCCGACAGGCGGCGGCTTCGGCAAAAACCAGGGTCATGGCGAACAATAGATGTCATAGAGCGTCTCAAGCACCCGGCCGGCCGCCTTGCCCTGAAGTGAATAATAGATTGTCTGGCCGTCGCGGCGCAACAGGCCGAGATGCTGCGATACCACGGTACCGCGCAACTCGAGACGCTTCGCCAACTCGCCTACCGACCGCTCACCCCCGATCAGTTGACACAGAATCAACAGCCGGTTGCGGCTGGCAAGCGCCTTGAGCAGTTCGGTTGCCGCATCGGCATTTTCACGCATCTTGTCAGAATTCATAATGTCGATGAACCGTTTCGTGTTGTTTCACTGAGTTGCATCTCGTTCTTTTCTCGGCTGATTTCCACCGGACCGACCACCATATCGACAACAAGCTTCGTCGTATCTTCAGTGATCTTGAGAACTTCGGAAAAAGCAAAGCGTTCCCTTTATTGTTGGCATTCTTCGATCTGCTGCTGAGCCCGAAACCAACGCGCCCGCAGCTGCCACATACGATCAGACGGTCACAAATTGACCCATCATGCCATCATCCTCATGCTCAAGAATGTGACAGTGATACATGAACGGCGTTTCGACGGTCGGCTGTTCGAACCTCACCAGCAGCTCCACCGGTTCCTGCACCACGACAGTGTCTCTCAAACCGGCATCGCGTTCGAGGGGTTTTCCTCCGTTGCGGCTGATCACCTCGAACTGGACGCCGTGAATGTGGAACGGGTGGGACATCATATCACTGGAAACTTCCCAAATTTCAGTGCTGCCAAGTTCTATCCGCTCATCGACACGATCCATGGCGAATGCGCGACCGTTTATGGTCATGCCGCCGGACGAGCCCATTCCGCCCATCATCCCTCCCATACCTCCCATTCCTAAGACGAACCGCCGACGGCGCTCAATCCGCGATGTGGTCAGCGGGGGGCGTGACGCAAGGCGTTCCGGAATGGGAGCTGATCGTTCTTCCGTCAGGAACGGCTCGAACTGCAAAATCTGTTCTCCCTTTGAACCGAGAAGGTCGTTGCCGAACTCCCGTATCCGCGACAAGGGGCTCATCATCACAGGCAGATTGATGTCGGGCGCAGTCTGCAATGCCACCGGTTTACCGTCCGAAAAGTCAACCAGGATCTCTGCCCGTTCGCCGGGCGCAAGACTGATTGAACTCAGCGACACAGGCGCATTGAGAAGACCGCCTTCGCTGGCAATCCATTGGAAGCTTCTTCGGTCGGAAAATGAAAGATTGAAGATGCGCGCGTTGGAACCGTTCAAAAGCCGCAGCCGGACCCGGCGGCCAGGAACGCGCGTCACCGCATTCGGTGTTCCGTTCACGACAATGGTATTGCCGCGCCACCCCGCCATGCGCGCCATCATTCCGTCGGGTGCCACCATAAAACCGTTCTCAAACTGCCGATCCTGGAGGACGAGTGGAAGGTCATCCACTCCATATTCTGCGGGCAGACCAAGGGAGTCTTCCTGATCGTCGGCGATCAGCAGCAAACCCGCCAGACCGGAATAAACCTGTGCTCCTGTCTGACCGTGGGCGTGCGAGTGATAGAATAGGGTTGCTCCCGCTTGCCGAATTGGCAACACCGGCCGCCATGTCGCGTTGGGCCGTATTCTCTGGTGCGGACCACCATCGAGTTCTGCCGGAATAAGCAGCCCATGCCAGTGGACGGTCGTTTCCTCCCGCAATTGATTGGTCACCGCAATCTCGACATCATCGCCACGATAGACACGCAGTGTTGGACCCAGATAGCTGCCATTATAGCCCAGCGTGTTGCTAACACGTCCGGCGTAGAATTCGGTTTCGCCCGCCTGCACGTCGAGAGCGATAGAGTTTCGGAGCGTGCGTGCATCCAACAGCGGTGGAATCCGGAGAGATTGCGGCTCGACTGCTGCGTCTGAATCATTCAAGATACTGCCGGCTGCAAACGCGCCGACACCGGTGGCGGCCGCACCAACTAAAATTCCTCTGCGGCTGAATTTCATTGCATCACCGAGCTTTCGACTTCTGATCAGGCGCGATTTGACCCAGGCACACCGGCCTTGAACCATTTTACCGATTGCCCCGTGCCTTCCGCTGAGCGGTGCAGAGACCTCATCGGCTCACGCGCGCGTGGTTAAATTTTAATAGATGCGAGCATGTGAATATAAAATACGTGAACTGGTTTTTCGATGCCGATAAGCACACTGAGTCCGGCCAATCGGTAGACAACAGATCTGGAATTTGGCACGGGCTGCTGGCTCAGTTAAAGGCCTTTCCCGGCGCAACCCCGAGGCGCTTCAGGACCATCGCCAGCGGACAAAATCCGGTGAATGAGGCCTGTGCCAGATTGGCGCCCACAAAGGCGGTCAGCCACAACCAGCCCGGATGGTGCAATTGCGACAACGCGAGGCTGATCAGCACGACACTGCCGGCAAATAGCATTACGGCACGATCTAAAGTCACGATGAATCTCCTTTTTTATATTTATATTTATATTTGTTTATATGCGCATTAATAATATTATGTCAATATAACTTGAATGCAGATCATGAATTGAACGACCACGATGACCAATTTTGGTCAGATTTCAGGAGAGTACTGGACCCAAATCCGCCCATGCGTATGATGCTCTAGAAATTGCTGGCATTGCGCAACTTGAAGAGCGAAGTAGCGCAGGAGATGTTGAACTGGATACAGAATCATCAGTGCTAGTATGGCGGATAATGGAGCCGATGCTCGAACAACAGCGCCTGATGATGGACACTCAGAAGCAGTAACATCTGGAAGGCGGCTGCTGCATCCGATATGCCGCAGCCATTCCCAATGGAGGACAAATGGCCGATCACGTTAACAAGGCAGAGCCTGATGGCACTGACAAAACGCCACCAGCCGGTCCGACCATGTGGGACGAGCGCTATGCCGCTCCCGGATTCCTGTTCGGTACGGAACCCAGTCAATTTCTCAAAGAGCACAGGGATTATCTCGTCCCGGGTGCAGCGGCTCTGGCCGTCGCCGACGGCGAAGGGCGCAACTCCGTCTTCCTTGCCGCATGCGGGCTGCAGGTGACCGCCATGGACGCCTCGCACGTGGCTGTCGAAAAGGCCCGCGCGCTGGCCGCTGAGCAGGGCGTCTTCGTCGATTTCCACGTGGCCGACATTCTGGGTTGGGACTGGACACCCAATACTTACGACCTTGTGGCTGGCATCTTCATCCAGTTCTCCCCTCCAGGCGAGCGCGCGGCAGTCTTCGAAGGCATGAAGCGGACCCTGAAACCGGGTGGCACCCTCCTGCTGCATGGCTACCGGCCCAAGCAGATCGAATACGGCACTGGCGGACCACCTCATGCCGAGAACATGTACACCGAGGACCTGCTGCGCGCCGCTTTCGGCGACATGGAAATTCTCTGTCTTGCGGCCTATGACCGCGTAGTTGACGAAGGCCGGGGCCATTCCGGGATGTCCGCACTGATCGATCTCGTGGCGCGAAAACCGCATTGAAACGGTGTCACGAACAGGTAACTGGAAATCCCAAATCTCTATGTGCCTTGGAGTGCTATCAGCATCAAACGGCAATAATCCGCTTGCACCCCAATTTGAAATGACCTAAAGATATAAAGATATTGTTATATCCTACGGAAATTCGATGCGGGAACAGAAATCTATCGGTCTGGAACAACTGGTTGAAGCCTTGCGCGGCGCCGGTGAAACCACGCGCCTGCGCCTGCTCGCCTTGCTGCAGAGTGGCGATCTGACGGTCAAGGATCTGACACAGATTCTGGGCCAGTCGCAGCCGCGGGTGTCACGCCATTTGAAGTTGCTTGTTGAAGCCGCGTTGATTGAGCGGTTTCCGGAAGGCTCGTGGGTGTATTACCGCCCGTCGAAAAGCCCGGTCGGCCTGACAGCACAGGCTCTGTTGAACACGCTCAACCCGTCTGACAGCATCCTGCAACGCGATCAGGAGCGGCTCGCGGACGTCAAATCCCGCAATGCCGAAACTGCTGCCCGCTACTTTGCGCAAAGCGCCCAGGACTGGGACCGGATCAGAAGCCACCACATTTCCGAGCATGCAGTCGAAAAGGCGCTGCTCGAACTGGTCGGCGACAAGCCGTTCGGCACACTTCTGGATGTGGGCACCGGAACCGGGCGCATGCTGGAATTGCTGCAAGGCCATTATGCTGATGCCGTCGGCATTGATTCCAGCCTGGAGATGCTGGCGCTCGCCAGAGCCAATCTGGATGCCAGCAAAACCACCAATGCCCAGGTCCGATTCGGCGATATTTTCAACCTGCCCGTCGCGCGC
>CAXBCI010000055.1:0-16347 GCA_963974065.1 uncultured Hyphomicrobiales bacterium | reverse complement strand
GCATTCGGCGATGATCGGCCTGCTGCTTGACGGGTTTCCGGTCTACGGTCCTCAGGGACCAAGCGGTACGCTGATGAGCAATTCCGATCTGGATGCGTGCAGCGGACACAGGGAAGCAACGCCGGAATTTCCAGACGAAATCTACCATTATCACCTGACAATTGACGAAGCTCCTTATTCAATCGACTGCTTCCACGGCGTCGTTGAGGAAGCCCGCTTTGACAATGCGGGTGGCCCCGGTGGGGCAGATGGCGGCCCGCCTGATCTGGCAGCAGCGGCGGAACAACTGGGCGTAAGTCAGGCCGCTCTGGCAGAGGCCCTTGGCAACGACATGCCACCTGATTTTGCACAGGCAGCCGAGATACTCGGAATTGACATCGGGACTCTCCGATCAGCCCTTCCGTCCGCGAATTAGAGCGTTTCATGGTTCAATGTAACCGTGAAGCGCTCTAATGCGACAAGCCGTCAGCTCTCTGCCGGCTCGACCATGGCAGGCTCGGGAATGCCCTCCAGCGAGAGCTCGGCGGCGTGATGGCAGCGTACCAGATGGCCGGGCGCCCATTCCCGCAATTCGGGCTGCTCTTTGCCGCAGATTTCAGTGGCATGCGGGCAGCGCGGGTGAAAATAGCATCCCGAAGGTGGATTGGCCGGGCTGGGCACATCACCTTCGAGCGGTGTCATCGCCGCACGCTGTCGCGGATCGGCCACCGGAATGGTCGACATCAGAGCGGCTGTATAGGGATGCTTGGGTGTTGAATACAGGGCGTCGGTGGGCGCCACTTCGACAACCTTGCCCACATACATCACGGCCACACGGTCGCAGATATGCCGGACGACGCTGAGATCATGCGCCACGAACAAATAGGTCAAATGCAACTCCTCCTGGAGGCGCATCATCAAATTGAGCACCTGCGCCTGCACAGAGACATCGAGAGCCGAAACCGGCTCATCCGCCACCACCAGCCGTGGATTGAGGGCCAAAGCGCGTGCTATGACGATACGCTGGCGCTGACCGCCGCTGAAAGCATGCGGGAAGCGCTTCATGTATTCCGGACGCAACCCCACCAGCCGCAACAACTCGGCGACCCGCTGATAGCGCGCTTCGCGATTCTTCATGCCACCTGAGATCATCAGGGACTCGCCCAGAAGGTCCTGGATTTTCATGCGCGGGTTGAGCGAGCCGTAGGGATCCTGGAAGATCATCTGGATGTCGCGCCGCAATGGGCGCATCTCGTGTTCCGGCACCGCCGCGAGGTCAGTCACAGCGCCGTCCGTGCCATGATAGAGAATTTCGCCGCCTGTGGGATCCAGGGCGCGCATAATGCAGCGCGCGGTCGTGGTCTTTCCACAGCCGCTTTCTCCCACAAGACCAAGCGTTTCACCTTCCAAAATGGAAAAACTTACATCGTCGACAGCCCGCACCTGGCCGACAACTTTGCGAAGGAAACCCTTGCGGATAGGGAAGTATTTCTTTAGCCCCTTGACCTCAAGGACGGTCGCACGACTCTCCATGGGCGCTTTCTCTGGCGCTGGCACTTTCCCCGGCACTTTCACTGACACTGGCTTTGGCTCTGGCATCAGGATTCCTCGGCAAGCTCGTGGTGAAGAAAACAGGCGACTGACTGGCGCGGACCGACAGGCGCGAGAAGTGGCGTGCGCACATCACATTTGCCGGGCATGAAGGCTCCGCATCTGGGATGAAAAGGACAGCCGGCGGGGCGATTGAACGGGTGCGGGATTGTACCTTCGATGGCCGGAAGCGGCCCACGGGCTGTCTTCTGAACCGAGGGGACCGAATCCAGCAATGCCTTGGTGTAGGGATGCTGGGGGTTGTGGAAGATATCATCCACTGGCCCCGCCTCCATCACCCGGCCAAGATACATTACCACCACATCGTCTGCGATCTGGGCGATGACACCCAGATCATGAGTGATGAAGATAATCGACAGTGCATGATTGTGTTGCAGACTGCGCAGCAGGGTGAGCACCTGCGCCTGGGTGGTTACATCGATGGCAGTGGTCGGCTCATCGGCAATCAGCAGCTTCGGGTCGCACAACAGCGCCATTGCGATCATTACGCGCTGGCGCAGTCCGCCACTGAGTTCCCATGAATACATGTTGAGGCGCTCTGCCGGGTTGGGCATGCCCACTTCCGAGAGCCGTTTAAGAACGATCTTCTCGGCATCGGCCTTGCTGATCTTGCGATGCAAACGCACCGCCTCGATCAACTGATTGCCAATGGTGTGCACCGGACTGAGCGCAGCCATGGGCTCTTGCGGGATCAGGGCGATCTCATCTCCGCGAATGGACCGCATCTCGCGCCCGTTCCGGTCGAGTTTTGCCAGATCGATCTCTGACTGAGGGGGGTCTCCCGCGTCGGGGCGGAACAGGATGTCTCCATCCACGACGTTGCCCGGCTTTTGCACAATACCCAGAATGGACTTGATGGTGACGCTCTTGCCGCAGCCGCTTTCGCCGACAATGCCGACAACCTTGCCACGCGGAACATCAAAGCTGACGCCGTCAACCGCCTTGACGACGCCTTCCTCGGTGCTGAAATGGGTCTTGAGGCCGTTCACCGACAGGATGAAGTCTTCGTTCATGACACGCCTATCAATGGTAAGGATCTGCTGCGTCACGCAGCCCGTCACCCACGAGATTAAGCGCGAGCACGGTTATGATGACCGCCAGGCTGGGCAGGAGCAGCCACGGTGCCAGTGCCACCGATTGCAGGTTTTGCGCTTCCGCCAGCATGACGCCCCAGCTGATCGCGGGCGGTCGCATGCCGAGCCCGAGAAAGCTCAAAAATGTTTCATTGATGATCATCACCGGAATGGCCAGCGTCACGGCGGCGATGATGTGGCTGCTCATGCTTGGCACCATATGGCGCAGCACGATGCGCATCTGGCTGCATCCCGCCAGCTTAGCCGCCACGACAAAATCCTCTTCGCGCAGGACAAGGAAGCGCCCGCGCACCTCCCGGGCGAGCGTTGTCCAGGTGATCAGCGCCAGAATGGCGGTAATGGCCAGATAGGTTGTGGTGACTGACCAGGTTCGCGGCAGGGCGGCGGACAGGGCGAGCCAGATGGGAATCGGTGGAATTGACTGCAGCAGTTCGATAACGCGCTGGATGACCATGTCGGTAATGCCGCCGAAATAGCCCGAAATACCCCCCAATACGATGCCGATAATGGTGCTCAGAAACACGGCAAACAGTCCGATGGACAAGGATACCTGAGTGCCGAACAGCAGTCTCGACCATTGGTCGCGCCCCAGCCTGTCCGTGCCCAGCAGGTGGATATTTCCAGCCGACTTGGGGTCCGCCGGGACAAGAAGATGAAGCGTGGACGGAATCAGCCCAAACACCCGCCATTCATAGCCCCGGCCGAACAGAGCCAGCGGTATCTTGCGGTTTTCGTCGATCTTCCATTCCATGCGCAAGGTGCGCGAGTTGCGCGAGCCGGTGGCGTCGAACACAAAAAGCGCCGGTCCGTTGTCCCACAATTGGATGGTTTGCGGAGGCCTGAAGGAGCCCCGTGAATTACTGTCATTCGGGTCCTGGGTGCTGAAGAAGCCGGGAAGGAGCCCCATCAGGATGATGACGATCAGCACCGCTCCGCCCAACAGGGCGAGCCGGTTCTTTTTGAACCGCCACCAGACCAGTTTCCAGTTCGGCGCAACCGCGACCGCGTCCGGCTGGCCGGTTATGTCTGCCGGCGGCTTTTCCAGATCGCTCAAGTCGGTCGGGGACTCAACGGACATGCGATTGTCTCCAGACCAATGCTCGTGAGTGTGGAGGGAGCCTCATCGCCACTGCCACCGCCATGATCACGATCCCTCCATGCGAATGCGCGGGTCGATCCAGGCCAGCAGGATGTCTGAAAGCAGCGTGCCGATGACCGCAAGGCCGAAATAGGACATGACGATGGCCCCGGCCAGGAACATGTCCTGGCTGATCAGCGAGCGCAGCAGCAGCGGTCCGATGGTTGGCAGGTTGAGCACTGTCGCAACCACAAGGCTGCCCGAGAATATCAGTGGCAGATACCAGCCAAGGCTGCTCACCAACGGGTTGATGGCCAGACGAACCGGATATTTCAAAACCAGCTTCCACTCCGACATGCCCTTGGCGCGCGCCATTTCCATATAGGGCTTGCTCAACTCGTCGAGCAGATTGGCCCGCAGGATGCGCGCCAGCCGCGCCGTGCCGTCGAGACCCAGAATTACCATTGGCAGCCAGATGTGTTTCATAAGATCCCACGTCCGGGCAAAACTCCATGGCGCATCGGCGTAATCGGGAGAAAACAGACCGGTAATGGTGATGCCCCATTGCGTGAAGGCAATCCACATCAGGACGAGGGCAGTTACGAAGGTCGGCGTGGCCACTCCGACATAGTTGATGACGGTAAAGACGTAGTCGAAGATGGAATATTGCCGTGTGGCCGAAATGATGCCGATGGGCAGGGCGACCGCGAATGTGAACAGGAATGTCGACAGGCCCAGAGCCACTGTCAGCAGAAGCCTTTGTCCAATCAAATCCGCGATTGGTTTTTGAAAGTCGAGCGACATGCCCAGATCGCCTTGCAGCATGCGCAGCATCCATTTGGCATATTGCACGTATATCGGTTGATCGAGACCGTATAGTTGCCTCAGCGCTTCGATTTGAGCCTGGTCGACAGAGGACCCGGAAGCGGCCAGTTCGGCAACATAGCTGGTGACGAAATCGCCAGGTGGGGCCTGAATGAGCGCGAAGGCGATAATGGAAAACACGAACAAGAGCGGCGGTAACAGCAACAGCCGCTTGACGACATAGAACAGCACAGGCTGGCCCTCTCAATGAATATGCGGTCCTGCTCAGGAATCACTCTCCCGCCGCATTTTGCGCCGGGAGAGTATTCGCAATCCGATGCTGTCTACTGCGTGTAGTAGAACTGCTCGGGCCGGGTATTGCCGGGCGTGCGCAGCGGCCAATCATTGCCGGCGACTTCTGCGACGTTTTTCAGCTTGCCGTTTACAACAACGACACCCTGCACCATCGGCGTCAGGCCGACCGTGCCGATCTCCCAGACATTGTCAGCCCAGATACGGAACAGTTCCTGGGCAAGTTCGATCTGGCGATCCTGGCCGGAAACCTTGGCCTCGTCGATGATGTCCATGATCCTCTGAATCTCAGGAGTTGGCTTGACGCCTTTTTCTCCATTGCTGTTGACCCACTGACGCACCAGGGGTGCAAGGGTCATGGCAGGCTGGCTGCGCGGATCGTAATTGGGCTGCCCGCTGAAGGGGAACCCTGTCGTATCCTCGTTCCAGATCTCGATCTGCAGGTCATTGCTGTCACGCATGGCGAAATGCGGAGTACGTTCGCGCAGTTCGATATGTGCCCTGACGCCAACATCTGCCCAGTCTTCCGCGACCAGTTGGCCGATATCCGCCCAGCTGGCAAATGCCGGCACAACGCTGATTTCCAGATCAAGCCGCTCACCATTGGGCAGCAGGCGGAACCCGTCGCCATCGCGTTCGGTCAGACCGATGCCATCGAGCAGCGCATTGGCTTTGTCGATGTCATACTCGGTATATTTGAACGCATATTCGTCACCCGGATAATAGGGATGGAACGGTGCCGGCACGCCCTGGCGTGACTCGCCAATGCCGAGGAATGCCAGTTCCTTGATCGCTTCGCGTTCAATGGCATAAGACAACGCGATCCGGAAATCCTTGGTCCGCAGAATATCGCCAATGGCCGGCTCGTTGTTGTAGGTCTGATTGAACATCAAGACGGCATCGGAACCACCGAATGTCGGATAGGTGACCACACGATAGTTGCCCTTTTCCGCGTTTTCCATCAGCACGGGATAATTGCTCATCTCGATATGACGGCCCTGCATGTCGATCTGACCGCCGACTGCTGCCAGATTCAACGTCTGCTTGTCGGCAAAGAAGGTGAATTTCACCTCATCGATATAGGGAAGCTGATTGCCTTCGGAATCGACGGCGAAATAATACGGGTTGCGCTCGATCACAAAGGTTTCGTCACCTACAGTCGTGCCATTGGGCGCCCACGCGGCGGTACTCGGACGCTTGCCGCTCAGATGCGGCAATGCCTCGATCTGAAACAATTGCACCCAGTTGTCAAAGCCAGCCTCGGCCACCTTGGCCTGAAGCTCATCTGCATCGGTGAAATCAGGGTGAAACTGCTTGAGGTAATGAGCCGGCGCAAAGGCGAGATTGGCGATTGACTTGTCAGCCCCGTCCTTGTTGGCCAGATCGAGCAGGAATGCCGTGTTCGGTTGCGCAAAGGTCCAGCGCACCGAAGTCTCGTCGAGCTTTTCAACGGTCACGACCGAGCCGTCCGGATTGCTCATCCACACGGGCACGGACGGCATCAACTCGGCATTCTGCAGAATCGAATTATACCAGAACATGATGTCGTCGGCGGTAAAGGGCTCGCCGTCGGACCATTTCATGCCCTTGCGCAGGGACACTGTCCACTGAGTAAAATCGGCGTTGGACTCCCAGCCCTTGGCGATATGTGGAATCACCTCACCGCCGGTGGGTGAAAATCGTACCAACGCGTCATAGGCGACGCGGGTGTAGTTGTTATGATCGGATGGCCCAAGGAAACCACGCCGCAAGACGCCACCATAGGTGCCGATGGAATCGGTCACCTGTTGGACAAGTGGTTCTTCCGGCAGCCGGTCCTGTACCGGGGGCAGGTCGCCGCTTGCGACCAATGCGGCCAGTGCGGGCGCTTCTTTATATTCAGTTTGCGCCGCCGCCTGTTGCGAGGCTGCCAACACAAGGCTAAACGCCGCGGCCAAACTCCCGGCCTGCAGCGTTTTCCAGCTCCAACTCATGTTCATTCCAAGTCTCCCTGTTTTTTGATGTGAACCGCTATACGCAGTCATTTTTTCTTTTGGAACCGGCCTGCGCTCGTGATCTGTTCCAGATGTCACGCACTTCTTCTTGATTGAATGAGCCGCAGAGATTCTCGCAGAATACTGGTCGAGGGGAAATGCTATTCGCATCATCAACCAGTCAAACAGTCGCAGAATTGATCGCATTGTCAAGCCCGTCACGGACGCCTATTCAGGCACGACACTCCACGGACCGATCACCGTTTTCACCACATGTGGATGACCGCCGCCCATATCCCATTCGACAAAATCTGCCGGCCCGGCCGGCCGGGGATTCTCTGTGGAAAGTCCGATGGCGCGCAACGGGTTGATCCGTGTCAGTCTGATGACCTCGCTCATGCTGAATCCGTACCATTGCATGACGTTGCGGACCATCTCGTCCATTGAGGCGGCAGACCCGGCAAGATAGCTGGACCCAGGCAGCCGCACCGACCCGTCCTTGTGCCTGAAAATCGCCTGGGCACCGATGGTGAATTGGCTTTGCGTGGCAGGCGCACCAGCAGCAGCTGAGGCGTCGGTCACTATTATTGCCCGGTCGAGAGTCTTGGCGCGCAGCCATGATTGCAGAATATCGCTGGGAATATGGATGCCATCGGCAATGAAGCTGGCCATCAACTGGTCGCGTCCCAACTGGACCAGCAACGAGCTTTCGTTCTTGTTCAGCATATGCGGCATTCCGTTGCCCAGATGCGTTGACATGGACGCACCGGCAGCAATCGCCGCGTCGATCTGGGCTCGGGAAGCCCCCGAATGGCCAATGGCGCAGGTGATGCTCTGCGCCCGCAGGAACGCGATCAGATCGATGACGCCATCGATCTCGGGTGCAACCGTCATCAATTTGATCGGCCGCGTCGCCACACGTTGGAGCGCCACAACCAGATCGGATGAGCCGGACCGCATATGCGCAGCAGGATGGGCGCCGACATAGCCTTCTTCCGGCGACATGAACGGACCCTCGATATGATAGCCGGGGACCATTAACGGGCCGAGATTGCTGCGCGAGACCGCATCGTCGAGCGTGCTCAAAAGGGCAACGAGTTCGTCCTGACCGGCGGTGATCAATGTCGGCAGGCAGCGGGTCACACCCGTGGCCAGCATTCCGGCCAGCGCTTCGTCCATGCGTTCCGGCGTCACGCCGGGCGCATTGAAATCGATGCCGGCAAAACCGTTGACCTGGATGTCCACCATGCCCGGAGTGACGATCCGGTCCCCATCCTGTGCCACACTTGTCTCTGGTCCAGCGCTCAGGATTTTACCTGCACCGTCGATGTCATAGCGCGCGGGCGCTCCCTGCGGTCCGAAGGCGCTCGCGATCGTATAATTTTCGCCCTGCCTTTTGAGTTTCATCTGTCAGGTTTCTGAGGCCAGAGCCGCCAATGTGCCGGGCGCCAGCAGCCCGGCCGAGTCTGGTTCGAGGAAGAGATACGTGTTGTCATGCGTTCGCATGATGGACGCCGGACAGGAATTGCTCACAGGCCCCTCCAGGGCGTTCTTGACGGCTTCCGCCTTGCGCGCATCGGGTACGGCGCACACCAGGGTGCGGCTGCGCAGGATTTCCTGCACGCTCATGGAAATCGCCTCGGTCGGCACGTCGGAGAATTCAGCAAACCAGCCTTCATTGAATTGTTGGCGGCGGCATTTTTCGTCGAGCTGCACCACGATATAGGGCTGCGTCGTATCGAAATCAGCGGGAGGGTCGTTGAACGCCAGATGCCCGTTTTCCCCGATGCCGATAAAGGCCACATCGATCACGAGCTCGGAAATGAGCTTTGATATCCGGGCCAGTTCCGCTTCCAGATCGGATGCGTCGCCATTGACCGGCACGAAGGCCTTGAGCGGGCCCACCTTGTCGATGAAGCGCGTTTTGAGGTAGCCGCGAAAGCTCGCCTTATGCGTATCCGGCATCCCGATATACTCATCGAGGTGAAACACCGTGACCCGCGACCAGTCGATATCCGGCGCTGCGATCAGCGCATCGAGGGTTTCGAACTGGCTGGCACCCGTGGCCAGAATCACGAAGGCCTCGCCGCGTTCCTTGATCGCTTGTGTTATCTTTGCGGCACCGGCTTGAGCCGCCTGTTGACCCAGTTCAGACGAGTTTTCAGCAAGACTTGCGAACATGCAGCACCGGCTCTCTTGTTGTTGTGAATCAGAAATTTAGCTTTAACGCGAATGCTTTACAGGGTCAATCCAGCGCTCGGGCTGGTCCACAACTTCACATCGATCTGCAGGCAGAAAAATCGAGTTTCGATAAATTTTCTTTATCGGTCAAATATCAAAATGCGATTAGACAGATGGCTCCATTCACGACACGATATCAGTCTGTGCAAAGGATTTTTTGATTATGACTGACAAGAATATCTATCTAAAATTCGTCGAAGCCGATGTAACGGGTATCATTTCCCTTTATTGGGAGACGGCGCCAGAGACATGCAAGGCCATCTGGGGCGCGTTGGAAAAACCAATACAGGTGCCCGCCAGTCATGCTATTTTCTCAGGTCCCGAAATCATGATGGGATTGCCGGAAGAGGCGCGCAATTTCGACCCTAAAAAACTGCCACCGGAAAATCAGACCGTGCTGCCGCAACCCGGCGACATGCTGTGGTTCTACCAGCCGAAAAACTTCTTCAAGATCGATCCTGAAGAATTCTGGGAGGTCGGCATGTTCTATGGCGTTGGCGGCCGGACTTTCGGGCCGACCGGATGGATCCCATGCACCTATTTTGGAACGATGACAGAAGGCCTCGATGCAATTGCCGAACAGTGCCGGCTGATCCGCAAGGACGGTATCAAAACAGTCGAAATTGGCCGGATCTAACTGATCCGCCAAGCGGTCCGGCGATGCGGCAGCGGACCATCCGTTTAAATAAATAAACCAAAAGGGACAGGACATGAAAAACATGAAAACGACAGTCACAGTCAGTATCATTGGCGTTTCCGCGCTGCTGGCCAGCACGGCGCTTGCCCAGGCTCAAACCATTGTCATCAACTCTTTTGGCGGAGCATATGAAGCGGCGCACCGGGAATGCATCATTGGCCCGTTTGAAGAAAAAACCGGTGCGGATGTCCAGATCGTCACAGCCTATTCCGCAGATGCCTTTGCGCAGTTGCGGGCGCAGAAGGATGCGCCCCAGTTTGACGTTATCCACTTCTCGGGCGGACAGGAAATTGTCGCTGCGAGTGAGGGCCTGTTGTCGCCGATTGATGCCTCAAAGCTGACGAATGCAGCCGATGTCTATGATTTTGCCAAGGCCAATCTGGCCAAGGGCGAAGGGCCGGCCTATTCGATTGCCGCGATCGGTCTGCTTTACAACACGGAAAGTGCCGATCCGAAGCCGACCAAGTGGATGGATCTGATGAATGAGGCCTATTCCGACCACATCGTGCTGACGGATATTTCCAACGGCTACGGCATGCTGGGCTTCTTGATGCTCAATCAGGTGAATGGTGGGGATCTGGACAATATTCAACCGGGTCTGGACGCTGTCAAAACCCTTTTGGATAATGGTGCGATCATTGTTTCCACATCGCCGGAGATCCAGCAGGAATTCGCCCAGAACGATGCCTGGATTGCAGCCTATGCGTCGGATTATGCGTTTACGCTGCGCAAGGCTGGCCTGCCGACAGCTTTCGTGCAGGGTAGTGAAGGCACACCGGCAAGCCTGATCACCGCCAATGTAGTGGCCGGACGCCCGAACCAGGATATTGCGATGCAGTTCGTCGATATGTCGATTTCTCCGGAGGCGCAGGCCTGTTTTGCCGAAAAGCTGCGTTATTCGCCGACCAATGCCAAAGCGGAACTGTCTGACGAAGCTGCCGCCGATGTGGCATATGGCGAAGCAGGGGTCAGTGGCCTGATCCGGTTTGATCCGGTAAAGATCGAGGCCAACCGGTCGGCATGGGTCGATGCGTGGAACCGGACCATTGCACGCTAGGACAACTGACTGATCTGCGCGGCCGCCGGACATGCCCGCGGCGGCGCAGGCCAAAGCGGCTTTATCCCGGTGTGAACCGGAACAGGATGACAATGACGGATCGGGCGGAAAACACGCTGCTGATTTTGCCTGGCCTGCTGTTGCTGGCACTGGCGTTTTTTGTGCCAATCGCGCAAATGCTGGTATTGTCGATTTCCGGCGAAGACGGGCCGACACTAGTGCATTTCACGCGTTTTCTGTCTGATCCGTATTATCTGAATGTGCTCTGGCGCACAGTGCGTCTGGCGGCGATCATCACGCTGATCTGTGCTTTGATTGGCTTCCCGCTGGCCTATATCATGGCCCATGTCGGTGCGCGTGCGCGGCTGTGGCTGGTGATCCTCATCATCTTGCCGCTGATGACCAGCGTTGTGGTGCGGACCTTTGGCTGGATGGTGCTGCTGAGCCGAAGCGGGCTGGTCCCCGAAATGCTGCGCGATCTGGGCTTTGTGGGGCGTAATTTCAGCCTGATGCAGACCGAGACTGCCATTGTGGTCGGCATGGTGCAGGTGCTGCTGCCGTTCATGACGCTTTCCATTCTGGGGGTTGTCAGTCGTATCGATCCAAAGCTGGAAGAGGCGGCGCGCACCATGGGCTGCAGCTTTTTGCAGAGCCTGCGCACCGTGGTGCTGCCATTGGCAACACCGGGGATTGTGGCCGGATCATTGCTGGTCTTCACGCTGTCCGCGAGTTCTTTCGTCACCCCCAACCTGCTGGGCGGATCGCGCATTCAGGTGCTGGCGGCTTCAATCTACCGCTCGGTCACCCAAACACTGGACTGGCCATTTGCCGCAGCCCAGGCGGTTATATTGTTCCTGGGTATTCTTGTGCTGCTGATCCCCTATGCACGACTGTCGGGCCGGTCGCATGGTTAGAGGTGTTTCAACGCCGATCCGCATCGGGGCCATTGTCTTTGTGGTGCTGACAGGGATTTTTCTGCTGGCCCCGCTGGTCGTGATTGTCGGCGTTTCGGTGTCCGACAATCAGTTCATCAGCTTCCCACCAAGCGGATTTTCCACACGCTGGTACAAGGCTGTGCTGACGTCTGACGCCTATGTCAATGCAGCCTGGATAAGCCTCCAGGTGGCGCTGCTGGTGACCGTTACCTCCTGTCTGGTCGGCGGCGCGGCGGCCATCGCGCTGCACCGGCGCAAGTTGCCCTTCACATCGGCGCTTTCAACTGTGTTCCTGTCGCCGCTTGTGCTGCCGACGATCATCTATGCCATTGGCATGCTGATGCTGTGGAGTGCCCTGTTTGGCCCGGTCTCGATCATAACGCTGTGGATCAGTCATACGGTGATCACCACACCCTATGTGATCCGCACCACGCTGGCGGTGTTGTCGGAATCCGATCCGCATCTGGAAGAAGCAGCGCAGACCATGGGTGCCAATCGCTTTCAGCGGCTGCGGCTTGTGGTGCTGCCGCAATGTCTGCCGGGTCTGGCTGCCGGCACCTTTTTTGCGTTCAACATTTCCTTCGACGAGGCTGTGCTGGCGTTGTTCCTGCGAAAACCCGGCACCACCACGCTGCCGGTGCAGATTTATGGCCAGTTGGAGTTCAGCCCCGATCCTTCGGTTGCTGCCGTCTCTTCGATCATGATCGGCTTGACCATTGTTCTGATTTTTGTCATCGACCGAATGCTCGGTCTGCACCGTTTTGCGAGTACCTGACCTATGGCTGAAGTTCGCCTCACTTCCATCAAAAAGGCCTTTGGAGCGGTTGACGTGCTGCACGGTATATCGCTGGATATTGCGTCGGGTGAATTTGTCAGCCTGCTGGGCGCATCGGGCTGTGGCAAGACCACGTTGCTGCGCATTGTTGCGGGTCTGGAAAGCGTCACTTCGGGGAGCGTCGATATTGGCGGCCGCGATGTGACACATCTCCCGCCCGAGCAACGTGACATTTCCATGATGTTTCAGTCATACGCGCTGCTGCCGCATCTCAGCGTCGCTGAAAATGTGCGCTTTCCTCTGCGCATGCGACGCATCGGAAACCTGGAGGAACAGCAGGAAAGGGTGCGCTCCACACTGGACACTGTGCAACTTGGCGCTCTGGCAGAGCGCAAGCCGAATCAGCTCTCAGGTGGTCAGCAACAGCGGGTGGCGCTGGCACGGGCTATTGTGTCGCGGCCGCAAATATTGCTGCTCGACGAGCCGCTCTCCAATCTGGATGCCAGGCTGCGCGAGGATATGCAGGTTGAGCTGATTGAAATCCATAAAGGGCTCGGCCTGACCACTTTGTTCGTGACCCATGATCAGGAAGAGGCATTGAGCCTGTCCGACCGGATTATCCTGATCAATGAGGGCCGGATTGAACAGGAAGGCAGTCCGCGCGAGATATATGCCAGACCTGCCACCGGCTATGCCTCAAATTTCCTCGGCGCGGCCAATTTGGTTCCGGCGACGATTGCTGAAACAGAAAATGGCCCGGTTGCCAGCCTGGCCGACGGTCAGACATTGCCGCTTGATGCCGCAGAAGGGACGCGCGGCCGCGCCATTTTGGCGCTGCGCCAAGAAGACATCGTGTTGAAGCCGGCAGAGGCGGCGGAGTTGAAGGGCGAGGTTCGCACCCGCGTCTATCTGGGAGCCCGCAACCGCTATGTCATCAAACTGGGTGGAGACGAGATTCGCGTGTTGGCACGTCACGATCTGGATTTCGAGCGCGGCGACGAGGTTGGCCTGTCGATTGATCCGCACCAGATTCGTGTTCTGCCGGACAGCGGCAAATAGCGCACTTTTAACTCGACAACTGAATGAGTTTAGCCATGAACCAATATGAGAACCGGCTTTTTATCAATGGCGGATATATCGCCGGGCAGGGGCGCGAAGATGCGGCGTTCGATCCGGCACGCGGCGTTGAACTGGCACGGGTCGCCTCGGCCAGTGAGGGGCAGATTGATGCGGCAGTGGAGGCCGCCAGCCGGGCCTTTGCAAGCTGGCGCAACACGACGCCGAAAGAACGCAGCCGCGCCTTGTGGGCCATTGCGGATGCGGTCGAGGCCAATGCCACTGCGTTGGCCGAAATTGAATCGCTGAATGCGGGCAAGCCCTGCCGCTTTGTTGAAGCCGCCGAGCTTGCCAATGTGGCCGATGTGTTCCGGTTTTTTGCCACTGCGGTGCGCAATGTTCCCGCGATTGCCGCCGATGACTACCGGGCCCATGGCAAGACCAGCATGATGCGGCGCAGCCCGATCGGTGTGGTGGCGTCGATTGCACCTTGGAACTATCCGCTGCTGATGGCCGCGTGGAAAATTGCTCCGGCCATCGCAGCGGGCAATACAATTGTCATCAAACCATCGGAGAACACGCCGCTCAGCCTGCTGCTTCTGGCACCGATCCTCAACAAAGTGCTGCCGGACGGGGTTGTCAATGTCATTTGCGGCAATGGGGCGGAGGTCGGGCAGGCGCTGATCTCGCATCCGCTGGTGCGGATGATTTCTCTGACCGGCGATATCCGCACCGGGCGCGCTGTGCTGAAGGCTGCCGCCGGCGAGCGTATCAAGCGCACCCATCTGGAACTTGGCGGCAAGGCGCCGGTGATCGTTCTGGAAGATGCCGATCTGGACAGCCTCGTCGCAACAATGCGCGAAGCCAGTTTTTACAATGCCGGGCAGGACTGCACCGCCGCCTGCCGCGTATTTGCGGCAAAGTCGGTGGCCGATGAGTTGACAGACAGGCTGAGCGAGATGATCGGCAGTCTGGTCTATGGCGCGCCGGAGCGCGACGATGTCGAGTTCGGCCCGCTGATCAGTGCCACCCAGCGCGACCGGGTGGCAGGCTTCGTCGAGCGCGCCCGTGATGCCGGACACGATATTATCGCGGGAGGCAACGCGCCCTCCGGTCCGGGCTTTTTCTACGAACCAACCCTTGTGCGCGCACCGATTGAAGCTGAAATCGTGCAAAAAGAAGTGTTCGGGCCAGTCGTCACTGTGACGGAATTCGACGCGGTGGAGACGGCGCTGGGCTGGGCCAGTGATTCTGAATATGGGCTGGCATCGTCGGTCTGGTCACGCGATACGGCAGCGGCGCTGCGCATTGCCAACGATCTTGAATACGGCGTCACATGGGTCAATACCCATGGCGTATTTGCCACGGAAATGCCGCATGGCGGAATGAAGAACTCTGGATATGGATCTGATCTGTCGATGCAATCGCTGCTCGATTATACGCAGGTCCGCCATATCATGGTGGGATAGAATATCTAATCGATCCAGGCCATTTCCGGTTCGACATCGGCGCAGTAATCTGCGGCGCTGACACGCGCCAGATCGACCACTTTGCGAATGAAATCCTGATGTGTCGAGGCCTGATACGATGCGATGATCGGAATCGGCGGGAAGCGTTTGGCGACCTTGACCTGATGCAGCAATCCCATATCCAGCTCACGGCGAATGGTCACCGTGGGAATGGCGCCGACGCCAAACCCGTCAATGATCAGATTGATGATGGCATACAGCGAGTTGCAGCTTGTCAGCTTTGACGCCAGCGCTTGTTCGTCGTGAAAATACGGCGCGATCATCTGGTAGGGGGGGGAGTTTTTGGGAAAGCTGATAATCGGCAGATCGGCCAGGGCGGCCACCGTGTAGGTTCGGTCCGGTTCGATCAGTTTCGGTGAGCCTGCCCAGACCATCTGCAGCACACAGGATGTGAAACTGCGAAACCCGTCTCCCAGAACCGGATACAGCGAAAAGATCAGGTCGAATTCGCCCTTGTTCATTCCCGCAACCAGATTTTTGGTACCGTCGACGGTCAGCTCAATCTTGAGACTTGGAAAATTGCGGTGCAGGGATTCGATAAAGTGCGGCATCCAGGTCGATGATATGGAATCGATGGCGCCGATCTTCAGTGGCTCCAGGGCCGGGATCATATCGCCCTGAAGGTCGCCTTTCAGTCGGTCGATGCCGCTGAGGACGGTTTCAAAACTGTGCAGCACCCGCTCGCCATCTGGGGTCAGCGCGAAGGAGCCGTCGCCACGATTGATCAACCGGCTTTCCAGCTCCGTCTCGATTGCGGCAAGCCGGCTGGAAACAGCCGGCTGGGTGGTGTTGAGCTCACGGGCGGTGCGGCCGAAATGACGATTGCGCGCCAGCGCGACGAAGGTTTTGATGTCAAGAATTCGCATGGGGGAAGTGTACAGATCGCTGGAGAGTTTGGACAGTAGATATCGCATAGCATGAGAGGCAATGCGTTTGTGGGAGGAAGGCCGCTGCGTATCGCCGGGAAGGCTTACAACTGATGCGATTGAACGAAAAATGTCGCGACGGAGACTTGCAGGCTCTGCTTTCAGACCCATAATCCTATGGCTCCCCGGAGATAGTATGCAGCATTTCACCAGACACCCGAAATTCCAGACGTTGATTGCCACACTTGTCATTGCATCGGCTGCAACGGCTGGTGCCTTGGCGCAACAAACCACCTTTTCCACGGCCGAAGCGGTTGCAGCCGCGCCGTGGGCGGAAAAC
>CAXBCI010000054.1:0-18745 GCA_963974065.1 uncultured Hyphomicrobiales bacterium | reverse complement strand
CAATCAAGCTCACCATTGTGTGTAGTTGCGTGACAAAACCGTGTCTGGAAATCGCGGCAGAAAGCTCTGCCAATTCCTGCAATGGTGCGGAATCGACAGGGCCGCGAGGACTGACCCGACTTTGGCAAGTGTCTCACCGCTGCCGCTGATGGCCTTGGCAATTCCGGGGACTAGAATCACGACTACAACAACAGTGAGAGCAAAATGGCAATTTGCCGCGTGGCACAAATGCGGCCGCGCCGGGGCCGCAGATCAAACTGTCACTTTCGATCCAGAATTCAGCATCGCCTGTGAGTGTCACAAAGGTCTCATCGGCATCATGATGAATATGCCGGCGCGGGCCTGAATTGGGCGGCGCAACACTGTCGACCACCGACAGGCTTCCACCGCTCTGAGCCGCATTGAGCAGGGCGGTATAATGGGTGCCGAGCCATTCAAAAGCATCAACGCCAGGAATTGAGTTGGCCGCACCCGGCCGGTGAGGATGACCATGCCGGTATTCTCGGGCGTCTACCGTGCAGTCAGCGAATCCGACCTGATCGCTCTCATCCCCGAACAGCTGGCGCGTTATATTGCACCAAAGGCGGGGTTGCAGATTTACCGTCCACCAATGCCGATTGATCCGCCTCTGATTCACATGATCTGGCACAAACGTTCGACAGCCAACCCGGCCCATAGATGGTTGCGCGAGCTGATCGCGGAAACCCTGTTGCCTCTGAATGAGGGCCACGGCCCTTTACCGGAATAATCATTCCGACAGGTCGGCAATGGTTGACCATATCAGATTGAGCGCTCAATCACATATCGCATCTTCGGCAGCGCGCGCCCCGGTATCGACCCGGATGGCGAGGAGCCGATCACAACGGCACCCATATGCCGGTAAAACGCTACCGCATTCGGATCGCTGTCAATCGTAAAGCTGCCCGCTCCGGCGTCTTTCGCCATCGTCACCGCCCACTGAAACAGGGCATTGCCGATGCCATTGCCGATCGCCTCTGGCGCCACGAAAATCTTTTCCAGAACCGCTTCTGGCGGTGTCATATCCAACTGGACCAGCCCGCACACCGCGCCATCACGTTCAGCCACGGCCATCGCGGAGCTTTGTATCATCGCCGCAGTGACGGTCAGCTCTTCCCGGCAAGCTGCAAGAAAGGCGTCGTCATAACCCCAATGAGCTTTGGAGCGCAGGCACAGATCGGACAGGGCTTCGCATTCCGCCAAAAGCGGCGCGCGAACAATCATGTATCCTGAGCCAGAGCACCAATCATCTTTTCAGAACATCCTGATATTCGCTGTATCTTTGAAACTGAACTTTTGCGTAGGGACAAAGCGGAATGATTTTCAGGCCGCGTTCGCGCGCCAGCTCCACGCCGCGCTTCACCAGTGCAACGGCGGCGCCGGTCCCCTTCATTTCATCATCAACTCCGGTATGATCTATAATCCAGATTGTTTCACCGGCTTTGGAGACGGTCATTTCACCGGATTTCACCGGGCTGTCATGACCGTCCTTTAGCGCAAAGAGTGAGAAAACGCCCTTACTGTCCCCTTCGCTGAACACAATTTCAAAGTCAGCCATCATGGCTCTCCTTCTTCAATGATAACGTCATCTTCTCCAGAAGTGAGTCTCGCGAGGGTCCAAATTGACCCTCGATCCAGATCCTCTCCAGGGCTTTCAGACACCGGCCCATTTCCGGGCCTGGCTTCAGGCCGTGCTGCTTCAAATCGGCAGCTTTCACAGGAAAAACCGGAACCTGCCAGTCTTTCAACGGCTTCGTCCAGGCCTCATATTGCTTATCAGAATTAGCAACAGACCGGCTCGCCAGATAGGCCGCCTCATCGGCCACATCCGGTCCGAAATGATAGGCTGCAAGGCGGATCTGAAAAGCATCGTCAAGATCGCGTTGATCCAGAAATTTCACGGCTGCGGATAAAGTTTCAATTCGGCCGATCTCGGCTTTGGAGAACTTCAAATCCCGGACCGTTTGCACCAGTCTGTCTGTGCGCTGTTTCCACAACACCACAGCCCGCAAGGACCAGTCGACACGGTCACATTTCGCCAGAGCAGTAAAATCCGCACCCTCCACGCCCAGATGAAGCTGCGCCAGCACAGCACTTGCCGCTTTCATCACCGTGCTGAGTTGCTCCGGCCGCGGTGCAGACAGCAGTTTTTTGATTTCGCGCTGAATGCGCTCCACCGATAATTTGTCCAGCAATTGCAAATTGCCCTGCGCTGCAGCAAGCCCATCTGCATCCGGCATGCCTTCTCCAAAATGGGCAGAGAAGCGGAAAAACCGCAAAATCCGCAAGGCATCTTCCGCGATGCGCTGGCGCGCGGTGCCGATGAAGCGCACCCGGCCGTGCAGGCAATCATCCAGTCCCGCCACCAGATCATGCAACACGCCTTCACGATCCACGCTCAGCGCATTCATGGTGAAATCCCGGCGCTCCATGTCGCGCTGCCAGTCGGTGCCAAAGCGCACAATGGCGCGGCGGCCATCGGTCTCAATGTCCTCGCGCAAGGTTGTGACTTCATATTTTGTGCCATTGCCGACAACGGTGACAGTACCATGGGCTATTCCGGTCGGGACGGTCTTAAAACCGGCAGCAGCGGCCCGTTTCATAACCTCATTCGGTTGATGGACACAGGCAAGGTCCAGATCACTCACCGCAAGCCCACGCAGCGCGTTGCGCACCGCCCCGCCAACAACCCGCACTTGGTCTGCGCTGCCGCCCAGCGCCTGCATCAATCTGCAAAGTTGCTGGTCGTGCAGAAATGCTTCCTGGAACAGGACTTTATAGCTCTCCCACCTGGTCACAACCTACTCCGGTGTGGTTTGTTCCGGTTTCACGATATTGCCTGGCAGCAATTGGCCATCTTCAAAACGGGCCGGCTGATAGACCCCGTCAGCGGAAAAGCCGGTATAATTGGTCAGCACCACAATCACCACCACAGTCAATCCCGCCCCTATGACCGACAGCCAGCCAAGCGCCTTGACAGTCAGGCTTTCACGGATCGCCGTCCGGCCCATACTGAAATAAATATAGGATACGTAAAGCGCAAAGGGCACCAGGAACATAATTGCATAAGTCAGATAGAATCGAGTCATGATGGATACAGGGTCTCGTAAAGAGTTTTAAGAATTCCGGCGGTGACGCCCCAGATATAGTGCTCTTGATAGGGAATTGCATATGTCTGTCGCATTGCCCCCTTCCATTCCAGTTCCAGCTTCTGATAATTACTGCCGGTCATCAGGAAAGCCAGGGGAACTTCGAATATTGCATTCACCTCATCGGGGTTGGCAAACAGTTTCAAAGGCGGCTTCACCAGTCCGACAACAGGAGTGATGTCATAGCCGCTGCCGGTTGCATAGGGGTGCATTTTGCCCAACAGATGAACTTTTCGTGGTTCCAGCCCGATTTCCTCCTGCGCTTCACGCAGCGCAGTCAACGGCGAAAATGCGTCTGCCGCATCGGTTCTACCGCCTGGAAAGGCGATCTGCCCGGCATGGGATGACAGGGTTTCGGTGCGATGGGTCAGCAGCACTGTCGCCCCGTCCACATGCTGCACGATGGGAATCAGAACAGCTGCAGGTTTGAGCAGTTGCGGCGGCAGTGGCCGCTGCAGATCAAGCATGTGATCCCCGGTTTCCAGCCGTGGCCGGCCGGGGCCGAAAGTCGCTGAGAACCGCCTGCGAAATTCAGCCAGCACTGGGTCCGTCATCTTGCCTGCGGATGGCGCTGTCATATCCGTCACGAGGGACTGTTTTCCATGGCGCGGGTCAGATCCGCCATCAGCATCATGGCGAAAAACCGGCCACAACTTCTAACGCCAAACCAGTTTTCCCCATCAATCTCGGCCTCTTCGCCCAAATCGGCCAATTGGTACAGCAATGGCCGGCCAAGCCGCGCTTCCAGCCGCCCGCGGATCAGGCAATAGGGCGTCAGGCCGCCGGTTTCAGCATCAATCTGGAACCGCAGCGGATGGTCCTGTGAAATCACCACCACATCATCGACATTGGTGCGCAGAACCAGCGCATCGCTGCCGTCTTCCTGGCATATCCTGTCCAGTTCAACACCGATAAAGGGAACGTCCTCAACCTGAAGTCCAACCTTTTCCACCGGTGTGACCAGTAGGTAGCGGCCATCGTCATCATGGCGCAAAACCGATGAAAACAGTTTGACCAGGGGCATCCGGCCAATTGGCGTGCCCATGTAAAACCAGATGCCATCGCGCGCGATGCGCATATCCAGATCGCCGCAAAATGGCGGGTTCCAACTGTCCACCGGCGGCATACCGCGTTTGCCATGATGATTGGCCGCGCGCAGAATATTGTCATAGCGTGCCTGCCGTTCGGTCTTGCCCAGCCCCATGTTCCCTGTTTCTGCCACTGCGTCCTCTTTCTCGTCAGTCGAGCACTCTCAATCTATGTAGCCAATCTATGCAGCCTTGGCTAAACATGCAAAAACAGGCAACATATTTCCTGCCAATTTGTAATATTTAAGCCCTCGACGCCTGTCTTGGTTTCGCCCAAGATGCAGGCCAATATCGCGGGCTAATACTGCGTGCCAAAGGGGATGCCATGAGCGAAACAGCCACAGCGCCGGCGAGTGCTGAACCATCTGACATTGTCGTGCGGGCCGACGAGGCTGCCGAAGTCCTGCAGGATGTCAAAACTGCCATTGGCAAAGTCATCTACGGACAGGCCGATGTGGTGGAGCAGGCCCTGACCACGGTTCTGGCCGGCGGCCACGGTCTGCTGGTTGGCGTGCCCGGCCTTGCCAAAACCAAACTTGTCGACACAATGAGCATTGTTCTTGGCCTGGACGCAAGACGCATACAGTTTACGCCCGATCTGATGCCCTCCGACATTCTTGGCTCTGAAGTGCTGGAACAGGGCAATGATGGCAGCCGCAATTTCCGCTTCATCAAGGGGCCCATTTTCGGCCAGTTGCTGATGGCCGACGAAATCAACCGTGCCAGCCCGCGCACGCAATCGGCATTGCTGCAGGCGATGCAGGAATATCACGTCACCATCGCCGGAGAGCGGTTTGATCTGCCGGCGCCGTTTCACGTATTGGCAACCCAGAACCCGCTGGAGCAGGAAGGCACCTATCCGTTGCCGGAGGCACAGCTTGACCGGTTTTTGATGCAGATCGACGTGCTCTATCCGGAACTTGATGCCGAGCGTCAGATTCTGCTTGAAACCACCGGTTCACTGGACGCGAGGCCGCACGCCGTGCTGTCGCCTGAAGGCCTGCTGGACATGCAGGCGCTGGTGCGCAGCATTCCGGTTGGTGAAAAAATTGTCGACGCCATTCTGGCGCTGGTGCGGGCCGCGCGCCCCGAGGGCAATGATGAAGACGGCCTGACCCGGCATATCGCCTGGGGTCCCGGCCCGCGTGCCGGACAGGCGCTGATGCTGACCTGCCGCGCCCGCGCCCTGCTTGATGGTCGCCTCGCTCCCTCGATGGACGATATTATCGCTCTGGCCGGGCCGGTTCTGCAGCACCGCATGGCGGTGACCTTTGCCGCGCGGGCGGACGGCATCACTGTTCGTAAATTGATTGCAGATCTTGTCGAGACACATCTTTGAGAGAGCGGCGCCATCACTGCAAGGCATGTGCAACCCATTGGTCTTTTACCAGGTCAGGTGAGTGCTGAGCCATGTTGTGGCCGACATCCCGACAAACTGATTCAGCCGGCACACCACCCGATGCTGACTTGCAGATTCACGCGGCGCGCGAAGTTGCGGATGTTCTGCCGGATATTCTGGTCGCCGCCGAGCGCATTGCCAACACCATAGCGCTGGGGCTGCACGGACGGCGCAAATCGGGCCCGGGCGAGGATTTTTGGCAGTTCCGGCCTTACACCTATGGCGAGCCGGCAACCCGGATTGATTGGCGCCGCTCCGCCAATCAGGAAGAACTGCAGATACGCGAGCGCGAGTGGGAAGCGGCTCATACTGTCTGGCTGTGGCCGGATCTGACCGGATCAATGGCCTATTGTTCGCATCTGTCCGATACTGCCAAACGCGATCGCGCCCTGTTGCTGACCCTGGCCCTTGCGATTGTTCTGACCCGCAGCGGCGAACGGGTCGGCCTGCTGGGAACCATGCCGGCACGCGCCGACCGCAAGGCAGCGGAAGCCATTGCCAATATTCTCGGCACCCTCAAAGATCCGACCGCCCTGCCCGTCGGCGCTGCGCCCAAACGGTTTACCGATGTGGTTGTATTCAGTGATTTTCTGGATTCTGTTGAGGATGTCAGTGCAGGAATTGCACGGCTTTCAGCGCTGGGCGCACGCGGCCATCTGGTACAGATCAATGATCCGATTGAAGAAAGCTTTCCTTTCACCGGGCGCGTTCAGTTCAGTGAGGCGGAAAGCGGTCTGAAACTCACCGCCGGGCGCGCAGAAGTGTATCGCGCGGCCTATCAGGCACGCCTGGCAGAACGCCGTTCCCGTTTGCAGGCCTTCTGCCGAAAAATGGGCTGGACCTTTGCCATTCACCACACCGATCGGCCGGTCAGCGAGGCGCTGATGGCGCTTTACACGCGTCTGACCGATGACGGCACCGCCGATGCGCTGCCGTCGGAACAGATCGGCGGGGCGATCTGAATGCCACTTGCTTTTGCAACCCCGTTGATCCTCACCGCGCTGCTGCTGCTGCCTGCAATCTGGTGGCTTCTGCGCCTGACACCCCCCAAACCCCGCATTGTGCAGTTTCCCCCCACCCGCCTGTTGCTGGACATTATCAAGCCCGACGAAACTCCGGCGCACAGCCCCTGGTGGCTGACCGCCATTCGTCTCGCCCTTGCGGCTGCAATCATTCTGGCACTGGCTGGCCCACTGTGGCAGCCCGATGAAAACCGCGCCCCGCTTGCGGGCAACAGTTTGATTATCGTCGATAATGGCTTTGCCTCTGCGCCGGATTGGACTGCGCGCATGGCGGCGGTAAACCGGCTGATCGATGCCGCCGCCGAAAATGATTTCCTCATCGCTCTGGTCCCTGCCATCGCTGCAGCAGGAGACTATACCGGTGCCGTCACTGCGCCGCCGCCGCAACTGCGCTCTCCGGCCGAGGCCCGCAGCCTGGCCCAGGCGCTTGAGCCACAGGCTTTGCCGTTGGACAGAGCGCGGCTGGCCAGCCATATCAGTGCCTTTCTGGCCAGCAGGGCCGGTGCCGATATCGCGCAGATTGTCTGGATTTCCGACAAACTGGCAACACCACAGCAGACCGGAGTGGCCGCGCCCGGCGATCAATCATTCCTGAGCGCATTGAACGACAGCAATCTTCCGGTGATCCTGTTGCAGCAGAGCAAGCCATTGCTGGCGCTCAACCCGCCGGTCAATGGTGTCGACGATATGACGGTTTCTGCCAACCGCCTGGATATCACCGGCCAGGACAGCAGACTGGTGCAGGCGTTTGATCTGCAGAACCGGCTCATTGCAACCTCCGAACTGACCTTCGAGGAAGACAGCGCGCGCGCTGAGACGACCCTCGATTTACCAACTGAATTGCGCAACGATATCGCGCGCATCGAAGTAACGGGCAGCGGCACCGCTGCCGGCGTTCAATTGCTTGATGACAGATTTCGCCGCAAAGTGGTTGGCATTCTCTCCGGCGAAGGCGCGGAAGCCGCCCAGCCCTTGCTGTCACCTGCCTATTATGTGCGCCGCGCCCTTGGTCCTTATGCTGATCTGCGGATCGAGGCAGGTGCCAATATTGCAACCTCTATCGAGGCTTTCATCAATGAGGGCGTATCCGTCATCGTCATGACCGATGTCGGAACATTGCTCGGTGACGCCGGACAACAACTGGAAAATTTCATCAATGCTGGTGGTCTCGTCATTCGCTTTGCCGGTCCGCGCCTTGCCTCTGCGGAAGACGGGCTTGTCCCGGTAGCTTTGCGCTCCGGCGGCCGGATACTCGGCGGCAGCCTGTCATGGGAAACACCACAGCAACTCGCCGGCTTTTCTGAGCAAAGCCCATTTGCCGATATTCCGTTGAACGAGCAGATACAGGCGGAAACCACAGTCCGCCAACAGGTTCTGGCCGAACCGGATGCCGGCCTGTCAGACCGCACCTGGGCCTATCTGGAAGACGGTACGCCACTGGTAACCGCCAGACAGATGGGCAATGGCTGGCTGGTGCTGTTCCATGTCACGGCAGATACAAACTGGTCGGATCTGCCATTGTCAGGTCTGTTTGTGGATATGCTGCGGGCGACACTTCCGCTGGCGCGGGTTCAGGAGACCGCCAGCAGTATCGAATTGTCCAACGCCACCCAGAACGCCCAATTCATGCCGTTCCAGACCTTGAGCGCCGCGGGCCTGCTCATTACGCCTGAAAATTCGGTGAAAGCCATAGCGGCATCCGGTGCTGTCATGGCGACCCCGGATAATCCGCCCGGCTTTTATGGTGTCCCGGAACGATACCGTGCCCTGAATGTCTTCGAAGGCGACGTCACTCTGACCGAATTTGACGCCACCGACCTTGCCACGGTGGCACGGATGGATTTTGCACCTGCCACCACCATCGATCTGAAACCCGCCATCTTCACCCTTGCCCTGGTGCTGTTGCTGGCTGATGCACTGGCAGTGCTGCTGATGCAGGGCGTTTTTGTCCGCCTGTTCCGGGGCAAACCCGGCATGCGCAGTGCCGCAAGCGGATTGCTGGTTGCCGTGACAGTCGCCGGTCTGCTCTACGCCGAGCATGGCTACGCCCAGAATGCTGCGCCGGCCGATGAGACGGCCGCCCTGCAGCGCGCAATGGAAGACGCCAACGAAACCCGGCTGGCCTATATCATCACCGGCAATGCGGAGATTGACGATATTTCCCGCCAGGGCCTGTCAGGCCTCAGCCAGTTTCTGGCCAGCCGCACCTCTCTGGAGCCGGCCTATCCGCGCGGCCTCAATCCTGAAACCGACGAACTGGCCTTCTATCCTCTGATTTACTGGCCAATAGATCCGGAGTCTGAACTGCCCAGCGAGGAAACCATGGCGCGGATCGATGCCTTCATGAAACAGGGCGGATCTGTGCTGTTCGACACCCGCGATCAATTGTCAGCCGCAGGTAGCACGGGCTTTGGCGCAACTCCGGCCAGCCTCAAATTGCGCAACATGCTGGCCAGTCTTGATGTACCGCCGCTTGAGCCGGTACCGATGGGGCATGTCCTGACCAAATCCTTCTTTCTGCTGTCGGTTTTTCCCGGCCGGTATCTCGGCAGTCCGCTCTGGGTTGAAGCGCGCAATCAGGATGGCAGCACCGAAAGCCGCGGCACCGACGGCGTGTCCTCCATACTCATAACCGCCAATGATTTTGCTTCGGCCTGGGCGGTGTCCGTTGATGGGCGGCCATTGCTGCCGACAGTGCCGAACGACCCGCGCCAGCGCGAATTGGCGTTCCGCACCGGTGCCAATATCGCCATGTATACGCTGACCGGAAATTATAAAGCCGATCAGGTGCATCTGCCTGCTCTGCTCGAACGGCTCGGGCAATAAATATGAGTTGGTCACTTGTCTTTGAACCTTTGATCCCGCTCTGGGCGCTGATTGCTGCAGCTCTGACAGCGCTGGTTCTGGTACTGCCCGCTCTGGCTTTCCGGCTACGCGGCGCGCCGCTTCGCACCCTGGCTCTTGCGGCCCTGGTTCTGGCCCTGGCAAATCCGGTGGTGGAGCGCGAGGAACGCGAGCGTCTCACCAATATCGCTGCCATTGTTGTCGACCGCAGCGAAAGCCAGAGCCTTGATGGCCGCACGGAGCAGACCGAAGCCGCGCTTCAGGCCTTGAGCGAACGGCTGTCCGCGCTTGATAATGTTGAAATACGCGTTGTTGAAGCCGGCGAGCGCCGCGCTGCAGGCAGTGACGGCACAGCTTTGTTCTCCAACCTCACACAGGCATTGGGGGACGTCCCGCCCGAACGTCTGGCCGGAACGTTCTTCATCACCGACGGCCAGATTCACGACATTCCGGCAGACTCCAGCGCACTTGGCCTGTCCGGTCCGGTCCATGGCCTTGTGACGGGCAGCGAAAATGAGCGCGACATAAGGGTGGTTCTGGAAAGCGCACCGCGCTTCGGCATTGTCGATGAAACCCAGACCGTGCGTCTGCGCATTGAGGATACCAGGGCGCCCGGCGGATCGGGCCCCCGCCCGGAAATGCCGCTGATCGTCAGCCGTGATGGCGAAATCATCGACACCTATTCTGTCCCTGTTGGCGTTACCGTGCCGTTGACCATTGACATTACCCATGGCGGGCTGAACCTGTTTCAGTTTCAGCTTGCACCGATCCCGGGAGAGCTGACCGAGATCAATAACACCGCTTTACTGCAGGTTGAGGGCATCCGGGAAAATCTCCGCGTGCTGCTGATTTCCGGAAAACCCAATGCCGGCGAACGCACCTGGCGCAATCTGCTGAAGTCGGATGCTTCTGTGGATCTGGTACATTTCACGATTTTACGGCCACCGGAAAAACAGGACGGCACACCGATCAATGAACTGTCGCTGATTGCCTTTCCAACACGGGAATTGTTTTCCGAGCGCATTGACGAATTTGATCTGATTATCTTCGACCGCTATGAGCGTCTCGGCGTTCTGTCCCAGGTGTATTTCTTTAATATTGCCGGTTACGTCGCTCGTGGCGGCGCGGTTATGTTTGCCGCCGGTCCCGGCTATTCCAGCGAAGATTCGCTGTTTCAGACCCCGCTCTCATCCATTCTGGCGGCTGAGCCCACCGGCACGGTTGTCGAAGAACCGTTCTATGCCCGCGTCAGCGAAATTGGCAAGCGGCACCCTGTCACCCGCGGCCTTCCCGGCGCGGACCAGGAGCCACCCGCCTGGAGCCGCTGGTTCCGCCTGGTCGATGTGACACCCTCGGAGTTTGAAGGCAGCACCAACACCATCATGACCGGTGCCGGCGAGCGGCCCTTACTGATGCTGTCGCGCTACGGCGAAGGGCGTCTGGCACTGATGTTGTCGGATCAAGCATGGCTCTGGGCTCGTGGTTTTGAGGGCGGCGGACCCCATGTTCAGCTCTTGCGCCGCCTTGCCCACTGGCTCATGAAAGAGCCCGATCTGGAAGAAGAGCGTCTGACGGCAATTGCCGAGAATGGCCGTCTGGTGATCGAACGTCAGACATTGGAAGAATTACAGGACACAAGCCCCGATCTCACCATTGAGATCGAATCTCCGCGTGGCATCGTGCAAAGCACTCAGCTTGCGCTTCAGGAACCGGGAATCTGGCAAAACGCTGTTCCGGTCGAGGATCTGGGTCTGTATCGCATCAGCGATGGCACACGGGAAACTCTTGTCCAGGTCGGACCCGACAATCCACGGGAATTTCGCGATGTTCTCAGCACAACGCAAGCGCTGGCCCCGCTTGCCGCCGAAACAGGCGGCGCTGTGGTGCGGCTCGCTTCTGCCGGAAGCGATAGTCTTACTCTGCCCCGGCTGCTGCCGGTGCGTAGCGGCAGCGCATTGTCCGGCAGCGGCTGGATGGGATTGCAGATGAATGATGCCAGCCGGCTGATCGGCCTTGACCGGCTGCCTTTGTTCGCCGGCCTGCTCGGTCTTGCGCTCCTGCTCGGCCTGTT
This sequence comes from uncultured Hyphomicrobiales bacterium, assembly GCA_963974065.1. Taxonomy (GTDB): domain Bacteria; phylum Pseudomonadota; class Alphaproteobacteria; order Rhizobiales. Next base: position 7,154 of record CAXBCI010000054.1, on the reverse strand, counting down.
ATCCGCCATGTGGTATCGCGAAGGCCGATAAATAACCTCAGCCCGGATGAGCCCCCTTGACATCGCCTGCGGCAGTCAGAGCCGCGTCGTCAGTCAGTACGCAGGCGAGCAATCTGGCCGGATCCACCGGTCCGGGCAGCTTCACCTGTCCATGCGGAATGACGCGAAAGCCGAAGGGCCCGTAATAGGGCTCGTCACCTACTAGAATAATCGATTGATATTCGCCGGCGCGTGCGCTGTCGACGGATTGCCGCATCAACAGTTTCCCCGCGCCCCTGCTCTTGTATTCCGGTGTTACGGTCAGTGGTCCCAGCAACAGGCTCGGTGTGCCGCCAATGGTGATATGGCTCAAAATAACGGAACCGACCATTTTACCGCTCGCTGTGCTTCGGGCGATGAAACACAACTCGCCGGCCGTATCGGCCGTTTCCCGGATGCGAAATGCGGTGCGCGCAAACCGGCCGGGTCCGAAAGTGCGCTCATGAAGGGCCAGAATTGCAGCCTCGTCGGCCGGGCTTTGCAGGTGAAGTGTATAATCAGGTGTGGAAAGCATAATTGAAACCGCTGTCGTATCAGTCAGGTAGATGTCCTGCGGTTTGATGTTGGCCGATCTGGCCTTAAGATCCATTACCGGCAGGACGCACAATCAGGCATGCACGCAACGCGCATGCGAGCAGTCGTCGTCGGTTTCCGGCAATGACGCAATGATGTGACATGACACTCGATATCGTTCAAAAGCTGCGCGGCTATAGCAGTGGCCGGCAATCCACGCAAGCGCCTCCATCACATTGTGTACAAGTGTTGCAAACGTATCTTCACCAAATCGAATTGACGAGGCGAATGCTGCGTGCTGAATGACGCTGATGGAACTATGGGTCATTCTTTCAATCGCCGCTGCGTTTCTGCAGAATCTGCGATCTGTCCTGCAAAAACATCTCAAGGCCCGGTTGAGCAACTGGGGCGCGACCTCCGCACGCTTTGTGTTCGCCGCTCCGCTTGCAGCCTTGATTGTTGCCGGGCTCAGCCTGCTGCGCGACACAGCTCCGCCCACTCCGGATTTCGTCTTTTTCACTTATGCCTGCATTGGCGGACTGGCTCAGATCGCCGCAACGGCCTTGCTGCTCAATCTGTTTTCTTTCCGCAATTTCACCGTTGGCACAATCCTGTCCAAAACAGAAACCATTCAAAGCGCAATTCTGGGTTTTGTGCTGCTCAGCGAAACGATTTCCGGCAAAGCCGTCTTCGCCATCAGCGTCAGCCTGCTCGGGCTGATCCTTTTGTCCTTGCCTACAGGTGTCATCAGCCGCCGCAACTGGATCGACAAGACCGCATTTCTGGGTCTTGCATCGGGAGCCTGTTTTGCCATTGCAGGCGTCTCGTACCGGGCAGCCTCCCTGTCTCTGCCCGGCGGCGACTTCCTGATGCGCGCCGCCGTCACCCTGTCCTTTGTCACTCTGTTTCAGGCTTTGGTGATGTGTGTCTTTCTGGCGCTCAGGGAGCCGGGACAACTCCGCCGCCTGTTCAGCGCATGGCGGATCAGCGCCTTGGCCGGCATAGCCGGCGGCCTGGCCTCCTTCGGCTGGTTTGCGGCAATGACACTGCAAAAGGCGGTCCTGGTGAAAGCGGTCGGACAGATTGAAGTTGTGTTTTCATTTGCTGCCAGTCTGTTGTTTTTCAGGGAAATCATGCGGCCGTATGAGGCAATCGGCACTGTGTTGATCACGGCTGGAATTCTGTTGCTGATCCTGACGACCTCCTGATGGTCTATTTGCAACAGCGCGCGATTGTTACTGGCCTGTCTGCACACGCTGTTTGACTCTCAAATCGTTCTGCGCATAGAATTTGCCAATATTTTTTGGAGACCACCATGCTTAAGCAGATTTTCCTGAGTTCCACGCTCTTAGTGGCCGTTGCGGGTGCAGGCTTTGCAGCCGATCCGATAGCCTATCCGGCACCAGCTCTGTACAATCCTGCCCCTGTCTATAATTGGACAGGATTCTATGTTGGTGGCCTCATTGGCGGCGTAACCGCTGATTTCGACAACAATATCCCTGCCAATCCAGGCCCGACCGGTGATGCCGGTGGGTTCACCATTGGTGCGCAGGTCGGTTATAATTACCAGTTCAGTTCAAACTGGGCGGCCGGTGTGGAAGCCGACATTTCCTATCAGGATATCGAAGCCAAGTCATCCAGTGGCAGCTTTGAGGAAGACTGGATGTCTACTGTTCGCTTGCGCGGTGGTTATACCTTCAGCCGTTACTTCGTCTATGCCACCGCAGGTGTGGCCTTCACCCGCCGTGACGCATCCGTTACCGGTTTTGGAAGTGGCGACGATATCGTTGCCGGTTTCACAGGCGGTGTCGGTGTTGAAGGCAAAATTAACGATCGCTGGTCAGCGAAACTGGAATATCTTTATGTTGACGTGCCCGATGACAGCTTTTCAGCGGGAAGCAGCACAGTGGTCGGCGGTTCCAGCAATCATGTCGGACGTATCGGCATCAACTATCACTTCTAAACCGGGGCACACATCATGAAATTACGTACGGTTCTTTTGCTTACTTCCCTCAGCGTCGTGCTTGCCGCGTGCGGCTCTGGCGGTTTCGGCTGAAGCAACAGCCTTCGCACCAACACTTTTCGTTGGCGAATGTGAGGTCGCATAGCCGGATCGCGACGTAAAACAACTTCGTCGATCAAGCCGGTTTGTCCGCCGTCACCACACAGGCAGGACATCAACCTGGCTGCGCCATTCCTCCAGCCGTCGCGTCGTTCCCGGAGAAATATCTGCCGGCAGATCATCCTGCGCGAAGAAACCCAATTCCGCTATCTCCCTGTTTGGAACATCCGGCGCGTGTTTCTGTGTCCAGTCGGGACAGTAAAACAATACAACATGGTCGCGCACCGATGCGTGAGCATTCTGAAACACGCTTAGAAGCTGCGGCGGTCCGGTGAGCCCAATCCCCGCTTCTTCGCTCAACTCCCGCTCCACGGCGGCAAATGCGTGCTCGCCAGGATCGATTGCCCCACCCGGGAAATACCAGCCATTGACATATGTATGACGCACCAGAAGGACCTTCTGGCTGTCATCAACCACCAGCGCCCGTACCCCCATGGTCATCCCGCGGCTGAAGCGTGACATTGTCAGAAACGCTGTCTGCATAAATTTTTGAGTTCGTGTCAGCTTCATGAAATCCGTCTCCGCCTTAAGACCCGGACTGTGATCTGGCCAGGTGGCAATCTGTCTTGAACCCATATTGCTCCGGCCCATCGCTCAATTCACCGGATTTGCTTTTCTGACTAGCATATAAGCAGGCCTTGCATAGCGCATCTGCAGAATATTGTGTTGAAGCCCAACTTCCTTCGCCACAGCTTCGAATTTTTACGATTAGGCAGCGCCTGACCACTGGATTTTGTTCCAGCAAATTGTTAGTCGGGACCGATGTATCGTCTTGCACATTTTTCCGACCCTCATCTGGGACCGCTGCCCAGACCATCGCTTTGGCAATTGATGTCCAAGCGGATCACCGGCTATGTCAACTGGCGACGAAACCGGGGCAAAACCTTTTCGGATCTGTTCTTGAACGCACTAATGCACGACCTTCACGAGCAGGAGGCGGATCATGTCGTTCTGACTGGAGATCTGGTGAATATCGCCCTGCCCGAGGAGACGCATCTTGCCGGTGTCTGGTTGCGCCGCATCGGTAAGGCAGAGCAAATCAGCCTCGTGCCGGGCAATCATGACGCCTATACCGGTGCAGGTTTAAAACGGGCTCTGCATGAATGGCGGCCATACATGCTGGGTGACGGCGGGACAGGCGATCCTGAATTTCCCTATCTGCGCCGCCGCGGCCCTGTGGCCATCATCGGCTGTTCCAGTGCAATCGCCACACTGCCATTCATGGCGACGGGCGCATTTCTGACAGCACAAGCCGAAGCCACAGCGCAGCTGTTGCATCAAACGCAGGACTGCTTCCGGGTCGTTCTGATTCATCACCCGCCATTCCCAAATGCCACACCCTTCCACAAGCGGTTGATCGGCGCCTCGAAATTTCGCGAAATGATTGCCCATTGCGGCGCCGAACTTGTGCTGCACGGTCACACCCATATTCACAGTTACAACGAGATTGCCGGACCCGATGGTGATATTCCGGTCATTGGCGTGCCCTCCGCCTCCAACGGACCAGGCCATAAAAGCCCTGCGGGCTGTTATAATCTGTTTGGTATCACGGGTGAGCCCGGCCATTGGCAGATAGACTGGCAAAAACGCGGTGTTCTCGACGCTCAGGGGACAATCGGCCCGGTAGGCGAGCCGGTGAATCTATAGCCGCAGAATGAGCTTTATATTGCACTCGGCGTCTGCAGCCAGGCGGCAACGAACAGCAACACCGCCCCCACAAACAGGCCAAGCGTAAAGGCCAGAAACAGTTTGACCCAATCATTCGTCGGCGGGGCCGGCTGGATGATGATGGGCGGCGGCAATACAGGCTGCTGCACAGCCGCCTCGGGCCTTGCCGAGTGGATAGCGGTAGAGACGGTCGGTGTTTCCTGTTCAGCTTTATCCGCTGGCACAGCTGATTTTGCAGCCTCAGGCGTTTTCTGCTGTTCCCCCGGACCGGCGGAGCGTTGCCGCACAATTCGATCGGCGACATAATCTGTTACCGCATTAACGGTGTCCTCAAGACTCTCGCTGCGGAAAAGGCTGATGCGGCCCTCTTCGGTGTCTTTCAGAAAGTGAAAGGTCCTGCCGCCGTCACTCATCACCACAAAACTGCTGAGATCGACCCAGAAACGCGGCGGATGTCCGGGCAGAAGCGCAAAAGTGAAGGCGTCCTGCCGTGCCTTTGCGACCTTCGGTATGTCTGCATGAACGCTGCGCAGGCTTTGTGCCAGTGCCTCCAGCCGCGTCTGGGCGCGCATTTGATTCACCAGTGTTTCGTCCGGTGCCGAGGCTTGGTCTTGCGCAGACCCAACCGGCTCAGGCTCGACAGATAGGGTTTCCGCCAAACGAGTTTCGCGGATCAGTCGTGTCAGTTCGCGTATTTTGCCGCTGATGAGCCCGGCATCACTTTGCGCCATGGCAAGGACTGTTTCTTTTAAATGGGTGTACTGCCTTCCGAGGAATTCAGTGCTGATTTGTCTAAATTATCTTGAAAATATGAACAATTAACCAATTCGCATCATCAGGCCGGCACCGCATCATAAAACCAGTCTGCTTCCCTCGGCATCCGATTTCACGCACAGGTCCAGAACCTGTTGCAGACGAGCACCTGTCTCAAAGTTCGGAGCCTGCCCTATTCCCTGATCCAGCGAGCTGATAAAACGGACATAATTGCTTTTCACCTGCGGTGCCCTTATGCGCTCCTATGCCTGGCTGTGCACGTTGTCACCCCGGCAGATATCCAGATGATCCCAGCTTTGATCCAGGTTCACCCGCACCGCTCCGGCATCCCCATGGATCACCAGCTTCAGCGTATTGGCATAACCTGTTGCAAATCGGCTGGCATGAATGACACCCATCGCGCCGTTTTCCAGCTCGACAGTCAGGACCGCGCTGTCATTGGCTGTCAGAGGATAATCGCCGATCCGCTCTCCCGGCGCTTTACTGAAGGTTTTCAGCATGCAGGAAACGGAGGCCACCTGACTGTTGGCGCCATAGCCCGCAAAATCCAGAACATGGATACCGACATCTCCCAGCACACCCGTGCTGCCATGCTCTTCCGACAACCGCCACAGCCAGCGCTTTTCTGTGCGCCAGTCGCCCCAATACTGTCCCACCAGCCAGCTCTGCAGATAGCTGGCTTCGAAATGCCGGACGGCACCGATCTCGCCTGATCGCACCAGATCATGCACATGCTGAATGGCGCTGGCTTCGCGATAGCTCAGATTGACCATGCCGATCAGTCCTGCATCAGCAATCGCGTCGGCCATCTGCCGCGCCAGCGGGTAGGTTTCTGCCAACGGCTTTTCGCAGAACACATGTTTGCCGGCGGCAATCAATTGCATGGTGGTGGGATGATGTTCGCCATCGGGTGTCACATTGGAAGCCGCATCAAAAGCACCCCAGGCAATGGCGTCGGCAATATTGGAAAACCGGGTTTCAATGCCGAATTCGTTGCAGAAGCGGTCCAGATTGTCCGCGTTGCAATCAACTGCCGCGACAATCTCGCAGCCGGGAATCTGCGCATAGGCAATGGCGTGGGTGCGTGCCATGTTTCCTGTGCCCAATATGAGAAGTCGTTGCATGATGCTCCTGACGCAATAGGTTTAGCGCAATCCGCCCTCGCCATCCTTGTGCAAACGCGGGCCTTTTGCCTCAAGGGGTTCCAGTGACTGCTCGATCGGACGGTTCGGTGCCTCATTGACATCGCGCCACGCCGGAGCCAGATTGTGGGCCCATTGTACCGCATTTTTCAGAAGCAGTTTGACATCGTCATTGTGAAAGATCGGGTAGGTTTCATGGCCGGGCCGGAAATAGAAAATCCGGCCTGCGCCGCGCTGGTAGGTCAGGCCGGACCGGAACACTTCACCGCCTTCAAACCAGCTGACGAGGACGGTCTCCATAGGCTCGGGCACAGCAAACGGCTCGCCATACATTTCCGCATTCGGCAACTCAATGAACGGGCCCAGCCCCTGCACAATCGGATGCGTAGGGTTGATAACCCACAGCCGCTCGCGTTCCCCCGCCTCGCGCCACGTCAAGGAACAGGGCGTGCCCATCAGCCTGCGAAATATTTTCGAAAAATGGCCTGAATGCAGCACGATCAGGCCCATGCCTTGCCAGACGCGCTGCTGCACACGCTCGACAATTTCATCAGCCACATCATTATGGGCCGCGTGACCCCACCAGATCAGAACATCTGTTTCGGCCAGGCGCGCCTGTGTCAGCCCATGCTCGGCATCTTGCAGAACCGCAGTGCTGGCAGATATAAACTGGCTTTCATTGAGCGAGGCCGCAATGGCCGAGTGCATCCCGTCCGGATAGATGCTCTGAACAATTTTGCTGTTCTGATCGTGGACGTTTTCGCCCCACACAATTGTGCGAATGGCCATCAGCAGACACCTTTATGCGATATTGCTCACATATTGCTGCAGCCTAGATCACTTCACGGTTACATGGAACCATTTGATGCTCCAGATCAGTTCATCGGCAAGGCAGT
>CAXBCI010000053.1:0-19687 GCA_963974065.1 uncultured Hyphomicrobiales bacterium | reverse complement strand
CTGTGATATCCAGAACCGGTATACCAAGATGTGGTGCCGGATGCGGGATGACAATGCGCTGGGCATGCAGATGCAGCCTCTTTTGAATGCCGTTGGGCAGTTCCCAGTTTTCGATATCGAAATATTTTGGGTCACCGATGATTGGAGTCCCGATATACTGGGTGTGTATCCGCAACTGATGGGTTCGCCCGGTAACCGGCTTCAGTTCCAGCCAGGACAACCGGTCTCCGGCTTTTTCGATAACCCGGTAATTGGTCACTGCGTGGTCAGCATCCGGCTCGCCATGACGCGCGATCCGCATGCGATCTCCATCATCGGTCGATTCTTTGAGAAGATGAGTTGAAATCCGCCCTTCATTCGGCCGCGGCACGCCTTTGACCACAGCCCAATAGGTTTTTCGCGTATCGCGGTGGCGGAACGATTCAGCCATCGCCTTTGCAGCGCTGCGTGTCTTGGCAATCAGCATGACGCCAGTTGTGTCCCGGTCGAGCCGGTGGACAAGACGCGGTTTCTGCCCCTTGCGGTCGCGGAACGCTTCCAGCATCCCATCGACATGCCGGTTGATACCGGAACCGCCCTGAACCGCCAGCCCAAAAGGCTTGTTCAGAACCATGACATGTTTGTCGTCATGCAGGATGAGCGAGCGCAGAAATGTGGCATCGTCTTCACGCCAGGCCGCTTTTGACTGACCCAATGCCTGATCGGGTGCTGCAGCACCTGTTATCGGCGGAACGCGGATCATCTGGCCGGCCAGAAGCCGTGTGGACGTCTTGACCCGGCCGCCTTCTACCCGAATCTGCCCGGAGCGCAGAAGTTTCTGCAATTGGCCGAAGCCGAGGCCAGGAAAATGCGCCTTGAACCAGCGGTCAATCCGCATATCGGCTTCATCCGCATCCACTTTCATCATTTGAACGGCGTTCATGCAAATGCCCTTATCAGCTTTGCTCCGGCAATGATGGCGGCCAGACACAGCGCCACCTGGCCGGCAACATAAAGCGCTGCAACACCACCCTCGCCACGTTGCCATAGCATAAGCGACTCCAGCGAGAATGCGGAGAAGGTAGTGAAACCGCCCAGTAGTCCCGTCATCACAAACAGACGCAATTCATCAGAGCCGCCTTTCAGCACGAAATGACCGGCCGCCAACCCCATCAGAAATGACCCGACCACGTTTACAAACAGCGTTCCCAGAGGATAGGCACCCCCGGCCAGGCGCAGGATCAGCAGGCCCGATCCAAATCGCAAACTGGCTCCCAATGCACCCCCAACAGCAACAGCCAGCAATCCGGTCATGAAGGTGCAAGGCCGAAAATCCAGCCTTCCCTTTGCGCAGCGGCAACACCCTGCGGATATGAAAACAGGGTCGGGTCTGCCGACAGGGCGCGCAATGCCGCGACAGAAATCACCGCATCAGCCTCGTCCTGGATACTCATCCGCGGAGGGCTGCCGGAGTGAAAATAAGCCAGCGTATTCTGTATGGTTTCGTGATCATAAGCGCGTTTCAAACCAGCCATCTGATAAAACAGGCTGGGATACATTTCGCACAGAACCACATTGGCATCCTCGATCGGGTCAAACGGCCAGATGGCAATGCGGCTGTCATTGATCCCGCGTAATGCGTGAAACATTCTCATACCGGCAAATGAACCGGGTCCGACCTGCTTGGCGCCCATACAGTGATATATGCTGGCCGGCTTTGGCGACAACTGACTTTCGGTTTCGCGAAACCGGTCAAAGCGAAACTCGTCACCCCGGTACCGGTCACACAGAATATAAGGCGCGAACGCTGAATCCAGATTGCGAATGGCTGGGCCTGCGTAGTAATGCGCCTCGCCGGAACAGATATTTTCGACCACCTCCCACAGGTCTTCCACCCTGTCCAGTGGCGCTTCGCCTTGCGGCAGCGGGCCCTCTTCCGGCCACGGCACCGAAAAACAGAAATCCAGGCCGACAAGGGTCCGTCGATCCGCCCGCGCCAGTTTCATCAAGAGATTCTTGATGACAACCCGGCCCCAGTTCTTGGCGTCCGGCAGACGCATGAGAACAGGGCCCGTACCCGCCTCAATGTCGAGATAGGCGATCTGAATGCCACGTTGCCGCTCGCCCATGGCGCCGGACCAGTCGATCGCCAAAAACCTGTCAAACCGGTTCATTCAGTCCTCATTCTTTAGGTGTCGAGTGCGGTCCTGCCGCAGTTTGTCCCAGTAGTCCAGCCGTTTTTGAAGGTCACGTTCAAATCCGCGCGGGACGGGATGATAAAACTGCGCATCACCAAGTTCATCGGGCAGGTAGCGCTGTCCGGAAAAGGCTTCCGGCTGATCGTGATCATAAAGATAGCCGCCGCCATAGCCTTCCTGTTTCATCAGTTTGGTCGGTGCATTCAGAATCTGTTTCGGCGGCATCAACGAGCCATTGGACCTGGCCGCATTCATGGCCTGTTTGTAAGCGGTGTAGAGCGCATTGGATTTGGGCGCCGTGGCAAGATACACCACGGCCTGAGCCAGCGCCAACTCGCCTTCCGGACTGCCTAGAAACTCGAAAGAATCCCGCGCTGCGATACATTGTGTCAGCGCTTGCGGGTCGGCCAGCCCGATATCTTCCGATGCCATGCGCACCAGCCGGCGCGCCAGATAGAGCGGGTCCTCACCAGCATCCAGCATGCGGCACAGATAATACAGCGACGCCTGCGGGTCAGAGCCGCGCACCGATTTGTGCAGCGCGGATATGAGATTGTAATGCCCGTCTTCACTCTTGTCGTAGATCGGTGCCCGCCGCTGCAACACGGTCTGCAACATCGCCGCATCAAACAACTCGTCCTTGCCGGCCGCGCGCCAGACCTCTTCAGCAAGGCTCAGCGCCGCCCGTCCATCACCATCTGCCATCCGGATGAGTGAAGACCTGGCTTCAGAATCCAGTGGCAGTTTGTGCTCCATAAACGCTTCGGCACGGGTCAACATCGCGCCGATAGAGGTGTCATCAAGCGCTTTGAACACCAGCACCTGAGCACGTGACAACACCGCTGAATTCAGCTCGAATGACGGATTTTCGGTGGTCGCACCTACCAGCGTGACCGTGCCGTCTTCCATCACCGGTAAAAAGGCGTCCTGTTGTGCCCGGTTGAAGCGGTGGATCTCGTCAACAAACAGCAGCGTGCCCTGCCCGGTGCTGCGCCGGTGGCGTGCGGTCTCGAAGATTTTCTTCAAATCCGCCACACCTGAAAAAATCGCCGACAATTGCTCAAAGTGAAGATCGGTTTCATTTGCAAGCAATCTGGCAACTGTGGTTTTCCCGGTACCGGGAGGGCCCCAGAACACCAGAGAGCCGACACGACCGCTGCGCAGCATGCGCGTCAGTGTTCCTTCTGCGCCGACGATATGATCCTGCCCGACCACATCTGCCAGCGCAGCCGGTCTCAGCCGGTCAGCCAGTGGCCGGGGCGCATCTGCGCCCATATTGGCTGCATCGAACAGCGATGGCACGGTCTAACCACCAACTGCGAATCGGATGATTCTGCCAGCGCGGTCCAGTTTGAAACGCCAGATATTGTTGCCACGATCAATCCGCCTGGCCAGCTGTTCCGTATCATCCATGTCACGGCCGTTCAGTTCGAGAATCATGTCACCTGGGCGGAATCTGTACCGCGCAGCCGGCGAGCCCGGCTCGACCGATAAAATGACCACACCGGAGTTTTTAAGTGCGCCGATTTCCTGCGCCAAGGCTGGCGACAGATTGGCAATGGTCGCACCGGCCAGAGGCGATCTGCCGGTCAGCAACTGCTCATCCCGCGGCACTGTCTCGGGTGGTGGCTGCATGTTTAGCGATATACGCATCCGTTTCTTGCCGCGGCGCACCAGGAATGAGACCTCATCGCCAAGCCGCCTTGTTGCCAACCGGTATCCCAATTCATCCGGGTCTTCCAACCGGTTCCCCTCCATGCGCACCACCAGATCGCCGACGCGAATTCCGGCCAGGTCAAAGGGACCGTCTTTCTCCACACCGGTAACCAGTGCACCGCGCGGGCGGTCGAGGCCAAGGCTGTCGGCAATATCCGATGAGACCGGCTGGAACGTCGCGCCCAGCCAGGGTCGCTGGACGATATCGCCCATGTCAGAGGCTGCCACAACAACACTGACCATGTTGGCGGGAATCGCAAAACCAACACCGTTTGATCCCCCGGAACGCGAGAAAATTGCTGTATTGATACCGACCAGATCACCTCTGGTATCCACCAGTGCACCGCCGGAATTTCCCGGATTGATGGCCGCATCTGTCTGAATGAAGAACTGATAATCCGTCACGCCGACCCTGGTGCGTGCCAGTGCCGAGACAATGCCGCTGGTCACGGTCTGGCCGACGCCGAAGGGATTTCCGATGGCCAGCACAAGATCGCCAACCTCCAGCGCGTCACTGTCGGCAAATTCCAGATAGGGAAATATCTCGCGACGGCCATCAAGATCGATGCGCAAAATGGCAAGATCGGTGCGTTCATCCTTCAAGACTATTTCGGCTTCAAATTCACGCTTGTCAGCAAGCACTACCTTGATGCTGCTGGCATCCTTGATGACGTGATTTGCGGTGACCACGATACCGCTTGGATCGACGATGACGCCTGAACCCAGCGAACTGGTCTGCCGGCTGCGTTGAGGGCGTGAGCCCGGGACCTGGTCACCAAAGAAACGTCGAAAAAAAGGATCATTGCGGAAGGGCGTTTGCGGCCGCTGGCTGACCATGCGCGTGGCGTAAACATTCACCACTGCCGGCGCGACCCGCTTGACGATGGGGGAAAAGCTGAACCGCATCTGTTCCTGGTTGTCCGGCACGCGCTGCGCGGTAGCAGGCTGTGCTGCTGCAAGGGCGATAAGACAAGTGGCTGCAAAAATCCGGACCGGGCCGGTCAAGCGATGAAGAAAAGACATTCTGATTTCCCAATTGTAGATCAAGTGTTGTGAATGATGTGCTCTGGGTACAGACAAGGCAAAGAAAAAGGCGGCACGAAGGCCGCCTTTACACAGTTTTGCCGTAATCAAATACGGCTTCCGAACCTGCGTTGAGCGGCTTCGGTTTTTGATGTTTTTCCGGAGTGCAAGTAGAACACATTCCGGCAATTACTCGGTCGCCAGAATGTCCCGAAACCGTCGAGGATCAGCCCAGCATTTCGCCAGATCAGGCTGCGACAGGTTCGGCAGCTTCTTCGCTTTCGGTACGCGCATGATCGGCAGCACCTTTTGCTTCGACATCGCGGTCAACCAGTTCGATGACGCCAACCGGAGCATTATCGCCAAAACGGAACCCGGCTTTCAACACCCGTGTGTAGCCGCCCTGACGGTCCTTGTAGCGCGCGGCAAGCGTATCAAACAATTTGCCTACTGCTGCAATATCGCGAATCTGCGAAATCGCCTGACGACGGGCATGCAGGTCACCGCGTTTCGCCAATGTGATCAGCTTTTCGACAACCGGGCGCAATTCTTTCGCCTTTGGCAGTGTCGTAACAATCTGCTCATGGGTAATGAGCGACGCCGACATATTCGCAAACATCGCCTTACGGTGGCTGGATGTTCGGTTGAGCTTGCGGCCTGATTTGCGGTGGCGCATGGCCCTCTCCTCTTTCTATGATGCCCCGGACGGTGTGGATATCCACGGTGTATCCGGGGGCTTTCTCAAATTAAGCGGCTTGCACCGCATCTGTTGCTCAATACTGATCTTCGAAACGCTTCGCCAGATCATCGATATTTTCCGGCGGCCAGTTTTCGACTTCCATGCCAAGATGGAGGCCCATGCCGGCCAGAACTTCCTTGATCTCGTTCAGCGACTTGCGACCAAAATTCGGTGTGCGCAGCATTTCGCTTTCGGTTTTCTGGATCAGATCGCCAATATAGACAATGTTGTCGTTCTTCAGGCAGTTTGCCGAACGTACCGACAATTCCAATTCGTCCACCTTCTTCAGCAGCGCCGGATTGAATGCCAGTTCAGGAGCCTGATCTTCGACAACCTCTTTCTGAGGCTCTTCGAAGTTCACGAAGATCGACAGTTGATCCTGCAGAATACGGGCGGCAAAAGCGACCGAATCTTCTGGAGAAATCGAACCATCGGTTTCGACCGTCATCAGCAGCTTGTCATAATCCAGCACCTGGCCCTCACGGGTGTTTTCCACCTTGTAGGACACTTTGCGGACCGGCGAATACAGGCTGTCGACCGGAATGAGGCCAATCGGTGCATCTTCCGGACGGTTGCGTTCAGCTGATATATAGCCCTTGCCGGTATTGACAGTGAATTCAATGCGCATTTCCGCGCCTTCATCCAATGTGCACAGCACCAAATCGGGGTTGAGAATTTCAACATCTCCAACAGTCTGGATATCGGCTGCGGTGACGGCACCCGGACCCTGCTTGCGCACGGTCATGCGTTTCGGGCCATCGCCTTCCATCTTGACTGCAATCGCTTTCACATTGAGCACGATATCAGTCACGTCCTCACGGACGCCAGGAATGGAGGAAAATTCGTGAAGCACGCCATCAATCTGGACCGCTGTCACTGCAGCACCCTGCAGCGATGACAGCAGAATGCGGCGCAGCGCATTGCCAAGTGTCATGCCGAATCCGCGTTCCAGCGGCTCAGCGACAATCGTTGCAATCCGGTTCGGCTCATCGCCCGGCTTTACCTCAAGCTTGGTTGGCTTGATCAGTTCCTGCCAATTTTTCTGGATCATGTGCTAATCCTTTCTCGGCCTATTCAAAGGCTTTGTTCAGCGCCGGAAACTCAATCCCTGTCAGTGGATTAAATCCGGCAAATTCGTTTCTCGGTTACAGGACCAGGCCCGGATCTTGGAAATGTGGGCAGGCCATCCTGAAAACGCCAAAAGACTGCAGGGAAATGCCCTGCAGTCAAAACTCTGATAAACCTAAACGCGACGCCGTTTCGGAGGACGGCAACCATTATGCGGAATGGACGTTACATCCCGGATGGTTGTGACCGTAAAGCCTGCAGCCTGCAGCGCACGCAACGCAGATTCACGGCCTGAACCGGGTCCACGAACTTCAACTTCCAATGTCTTCATGCCATGTTCCTGCGCCTTTTTTGCGGCGTCTTCACTGGCAACCTGTGCAGCGTAAGGGGTCGATTTACGGGACCCCTTGAAACCCATTGTGCCGGCGGAGGACCACGCAATCGTGTTGCCCTGGGCGTCGGTAATGGTAATCATGGTATTGTTGAACGTGGAATTAATGTGAGCCACGCCAGAAATGATATTCTTTTTCTCGCGGCGACGCACGCGGGAGGCTTCTTTTGCCATTGTATAGTCCTTTCGATCTCAGCACCGCCGTCAAGCCAGCGGCTCCACCGAACAATCCGGGGAATGTCAGTTGTTGATTATTTCTTCTTGCCGGCAATCGCCCGTGCCGGACCCTTGCGGGTACGGGCATTGGTGTGGGTGCGTTGCCCACGTGTCGGCAAGCCACGCCGATGGCGCAGACCGCGATAGCAGCCCAGATCCATCAGACGTTTGATGTTCATTGCCCGCTCTCGGCGCAGATCACCTTCAACCAGATAATCCTGGTCAATGGCTTCGCGAATCTGCAACACTTCCGAATCGGACAGCTCGTTGACCCGGCGTTCCGCCGGAATATTGACCTTGGTCGTAATTTCCTGAGCTTTCGCGGCACCAATGCCGTGAATATACTGCAGGGCAATGACCACGCGTTTGTTGGTCGGAATGTTGACGCCAGCAATACGTGCCAAAACCGTCTCTCCTTGGTAGATCACCAGCACTAACGCCGATGAAGTAAATCTGCATCCATCAGAACAAACATGACCACCTCGGCCCCGGATTCTCCCGGCCCCAATGTGGTCAGTCATTCCATGTGTTTGCGGGTATCTATAGGAGTTGTAGCCGACTCGTCAACCGCCAATTCCATACAGATGGTCCGCTAGGCCACCTCTTTCAAGGTCGTCTCGACGGACGACCTCACTTCACCCATCGATTGCATCCCGTCAACCGAGCGCAACAGCCCGGTTCCGCGGTAATAATCAATCAATGGCTGGGTCTGCTCACGATAGACTGACAGGCGTTTTGCAAGTGCATCCGCATTGTCATCCGCGCGCGGACCCCCTTCCGTTTCCTCGGCCCGTTTGATGATACGATCGAGAAGAATTTCTTCGTCAACGGCAAGTTCGATCACCGCATCAAGTTTCAGATCCTTGCGCTCCAGCATCTGGTCAAGCGCCTCTGCCTGAGCCACGGTGCGGGGAAACCCATCAAGAATGAACCCCTTCGCGCAATCCGGCTGATCCACCCGTTCTGACACGATTCTGACAACCACATCATCAGAGACCAGATCGCCCCGGTCCATGACTTCTTTGGCCTGAAGACCAATTGCCGATTGTGCCGCGACTGCCGCTCTGAGCATATCCCCGGTAGACAGCTGGGCAATACCATGCCGTTCCGTCAAGAACTTCGCCTGGGTCCCCTTACCTGCCCCTGGAGGCCCCAGCAATATCAACCTCATCTACGTTTCCCCCCGCGCAACTTCGACTTTTTGACAAGCCCCTCATATTGATGCGCCAGAAGATGGCCCTGCACCTGAGAAACTGTATCCATGGTTACGCTGACCACGATCAAAAGGGAAGTGCCACCAAGGTAGAACGGAACACCGGTTGCGGAAATCAGAAATTCAGGCAGCAAACTGACGACCACCAGGAATATGGCACCAACGACGGTAATGCGTGTCAGCACATAATCGATATAGGTCGCGGTGCGCTCGCCTGGACGAATGCCGGGAATGAACCCGCCATGGCGTTTCAGATTGTCGGCCGTATCTGCCGGATTGAAAACAATCGCAGTATAGAAGAAACAGAAAAATACGATCATTGATGCGAAAAGCAGCATGTAGAGCGGCTGACCGTGACCCAGCCATGCGGCGACAACATTCAGCCATTCCGGACCGGTGCCACTGGCAAAGGTTGCCATCGTAGTCGGCAGCAGCAGCAGCGAAGACGCAAAGATTGTCGGAATCACACCGGCTGTGTTCAACTTCAGCGGCAAGTGCGAAGAATCGCCCTGGAACATCCGATTGCCCATCTGGCGCTTGGGATACTGGATCAGCAATCTGCGTTGAGCCCGCTCAACGAAGACAATCAACATGATTGTGCCAATCGCCAGAACGACAAGGGTGAGAATCAGCAGGGTCGACATCGCACCCTGCCGGCCAAGTTCCAGAGTTCCGGCAATGGCCCCCGGCAGACCGGCGACGATTCCGGCAAAGATAATCAGCGAAATGCCGTTGCCGATGCCACGGGCGGTGATCTGTTCGCCGAGCCACATCAGGAACATTGTTCCACCGGTCAGCGAGATGATGGTTGACAGTTTGAAGAACCAGCCCGGATCGGAGACTATGTTTGTGCCCCCTTCCAGACCTGCCGCAATACCGTAGGATTGCAGCACTGCCAGCAAAACAGTACCGTAACGCGTGTACTGATTGATCTTCTTGCGGCCCTGTTCACCCTCTTTCTTCAGTTGTTCCAGAGTGGGAACCACTGTGGTCATCAACTGGATGATAATCGAGGCGGAAATATAAGGCATGATCCCAAGCGCGAAGATCGCCATGCGCTCAACTGCACCACCGGAGAACATGTTGAACAGGCCGATAACACCCTGCTGCGCCTGACCGAAGGCCAGCGCAAACGCATCGGGGTTGATGCCGGGCAATGGGATATAAGTTCCGAGCCGATAAACAAGCAGCGCACCCAGTGTGAACCAGATGCGCTTTTTGAGCTCGGTCGCTTTTGAAAAAGCGCCAAAATTGATATTGGACGCTAGTTGTTCAGCTGCAGAAGCCATTTATTTCTCTCCACACCGGCTTGCTGAAACCCGGCTGGCGACGGAAGAATACGTTGCCTCTGGCCTGGCTTCCAAACGGGATCTAATCAGGCGTCGCTGCCTGCTTCCTGGGCGTCAGGTCCGGTTTTAACAATCGCCACAGACCCGCCAACTTTTTCCACCGCAGCAAGAGCCGGTTTTGAACCGCCTGCAACAGCAAGTGAAATCTTGCTTTTCAGTTCGCCGCCACCGACAAGCCGAAAACCGTCTTTCGACTGGCGCACAACGCCAGCCGCGATCAGGGCATCGACATCAACCGTTTTGCCAGCGTCCAGCTTGCCCGCATCAATCGCGCTCTGCAGCCGGCCCAAAGACACTTCCGTGAACTTCTTGGCAAAAATATTGTTGAAACCGCGCTTTGGCAGGCGGCGGTGAAGCGGCATCTGGCCACCCTCAAATCCCTTTATGGACACGCCACTGCGGGACTTCTGGCCCTTGACGCCACGTCCGCCGGTCTTGCCCTTGCCGGACCCGATCCCGCGTGAAACGCGCATCCGGTCCTTTACAGCACCATCATTGTCCTGAAGTTCATTGAGTTTCATTGTTTCAATTCCAGACTTGCCGCGAAAGTAGCGCGGTCATAGAGCCAAATATCGCGGTTACGACCGCCAATTTCAAGGCAGCCATGATGAAAGTTTTCTCAGTGGCCGGTCTATTCGACCACACGCACCAGGTGACTGACCTTGCGGATCATGCCGCGAACGGCAGGCGTATCTTCCAGTGTGGCGCTGCGCTGCATCTTGTTCAGCCCCAGGCCGACCAGTGTTGCGCGCTGTTCCTGCGGGCGGCGCAATGGGCTTCCCGTCTGCACAACTGTAACAGTATTTTTCTTGCTATCAGCCATGTTGGCCTCCACTCAATTCTTTGAAAAACAACAGCGAATCAACGCTTATGCTTCTGCGACCTCGCCGCCCTCAGCCGGGGTCCGGCGTGACTGCAACGTTGACACTTTAATACCACGGCGAGAGGCCACACTGCGTGGGCTGTTCTCGTTTTTCAGCGCTTCGAACGTGGCGCGGATCATATTGTAGGGATTTGATGTGCCGACAGATTTGGCAACCACATCCTGAACGCCCAGCGTTTCAAAAATTGCGCGCATTGGACCACCAGCGATAATTCCGGTACCCGCAGGTGCCGAGCGCATGGTCACACGTCCGGCGCCGTGGCGCCCTGAAGCATCGTGATGCAACGTCCGGCCTTCACGCAGCGGCACACGGATCATGCCGCGTTTGGCAGCTTCAGTTGCCTTGCGAATCGCTTCAGGAACCTCACGGGCCTTGCCATGACCAAAGCCGACACGGCCCTTCTGGTCACCAACAACAACCAGGGCTGCAAAACCGAATCGGCGGCCACCCTTGACCACTTTTGCCACACGGTTGATGTGTACAAGCTTATCGACGAATTCGCTGTCGCGCTCTTCACGATCTCTGCCAGCCATGTTCACTCTTTCCAATTTTATGGGACCTTGTCCCAATTAGTATCGACCAGGTTGCAAACGAACCTAGAATTCCAAGCCGCCTTCGCGGGCAGCATCACCAAGCGCCTTGACACGGCCATGATAGATAAAGCCGCCACGGTCAAACACGACCTGCTTGACGCCAGCGTTAACCGCACGTTCCGCAACCAGCTTGCCAACGGCCGTAGCTGCGTCCCTGTCAGCGCCTGTTTTCAGATCTGAACGCAATTCCTTGTCCAATGAGGACGCAGCAGCAAGTGTTTTGCCTGCGACATCATCAATGATCTGCGCATAGATGTTTTTCGACGACCGGTGCACGCTCAAACGCGGGCGACCGGTTGATGTCTTGTGAAGCGAACGGCGAACACGGGCGCGACGACGTTCGAAAAGTGTCAAATTCTTTGCCATGATATCAGCCGTTACTTCTTCTTGCCTTCTTTGCGGAAGATGTATTCGTCCGCATATTTAACGCCTTTGCCCTTATAGGGCTCGGGCGGACGATATTTGCGAATTTCAGCTGCAACCTGACCGACTTTCTGTTTGTCGATACCGGATACAGAGATTTCCGTCGGCTTGGCACACGCAATCTGAATGCCTTCCGGAATTTCGTACAGAACCTCGTGGCTGAAACCCAGCGCCAGTTGCAGGTTCTTGCCCTGAACGGCGGCACGATAACCAACCCCATTGATCTGCAGATCTTTTTTGAAGCCCTCGGTGACACCGAGAACCAGATTTTCCACGATGGTGCGGGACATGCCCCACATGGCACGCGCCTCATTCGACCCATCAACCGGCTTCACTTCAATGCCGCCATCGCCCATGGATGCGAGAACCTTATCAACCAGAACGGCTGACAATTCACCCTTGGGGCCTTTGACATTGACCTGCTGGCCATCGATCGTGGCTGATACTCCCGAAGGAACCGCCACTGCTTTTTTACCAATCCGAGACATCTGACTTACCTGTCCAATTCTCGTTAAACTTCACGACCATGCACACGTCTTAGAAGACGCGGCACAATACCTCACCGCCAATATTCTGGGTCCGTGCTTCGTGATCTGCCATCACGCCGCGTGGCGTGGACACAATCGAAACACCCAGCCCATTGGCTACACGCGGAATACCGTCTGCACCGGCGTAAACACGACGGCCAGGTTTCGACACCCGCTCGATTTTCTGAATCACGGGATCGCCGTCAAAATATTTCAGTTCGATCTGAAATTCCGACTTGCCCTTTTCATACTCAACTTCACTATATCCGCGAATGTAACCTTCGGACTGGAGTACATCCAGAACGCGGGCGCGCAACTTGGATGCCGGTGTCGAGCATGAGCTCTTGCCGCGCATCAGAGCATTGCGGATACGTGTCAGCATATCGCCGAGTGGATCAGACATTGACATGACTGTTTCTCCTTACCAGCTGGACTTGACGAGGCCAGGCACTTTGCCGGCGGAACCAAGTTCACGCAGCGCAATACGCGACATTCTCAATTTACGATAAAAACCGCGTGGACGTCCGGAAACTTCACACCGGTTCCGCACACGTGTTTTCGACGAATTCCGGGGTAGTTCAGCCAGTTCCAGCTGAGCCAGGAAGCGTTCCTCGGCAGGAACACTTTGATCCCGTGTCTTCGCCTTCAGGGCAGCACGCTTTGCAGCATACTTAACCACCAATTTGCGGCGATCATTATTCTTTTCAACAGCGCTTTTTTTAGCCATGCGTCCTAGTCCTTAGCGACTCGTTTCCGGATCCGTTACTTACGGAACGGAAAGTTCAATGCTTTGAGCAATGCCCGTGCTTCATCATCATTGTCTGCGGTTGTGCAGACAATCACGTCCATGCCCCAGACCTGTTCAACCTTGTCGTATTCGATTTCGGGGAACACGATATGTTCCTTGATGCCCATGGCGAAATTGCCATTGCCATCAAAGCTCTTCGGGTTCAGACCACGAAAGTCACGAACGCGTGGCAATGCAATCGTCACCAGACGATCCACAAATTCATACATTCTGGTCTTGCGAAGGGTGACCTTCGCACCAAGTGCCATTCCATCGCGCACCTTGAAGCCGGCAATCGATTTACGCGCTGTCGTAATGACTGCACGCTGACCTGCGATCAGCGTCAGGTCTTCGGCAGCTGCCTTCACCTTCTTCTGGTCACCAACTCCTTCGCCGATGCCCATATTGATCACAACCTTGTCGAGGGCCGGAACCTGCATCGGGTTCTTGTAACCAAACTCTTCGATCAGTTTGGCGCGAATAACCTCTTCATACTGCCCTTTAAGCCGGGCTTGCACTGCAACATCAGCCATCGATCATTTCTCCGGAACGCTTCGCAAAGCGAACCTTCTTGCCTTCGTCATTTACCTTGAAACCAACCCGGGTCGGCTTGCCATCCTTGGGATCTTCCAATGCCAGATTGGACAATTGGATAGCGGCTTCCTTGTTCACGATACCGCCTTCAGCATCAGCGCTCTGGCGCTGATGGCGCTTGACCATGTTGATACCACTGACCATGGCGCGGCCCTCTTTGGGCATGACCCGGATAATTTCGCCATTGCGACCCTTATCCTTGCCTGTCAGCACGACCACGCGGTCGCCTTTTTTCAATTTAGCAGCCATTACAGCACCTCTGGCGCAAGCTGGATGATCTTCATGTGGTTCTTGGCGCGCAACTCGCGCGGGATCGGACCGAAAACACGGGTGCCGATCGGCTCCTTGTTGTTATTCACGATCACCGCTGCATTGCCGTCGAACCGGATGACGCTGCCATCAGCGCGGCGCAGATCCTTGCGGGTCCGCACAACAACCGCTTTCAGCACATCGCCCTTTTTCACACGGCCACGCGGAATAGCTTCTTTCACGCTGACGACAATAATGTCGCCAACCGATGCATATTTGCGCTTGGAACCACCAAGCACCTTGATGCACTGCACACGTCGTGCGCCGGAATTATCGGCCACTTCGAGGTTGGTTTGCATCTGAATCATAACTGGCTGCCTTTATGTTGTTGAACAGCAATTTCCGACTGCTGAACGTTCCAGTTGTTTGATCCTGGGGAAATCGAAACCGCCGGTTCAGGCGTTTTCGACAACGATCCAGGTTTTATCTTTCGAAATCGGTTTGGTTTCCTCAATGGACACCAGTTCTCCGACCTTGCGCTGATTGGTCTCATCATGCGCTTTATACTTTTTCGACCGGCGCACAGTCTTTTTCAAAAGCGGATGCGTAAAACGACGCTCCACTTTAACTACGATTGTCTTGTCGCTCTTGTCACTGACAACGACGCCCTGCAAAATACGTTTTGGCATCGAGGCCTCCTTAGCCTGCCGCAGCAGCTGTGCGTTTTTGCACTGCTACTGTATTAATCCGCGCAATATCCCGGCGTAACTGCCGAAATCGCGCTGTGTTCTCCAACTGACCCGTTGCACGCTGAAACCGCAGATTGAACTGCTCTTTTTTCAGCTTCACCAGCTCATCGTCGAGCTGATCAACGGTCATCGTTGCCAAATCATCTGCCTTCATGGCTCAAACCTTCACCAAATTCTCTAGTCTCGGCTATTCGCCGATACGTTGCACAAAACGGGTCTTGATCGGCAGTTTCGCTGCCGCCAAACGAAACGCTTCACGCGCAACTTCCGGGGTTACACCGTCAATTTCAAACATGATCCGGCCCGGTTTTACGCGAGCGGCCCAAAAGTCCGGCGAACCCTTACCTTTACCCATACGGACTTCGGTAGGTTTGCTGGAAACCGGGACATCCGGGAATATACGGATCCAGACACGGCCTGCACGCTTCATATGACGTGTCATCGCACGACGAGCAGCTTCGATCTGTCGCGCTGTAATACGCTCTGGTTCCAATGCTTTCAAGCCAAAAGCACCAAAGTTCAGATCTGTTCCACCTTTGGCGATACCGTGGATACGGCCTTTATGCGCCTTGCGGAATTTTGTTCGCTTCGGTTGCAGCATGGTTGCCTGCCCTATTTCTTATTTCTATGGCGTCCGGTCAGCGCTTAGGCTGCCGAACGACGACGATTTGCATCAGGACCTTCGCTCATACGACGCTCGGACGCCATGGGATCGTGTTCCATGATTTCGCCCTTGAAGACCCAAACCTTAATTCCAATGATACCGTAGGCCGTAGTGGCTTCGTAGGTGCCATAATCGATATCAGCGCGCAAAGTGTGAAGCGGCACGCGACCTTCGCGATACCATTCAACACGGGCGATCTCGGCACCGCCGAGGCGTCCGCCGCAATTGATCCGGATGCCTTCAGCACCCAGGCGCATGGCATTTTGCACTGCACGCTTCATCACCCGGCGGAAAGACGCCCGGCGCTCGAGTTGCTGAGCAATCGACTGGGCAATCAGATTGGCGTCGATTTCCGGCTTGCGCACTTCAACAATGTTGAGATGCACTTCGGATGTGGTCATTGCACCAATCTTCCTGCGAAGCTTCTCGATGTCTGCGCCCTTCTTGCCGATGACAATGCCCGGACGGGCGCTGTAAATCGTGACGCGGCATTTCTTGTGTGGACGCTCGATGACGATCTTCGACACCGCTGCCTGTTTCAACTCGTCTTCGAGGAATTTGCGGATGCGCATGTCTTCATGCAGCAACACACCATATTCGCCGGTGTTGGCAAACCAGCGTGAATCCCAGGTGCGGTTGATACCGAGGCGCAGGCCGATCGGGCTGACTTTATTTCCCATTAAGCTGTCTCCTCAACTTCACGCACGACAATTGTCAAATTCGAAAAAGGCTTCACAATGCGGCCAACACGGCCACGTGCGCGGGGCTGCCAGCGCTTCATGACGATGCTCTTGCCGACATAGGCTTCCGAAACCACCAGCGCATCAACATCCAAATCATGATTGTTTTCAGCGTTTGCAATTGCAGACTCCAGCCCGGCCTTCACACTGCTTGCGATACGACGGGGTGAGAAAGTCAGATCGGCCAGAGCCTTTTCAACTTTCTTGCCGCGGATCGTTGCAGCGACCAGGTTCAGTTTCTGAGGGCTGACGCGCAGATTGCGAACTACAGCTTTCGCCTCACTGTCCTTCAATACGCGTTCGCGTTTTGCCTTACCCATGGTTACTTCCTCTTCGCCTTCTTATCGGCGCCGTGACCGTAATAGGTGCGGGACGGAGCAAATTCGCCAAATTTATGGCCAATCATATCTTCCGAAACCTGCACCGGAATGTGCTTATGACCGTTGTAAACGCCAAAGGTCAGACCAACGAACTGCGGCAAGACAGTGGAGCGACGGCTCCAGATCTTGATCACGTCGTTGCGACCGGAAGCCTGAGCTTTCTCGGCCTTTTTCAACATATATCCGTCGACAAACGGACCTTTCCAAATAGAACGTGCCACGATTAACCTCTACCGACCTTTGCGCGCATGACGCGAGCGCAGAATGAATTTGTCAGTCGCTTTGTTGCGACGTGTCTTTTTACCTTTTGTCGGCTTGCCCCAAGGCGTTACCGGATGACGGCCACCTGAGGTCCGGCCTTCACCACCACCATGCGGGTGATCGACCGGGTTCATGGCAACACCACGAACACTTGGACGACGGCCCATCCAACGCGAACGGCCGGCTTTACCAAGGCTGATATTGCTGTGATCCGGGTTTGAAACCGCACCGACAGAGGCAATACACGCGGCAGGAACGCGGCGCTGCTCACCGGAGTTCAACCGCACAACCGCATAATCTGAATCCCGGCCAACAAGCTGGGCGTAAGCACCGGCGGAACGGGCAATCTGGCCGCCCTTGCCTGGCTTCATTTCCACATTGTGGATGATCGTTCCCACCGGCATCGCGCTCAACGGCATCGAGTTGCCTGGTTTTACGTCAGCCCGTTCGCTGGAGATAACCTTGTCACCAACCTGCAGACGCTGCGGAGCCAGGATATAAGCCTGCTCGCCATCCGAATACTTGATCAGGGCGATGAAGGCGGTCCGGTTCGGATCATATTCCAAACGCTCAACCGTGGCTTCCACGTTCAGCTTCGTGCGTTTGAAATCAATCACACGATAGGTCCGCTTATGCCCGCCGCCGCGACGCCGCGAGGGAATGCGACCGCTATTGTTCCGACCACCGGACTTGGAAAGGCCCTCGGTCAGGCTCTTGACCGGTTTGCCCTTCCAAAGGCCGGACCGATCCACAATCACCAGCTGGCGCTGGCCCGGTGTATTCGGTTTGAACTTTTTCAATGCCATTGTTCTTGCCTATTCCCTTGTCGCAACCCGGCCTAAAGGCCAGTTGTCACGTCGATGGTCTCACCGTCTTTCAACGTGACGATTGCTTTCTTCACGTCGGACTGGCGACCTTTGATACCGCGAAAGCGCTTTGTCTTACCCTTGCGTACAAGTGTATTGACGTGGTCGACCTTCACCCCAAAAAGCTTTTCAACCGCAGATTTGATTTCCGGCTTGGTTGCTGTCGGCGCCACATTGAAAACAACCTGATTATGCTCCGAAGCATTGGTTGATTTCTCTGTGATAACCGGGCTCACGATCACATCATATGCTGACAATTTGATCATTTGAATCGCTCCTCAAGAGCGCCCAGAGCGGCTTTGGTCAGAACCAGAACATCGCGGCGCAGAATGTCATAAACATTGATGCCCTGAACCGGCAGCACATCAAGCTGAGCAATGTTACCGGCAGCGCGTGCGAAGTTTTCATTCACTTCCGCGCCGTCAATGACCAGAGCGTTGCTGAGCCCAAGCTCTTTCAGCTTGGCAAGCAGGATCTTTGTTTTCGCATCCGACAGATTTGCATCTTCCAGAACGATCAGCTCCGAGGCTTTGGCCTTGCTCGATAAAGCATGTTTCAGCGCCAGGGCCCGAACCTTTTTGGGAAGCGCCGTTGCATGGTCACGAACGACAGGACCAAAGGCCCGGCCACCACTGCGGAACTGAGGCGCTTTCTTATTGCCGTGACGGGCGCCGCCGGAG
This sequence comes from uncultured Hyphomicrobiales bacterium, assembly GCA_963974065.1. Classification (GTDB taxonomy): domain Bacteria; phylum Pseudomonadota; class Alphaproteobacteria; order Rhizobiales. Next base: position 1,398 of record CAXBCI010000053.1, on the reverse strand, counting down.
CCCTTCTGCTTGACAAATTTCTTTGTCGAGCCGGTCACGTCGGCGCGGTTCTTCACCGCATGTGTGCCGGCGCGGCGCTTGGCAAGTTGATAGCGGACCATGCGGTGCAGAATGTCGGCACGCGGCTCCAGGCCGAATACTTCATCTGCCACGGATACAGACCCTGCATCGGCGCCATCAAGTGTTTTAACAGCGAGTTTCATTATTCTGCACTCTCTTCACTAGCAGCTGGCGCTTCGGCAGGCGCTTCTTCAGCAGCAGGCGCGGCAGCGGATGCACGAATGGCAGCCGGCATTGGAGCCTCAGCAGGAAGACTGCGCTTGATAGCGTCAGAAATCATGATCCAACCACCCTTGGCACCAGGAACAGAGCCCTTCACCAGGATCAGTCCCCGGTCGGCGTCGGTCTTGACGACGACAAGGTTCTGGGTGGTCACACGTTCAGCACCAAGATGGCCAGCCATCTTCTTGCCTTTGAAAACCTTGCCCGGATCCTGACACTGGCCGGTTGAGCCATGTGCGCGGTGGGAGACGGACACGCCGTGAGAGGCACGCATGCCGCCAAAATTGTGGCGCTTTATCGCACCGGCAAAACCTTTACCGATGGAAGTGCCCACAACGTCCACATACTGACCGGAAACAAAATGATCAGCAGTGATTTCCGCACCGACATCGACCAGACTGTCTTCGCTGACGCGGAATTCGGCAACACGACGCTTCGGCTCAACCTTGGCAGCCGCAAAATGGCCGCGCAGAGCTTTTGGCGTGTTTTTGACTTTACGGGTACCCACACCAAGCTGAAGGGCTGTGTAGCCGTTCGCCTCGGTTGTGCGTTGAGCCACCACCTGGCAATTGTCCAGTTTCAGGACTGTTACCGGGATGTGTTCACCTGCGTCACTATAGACACGGGTCATACCCACTTTTTGTGCGATTACACCAGAACGCCTGGTCATCTTCATTCCTCCGCCGCTTTAAAGCTTGATCTCGACATCAACACCGGCCGCAAGGTCGAGCTTCATAAGCGCGTCCACTGTCTGCGGAGTAGGGTCGATGATGTCGAGAAGACGCTTATGTGTCCGAATTTCGAACTGTTCGCGACTTTTCTTGTCGATATGAGGTGAACGGTTCACCGTGAATTTTTCTATGCGCGTCGGCAGTGGTACTGGCCCACGCACCTGAGCACCCGTGCGCTTGGCTGTGGAGACGATTTCTTTCGTCGACACGTCAAGCACGCGGTGGTCGAACGCCTTTAGGCGAATGCGGATGTTTTGACCGTTCATGGATCTGTCCTTTGAAGACCTGCCTCGGCATGATTGCCAGGCAGGTCCGGATGGCTCTTAAGGGTTACTCGATGATACTTGCGACGATGCCGGCTCCGACGGTGCGTCCGCCTTCACGA
>CAXBCI010000052.1:0-20762 GCA_963974065.1 uncultured Hyphomicrobiales bacterium | reverse complement strand
ATTCACAACAAATACAAAAACGCAACCAAAACTAAGTTGTGTGAATATCGTAGGAACAAGTCCGAGGATGACGATGGAGGGGTGTCGGGCAAACCGAATCTGTGAATGCAATCCTCTGTCGTCATCCACAACCCACTCCTGTCTTCCACAACCCACTTCCGTCATCCTCGGACTTGTTCCGAGGATCCAGGCCTACCGCGCGATTTCCCGTTCCTGTGAACCCATCTGGCACGCAACATCCGCAAAAGTCCTAATCCGGTTCCTGCTCGTCCAAAGCCTGACCATCAGCACGCGACGCACTATCCATGCCCAGCGCTTCGCGTGATCCCGATTCATCTGCACTTCCATCTTCGAGTTGGGCCAGCGCATCCTCGACTGAGCCGAGCAGCGCGTCATAATCATTTCCCAGATCGACATTGACCCGCGCACGCAACTCATCGCGCAGCTCCAGCAATTGTGCGCGCCGCGTTTCCAGCGGCTCACTGGAATAGAGCAGTGCATTCAGGTCATCGACGGTGAGGCTGCGACCCATGCCGCTGGAATCGCCATCGCCGCCGATTTGAACATCAATTGGATCGACCACATTACTGGTTTCTCTCGTTGCCATGTCATTTTTCCTTTGCCTTGTGATGAATGCCCAGTGAACTCGTCAACTCGTCAGTTCGACACTTATTTCGGCTGCGCGTTTGCGCCGATGAACCATGCGTCCTTGTCCACGGTCCGGCTGACACCGGTAAACAGATCGGCCGTACCCTCATCACCGGCCTCGCCTGCTGTCTCCACAGCTTCACGCAGGCATTTGCCCAGCAGTTTGAAGCGGTCTGTCAGTTCGGCGATATGATCCTTGATTTTGACAATGTCAGTCGGATACGGCTCCAGAGTGGTTTCGCTGGTCACCGTCTGCACGGTACCCTTGGCGACGCCGCCCAGAATAACGGCACGTTCAGCCATCAGATCGGCCCCCTCGCGCAGATGATCCGCGACAACGTCGAGCAACTCATGCACGCCGATAAAGCCGGTTCCCTTGAGGTTCCAGTGAGCCTGTTTGACGGCCAGGGTGAGATCCATGGTATCTGCCAGCCGTTCATTCAAAAGACCGATCATCTTTTGGCGTGCATTATCGTTCAATCCTTCAGCAAAGTTCTCTGGCATGATGTCACCTGTATATGCGTGTTGAATGTCTGTCTCACAGTGTAAAGGGAGCAACGTGGGCGGGCCGGAGTGGTTCCCTAATTTCTGGAGTTAGTCCCCGCCGGGCCAGGCAGGCGAGCACTTGAGGCGAGAATTTCCAAATCCGCATCATTGCAGCGGACAGTCAAAAACTTGACTTCATGACAAGGCAGGCCGATCGAACAGCTTACTTAAAACAAGCGCTGGTGCCGCAATCTGAACCGTATAATTGGCCGCCGTACCACTTTCGTCATGCTGAATTGCTTTCGGAACTGGCCTGACTTCATCTGCATCGAAAGCGATACCCTTGGAAATGACCCAATGTGCTTTCCCGGCAGGCTGATATTCCCAAACGTCTGCTACCCGCGGCAATAGCACTGGGGTCATTCACCTTCACAATGACCGCGCTGCCCGGCACACCGGCAATCCAGAATGCGATTGCGATGCCATTTTTTGGCACCTACGCCTTAGCGGCACCAGTTCCTGGCACTCCGGCCGGTTTGATCATGCTGTTGGGCGGGAACTAACGCTGGACACGTGGGTTTTCCGCGCGCAATTTCACTTGGCACCGGCAGAAGAAAGGTTGAATAAATGCTTCTAACCCTATTACGAGGTCTGCTTCTCTTGATAGGTCTTGTCGCCCCTGCGATCTTCATAGCCAGACTGATTTTTCCAGCCCCTTCCAACACGAGCTATAAAAATACCACCGCACTTCCGCCTGCCGAACACGGGGCTTTGGCAGAGGCGCTGACCCACCGCAGCGAGCGTCAAAAAGGACCGACCGGTATCGCGCCTCTTCAAAATGGCCAAGACGCCTTTGCAGCGCGCATTCTGCTTGCTAATGCCGCCGTGTCCTCAATCGATGTTCAATACTACATCTGGCGGGCTGACATGACTGGACATCTGCTGTTGAAGGCACTGCATCGAGCGGCTGAACGCAATGTTCGGGTGCGCCTGCTGCTGGATGACAACGGCATTGAGGGTATTGATGACGTGTTGGTTGCACTGGATGCCCATCCAAACATAGAGGTTCGCCTCTACAATCCTTTCATCCTGCGCCGGTTCAAAAGGCTTTCTTATGCCTTTGATTTCTTCAGGTTGAACCACCGGATGCATAACAAGGCCTTCACTGTTGATGGCCGTGCAAGCATTCTGGGCGGTCGCAATGTGGGCAACGAATACTTCGGGACAGGTACAATTCCGCTGCACATTGATCTGGATGTTCTGGCGGTTGGCGATATCGTCTCCCGGATATCTGCTGATTTTGACCGGTACTGGAATTCAAATCCGGTTCATCCTGTCGCGCGCATTCTGGGTGAAGTCCGTGCCGGTGGACCGATCGCAACAGTGCTGACTACGTTCGAGAAGGATCCAGAATTCGACAAGTACCGCGCCCTGCTTGAGGCTTCAGATATTGTTGGGTCCTTAGCGAAGGGAGAAATGGCGTTGGAGTGGACCAATGCTGTCTTGGTCAGTGACGATCCGGTCATTGGTTTTGGCGCGGTCCCGTACTCGGATTTATTCATAACCCGACTGTTCGACTCAGTTGGACCAATTAAGAACCGTTTTGATGGTGTGACCCCCTACTTCGTTCCTGGCAAAGCAGGTGTGAAGGCCTTTGCCGCGCTGGAAAAAGACGGCGTCTCCGTGCGCATGCTCACCAACTCGCTTGAGGCGACAAATATGTTGCCGGTTCACGCAGGATATTCCAAACGCAGAGAGGATTTGTTGCGGGCAGGCGTTGGCCTGTTTGAATTGCGTGCACAATCAGGAGGCGCTTCGGCCCTGGGTATTCTGAGGCCATTGGGATCGTCGGGATCCCATCTTCATGCCAAGACATTTGCAGTGGACGGGGATCGCATTTTTGTGGGGTCGTTTAATTTTGATCCCCGCTCTGCCACGCTGAATACAGAAATGGGCCTGCTAATCGAAAGCACCAGGATGGCCGAAGCGATGCATGACGCTTTCGACGATGGTTTGAATGATCTTGCGTGGCGTATAGAATTGCGGGACCGCCAGACAGTATGGATTAGTCCATTTGACGAAACGGTAACACACATCGAGCCCGGCTCCACACCGGCCAAACGTCTGGCCCTGGCAGTCATCGGCTGGTTGCCGGTCGAGTGGCTGCTATGAAGCAACTCTGACCCGGCTATCGCCAGCACGCGTTTCAAACGCAAGCGTCAGAGCGAACGAGATCAAGATCACCAATTACTTGGGGAGATGGAATATCAACATAAAGCATCATTGGTCCGTTTCGGACATTTTAAACAAGACGTTGGAAAACACAGTCTTTTTTGTGTTTAAAACAACTTTTGTACATCTCCGATCCGACGGCATTGATGCGGGTTAATTCCACTAGAGTCTGGACTCAATTAGGAGGTTGAATCGGTGAGTTTGATTTTGGTCAGAGTTAGGAGCGAAGGCGCAGGAAACCATCTGGTTTTCAAGCCTTTGCGACGACATCCTGGCCAAAAGCAAGCTCATCGCAAAGCGACGCTTCTGCAAATGTTTAGCATGCACCTCATACCTGTTCGCAATTGCAATAAAAAAAGGGCGCAATCTGCGAAGATTGCGCCCTGTTGCAGGTGTCGTGTCGCTGAAATCAGCCGACAATCTCGTCATCACTGAAGAAATATTTGATTTCCTCGGCGGCTGTTTCCGGCGCATCGGAGCCGTGAACTGAATTCTCGCCGATCGAGAGGGCGAATTCCTTACGGATTGTGCCAGCATCGGCATCGGCCGGGTTGGTTGCGCCCATCACTTCGCGGTTCTTGGCAATGGCATCTTCGCCTTCCAGAACCTGAACCACAACTGGCTCGGAAATCATGAATTCCACCAATTCGCCAAAGAACGGGCGTTCCTTGTGCACGGCGTAGAAGCCTTCGGCTTGGGCCTTGCTCATGTGAATGCGCTTGGAGGCGATGACGCGCAGGCCGGCGTCTTCGAATTTGGCGATGACCTTGCCGGTAAGGTTGCGCCGCGTTGCGTCTGGTTTGATGATTGAGAAAGTGCGTTCGATAGCCATGTCAAAACTCTGTTGTTATCGGTGATTGAAAGCGGGACAGCGGATGCTGGACAGCGCCGGGGCGCAAGGTTGCGCTCTCTTAGCTTTGCAATGACCCGGCTGCAACCCCTTTCGCCGATTCACCCGGCGTCACTTTACGCCATTGCCGGCTCTCCGGGTTTCATTGACCTGATTTCCATCAGGCATCCAGATGGGCATACCAGTCCAGGACGCGCGGTTTTTGCGGCAGCACATCATAATCGCTGCAGGCAGCGGGCCATTTCAGCGATCCGTAGACAATGAAATCCGCGAAATTCGGCGTGGCACCCCCGATAAAGCGTTGCCGGCGCAACATCTGATCAAGCGCCAGCAGATTGGTCTGAAAACCTTGCCTGTGCCGGTCCCGGTCCGCATGGAGCTCTTCCAGGGTGGTTTTCAGCGTCGTCTCACGGGTCCGGCGAAAATAGGCCTGGTCCTCATCATCAAGAATGTCATGAATATCCTTCGCCACCATACGGATAATGCCGGGATGCAGGGCCGAAAAGGTCCATGCCTCAACAAACCGGGACATGGCGTGTGCATGCTGGCCATCAAACAGCGCCGGCGTCTGGGGATACGCCTCATCGAGATATTCGGCTATGGCAAAGGAATCGGTGACGGTTCTGCCGCTATCGCACAGCATCGGTACGGTCTTGACTTCATTGCCTTCAATCTTGGCAATTCCGGTGAATGGAACGGCGATGGTCTCATAAGCAAGTTTCTTATGGTCCAGTGCCTTCTTGATACGCCAGCAATAGGGGCTGAAACGGCGGGATGTGTCGCGTCCGCATAGATCATAAAGCGTGATGGTCACCAAAAATCTCCGGGATAATATGCCACCGCGTTGATGCCAGTGTTGCGATCTTCAATCAACCGGCCATTCAGCACACTTTTGTTGAATGTGGCTGCAAATTTGGTTTTTGCGGACCTGATCGCGAACAGGCCCTTGATTTTCGCCAGCGCCCACGGCACAAGCTCGCCACATGTTAAGCATCAACTCCCTGACCTTTCGCATGGCTGGCCGTCTTCTATTGGAAGACGCCTCCCTTTCTGTGCCTTCCGGCACCAAAATCGGGCTTGTCGGCAAGAACGGCACCGGCAAGACGACGCTGTTCAAGATCATCACCGGTGATCTTGCGCCGGAAAGCGGCAGCATCAGTCTGGTGCGCAATGCCCGCGTCGGCCAGGTGGCACAGGAAGCCCCGGGCGGGCCGGACAGTCTGCTGGATTTCGTATTACGGGCCGACAAGGAACGCAGCGCGCTGCTGACTGAGGCAGAGACGGCGACAGACCCGAACCGTATTTCTGAAATTTATACACGGCTCGGCGATATTGATGCCTATTCAGCCGAAGCGCGCGCAGGCACCATTCTGTCGGGCCTTGGCTTTGATGCTGACGCACAACAACGGCCCTGCTCTGATTTTTCCGGTGGCTGGCGGATGCGTGTGGCGCTTGCTGCGGTGTTGTTTTCCGAACCTGATCTGCTGCTGCTGGATGAGCCGACCAACTATCTCGATCTGGAAGGCACATTGTGGCTTCAAGCCTATCTTAAAAAATATCCGCACACGATCATTATCATCAGCCATGACCGCGAATTGCTGAATGAATCAGTGGAAATGATCGCTCATCTGGAGCACCGCACTATCACGGCCTATCGCGGTGGCTATGACGTGTTTGAAAAAACGCGGCGGGAAAAGCAGCTGCTGCTGGAAAAGGGCAAGGTCAAGCATGATGCGGCCCGCAAGCACATGGAAGCTTTCGTCGAGCGCTTCCGCTACAAGGCTTCCAAGGCAAAACAGGCACAATCGCGGCTGAAAGCGCTGGAGAAAATGGGCACGGTCACCACGCTGATCGACGAGACCAGCCTGCCGATCCGGTTTCCGCCGCCGGAAAAGGTTCTGGCCCCGCCGATCATGCATTTTGAACAGGTGTCAGTGGGCTACACGCCCGGTGAACCGGTTTTGAAAAACATCAATCTGCGGATTGATGATGATGACCGGATCGGGCTGCTCGGGCAGAATGGTAACGGCAAGTCAACTTTCGCCAAATTGCTGGCCGAGCGCCTCAGCGCCGAGACCGGTACGATCACCAAGCCTTCAAAGCTGAAAGTGGCGTATTTTGCGCAACACCAGCTCGATGAATTGAAGCCTGCCCAATCCGCATTTGAACATGTGCGGCCGCTGATGCCGCAGGCGCATGAATCCAAGGTCCGTTCCCGTGTCGCGCAAATGGGTCTTGGCTCCGACAAGATGGATACGAAGGTTGCAAAGCTGTCCGGCGGTGAAAAAGCACGCCTGATGCTGGGACTGGCAACCTTTGAAGGGCCGCATCTGCTTATACTGGATGAGCCAACCAACCATCTCGACATCGACAGCCGGCAGGCGCTGGTTAAGGCCCTGAACGACTATCCCGGTGCTGTGGTGATCGTCAGCCATGACCGCTCGCTGCTTGATGCAAGTGTTGACCGGCTGTGGCTGGCCGCCGGAGGCACCATCGCGCCGTTCGAAGGCGATATGGATGAGTATCGCCGCCTGATCTTGAGCGGCAAGAGCGCCAACACGCCCGCTGCAACACCGGAAATCGAAATTGTCGAGACACCATCACGCCCGGCGATTTCCGCCCAGGACCGCCGCCGCGATGCGGCGCAGAAACGTGAGGCGCTGGCGCCGATGCGCAAGAAAATCAAAGACCTGGAGGCACAAATTGCAAAATTGAATCAGGAAATCGCGCGCGCCGAGAAGGCGCTGGCCGATCCTGATCTTTATAGCGAAGACCCTGGCCGGGTCTCTGCACTTTCCAAATTCCGCGCCGATGCGGAAAAGCTGCTGATGAGCACTGAAGAGGAATGGCTTTCACTGTCGGCCGAGTTGGAATCTGCGATGAGCGAAGACGCATAAGGCAAACACTGACGCCTTTTCGATGCGCTGCTGATTGTACAAGTTCAGCAGCTGCGGTGCAGCAGTTTACGGTGCCGGCTTTCTGGCCACCACGCCGACAATCGGCCCCATGGCCCGGCCGGGATCGCTGCGTTCCAGATCGCGCACATGAAGCCGTGAAATCGAGCCGTCAAGATACAGCGCATTTTTCGCGCCGTATTTGTCTCGAAACAACCGGGCGAAATCATGAAAATTGACCCGCTCTTCACTGAGTGCAAACACGATTGTCCGGCCATCAGCAGCGATGCCGACGCCGTTTCTGATTTTGCGCGAGGTGCCGTCCGGCAAAAAGCGCGGATGCAGCCGGCCATCGATAATCAGCATCGGTCCGGATTGGGTGGCAAAATCCGGATTGATTCCTGATGTCAGATAGGCTTGAGTTTCCAGAATTCCAGCCGCGCTGCCTTCCAGATAGAAAATGCCGTTCGGCAGCAGGTGGAAATTGCCGGGGCCTTCGTTCTGGTTGACCGGATTGCGTTCAATGCCCTGCTCCACATAGAGCCCGACCGCATCCCGGTCCGCATGGTACATGCCGGCATTCATGGCGAAATTCAGTTGCAGGCCCTCGCCATCGAGAAATGTCTCCAATGCGGAAAAATCCCGGAACCCGACGCCGTTGCCATCGCGGTGAAAGAGCCGGATATCATGGATTGTCGGATCAAAGCCACAGACCGTGTAGCGGGTGCCTTCAAAGCGCACGGTTTCGCACCTGCCGGTGGGCAGAGAAGCTGCGTCATCCATCTGGGCGGAAACCGGCGCTGTGAAAAACATCGCGAGAAAAGCCAGAGCAAGAATGGTTTCAAGCCGGTTGGTCACGAGCGATGCCGCTCATGGTTTTCTATTTTCACAGGCGTCACGCACCTCTTGCAAGCGTCTGGAAATGTCAAAATACTTCCAGCTTCCTCTGTCGTCCTGTTGAAATAGGCGCTTGCGCCGGCGTTGCAAATCATACGCTGGATTCCCGGAACAAGTCCGAGAATGACGAACTGAGATTTATAGCGTGGAGAGCGGACGATCGAAACAACGCGCCTCACACTGTCGTCGCCCTTGAGCTTGTCCCGAGGGTCCAGTCTTCGTGCGTGAACCACTGCCCCCATTTTCACGCACCAGGCACAAATCCGGGCACGGACTATTCTGGCACCAGCGATGGAACCGAGTCGTTGCTGCTTCGTTATCCCGGCAGTTTTACTTCACAAATGCAATATTTAAGGAGCAATCGATGACGGATACCCATGGCACTGACAAGCAGAAGCAGGCACCGGCGGAATTGATCCACAATGGCGAGTATTCCGATCGGCGCTGGGTTGAAATGATGGCCGGACATCACGCCATGGCAGTGGAAATGGCCAAGGTGGCGCTGGATCGTGCCAAGCACGCCGATCTGAAGAAGTTTGCCGAGGACGTGATCGATGCTCAAAATGAGGAGATTGAGAAGCTCAAGGCTTTGCATGCGGACGTCGACGGACAAGGCGATCTGCCGACCCAGCCACATCCTGGCGAACGCTCGATGTTTGGTATGCTTTCGGTCAAGGAGTTGAAAAAGGTTGATGAATTCGACAAGGAATTCATCGACTCGCAGCTGCCGCATCATGCCACTGCAATCGAGATGGCGGCTGTCGCGGTGCAGCAGAGCAGTCATAAGGACATCCAGAAACTGGCGCATAAGATCATTGATGCCCAGTGCAAGGAAATCGGCAAGATGATCGACTGGCGCCACGACTGGTTCGGCAAGATGGCCTGATCGACCCGGTCTGACGCCGCAGCGGAACCAGCATCGTTTGCCAGCCCTGCCACCACCGTGACCCACGGGCATGTCCCCAGGGTCCAGTACTGCTGTGCAAATTGCTGTCCCCACCGCTGTAAATCAATCGCTACGTTCCCGAGACCGGCCCGGGAACGGATGAGTGTGGTGGTGTCAGCTGCAGCCGCTGGTGTTGCCGCAGGTGTCGCATTTCAGGCAGGTGCCGTTGCGGACCATGGTGAAATTGCCGCATTCAGAGCAGTTTTCGCCCTCATAGCCTTTCATTCGGGCCATGGCGATCTGCTGCGCCTTGTCGTCCTTGGGCTGGGTCTGACCGACAGAGACTTCCTCGGAGATCGAGACATCGATTTCGCGCTTGAAGGCCACGGCCGCTCCGGCTTTGTTGCCGGCAAAAGCCTGGGTGACGCGGGCGATGCTGGCAGCCTGTGCCGGCGAGCCCTTATCGGCACCGGCAGGCTCTGATCCAACCACACGGAAGCGGTCGGTCTGCCCCCGGACGAGGCCGTGCGATACCTGTGTTGTCGGCTTGTCGCCTTCAACACCGCGGCCCACACTGGTTGCACCCATATCTTCGGGTTGGACATGTGCCAGTTCGTTGCGGCCAAGATAGGAGACGGCCAGTTCGCGGAAGATATAATCGAGAATCGATGTGGCATTCTTGATCGCGTCATTGCCGATCACCATGCCGGCCGGTTCAAACCGGGTGAAGGTGAAGGCATCGACATATTCTTCCAGAGGCACGCCATATTGCAGGCCAAGCGAAATGCCGATGGCGAAATTGTTCATCATGGCACGGAAGGCAGCGCCCTCCTTGTGCATGTCGATGAAGATTTCACCGAGACGGCCTTCTTCATATTCGCCGGTCCGCAGATAGACCTTGTGGCCGCCGACAATCGCCTTCTGGGTATATCCCTTGCGGCGTTGCGGGAGTTTTTCGCGGGATCGGACTTCAATCTCGCGTTCGATGATCTTCTCGACGATTTTTTCCGCAACCTGGGTTGCACGAACGGCAGCTGGAGCGGCCACCAGATCTTCCACGGCATCCAGATCTTCGTCATCATCCGCCAGAAGCTGAGAATTCAGTGGCTGCGACAATTTGGACCCATCGCGATACAGCGCATTGGCTTTCAGCGCCAGACGCCAGGACAGCATATAGCTTTCCTTGCATTCCTCGACAGTTGCACTGTTCGGCATGTTGATGGTTTTGGATATGGCTCCGGAGATGAACGGCTGGGCTGCCGCCATCATGCGGATATGACTTTCCACTGACAGATAGCGCTTGCCGATCTTGCCGCAAGGATTGGCACAATCAAAGATCGAGAGATGTTCGTCCTTCAGATGCGGTGCCCCTTCCAGCGTCATGGCACCGCAGACATGAATATTGGCTGCCTCGATATCGGCCTTGTCAAAGCCGATTGCCGCAAGCAGATCAAACGACATGTCATCAAGTTGCTCGCCCGACAGGTTCAAGACGTCTTTGCAGAACGCCTCGCCAAGCGACCATTTGTTGAAGACGAATTTGATGTCGAAGGCGGAGCCGAGGCCCGCTTCGATTGTGCTGATCTTTTCGTCGGTGAAGCCTTTGGCTTTCAAGGTGCTGTGATTGATGCCGGGAGACTGTGCCAGCGAGCCATGGCCAACTGCATAGGCTTCGATTTCGGCAATCTCTGCCTCGCTGTAATCAAGCTGTCGCAAGGCTTCGGGCACGGCGCGGTTGATGATCTTGAAATAACCGCCGCCGGCCAGCTTCTTGAATTTCACCAAAGCAAAGTCAGGTTCAATGCCGGTTGTGTCACAATCCATCACCAGACCGATGGTGCCGGTCGGGGCAATCACAGAAACCTGGGCATTGCGGTAGCCGTGCTGTTCGCCAAGCTCCAGCGCCCTGTCCCATGCTTTCTTTGCACGTTTGATCAGGTTCTTGTCTTCGCAGGATGCGTGATCCAGCGGCACCGGCAATGTGCTGAGGCCCTCATAACCATCTGTCAGACCATGGGCGGCGCGGCGGTGATTGCGGATGACCCGCAACATGCTGTCAGCATTGGGAGCATAGTTCGGGAACGCGCCCTGCTCGCTCGCCATTTCCGCAGAGGTCGCGTAACACACGCCGGTCATGATCGCGGTGATGGCGCCACAAATCGCGCGACCTTCATCACTGTCATAGGAAATGCTGGAGGTCATCAGATAGCCGCCGATATTGGCGTAGCCGAGACCCAGGGTGCGATATTCATATGACAGTTTTGCAATCTGTTTCGATGGGAATTGCGCCATCAGCACAGAGATTTCCAGAACAATTGTCCACAACCGTGTGGCATGTTCGAAACTGTCCACATCAAAGCTGCGATCCTTGCTGCGGAACTGCATCAGGTTCAGCGAGGCCAGATTACAGGCCGTATCATCAAGGAACATGTATTCCGAACACGGGTTGGAGGCGCGGATTTCGCCTGCTGCCGGGCAGGTATGCCAATCATTGATTGTGGTGTGGTACTGGATGCCGGGATCAGCAGACGCCCAGGCGGCATAGCCGACCTTTTCCCAAAGCTCGCGGGCTTTGACCGTTTTGACGACATCACCGCGAATCCGGCCGATCAGGTCCCAGTCGTTATCGGCCTCAACCGCATTGAGGAAGCCGTCCGTCACCCGGACCGAATTGTTGGAATTCTGGCCCGACACAGTGAGATAGGCCTCTGAATCCCAATCCGTATCGTAGATCGGAAATTCCAGATCGGTGTAACCCTGCCTGGCAAATTGAATCACCCGCTGGATGTAGTTCTCTGGAACCAAAGCCTTTTTGGCGGCTCGCACTTCACGCTTCAAAGCCGGATTCATAGTAACATCGAAGCAGTCGCCTTCAGGTCCTTCGCAATTGACGCAGGCCTTCATGACAGCTTTCAGGTGCTTCGATACCACTTTGGAACCTGTGACGAGGGCAGCGACTTTCTGCTCTTCCTTAACCTTCCAGTAGATGTAGTCCTCGATATCCGGATGATCGATATCAACCACGACCATCTTGGCGGCGCGGCGGGTGGTGCCACCGGATTTGATGGCGCCGGCTGCCCGGTCGCCGATCTTCAGGAACGACATCAGGCCGGAGGATTTACCACCGCCAGACAGTTTCTCGCCTGAACCGCGCAACATCGAAAAATTCGATCCGGTGCCGGAGCCATATTTGAAAAGACGGGCTTCGCGGACCCAGAGATCCATAATGCCGTTTTCGTTGACCAGATCATCCTCAACAGACTGAATGAAACAGGCATGAGGCTGCGGATGTTCGTATGCGGTCTTGGATTTGACCAGCTTGCCGGTCTGATAATCAACATAATGATGGCCTTGGGACGGCCCATCGATACCATAGGCCCAGTGCAGACCGGTGTTGAACCATTGTGGCGAATTCGGTGCCACTTTCTGGGTGGCCAGCATGAAGCGCAATTCGTCGTAAAATGCGTACGCGTCCTTCTCGGTGTTGAAATACCCGCCCTTCCAGCCCCAATAGGTCCAGGTCCCGGCAAGCCGGTCGAACACCTGCCGCGCATCCATTTCAGAGCCGGACTGCTCGTCGGCCGGCAGGTCAGCCAGGGCCGCCTTATCGGCCTCGGAACGCCACAAAAAGGACGGCACGGAATTTTCTTCTACTTTTTTCAACCGGCTGGGCACACCGGCTTTGCGGAAATATTTCTGCGCCAGAATGTCGCTCGCGACCTGGCTGAACTGGGTGGGCACATCGATATTCTCGAGACGGAAAACCACTGATCCATCCGGATTGCGAATCTCACTGGTCGCTTTGCGAAATTTGATCTGCGCGTAAGGAGACTGGCCCTCTTTGGTGTAGCGACGTTCTATCTTCATTGTGCCCTCAAATCTCTCTTCATGGCTGATACCCAGTGGCATCCGGTGTCTGATAAGGAAGCAATCGGCTCCCTGTGGTAGGTGTGTTGCCACACATATATTTCTCGCCGACAGGCTGAACAGCAAGTGTCAGCCGCCTTTTTTCATTCCGTCCCGGCCACCCTTTTCAGTAACAACAGGATCAATTCAAACCTGCTGCAGGAGCCGACAATTGTTCACAGCAAATCGATGCCTTGCGGCTGTCGTCTGCTGGCAGAACCTGACTTTCGAAGGACAGGCCGACTCACATTCGGTGACAGGGACAAGTGTCAGGATATTGTATTAACAATTCCTTTAAACACCATATCTTGTGTTTACAATGACATTTTTACGAATTCGACACAAGATTGTCATACCAAAAACGGATCACTTTTTTCCTGTTTATTAATCAAGGAAACACAATGATTTCCAAGGAAACGCCACACCCGGGTCCGCTTAAAATTTCGCCCCGGGCACAGCAGACTCAATGCCCTTCATATGCAGCCAGACCCGCAGAAACACTCTCGACAGCTGGACAGCCATGACCCTGCACTCCTCAAATCCGTAAAAGCTGCTGACACACAACGCACCCAAACGCCGGTCATCCAGAAACGGACAGTTGCTCTGTTGCAGTGATGACGTGGTAAAAAATTGCACCGCGGAGACCCACGACGTCAACCACTTGTGTCTTGGGAAAATGCGTTACCGATATGTTGTGTGACAGAGCAACAGACGGATATGCTGCAACGGAACCGTGCATCTGTTTGGCGGACAACAGGAATTTCAAATCAGGGATTTTCAGACGACCAGAAGTGGAAAAAAGATAAAAAAATTACTTGAAATTCTGCGTGCGGCAAAAGGAATCGAATTGAACCTGATTCCCTCTTTTTTGCTGCGAAAAATGTGAATGTCGGGGAAAACTTTCCGGCAGATTTATGGCATTTTCCAAAGAATCATTTGCCTTGCTCGTGCAACTGATACCAACGCTGAGCCGCACCCATGTTTACCAGTGCTTAAATGAATCTTCAGTAGAGTTTTGGATCAAAGACTTCCTTTGATGTCAGAAAGCTTGGAAAAATATGTCGCTTCATTCCGCCTACGGGTTGCCGCTTGAGGAGCTAGACCTGGTAGCAATTGACGATTCCAAAGCCATGCAAGGCATTTACCGGTCGATCTTCAGCACGCTCAGAACCAAACGAGCGCGGGTTTATGGCGATCCGGAGCGGGCGATGAATGCAATGCTGAATGAACCGCCAAATGTTCTGCTGCTGGATTGGCGCATGGACGCGACCAGCGGCGCCAAACTGTTGCGCACCTTGCGGTTGAAACAGATGGATCCGTTGTGTTTCCTACCTGTTATTGTCGTCAGTGCCTATGGGTCGCAAAGCGTGGTGGAACTCGCCTACCGTCTGGGCGCCAGCAGTTTTCTGCTCAAGCCAATCTCACCGGACAGTCTGGTGAAGCGCCTGCAATGGATCGCCGGCGACGTCCGGGAGCTGCGGCTGGAAAATGACCGCTATGTGATTGAAGGCGTTGATCTGAAGCTGGAACAACATCGCGAAAAGGCCGAGAGCCTCAGCCGCGCCCGGGCCTATCATGACGAAAAACAACGTTCAGCCAGAAAAGACAAAGAAGACGCTGACTCAGACGAACTGGCAGAAGCATCGTCGAATCAAAAATCAGCTGATGAAAAGCCCGACCGCAGAAAATCCCCGAAGCCAACGTCCGTACCGGCACAGCCCGGAAGCTTTGCGCGGGTGAGCCGCCGGTAATTCGGGAGCCGGTTTTTTCTACGCCGATAATTGGACCGGCTTTAGATCACCAGATGCCCAATCTTGCTTTGTGACTGCTGCGAAGTCAGCAAAAGCCTGTGCCTCAATGGCATCGCGCATACCCTGCATCAGGCTTTGATAATAATGCAGATTGTTCCAGCTGAGCAGCATTGCGCCCAGTGCCTCATTGCATCTGATGAGATGGTGAAGATAGGCCCGGCTGTAATCGCGCGCTGCAGGACATGAACTTTCTTCATCAAGCGGTCGCGGATCATCGGCATGGCGGGCATTCTTCAAATTGACCTTGCCACGGCGCGTATAGGCCAGTCCATGGCGACCAGCGCGGGTTGGCATCACGCAGTCAAACATATCAACCCCGCGTGCCACCGATTGAAGCAGATCGTCCGGGGTGCCGACACCCATCAGATAACGCGGCTTTTTGACCGGCAGCAATGGGCAAGTGACCGAGAGCATCTCCAGCATCACGGCCTGAGGCTCGCCGACAGCCAGACCGCCGATGGAATAGCCTTTCAACTCCATTGCACTCAGCGCCTGCGCCGAACGCTCCCGCAGATGTGGCACGTCGCCACCCTGAACGATGCCGAACATGGCTTTTCCCGGCTGATTTCCGAAAGCCGTCTTGCAGCGCTCGGCCCAGCGCAGAGACAGCTCCATCGCGCGTTCAATATCCTGTTCACCAGCAGGAAGAGCGACGCACTCGTCCAGCTGCATCTGAATGTCAGAGCCGAGCAGGCCCTGAATTTCAATTGAGCGTTCTGGCGACAATTCATGCCGCGAACCGTCAATATGCGACTGAAATGTCACGCCCTGCTCGGTCATCTTGCGCAGATTGGCCAGGGACATGACCTGAAAACCGCCGGAATCAGTGAGGATCGGGTACGGCCAGCGCATGAATTCATGCAGGCCACCGAGCCGGGCAACCCGTTCTGCCCCCGGCCGCAACATCAAATGGTAAGTGTTGCCCAGCACAATGTCGGCACCAAGCTCGCGAACCTGGTCCGGATACATGGTCTTGACGGTGGCCGCTGTGCCCACAGGCATAAAGGCAGGCGTGCGAATTGCGCCGCGCGGCGTGTGAACTGTTCCGCGCCGCGCCGCGCCATCGGTGCAATGAAGCTCAAAGCCAAATTCTGCTGGCGGCGTGTCAGCGCTCATGTCCGGTCCTGTCTGAATAAAAGTGAGGCATCACCATAGGAATAGAAACGATAGCCGTTGGCAATGGCATCGCGATAAGCGTCGCGCATGATTTCAAGTCCGGAAAATGCGGAGACCAGCATCATCAATGTGGAGCGTGGCAGATGAAAATTGGTCATCAGAATATCGACGATCCGGAAGCTGTAGCCAGGCGTAATGAAAATATCTGTCGCACCGTGAAAGCCGGCCAGTCGCCCATTCTCATCAGCCGCGCTTTCCAGAAGCCGCAGACTGGTGGTGCCGACAGAAACAATGCGCCCACCCCTGGCACGGGTGCTGTTCAGCGCAGCCGCCACGCCATCAGATACGGTCCCGGTTTCAAAATGCATGACATGATCATCGGTGTCCTGCGCCTTGACCGGCAGAAATGTGCCGGCGCCGACATGCAGCGTGACAAAATGGTGTGCGATGCCCGCTGCTGACAGCGATGCCAGCAACTCATCGGTAAAGTGCAGACCTGCGGTCGGGGCGGCAACCGCTCCGTCCTGGCGCGCATAGATGGTCTGATAATCCGCCTTGTCCTGACTGTCTTCAGCCCGTTTTGAGGCGATATAGGGTGGCAATGGAATATGCCCGACAGCGAATAAGGCGGCGTCCAATTCTGCAGCATTCAGAGAAAACACCAGTTGGACCTCCCCCGCGTCACCTTTTTTGGTAACCGTGGCGGGCAAGCTTGCCCCATCCTTTGCAAATAACAGTTGATCGCCGATCTTTATTTTTTTGGCCGGCCTGATAAATGCATCCCAAATGTTGGCGCCTATTCGCATATGCAGGGTTGCGGATATCTTTGCCGGTGGAAATTCAGCGCTGCGCGGCAGACGTATTCCTTCCAGCTGGGCGGGAATGACCTTTGTATCATTCAGCACCAGTGCATCGCCGGGCTTCAGGAAGCGAACAAGATCCGCCACCACGCTGTGCTGAAGCGCCTGCCCCGGTGTTACCACCAGCATTTTTGCGGAATCGCGCGGGTTTACAGGTCGCAAGGCTATGCGATCAGCAGGCAGTTCAAAATCAAACTCGTCAACTCGCATCACGCATCCTGAAAGACAAACCCGCACATCGGGCGATGTGCGGGCTTCATATACAATACTGGCACAGAATCAAAACCGCTCACTGCGCAGCCAGATCGTCTGGTGCGCAGCAATTCGGCTGGACTGGCCGGATCAGGCAGCGTCAGCCATTTTTGCTGTGGTGATTTTGTCCGGATTGCGCACAGGTTCACCACGGGCGAATGAATCGACATTGTCCATTCCGGAAATGACCTTGCCCCACGCGGTATACTGGCGATCCAGAAATGTTGCATCGGCAAAGCAGATGAAGAACTGGCTGTCCGCTGAATTGGGATTTTGCGCCCGTGCCATTGAGCACACGCCGCGAACATGGGGTTCAGAGTTGAATTCGGCATCCAGATGTTTGCCCGAGCCGCCGGTTCCGGTTCCGGTCGGGTCTCCACCCTGTGCCATGAAACTGTCGATCACCCGGTGAAACGGCGTGCCATCATAGAAGCCGGCAGAGACAAGTTCCTTGATTCTTGCGCAATGATTGGGAGCCAGGTCCGGACGCATTTCAATAACCACTTCACCCTTGGTGGTATCGAGAATGATGGTGTTTTCCGGATCTTTTATATCAGTCATATCTGTTTCCTTTTTTGAGTTATCGTTGAAAAAGTGGGACATCCGCTGCAGATGCCGAAGCCGCTTCGGCGGCCGCTGAGAATTTTTTTAATGCCTCCGCTGCAGCCCGTTCATTTGCGGCGTCAGCGGCGGCCAGAACAGCCAGGGCATTTTCGTGAGCGGTCTCGGCGGCAGATGCGGTGGCCCTTGCCGCCGCCTGCACCATAAGTGCTTCGCGTTTTTCAGCTTCAGCGACTGCCAATCCCTGTTGCATTTTTTGCAATTTGTCTCTGGCCGCCTGCAGGCTGCTTTCATCAGCTGAAACCCGCGTTTCAAGATCAGCGACTTGCTGTTGTGCCTTTTGCAGTTCTGCCTCGGCCTTTTCCAAGGCCTCATTGGCATTTTCACTGGTGGCCGATGCCATGGTGAAGGTCTTCTCCTGCCGATCCGATGTACCAGCCGCCGCATTGAGGTTTGTCTCGGCAAGCTGCGCTGCCGCCAGCGCTGTTGCCGCTTCTGCAGCATCCTGACGTGCTATGGCAAACGCTTTTTCCTCGGCGAACACCGCTTCCGCCAGTCTGGTGGTGGCCTGGTCAAATGCCAATTGCGTCGCGGCGGTTGTCGCCTCAGCCTCTGCATTGCGATTTTCAGCCGCTTTGCGCGCCTCATTTGCTTCTGCCAGTGCGACAGTCGACGCTTCCAGAATCGCTTCCGCGTGCTGCAGGGCAGCTTGCGCATTTTCGGCGATTTCCGATGCATTCGCAGCTGCCCGGTCCTTGGCATTGGTGTCAGCCAATGCAGCCGCCAGAACGGCTTCGGCTGACTGAACTGCGGCTCGCGCCTCGGCGACTGCCTGACCACCGTCCTCAACCTGTTGGATGGCGGCCTGTTCTGCCTGCTGCGCCTCGACAACACGCCCGGCCGCGATTTCTGCAGTGTCCCGGACTGTGGTGAAAGCCTGTTCTGCCTCAGCAAAAGCCTGGCTGGCAGTAGCTTTCACCTCAAATGCATTCTCTGCCAACGCGGTCGATGTCTGCAGATCAGTTTCGGCTTTGCGCAAGGCAGAGCTGGCCGCGTCAAGCCTGGCAGCCTGTTTCGCCAAAGCTTCTTCGACTCTGAGAAAGGCGGCTGTGGTCGCCTGGAGATCGTTTTTTGCGGACTGCAGACGCTGCTGAGTGTCAGAGACCAGTTCGCTGTCCCGGTTGTGCCTTGCTTCAGCATCGGACAGGCCTGCCTGCGCCTGGTCTGCCAGATTTCCTGCGCTTGAATAGGCCGCCCGTTTTGCCGCCTCATTTGCAATGCCCGCATCTCGCAACTGAAGAGCGGTTTTCCTGGAGACCGACGCATCTGCCAAGGCCAATTGAAGGCTCTGCAATTCAGTCTGCAAATTGGCAGCAAACTTGCGTACGGAATCGGCCGCATCGGAACGCTCGGTTACTGCGGAAGTCAATTCATCGGGAGCAGCCATCATGGTTTCCAGAGCAGCGCGGCTCGCCGCAGCGCTTTCCCGGCGAGTGACCAACTCCGATTTACGGAGTTGAACCATGTCTGCTGCGGCTGTCTGTGCGGCAGCCGCAGCCGCGGCTTCGTCAAGCGCGGTACGCACATCGCTCTTGGCTGCGTCAAGTTTTTCCCGGGCCTCGGTTTCAGCCTTCTCAGCCTCATGGGTTGTGTTACTGGCTTCGGTTTCCCGGGTTCGCGATAATTGCAGGGCCGCTTCAGCTTCAGCGACAGTAATAATGGCCGTTTCCGCACGTGCCGAAGCGTTGGCCAAAGTATTTTTCGCCGCGGCCAGTTCCGCTTCGCTTCTCCCAAGCGCCGCTTCCGCTGCGGCCAATTCCTCTGTCACGGCAATCACTGCACTGTCGCGCTCAGCCAATTCAGCCTGCATGACTTCGACAAGCTGTTGAGCAGCTTGCGAGCGTGCTGCAACTTCTGAACGGCTATCCTGCGCCTCACCAAGGACCGAGATTGCGCTATCCTGGCGTGCCGAGACTGCTGTCGACTGAGCCACCGTTTCCTCTAAACCTGATTTTGCCCTCTCCAGGGCGACCCTGGCCTGGGTTTCGGCGCTTGCAGCCTGTTCTCTGGCGGACTGGGCCTGCGAAGCACTCTGACGAGCCTGAAGAGCCATGGCTTCCGCGTTAGACAGAGCCGTGGTCGTGGTTTCAACCGCCTGAATTAAATTGGCCAGACTATCTTCGCTGATGCTTGGATTTACCACGGCTGCCTCAAAGGCAGACCGGGCGAGCGCAAGAGCCTGGTTCGCTTCGGAGACAGCCAGATCGGATGTCGCGGCCTGTTCACTGGCAGTTTGGGCTGACTGTGTGGTGTTTGCCGTCTCGGCAATAGCGGTATTCAAGGCCGTCTCTGCCGCATCAAATTCGGCACGGGCAGCGGTTTCAGCGCGCGAAGTTGCCGCGGTGACGGTTTCAGATTCCTGCACTTCGCCTTCGGCAGCTAACACAATTTCATCGGCAGCCTGAAGCGCGCGCAAGGCGACAGAATGAT
Organism: uncultured Hyphomicrobiales bacterium; assembly: GCA_963974065.1. Lineage (GTDB taxonomy): Bacteria > Pseudomonadota > Alphaproteobacteria > Rhizobiales. The sequence goes on along the minus strand of CAXBCI010000052.1, from coordinate 873 downwards.
CCGAAACTGCCTCTTCCGCTGTGCTCTTCGCCACTTCAAGTCCGGCGCGGGCTTCTTCAAGGTCGCTCGCAGCCGCGTCAATCCTTTTCCCGTTGCGGACTATCGCATCTTCGGCAGTTGTGACTGCTGCGGCACTGGCGTCAAAACCGGTCTGAGTACGGCTTGCATTTTCGCGCATCTTGCTTAATTCTTCTGCTTTGCGGCTGCTATCCTGGATCGCTTCCTGTTCAGCTTCGCTGGCTGCCAGAACCCGCTCGCCAGCAGCGCCCAGAGCGGTTTCCGCCATGATTTGAGCCTGTTGGGCAGCACCTACGTTGCGTTGCGCTTCCTGTGCACCGTCGATCGCTGTTGCCAATGCCTGTTCAGCGCCGGTCAGCTCGGCCTCTGAGCTTGCGATGGCATTTTCAGCCTCATCAACGAGGCGGGTGGCTGTGGCAGTTTCGCGATCCTGTTCGGCCATTTCATCGAGAATCTCATCAAGCTCCTGTTGCGCAGCATCGGCCGCCTTTTGCGCCTCTGCGGTGGCACTGGCTTTGACTTCCTGCTGCGTCCTGACAATCGTCTCAACCACCGTGGCCACGGCCAGTTCATCGGAAGCCAGATCCAATTGGTCTTTGGCGCCATCCAACGCGTTAAGCGCATTGGTGCGCGCCTCATTTGCCGCTTCATTCGCTGCGCGCGCATCTGCCAGCATATTGCGCGATCCGGTCAAAGCGGATTGCGCATCAGCCAGTGCTGTTTGTGCAGCTGCAAATTCCGTTTGCCTTTCAGCGACAGATTTTTCAGCAGCTTCAAACTGTGCTGTCAGCGCCTCGAATGCCTGCTGGGCTTCGCGAACATCACGTTGCGCCACAAGCAGTGCCTCAGCGTCGG
>CAXBCI010000051.1:0-22084 GCA_963974065.1 uncultured Hyphomicrobiales bacterium | reverse complement strand
CCGATGAACTGATCTGGAGCATCAAATGGTTCCATGTAACCGTGAAACGATCTAGGATTAACGGCTTTTTGAGACTCTGAATGACTGAATTATGAAAAAGCCAGAAGCGAGGTCTGTGCTGGCGCCGGTGACCAAAGCAAGTCCGGCGACGGCCTATGTCACGCTGGATTCTGCTGCCTGGACCAGAACTCTGTTTGAAGCTTTGCTTGATGCGCGTGATCGCCTGGGTGGCGAGCGGATTGTGGTGGAGGATAGCGAACGCGCGCCGGTAAGCTATGATCGGCTGATTCTCGAAGCAACCATTCTTGGCCGCAAACTGGAAAAGCTGTCCGCCCCAGGCGAGCGGTTTGGAGTGATGCTGCCGAATGTGGCCGGTCTGGCGGCAGTATTTTTCGGGCTGCAGTGCGTGGGCCGGGTTCCGGCCATGTTGAATTTTTCAAGCGGTCTGAAAAATCTGTTGGCGGCGTGCAGAACGACGCGCATGGAAACCATGGTGACGTCGCGAAAATTCGTTGAGCAGGCCGGGTTAGCGGACCTCATTGAAGGTCTGCAAGGTCAGGTCCATGTGGTGTGGACTGAAGATTTGCGCGACAGCATCGGCACATTGGATAAACTGCGCGGGGCATGGCATGCAAAACGGGCCCGTCAGCGCTTTGAGCGGCGCCGCGTTGCGCCCAGCGATACAGCGGTGATGCTGTTTACTTCCGGCTCAGAAGGGCTGCCGAAAGGCGTTGCCCACAGCCATATGGGCTTGTTGGCAAATTGCGAACAGTTCCTGAAAACTGAAAAAATCGACGAGACCCGGGCGATTTTCAACCCGCTGCCGGTGTTTCATTCTTTTGGCCTGACCGTTGGACTGATTGCACCGATTGTTGCTGGCTTGCGGACCTATCTCTATCCATCACCGCTGCACTACAAACAGATTCCAGCTGAAGTGAAATCCTCCGGCTGCGATATTCTGTTGGGAACGGATACCTTTGTCGCCGGATGGGGTCGCGTGGCGAGCCGGGATGACTTTGCCAATCTGACGCTTGTGGTGCTGGGCGCGGAGCGGGTCAAGGACGCGACGCGGAAACTCTGGATGGATAAATTCGGCCTCTGGCTGCTGGAAGGTTACGGCGCTACGGAATGCGCGCCGGTTATTGCCGCCAATACCGAGGAACACCACAAGGACGGGTCGGTCGGCCGTTTGATGCCTTGCATGAAATACCGCATCGAGCCGATCCCCGGCTTGAATTCAGGGGGGCGGCTGCATGCTAAAGGCCCCAATGTCATGCGCGGCTATATGCGCTACGAGGCGCCGGGCCTGCTGGAGCCGACGACAGCCGGCTGGCATGATACAGGCGACATTGTCGACGTGGACGAAAACGGCTTTATCACCATACAGGGACGGGCCAAGCGCTTTGCCAAAATCGGTGGTGAGATGATCTCGTTGGGTGCTGTAGAAGCCAATATTGCGCAGGTCTGGCCCGACCACAATCACGCGGTGGTGGCGATTGATCACACGTCCAAGGGCGAGGCACTGGTTCTTGTCACCGACAAGCCCGATCCGGATATGAAACGGCTTGTCAAATGGGCAAAGATCAACGGTGTCCCGGAATTGATGATGCCAAAGAAATTCGTCATCGTGAAGGAACTGCCGGTGCTTGGAATGGGAAAACTGGATTATCCCGGTATCCAGACCCTGGCTATTGAGTGAGATAATAGGCTGCCGATGCAATTCCGAATAAAATCGGCTGGTGGATCAGATAGATAATCAGGCTGTAGCGCCCCATCCAGCCGAGCGGTACCAGCCATCGCGGATTGGCGGCGAGCAGATTTTGCAGCCAGGCCTGCCGCAATATCGCGCGGCCGAGAGGGATACCAAGCAGGACGACTGCGAACCAGGGAACGATCGGCACATAATCATTGGCCGGCGGCACCAACCGGCTGATCCCGATCCAGGCCAGCCAGCGTGTATCTGCAAATTCCACCGCGACCGTCTGATTGATAAGCACGATCGCCAGCGCAAGGCCAACAACGATAATCCAGTTCAAACGCAATAAGGGCCACGCCAGCAGGCTAGCCAGCGCAATTTGATGCAGAATACCGAAATACACGAACGTATCGGGGAAAATGAAATAGGTGGCGATGGTGACGAGCACAGCCGCGACCGCGACGATGCCGATGCGCCGCAGCTTGAGGTTTGCGCCATGGCCGGCCGCATCCGCCAGCACCAGTGACACTCCTGCCAGCATCAGGAAACTGCCGGCGATGAGTCTGGCAAATCCAATCCAGCCCGGCGCGCTGGTGACGCCCAGTTCGGTGAACTGGAATGTATCCAGATTCCAGCCCGCATGATAGACAATCATTCCGATCAGCGCAGCACCGCGCAACGCATCGATCAGGGGCAGGCGTTGTTTGAGAGCCGGGTACATCACTATCTGAACTGCCTTTGCTGCGCCATCAACTCGGCTTTACGATCAAACCGGTGTCTTCAAGCTGTCGAACATCCACAAACCGCTCTGACTGCGGCCCGAGGAACGATCCGTTGCCGGTTTCCATGGCTTTTAACAGTTTCGAGTAAGACACATATTTGGTTGCTCCGCGGGCATGAGATTTCCAGGCCAGAGAATTTGCGATTTTTGCCGGCAGATTTGACGTGAAGACAAAATGCGCCATAGCCACGGAAACTTTGGCGCTGGCAGGCACATTGGCATAGTGCGAGCCAGCCATTTTGGAGTCTTTATCTCTGAAGGCAATGGGTGTCTTGATCACATGACTCTGGGCGGTTTTGAAAGGAAGTCGCTTCAGCAGAAATTGCGGAAAATCCGCCCATGGCAATCTCAGATCCCTGATTGATTCACGTTCAAACAATCGGCTTGATGCTGATTTGCCCACAATTGTGGCAACGTCACGATGATTGGGTGAGGAGCGCAGTTCCAGCAGCTTGGTGTTATCAAAGAACGGGCAGTGATTCAAAATCTCGGCAAATGTTTGCGGAGCAAGGTCGATATTGACCGAACTGATATTCTCGGGAAAAAATTCGATGGAACTGGCGTGGATTGACTTGATTTCGTTGGTTTTCAGATAATCGACCAAATCTGAAATGCCATTGAACTGTTCTGGAAAAATCAGGAATTCATCGGCATCGACGTGGGTTATGTATTGCTCCTCGAACAGCATCGTCTGGATCAGATATTTCAGATAAATTCCGGCGCGATTGAGTTTGCCTTTTTTGAAATGGTCTGTCTTTATGGGTTCGCCATATCTGTAACTGCTCCTCAACACGACGCAGTCGCTCTGATCGAGCAGAAATTCAAAGGTTCCATCTTCCGAAAAATCATCAAGAAATACGAACTGATCATATCCCAATCCCCGATAGTGATCGAGAAATGCGGGTAGAAAGTACATCTCATCCCTGACAACTGCGAACACGCTCGTGTCGTTTCGACGCGGCTGCCCGGAAACAATCTCAAACGCTTTGTCGATTTCAAATGTTTTCATGCTGATGCGGATTTCTTTCAGTCATGGAGCCGTAAAAGCTTGTTTCAAGCGGTGGAAATTTGAGAATTATCCCTGCCAGTCATAGATCCAGTTGTACCGGCTTTTCAAAAAACGTCCGCCGCTCTGCATCACAGCATTGCGGCAGAGGCGCAGGGCACCGTCGAGGTGATAGATCTTGCCCTGTTGCATAGAGGTATCCCAAACCCTTGTCACCCGGTCCTGACGGCCCGTTTGGTATTTTTGCAGCGCCGCGCCGACATCCGGCGGTGTTGCGCGGCCGAGTTGCTGCGCCAGCACCCAGCCATCTTCAATGCTCATGCCGGCGCCCTGCGCCATAAAGGGCACCATGGCGTGGGCAGCGTCGCCGAGCAGAGCGATGCGGCCCTTGGTCCAGCTCATGCCAGGGTCAATGGTGCACAGTGCCCATTTGAGCCAATTCCCGGTCGACTGCACAAGTTGCTGGACAGGGCTGTGCCATTGGGCAAATGCAAGCGCCAGATCCGTCATCGCTCCGGGCTGCGACCAGCCCTCAGCCTGCCAGTCGCCCTGGGTGATTGCCACAGCATTGAAAGCAGCGCCCTTGTCAATCGGATAGGTAACAAGATGGGCGCCGGGTGCCAGCCACAGGGTCACAGTGTGACGGCTGATATCCGCTGGCACTGCTGACAGCGGCATGACCGTGCGCCAGGCGATGCGCCCCGAGTAGTCCGGCCTGGCGGCATTGACGAAGCGGCGTGTCTGCGACCAGACGCCGTCCGCGCCGATCAGCGCGTCGCCCGATCTCATGGTGCCGTCGGCCAGGGTCAGGGAGACAAGTTTCTTGCCGTCCAGAATGTCCACCATTTGTGCACCGGTGTGCAACTCGATCGCTGCATCCGCAGCCACCGCTTCCAGCAGTCTGGCCTGCAACGCCGCGCGGGACAGGACAAGTGTGTGGCGGTTTTCCGGAGTGGCAATGCGCGTAATCAGCCGGCCGGTGATGCCGTCGCGCACTTCGGTCTTTTCGATGTCTATAGCGTTCTGCCGTCCCATCGGCAGGTCGATCCGTTCCAGCACCGAAAGCGCGTTGGAAGACAATTGCAGGCCGGCACCGACAGGACGGAATTCCCTGGCCTGCTCATAGACAGAAACGCGGCAGCCTGCACGCGACAGCGCCAGAGCCGCCGTCAGGCCGCCAATACCGCCGCCGACAACCAGAACTGAAAGCGCATTAGCCAAGGCGGTCTTCTTTCTACATCCCGATCAGCATGCCGTCCGGCCGGGTTTGCGTTGCAGTCAGATCGGCGCTGTATCGGTACAGGGTCGAGCAGTAGGGACAGACCTTTTCAGACTCGTCCCCCATATCCAAAAACACATGCGGATGGTCCTGCGGCGGCCTGGCACCGATGCACATGAACTCTTTCACGCCAATGAGTATGGTGTCCACACCATCTGTGTTGTGGAAGTGTGGGGTAATCGCGTCTGCCATAACGACAAAACTCCGTCCGGGTGGTTCGCCAAGTGATTTGCCGGACCATAAAAGGTTCCGGGTGGAAAGGGTAGGGGGAAATCGCTATGCAGATGACACGGAACATTCCAACTGAGCAGGGACCGGCACGATGAATCTGAATAAACTGCCGATGACTCAATTCGATCAGTCCGGGGTGCAGATCAGCTATTTCGATCTGCCACCAGCAGATGGCGTGCCAGCGCGAGAATTACCGGTGCTGCTGATTCACGGATTTGCCTCCAGCGCCCATGTTAACTGGGTCTATCCTTCATGGGTCACAACTTTGACCGGGGCCGGATACCGCGTCATTGCGCTGGACAATCGCGGCCATGGCAGCAGCGAAAAACTCTACGATCCGGACGCCTATTTCGCCGCGAAAATGGCCGAAGATGCGAGGGGGCTTCTGGACCATCTGGCGCTCGATGAAGCCCTTGTTATGGGTTATTCGATGGGGGCGCGGCTGTCGGCTTTTCTGGCGCTGGCCCATCCCCAGCGCGTGCGCTCTGTGGTTTTCGGCGGTCTGGGGATGGGCATGGTCAGCGGCGTTGGCGCTTCGCAGCCGATTGTCGATGCGCTGCTGGCAGACGATCCGGAGCAGATCAGCGATGACGTCGGCAAGCGTTTCCGATTGTTTGCCGATGCCACCAAAAGCGATCGCAAAGCACTGGCGGCCTGCATGGTCTCAACCCGTCAGGTTGTGTCAGAAAGCGAGATTGCCAGGCTTCAACCGCCCTGTCTTGTAGCTGTCGGCTCAAAAGATGATATCTCCGGATCGGGCGCGGGCCTCTCAGTCCTGATTCCGGGCGCGCAATTTCTCGAAATTCCGGGCCGGGATCATCAGCTTGCAGTCGGGGATAAAGTGTTCAAAGCGGGTGTGCTGAAATTTTGGGAGGATTTTTAGGATTTTGACAGTCAGCGCCGTTGTGATGCGTAAATTTGTCTGGTGCTGGTCTTATAAAATATCGGTCATAAAGCTGTCGCGAAGCGCAGGAAACACATCACCGAGCATTGAATTTGGCCATGGGATATTCACGAGCAGATGAAACAGTCCGTATGAAAACAGGAAAACACCGCCAGCAATGCAGAGCGCCATCCAGAGCTTTTCTCTGGATTCCCAGGATAACAGAACGAGCGTCAACAAAAATACCGATATCAGAACGCCGGTGATCTGAACCAGGATTACAAATCCCAAACAGTACACAAAAAACCGCAACCCGCGCAGTGCGCTTGGTGTCAGATAGGTTTCCCGCAAGCCACTGAATCCGAATATCAAAAACTTTGCGGCAACACCGTCGCTGCGGGTCTCTTCACGTTTGTTGTTGCTGGTTAGCGCAACGCCGAAAACAACCCAGATGGCAAACACAATTCCGGCACCGGCAAACACGTTTGGCATCAGCCGCGCTTTCAGCGGCCAGTCCTGCTGGGTGAAAAAAGCGCTCAGGAACACGACCACAATGAGTGCCGCGAAAATCAGATCTTCGTTGATGACCAGGGCAAATCCCCTGCGGTTTTGTTGTTTTGGTCTGCGCCACCTTGCGATCATAGTTTTGAAAACCGGGATGACGATGCCTAAAATCGTCATACCGACGATGATGGCGACGATTGGTCTTAACAGAAATCCGACACCGGCAAGTGAATATGAAATGACCAGATAGCGTTCGATCAGACTGCCCAGCACAAAGCCCAGAACCAGCGCGGGGCGCGACCATCCGAAGATTTTCATGATCATGCCGAGGAGCCCGAAGGCGATCACCGCATAGACATCCTGAATCGATGCACTGTTCTGGAATGCGCCCAGCAGGGTGACTGCCAGAACCACCGGGACCAGAATTCCGACGCGGACAAGTGCCAGACGCGCCAGTTGATTTGCGAACAGAAAACAGATTCCGGCACCCAGAACATTGGCCAGTGCAATGCTCCAGACCATGGCATAGGTCAGATCAAGTTTCTCCGTCAGCATGGTCTGGCCGGGGACAATGCCATGGATCTGGAATGCACCGAGCAGAATTGCCATTGAGGCAGTTCCCGGAACACCGAAGGCAATTGTCGGGATCAGAGATCCGCCTTCCTTGGCGTTGTTGGAACTTTCAGAGGCAATGACGCCTCGAACATCACCGTGTCCGAACGTCTTATCTGCGCCTTTTTCAGTCTTGGCGGCCACTCCGTAGGCAATCCAGTCAATGATGGATGCGCCAAGGCCGGGTATGGCACCCAGTCCGGCGCCCAGAACTGAACTGCGGAAAACAAGACCGAGATTTGCAAATGTATCGCGAATGCCCTGCCATTGACCGGCAATGGCTGCACTGCTGCCCTTGCGTGAAATCGTGCCTCCGCGCATCATCAGTCCGGCCAACTCCGGCAGGGCGAACATGCCCAGTGCCAAAGGCACAAGTGGCACGCCATCAAACAGATAGAGCGTATTGAAAGTCCAGCGCGGCGTCGCCGTGTTGGGATCGTCGCCAATTGCCGACATCAGCAGGCCAAGACAGGCTGCAGCCAAGCCTTTGAGACGATTGGAACCGCTGAGCAAGGCCACCAGGGAGATACCAAACAGACACAGCGCGAACAGTTCCGGCGGGCCGATAATCAGCACCAGCGGCCTGAGCACCGGGATGCTGACGAACAACATCATGGCACCGAACAAGCCGCCCAGAAGCGATGCGGAAAAGGCCGCTCCAAATGCCCGGCCTGCTTCACCTTTCTGCGCCATGGGGTAGCCATCCACTACCGTGGCAGCTGATCCAACCGTACCAGGCACACCGAACAACACAGCTGGTATGGTGTCGCCGGTCGCCACCACCGAAGACAGCGCAAGAAGCATGGCAATGGCGGCATAGGGATCCAGCGCATATGTGAATGGCAGCAGGATTGAAAGGCCGACGAGACCCCCAAGTCCGGGGACAATGCCGACCGCCAGCCCAATGACCACGCCAATTGTCAGAAACCCAAACCGGACTGGATCCAGAATGATAAAGATTGCGTCAATTGCGGCTTCAAACATGGTTCATCCTGGCGATAATCCGGTAAGGATCGTTGAACGCAACATCGAACTCTCTAAAGCTGGAACACCTTTTGCTCTGTTTTATGAAGGCAATCAGAGACCCCATCAGCTTCGACCATGTAGTTGTCACAGACCCAGGCATAGGTGGTATCGGTCTGGAAAGTCGGATGGACGACAATGCTCATATGTTCGGCAATTTTCATCGGATCGTCATCGCGCAATGAGGGCCGTTCCACCAGATCGTAGCCTTGTCCATGAGCATAAAGCCGGCGTTCTTCGGGGCGGTTCGCATTGCGCATAAACGAATTATGGGCATCCCACAGCGCTGCCGGATCGGCGCCGGGTTTGAGGCGGTCCAACGTTGCGCGTTGAGCCTTGTGCGCCAGATCGAATTCACTCAGCATTTCTTCGCTGGCTTTGCCCAGCACAATGGTTCTGCCGATTTCCGTGTAAAAACCGCCCGGTCCATTCGTCTCGATCAGAATTGTGAACTGATCCCCGTCTTCGATTTGCCGGTTCTGAAAGTGGCGCAGGCCCTTGGTGGCAGGTGTGCCCATCGGGGCGGAGCCGGTCAGAACAAAACCCTGCGTGCTTCCCAGACGCTGGGTTTGATAATAGGCGAAGGCAGCGACCTCAAACTCGCGCATACCGGGTTCAATAAACCCGAGGACATCGGCGAAAACCTGATCTTGAAGCAGCGCGGTCTGCCGGATCAAGCCTATCTCTTCAGCGCTTTTAATCGCCTTTATTTCATCGACATCGTTGGAAAAATCAATGAATTCTGCTGCATCAAGACGCTCGGTGAGATGGACCCCGAAACTGTGCCGGATCGCCCCCATACCAACCCAGCCAATCTTGCGCGCGCCCATGGCGGCAAGTTCCTCGGCGGCCAGTTTGGCATCGTTGATATTGGTGGTGCATTCCGCCGTGGTGTAGGGGGCCGTCAGTACCCTGCCGACTCCGCGCCATGGCCAATCCCGGCCATCATCGTGCAAGCGTCCTCCGCGCGGTCCTGCGCGCACCACGATCATCTCGCCGTCCAGGGGAAAGATAACAGTAATCGGCACACCCTGGCGGGCGGGAATGTCGGTAAACCATTTCACATAGCCGCCGACAAACTCATTGCTGTTCTGCATGACCAGAACGTCGACCCCGGCGCGCTGCATGGCTTTGCGGGTCAACGCCCAGCGCCGCTCCAATTCACTGTCCGAGATTCGTGAAACAAGTTTTTCAGACATGGTCGGCATATTAGGGGGTACTCCCGGTGAGTGGTTTGACGGGGTCGACGCGATTGATCATCTGGTCAGTCCGTCCGGCCAGAAAGTGGGCCATGTTGGTTTTGACAATGGGGTAGACCTGCTCGGGATACTCTTCGATCATGCCTGAGACATGCGGAGTGAGAATGGTGTTCGGCATATCCCACAAGGGGTTTTCCGGCGGCAGGGGTTCGGCACTTGCAACATCAAGCGCAGCGCCGGCGATAACTCCCGTCTTCAGTGCGGCAATCAAATCCGGCTCGACCACCAGGCTGCCGCGGCCAACATTGATGAGATAGCTGTCGGGCCGCATCGCCTGAAAGATGTCTGCGTTGAGCCGCCCGACATTTTCCGCTGTGGCCGGGGCCACAGCAAGCAGAAAATCGGCTGTTGATGCCGCCTCTGCCAGTTCGCCAGGCTTGTAATAGCGATCAATGAAGGGATGATCTCGCGGGGTGCGTGTGATAGCCGACACCGTCATCCCGAAGGCATGGCAAATGCGCGCGATTTCTTCACCAATGGTTCCAAGTCCCCAGATCGCAATGCTGCGCCCCTGCAGCTTTCGTCCGGGAAAGCGCCGCCAGTTTTTAGCGTCCTGCTGGCGGACGAGCGCCGGAAAATCCCTGAGCAGAGAAATCATGAAGAGAATTGTCATCTCGGCAATCTGGGGTCCGTGAATGCCCTTGGCATTGGTCAGAAGTTCCAGTTTATCGAGCGCTGCCAGTGACTGAAATTTGTCGACCCCCGCGCCGAGTGATTGCACCCATTTCAGGTTTTTGGCCTGTGCGAAAAGTGTTTCGTCAGCATTCATGCCCAAAGCCATAATGACATCGCATGCCGCCGCATCACCCTGAGCTGACTGGCTGTCGGGCGCAGTGACGACGTCAATGTCCGGAAAATCTGCGCGTAGTCTTGAGGCAATTTCCTCAGCGAACAGATGATCAATCACCAAAACTTTCATGTCGGTTGGGCCTCGGTTCGTCCGGCGGAGGGGGGATGAAACGCAGTTGCCTGCGGTTCATCCGGATTTTAAATGGACAGGCTGTCTTCAGGTCTGGTTATTTCAGTCCCAGAGTTTCCTTCACCAGCGCAATCACAGATGCATCGACGCCAAGGGTCTGGGAAATGACTGCATCGAGTTCCTCATAGCCGGAGCTTGCGACCAGTTCCATATTTCTGGTTTCGGCGTCTTTGATGAATTCGGGGTCTGCAAGCATTGCCACGAATGCTTCGCGCAAGGCCTCAAGACGGTCCTGAGGCACATCGGGGTGTGCCGCTATTGATCGCCCGATCTCAGAGCTGGAGGCGATGAAGCGCATCGCTGTTTTGTTGGCTTCGCCTTCGGCAAGATCGACAATCGTCGGTACTTCCGGCAAATCCGGGTGAGGTGTCGCGGTTCCCTGGAACAGAACGACCAGCTCGCCCTTGTCCAACAGGTCCTTGTTGGATGATTTCAGACCTGCCCAGCCGAGCACAAGCCCGTCGACCTCTCCCTGCAGCATTGCAAGAAATGTCTGTCGTGTGTCATCGAATCCGGAGACGATTTTCATTTTCGTACCAGCCAGAACATTCAACGCAGTGGGAAAAACAATTGCGGGTGACCTGGCCGAGGTTCCGGCAAATACCACCTCCCTGTCTTTCAGTTCCTGGGCGGTTTTCACGCCGGAAGCGGCGGACGCCACACCGACCGGGACATTGGTGGTAAAGCGGCCGATCCAGTTAAAGCTGGCCACATCAACCGTATCTCCAAGCAGTCCGAGCGCTTCATCGGTGCCAATGGTCTGCGGGCTCAGCAGCAGTTCCGTACCGTCGGTCTTGCCCACTGTAGAAAAGTAGCGCGCGGCCTTAACACCGCCGGCACCAGGCATGTTTTGAACGATGACGGTGGGATTTCCGGGCATGTGCCGTGGGAAATGTTCGGACATCAGCCTGGCGTAAATATCATAGCCGCTGGCCGGGCCTGCCGGCACGATGATGTTGATTGTCTTGCCTTTGTAAAACTCGGATACATCAGCTGCCAGCGCGGTGCCAGCGGTGAACAGCCCTGTCATCAGGACGGAGATAAAACGGAATTTGCGTGAATTTGTCATGATAGTCCTCCCTGCAATTAGTGAAAGCAGACTGGCGGCATTCTCGCAATTTCAATTTTTCAAAATTTCACTCAGTGAAATCCTGGAGTGGTCCTGAAAGCGTTTTCTCGCGCTCAAGCCTTTGAAAATCAGCGGCTATCGCTGCTGCCAGTTCTATCTGGCCCGCCAGATATCGTGACGAGAAACCCGCCTCATCATAGGCCTTTGCATTCCATTGCGTGTTGAGGACTGCGATAAGATCCGTTCCGTTCAAAACCGGAACTGCCAGAGCCAGCAGTCCGTCATTTTCAATTCTCTTTTCAAGATAGTCACCGCCCCTGAAAAAATCCGCCCGTGTTCCGTAACCCTTCTGCCGTACCGCTTCGAGATCCTTTTCAAGGTGGCCAGGTTTTATGTGGGGTGATTGCAGGAAGTAACCAAGGCGTTCAGCTTTGCGCAACAAATGCTCTCGCCGGCTTTTTTTCATGAAGGCCAGATAGGCACGTCCGGCGGCAGAGGGGACCAGAGGAACAGTGTGCCTGATGCGGTTTGGCTTGACTGGAAACGGACTGCCCGGCCGGTTGGTCTCGGCGACAACCAAGCAAGGTTGCGTGGCATGCAGATGGAGCACGTCTGTTGGCCATCGGACCAACGAGCTGTAGCTTTGCAAATGTTCGGAGGCCGCTTCTGCCAGCAAATCGGTCTTTGAAATTTTGCGTCCGAGAAGTTTAACGCAGTGTTTTAAATGATAGGTATCGCCTCCGATTGCCCGTCGGACCATTCCCTCCTGAATCAGAGCGTCGAGGATTCGCAGCAGGGTAGCGCGGTGTAAATCAGTCTGCTCATGCAGACGGTTCAGGTTTGCGGGGCTCTCATTCAAAGCCCGCAGAACCGCAAATGCGCGATGGACAAGCCTGGCCACTAAAACAGTACCTCGCGAAGTTCAGATTAAAATTCGGATGTTTTTTCTAGCAAAACCAGCGTCAGGAACAAGGGCCAGTTTGCAATGCATCGTCGTCGGGGCCAGACCTTGCCGATTTACAGCGCTGTGTTGCAGCCATATGCCCCGCCTATGTCGCAATCGGTCAATCGCTGTGTCGACCTTGTTATTGTTGTATCGGTAACCCACTTTGTCTAAAACAGAATGCGCCTGCAAACTGGCAGTCCTAACAATCAGGGGTTTTGGCCGAGGTTTCGGCCGGGGTTTTGGAAAAAATTATGGCGGAAGCAACACAGCAGCAGCTGGCAAGCATCGACCCGGTGTGGAACACTCTGCGCCAGGAAGCCGAAGCCATCGTTGCTCACGAGCCCGATATGGCGCCGTTCATTTACAGCACGATTCTCAATCACACCACTTTGGAAGAAGCGATCATCTGGCGTATCGCCGACCGGCTGGATCATCAGTCGGTTCCCGATGATCTGATCCGCAAAGCATTTCTGCAGGCATTTTCTGACGAGCCGGAACTGGCCGACATCATCCGCGTCGATCTGGGCGCCGTGTTTGATCGCGACCCTGCCTGCGACCGGTTTATCGAACCAGTGCTGTATTTCAAAGGCTTTCACGCGATTCAGACACACCGCCTGGCAAATTGGCTGTTGCGTCACGGACGGCGCGATTTTGCGCTTTATCTGCAAAGCCGCTCCTCTGCCGTGTTTCAGACTGATATCAATCCGGCTGTCAAAATGGGCAAAGGTATTTTTCTCGACCACGCCACAGGGCTGGTCGTCGGGGAAACCGCCACGATCGGCGACGACGTTTCGATTCTGCAGGATGTTACACTCGGCGGAACCGGGAAAAAGGGCGGAGACCGCCATCCCAAGATCGAAAGCGGTGTGCTGATTGGTGCCGGTGCCAAAATTCTGGGAAATTTCAAAATCGGCCATTGCTCGCGCATCGCCGCCGGATCGGTGGTGCTGAATGAAGTGCCTCCCAACACAACGGTCGCAGGTGTGCCGGCAAAAGTTGTCGGCTCCGCAGGCTGCTCTGAACCGTCCCGGTCGATGGACCAGATATTGGCAGACAGGCAACTCTGACACTCTACAACAGCTGTACAATCCCCATTGTAACGTTCTAAGCCCTTTATTTCGCGCGACCGATATGCCATCAACTGCGCAACTTGAACCCAAATATTGTTGCTGAAAAAACCGGAAAGAGGCGCGCCATGAACGCCAGTGAACTGCAAAAACTTGATGCCTATTTCAAGGCGAAATTCGCCAACCCGAATCTGCAGGTCCGCGCCCGTCCGCGCAAGACGGATTCAGCGGAATTGTACCTTTCAGATGAATTCCTCGGCGTGATCTATCTTGATGATGAAGATGGCGACAGATCCTACAATTTATCCATGGCTGTGCTTGATATTGATTTGGCATAATCTGTGACAGGTCCGGTCTGACCGCAAACATCCGACATCTGAACGCGAAGGACAGGTTATGGCCCACGGGAAATTTCAGCAGCCCGGTTCGGTTGCGGATCTGGAAGAGGGTGCAGTTTTTGCCCCGAAATTCTCTGCAGACGGCCTGATTTCATGTGTGGTCAGCGATCATGCGACGGGCCGTGTCGTGATGGTTGCCCATATGAATGAGGAAGCCCTCGCCAGAACCATCGCATCCCGCAAGGCAACCTATTGGAGCCGCTCCCGGCAGACACTCTGGGTGAAAGGCGAAACCAGCGGTCACACCCAGCATGTTGAACGCATGCAGGTGGATTGCGACCAGGATGTGATCCTTCTCAGCGTCACCACAGCGGGCAGCGGTGCAAATTGCCACACCGGCCGCATCTCGTGTTTTTACCGGGACGTAGATCTGGACGGCGGTGGCGCAGTTCCAAAGCTGGTCACGACGGACGACACAAGGCACTTCGATCCAACTGAGATCTATAAAACCGACTGATATCCTTGCCGGAACTCACACCAGATGAGTGTTGAAAAACGAAATCGTTCGGCTCCAGGCAAGTTCCGCTGCCTCCATGTCATAGCGCGGCGTTGTGTCATTGTGGAAACCATGATTGACCCCCGGATAAATATGCGCCGTGTAGCTCTTGTCGTTTTGCTTTAGTGCCGCTTCATAGGCTGGCCATCCCTCATTGATGCGGGTGTCCAGTTCAGCATAATGCAGTAGCAAGGGTGCCTGGATGCGCGGCACATCTGCTGCGGAAGGCTGACGGCCATAGAACGGAACGGACGCTGACAAATCCTCATAGGCGACTGCCAGTGCGTTGCAGACGCCGCCGCCGTAACAAAAGCCCACTGCGCCAACTTTGCCCGTGCCGTCTTTGCGTGCGGCAAGATGCTCATAGCCGGCGAAGAAATCGTTCATCAGCTTGGTGCCATCCACGCTGCTTTGCAACTCGCGGCCTGCATCATCATTGCCGGGATAACCGCCAACCGATGTCAGCCCATCGGGCGCAAGCGCCATGAAACCGGCTTTTGCCACGCGCCGTGCAACATCCTCGATATAGGGGTTGAGGCCGCGGTTTTCATGCACCACCAGCACCGCGGGAAGGCGCAACGCTTTGTCCGCAGGCTTCACCAGATAGCCGCGTACAGTGCCGTGGCCATTGGGGGAGGGATACTCAATATATTCTGCGCTGATGTCGTTGTCGTCGGGCGCTACTTGCTGGGCCAGAGCATATTGCGGGCTGAGCAATCCCAGCAGAGCAGCAGCCGTGACGCCGCCAACGGCAAATTTGCCGGCGCGATCCAGAAACTCACGTTTTGTAATCTTGCCGTGGGCGTAAAAGTCATACAGATCAAGCAGTTCCTGATCAAAGTCTTTCGCGGTCAGACGGTTCATATCGCTCTCCAATTCACAGGTTGCAATCTGACGTTACGACCATTTTGGCGCAGGTCAATTCACATTTGCGTCGATTTCCGCACGACGCAGTCTAGCCGCTGTCCGGCAGATCCATCAAATCGGCCATGACGCCAGTTTGCGTTCCCGTACTGCCGCTCACGACACCATCGGCAGATGCTATGCGTTCCGCAGCGGGTATTTTGGATCGGCGCACTGCTCATTATCGGCGCGAGCATGTATATTCTGCAACTTGAGGCAAGAGAACCGCTGCCCTGACACAACGCTGGATTTTCAAAAACAACCGTGGCCGCCAGCCAATACAGTGTAAAAGGGGAGGCAGTCATTGCGGATTGGCCGCTCCAATGTGTCCGATCTCCAATTCAGGAATTGTGTAAGCATGAAGAAGAGCCAAAGACCATTGCCGGCTGCTACAGCGCGCTGCGCCGTTTGCGGCAAGTCATTTGCCGCGGCCGAAATGCGCCCGTGGATATCTGTCAGGCCGGGTGTTTCGGCTCTGATTTCGCAGGATGTGCCTGATTGGGGCGAAGGAAAATTCATCTGCCGTGGTGATCTGGCGGGATATCGCCGGCGCTATGTTGAAAACCTGCTGCAGGATGAACGTGGGCAACTCAATGCGCTTGACCTTGAAGTTGTTGAAGCCATTGAAAGCGGACAGATCCTGGCGAAAACACCATCATACGCCACCGATGAAAATGCGTCATTCGGAGCGAAAATGGCGGACAGGGTTGCCGGTTTTGGTGGATCCTGGACCTTCATCCTGGCCTTCTGTGCGATTCTGCTGATGTGGATGGCGGTCAATCTGGGTATCTGGCTGTCAAAGCCGTTTGATCCCTATCCGTTCATTCTGCTGAATCTGGTGCTGTCGTCAATGGCTGCGTTGCAGGCGCCAATCATCATGATGAGCCAGCGCAGGCAGGGCGAGAAAGACCGGGAAACTGCCATGGAGGATTACAAGACCAACCTGAAAGCTGAGCTTGAAATCCGGCAATTGCACGAAAAACTTGATCACCAGCTGGTGCGGCAATGGGAAAAGCTTGTTGAAATGCAGCAAATTCAGTTGGAGATGCTTGAGGAAACGGTGTCCAACAAAACCTGACCGGCGGAACAGGCGATTGTGCCGGTTTCCGCTGGGCAGCCATTGTTAAGCGCTCCGGCAATGGCAGGAGCATTCATTTATCAGTGCGCACTAACTCGCATACAAATAGTTCTTGAGATCTTCCGCTTCGCGTTCCGCATCCGCTATCCGGCGCTTGACCAGATCACCGATCGAAACCATTCCAACCAGATTGCCATCTTCGACAACCGGAATATGGCGGAAACGACCTTCACTCATGCGCGCCATGGCAGCCTGAATGGTTTCATCAGGTCCGCAGGTGACCACGGAAGAGGTCATGCAGGCTGATGCATCGGCCTGCAATGCGTCCGGACCGTCTGCCGCTATCCGGCGTACAATGTCGCGCTCGGAGAGAATACCGGCAACTTTGCCGGCATCATCGACAATCAGGATTGCGCCAATGCGGTGCTCGCGCAAAGTGGAGCAGATCTCCAGCAGTGTTTTGGGCAGTTTGATGGTGAAAACATCATGGCCCTTTTCGTGCAATATGGATGCTATGTTCATATTGTCCTCCCGTTCCTCATAGTGTCGCCAGAAGCGAGTTGAGCGGGAAGTGTGCGACGAAATGTCAAAATGAGCAAGTCACACAGCTTTTCATGGCACTACAGCAGCGCGCTCAACGTTTGCGTGCGACTGGATCCAGCAACGGAAACAGCAACAGCCCGGCCAGAAAACCGCCCAGATGCGCTTCCCAGGCAATGCGGACATCCTGACCGCCAAAGCCGGCACCGGTGAGGCCGAAAAGCAGATTTACCGCAAACCAGATACCAATGAATACCAATGCTGAGCGGTTTCGAAGCAGGAGCGATATCGGTTCGGCCGGTTGCATGAAATCCGATGATTTGCGCTGTAGCGGGGAGCGGGTCAAAGGACCGCCGGAACTGAAGGCAAATCGGCCGACTGCTGCCATATGTCCCGAAATCGCCGCTGACGCGCCGATAGTCGGGATCTGGGAACCCGGATATGCGAGAAAGTGGGCACCAGCTCCCGCGATGGCACACAGCGCTGAAAACAGCAAGAAGCGTGCGGTGCCGAAGCGCCACGCCAGAGCGCTGCCGAATGCAAGCATCCATATGGAATTGGTCAGCACATGGACCCAGTCGCCATGCAACAGGGCGTAGCTGACTGGGCTGATCCATTGCGAATAGGGCGATCCCGGAAAGTTCAGCTCAGGGCTGTAGCGCGCCGGTATGAATGAAAACCGTACAAAAAGCTCAAAAAATGCCTGTTCGGAGAGCAGACCGAGACCAGCATGTATGCCGATGATCAGAGCAATCAGCGCAATGATGACATTTGGTGCATTGATTGCGCGGGTGTTGGTTTCCGGCGGCTCTGTGTTGAGATGATCCATAGCCGATTGATAGCGCTTCAGCTCAGCAAATACAAAGCCCGCATTGTCGTCCGGACCGGAAAAAAGCGGGATAATCCACAGGCGCGCCGCGATATTAACCATGTTGTCCATTGGCCCGCACAGCTTCCGGCAAAGCTGTTAATACTTCGTTAGGCATTACGAAATTCAGGTACGCAGCGGTTTTTATGGATCACCCGACGATTCACGCATTGTTCAATTACTGGAACCGGAAGCGCGAGGATAATTCTGCGCCCGCGCGTTCAGATATCCATCCCGGCGACATTAGCAGCATTCTTCCCGAAGTGTTTCTGCTGGAACGCAACAATAATGGGCGGTTTTACTACCGTCTTGCCGGAACCCTGTTGTGTCAGAATGCACGGCGCGAGCTGAAAGGTCAGCGACCATTGGCGCATTTTGCCGATCTGGACCGCCGCAAGATGCAGATTGCGCTGACTCAGGTTGCGGAGAAGGGCGCGATCTTCAAGGCCGATATTCTTGGGACCAGCGCGGAAGGGCGCACCATTGAACAACAGTGGATTGTGCTTCCCCTGAGGCATGCCAGCGGTGGTTTTTCCAGGCTCATCGGGGCCTGCGTAACGGTTGAAGACCCGGTCTGGCTGGGCCGCGACCCGATCGTGCGTAACAGTATCATGTCGGCCAGAATGATCAGCACTTCAAACCAAAAAGCCATACAAGAGCTGTCCGGGCGGCCGGATCCGGAATCGCCATTTGAAAAACTGCGCTCATCGACCGCCATTTCCCTTTACGCTCTGACCAATCAAGCCGAGCCGAATATGGCGCATGGCATTGCTGAGCTTCAAGCTCTTATCGAAAAACAGTTCGGCCGGCGCCAGGTCAGGTCTGAGCCGGTATTCCCGATGCGCCATACCGACCGCTCGCAGCCGCGCCGAGTGCGGACACCAAATTTCAACGTGGTTCCGCTGGCTAGCCCGGAAAAGCGTGTCCAGCATCTTACTGTTTTCAATGGTGGTCTGGAGGGTTGACACGCGCAATTCATGGTTAATGAATTATTACAAATTCATATAAATTTTTATATAAATTCAATTTAAAAGTAGTTATCATTTTTTTCGCCACGTAAAATCGTCACATGTATTATGTGCTCATTCAATTGGTGAGTTTTGTGTTATGAAATACTTTAAACGCTCTATTTTCTTCGGATTTATTATAGCTTTCTTCGTGATCAGCCAACCGGAAGCACGGGAGTTCAATTCCGCTTTCATGCCGATTACCGGTAAGGCACGCCCGCCCGTTGGTCACGTGAAATTCTGTGACAGCAATCCCGAGGAATGCGAAATACAGGACAATCAGGACGGTCTCGTGACGCTGACGCAGGAGCGCTGGGATGAGCTGATCCGGATCAATCATCTCGTCAACCAGTCGGTCACAGCGGTGACGGATATGGAACTTTACGCGCGCCCTGAAGTCTGGGCATTTCCGGGCAAATATGGTGATTGCGAAGATTTTGCGCTTTTAAAGAGACATTTTCTGATGCAGGCGGGCTGGCCGGCCGGCAGCCTGCTGATCACGGTTGCGCTGGACATCGATGGGGGCGGTCACGCGGTTCTGACAGTCAAAACAGACCGCGGCGACTTCATCCTTGATAATCTGGAAGCGCTGGTCAAAAACTGGGCCGAGACGCCCTACACCTATCTGAAGCGGCAATCCAGCAAGCATCCTGCGAAATGGGAAACTGTAGACAATGCCCGCCACGTCGCACCGACACTGACTTCAAGCACGAAATAGCGGTCCCGGTTTGATCAGAGCGGTTTTAGCCCTGCTTTGAACCGCTTTGCATTTCTCTGATAGTTCAATGCCGATGCAGTCAGTTTTGCGGCATCCTGCGGCGTCAGCTTGCGGATGATCTTGCCCGGCATGCCCACCACCAGGGAATTGTCGGGGATGACTTTGCCTTCCGGGATGAGGGCCCCGGCACCGATCAGGCAATTGCTGCCGATCCTGGCCCCGTTGAGAACAATGGCACCCATGCCGATCAGGGTATTGTCTGCGATTGTGCAGCCGTGAATGATGGCGCGGTGGCCGATGGTGCAATTGTGACCGATTGTGGCAGGAAATCCAGGGTCGGTATGGACCATGGTGTGTTCCTGAATATTTGTCCCGTCGCCAATTGAGATCAGCTCATTATCACCGCGCAGGACGGCACCGAACCAGATGCCAACCTGTTTGCCAAGATGCACCTGTCCAATGATATGGGCGTCCGGCGCGATCCAAATACCGGAATTTTCAGCGTGGTCCGGTGCAATACCATCAAGTTCATAGCGCGGCATAACAGCCTCCATCTGGATGAAAGGCAGTTATGCGATATGCATTGCGGCAATGCAATTGCCAGAGTCTTGCGCGCGGCTGTGAGGTTTATGCTGAGTCGCCGCGCACCAGAGACAGAAACCGAATCTGTTCATTGGGATCGTCGCGGAACACGCCCTTGAACTGGGTGGTGATGGTAGAAACGCCGTGCTTCTGCACGCCGCGCAATGACATGCACATGTGCTCAGCTTCCAGAAAAACCGCAACACCGCGCGGCTGCAGTGCTTCGTCAATAGCGTCGGCAATCTGGGCGGTCAGATTTTCCTGGGTCTGCATGCGCCGGGCGAAGACATCGGTGACCCGCGCAAGTTTGGACAGACCGACAACGCCTTCAATCGGATAATACGCTATATGGGCCTTGCCGGTGAAGGGCACCATGTGGTGTTCGCAGTGGGAATAAAACGGAATGTTGCGCACGACAACAATGTCGTCATAGCCGCCGACCTCTTCAAAAGTGCGGGCCAGCGCTTCCTGTGCGTTTTCACCATAGCCGCGATAGAACTCCTCATAGGCTTTTACCACCCGTTTTGGCGTATCAAGCAACCCTTCGCGCGCTGGGTCATCTCCCGCCCAGGCAATCAGTGTACGCACTGCTGCTTCGGCCTCTTCACGTGAAGGGCGGGCGGTTTTTAATTTTGGTGCTGAACCGGTCTTTTTGAACGGATCAAGAATTGCATCCATGTTAAACTCCTGAAGGGCAGGCTTCGATTGGTTCGCTGTTTATAAGCCGAATTTGCCGCATTGGACCAGCCGACTGCCACACGCAAAGATAAGGCTGATCTTTTATGAGGCAAGCCGCAGCCCTGACAATTTCCGCAAACATGATTATATACTGACAGAAATTGTCATGAATTCTGACTTAAAACCTTTGATAACAGGCATTATCCGCCATGATCGACGATGTCTACAATGCAAAGATTCTGGAATTTGCCGGAAATATTCCGCGATTGGGAAAGCTGAAAGCGCCTGATGCATCCGCCAAAGCGCATTCCAAGCTGTGTGGCTCAACCATCACGGTCGATCTGAAAGTCAGCGACGGCACAATTACCGATTATGCCCATGAGGTGAAAGCCTGTGCGCTCGGCCAGTCGTCGGCCTCGATAGTGGCCTCTCATATTGTCGGCGCACATGCAGATGAGCTGCGTGCTCTCAAGACCACTATGTACGCCATGCTGAAACAGGGTGGCCCTGCGCCTGAGGGAAGGTTTTCCGCCCTGAAATTTCTGGAACCGGTGCGCGAATACCGGGCGCGCCATGCCTCAACCCTGCTGGTGTTCGATGCTGTGGTGGATGCACTGGACCAGATAGACGCAGCGCAAAAAGTCCAGGCGACTGCCTGTTGAGGGCGCCTTCAAACAGCCTTGTGCCGAACTAGAAACGTCCTGAAATCTTGTAGTAGGCGCTCAGATAGATTTCCGGCGGAATTCTGTTCTGAATGCCTTCGATCATCTCGGAAAATGACTCTTCCGGCACGGCACCCAAAGCCACATAGGTCTGCTCTTCAGCCGCAGATTCGGCATTTTGCGGATTGGCGAATACACGCAGATTCCGGGTTTTCAACTCGCGGATCAGAAGATCTGCCGCCGAGATCATCAAACGTTCGTCGGAGACATCGTTGTAGATGCGGAATACATGGATGATATCACCGCGATCAACGCCGATCACTGACGGCCGCAAAGGCGGTTCTTCGGTGATCCGACTGGATGCCAGCGTGGTCAGTTCGCGGGTCAGACTGTCTATGGAAACGGCAAACCCAGCCGGTTCGGCCGCAATTGCAGACAGACCTGCAATGCTGATTCCCTTAATCCGGCCAACGTCGCCGGAAGTTTTGAGGCTGTCTTTCAATGGCCCGGTGACAAGTTGTTCAACCCGGACGGGGTCTTCCAGATCGGTGGGCGTGAGGACATAGATGATCTTGCCGGTGTTGCCGGCCAGCCAACCCCAGACAATACCCATGAGAATGGCAATGCTCACCACGGGAATCAGTATATTAAGTTGGCGACGGGTCATGTGATAAGAATGCCGTGAAATGCTGTGTCAGACAAGCAAGCAATGAAGCTGGGGTCTGAACTCAGTTAGGAGGTTGAATTAGTGAGCTTGATTTTGCTCAGAGTTAGGAGCCAAGGCGCAGGAAACCATCTGGTTTTCAAGCCTTTGCGACG
>CAXBCI010000050.1:0-22945 GCA_963974065.1 uncultured Hyphomicrobiales bacterium | reverse complement strand
GCAGGCAGAGGGTTGCTTCCAGCTTGCGATCGTCGATATCCGCAATGCCGGTGAATTCAGCGCCGACCTGCTCCAGGAAATTTCGCGTCAGCAATTGCCGGTTGTCCTGACGACCACCGACGATGAGTTCGAGACAGAGTTTCTGGCAGATAGGTCACTGAGACAGGTGGTCGTACGCAAACCGTTTGACAGCGAAGATATCAGGCGTGCAGTGCGAGAATTGTCGCTGGAGCCTGACGCGCGGATTGGCGAGCACCTGACCCAATCCCCAACTCGGGCCCTGGGCTGCCCCTGCCCTAGATAGAGTCAAGCATCGCGGCACGTGACAGTATGTGCGATGTGACCTGGTCAGGTCCGAATTCAGATGCTTCGTCGATGCCCAGTATTTCAGACAGGCGAACCCGCGCCCGCGATACCCGGCTCTTGATGGTTCCGACCGCGACGGAGCAGACTTCGGCAGCCTCCTCGTAGGACAGACCTGAAGCGCCGACCAGAATGATCGCCTCGCGCTGATCTTCCGGCAAAGTTGTCAAAGCCCGCTTGAAATCCTGCAGATCCATCTTGCCGTTTTGTTCGGGATGACTGGCCATACGCTCGGTCAGTGTTCCTTCAGAATCGGATATTTCCCGTCCGCGTTTGCGCATCTGACTGTAAAATTCATTGCGCAGGATCGTGAACAGCCACGCCTTGATATTGGTTCCGGTTTGAAAGGATGACTGCTTGTGCCAGGCCTTCACAAGGGTTTCCTGAACCAGATCATCCGCCAGATTGCTGTTGCCGCAAAGCGACAGGGCAAAGGCTCGTAAATTCGGGATCGCGTTGACTAAAAGACCCTTGAATTCGGGGCATTCACTCATGAATCACCATCTTTGTGACCGGTCTTTTCGGCCGCTTCAAGACTTGCTAATAAATTGAGAAACTTGTCGGGAATGGGTTCATTCACAACGGCATCATAACTATCCCGCAGCCGCTTTCCGATTTTGGATTTCGCCAGCGGGTCCAGCCGCAATCCGTCTTCGCTCGTATTTCGGTCTGCGCTCATCACATCAATTGCCTTTCAGTTTCTTGGCCAAGAAAACACACACTATCTGCCATTAAACGCACCATATCAAAAAAAGTTCCAAAAAAAATGGAACTTGTACGCCCGTCGTACATTTAGCATATAGAAGACCTCTATAAAGAAGACAAAAAGCGCTATCCAAGGAACCTTTCATATGTCGCTCGCTGCCGAAATCACCCCCTACATCCCATATCTGCGTCGCTTTGCCCGCGCATTGACCGGTGCTCAGTCAAGCGGAGACGCATACGTTGCAGCGGTTCTGGAAGCCCTGATTACGGACAGCGCCGATTTTCCTAAAAATCACGGAGCCAAAATCGGACTTTACCAGACGTTTATCGCGGTCTGGCAATCCATTGAAGTCAATTTGAAGATGAATGTTCCGGGTGCGGAATCCAACCCGGCGTCAGAGAAAAAACTGCAGGCCATAACCCCCGCTGCTCGGCAAGCGTTCCTGCTGACCACGGTGGAGGGATTTTCCAACGATGAAGCCGCACTGATCCTGAAGGTCGAGCGGTCTGATATCGAGCAATTGCTTGATCAGGCCAATAAGGAAATTGCGGCGCAGGTAACAACAAACGTGATGATCATCGAAGACGAGCCGCTGATCGCCATGGATATTGAATCGATGGTGGAAGATCTGGGCCATACGGTGACAGGCATTGCACGCACCCACAAAGAGGCGATTGCCCTGTTCAATGCCCACACGCCGGGCATTATTCTGGCGGACATCCAGCTTGCCGACGGCAGCTCCGGGTTGGAAGCCGTCAATGAAATCCTGAAAGGGTTCGAAGTCCCTGTCATCTTCATTACTGCTTTCCCGGAGCGCCTGCTGACTGGAGAGCGCCCTGAACCGGCTTTTCTTGTCACCAAACCATTTCAGCCGGATATGGTTCGCGCCTTGATCAGTCAGGCGCTGTTCTTCAGTGAACAGCACGAAAGCCGGGCGGCTTGAGGAACCTTTGTCCACTTGCCACGTTGACCCAGACATTCAACGCGGAAAATTTCATGCGGCGGGCTGTCTTTGTTCCATCAGGATATTGACAGCCGAGTGCGCAGTCTCGGCGGCAAGGTGGGCGTTGCCGCCGAAACAATGATGACTTTTTTGTTCCAACTTTAAGGCTTCGCCTGTTGTCCATACGGCTTTCGAATTTGTTGTCAGGTGCACCGAAATTGTCTATGCGGCGATGGTTGACCCTTGAAAAATACGTGTGCCCTCTATGAGTACAAAAAAAGAAAACAACGATCTCATTGCTCGGGCCATCATGGGAACGCCCATCACAGTTTTTCTGCAAGACAATAAAGGTGTCATAATCTGGGTCGCAAATCCGCAATCGGGCTGGACCAAAGGCGCGATTGTCGGAAAACGCAACAGCGAAATTTTCGATCACCGCAATGCATCCTTGCTGGACGCGGCCAAGGCGGTCGCCAAAGCGAGCGGAGAGGACCAGACCATTGTTGTCGAGGCTACTCAGAACAGCCGGGCTCAGTGGTTTAAAATCGTCATCAAACCGGTCAAGGACAAAGAAGACCACACCAACTTCCTGTGTTCCTGTATCGAAATTACCAATGAACGCGAGCGTGAAGAGACGCTCCGGGCTTTGCTTCTGGAGGTCAGCCACCGCTCCAAGAACATGTTATCAGTGGTTTTGAGTATAGCGGCGCAGACAGCGAAAACCGCCCGAAACCCAGAGCTTTTTCTGCGGCGGTTTACCGGTCGGGTGCAGTCTCTGGCAAAATCACAGGACGTGATCGTCAACAGTGAATGGGTCGGCGCAACGCTGCAGGAACTGATAAACCGTCAGGTCCTGGGACTGAATTCTGAGATCAGTTCGCAAATTATTGTCGAAGGCGACAATCCTCAATTAAGTCCGAACGGCGCAACCCATGTGGGATTGGCGCTGCATGAGCTGTACACCAATTCCATTACGTTCGGCGCATTGTCCGTTCCCGAAGGGAAAATCGCAATCAGCTGCAGCAAAACCGTGATCGATGGCATTCCCAGCGCTCAGCTGATCTGGGACGAGACCCCGCGCGTGACCCGGGGCGCGGCGCCGGAAAAATCGTTCGGCCGCACCGCGCTGGAACAGATCGTACCTTCGGCTGTCAATGGCAAAGGCAAATTGTCGGTGGATTCAGATGGTGTGCGTTATTCCCTGACCATCGGCGGATCCGAACTGGTCGGCTGATCCGGATGACAGAAGGCCGGCTTTGCACGTCCGCAGGCAAGGCGCATTCAGAAAGTTCGGCACCGGCGCAAAACCGTTAACATGATTCAAGGTAACCGTTAAATGATCTCACAAAACCAACGGGAGGGAAACGAACATGAAATCAATTGCTATTGGAGTATTTGCCGGCCTCGGCGCAACGCTGGTGCTGTCTGCATTGATGATGCTCAAATCGATGATGGGGCTTTTACCTGAACTCGATATCATCACCATGCTGGCTGCGATTGCTGCCGGAGGTGTTGTGCTGGGATGGATTCTGCATTTCGCTATCGGCGCGTTTTGGGGCGCGGTATTTTCCGTGGTGTATGATTTTCTGCCCGGTCGAAATCCGGTGCTGCAGGGAATTGTGTTTGGCCTGATTGCATGGTTGCTGATGATGGTTCTGATCATGCCGATGGCCGGAAACGGCATTTTCGGTTTGGCGCTCGGCATCATGGCCCCGGTGATGACAGGACTGCTTCATATCATTTTTGGCGCCGTGATGGGCTGGATCTTTCAACGCCTCGCTATCAGTCAAACTGCAGCGACGCAGTGAAAGCTTGTTGACGCACCACTCTGAGTTAGAGTGCAATCGAAAAAAAGGCCGCATTCAAGCGGCCTTTTTTATATCCCCGGGTAGCGCTAAAGCGTGTCGATCCAGTCGTTGACTTCGCGTTTGGCTTCTTCTTTGGACTTGCCATATTGCGCCTGAATTTTACCTTCAAGGGCTTCGCGATTGCCTTTGACCTGAGCCACATCGTCGTCAGTCAGTTTTCCCCATTTGGCTTTGGCTTTTCCGGAAAACTCAGTCCATTTGCCTTCTACCTGATCCCAATTCATGTTTCGTTCTCCTTGTTGATTGCTCGTTCGTAAATCAACGGTCGGCGACTGGATTTGGTTCCAAATACGATACCTGATTTTGCAGGTATCAGAGCGCTTCGTCAGACTCTGCCACATGATCTGCGACATAAGCGCCGCGATTACCAGGTGGCGCATCAGGTCCGACGGTCGTATCGGGGACGGTCTGCAGTTCAAGCTCCGCGTTGATGATGGCACCGGCGACAAACACCAGCGCAGAAAAATACAGCCAGAGCATGAGGATCGCTGCGGTGGCAATGGATCCGAAGGTGGCGCCGTAATTGGCAAAATTCTCGATATAAAACGAAAATGCGATAGAGCCGCCCAGCCAGAACAGTGATGCGGTGATTGCGCCGGGCAGAACCCAGCGGAATTTCGGATCGTGGCGATGGGGGGCTATCTTGTAAAGAAAAGCAATTGCTGCAAGGACAATCAATGCGACCACAGGCCACCTGAGCCAGAGCGCCATTGTTTCCGCCTTGATGGGCAGCGGCAAAAATGTGGTGAACACCGGCAGAATGGCAACAGCTGCCAGAACCAGCATGCCAATCAGAAATGCTGCAATGGTCAATGAGATGGAAATGGCCGCAGCCAGAAAAAACGGCCGCTGATCGTCTTCCCGATAGGCCTTGGTCATTGCATGGACCAGCGCATTGATACCGCGTGATCCACTCCACAGAGCGAGGACGAGAGAGATAATCAGTCCAAGTGTGAGGGTTTCATTACTTTCGGAGATGATGGCCTCGAGCCGTTCACTAAACAGCTCCGTCACGCTTGACGGTAAAAATCTGTCAGCCAGATACATTTGCTCATTGAGGGTCTGAATATCGGCAAACAGACCGTAAAGTGCAACTCCGACGGCCACCGCGGGAAACAGTGACAGAAAGCTGAAGAAAGCGACGCCGGCGCATCTCAGAGAGACGTCGGTTTCCGAAACGCGAATTGCAGCTCGCTTCAAAGCAGCCCAAACGTTGGCGCCAGACAGTCTGGTGGGAGATCTGGCCATTTTTCCCGGGTCAACCTTGTCCTCGCCGGATTTGCCGGATGAGGCAACCTCGCCGGCATTGCCCGTTGGGCGATCGGTGGCTTGTTTCATGTCTATTCTTCTTTTGTCAGGTTTCCAGCGCCAAGCGCAACGACAATCCGGAAGGCAGTCCGGAATAGGCTATGCCACGCGGCTGGCCTGCCGCTGAAAGTGTCTGAAACTATCGTACGGTGTCGTGCACCGTTTGGCAGTTTTCCAGATTGCTTTGAAAGATGCACTCAGCGCGCAAGACTAAAGGCGCCAGAACAGCGCCCCTCCAACCATTCGGGGTCAATTGCCCGGAAGGTCCACCTTGATATTGATTTCCGACGAAGACCCTCCGAAGATGGCGTCGCGATATACGTATCCGCCAATCAGGAGCGCACAAATTGCTACGATGGCAACAACCCAACCAGCGTTGCTCCCAACATTGGTCACTCTGACCTCACGATCTGTATTCGGCATAGGATTCCCCCCTTTAAATTTGCTGTCCGGCCCAAACCCGACATGCTAACGCACCGGCACAATACCCCGAGCCGACGGTTAATCAGAGTCAAAACGCCTGAAAGCTGAAATAGTTCCACATCGCTGCAGCATGGCGATCACCGGGTCAGCAATGTGGTCCGGATTTGCACCGGCGCTTGACAGAATGAACCCTCGTTTAAGGCTGTAGAATTTCTGTTGAAGTGTACAATGGCACGGTGGAAAGCGACATCTTCGCCGAGCCGTCCTGTACCTGGCGCGAATGCGACAGATAGATCAGCGTATTATTGGCTTTGTCATAAATCCGCTTGACGATCAGCTTTTTCCAGATCAGGGAACGCCGGCTTTTGAAGATTTCCTCACCGTCCTTGCTCATGTCAATGTCGCCGATCTTGATGGGTCCGGTCTGGCGGCAATCGATCGACGAATTGGATGGATCCTCGAACCAGTTGCCCTTTTGCAGGCGATCGATCAGGCCGCGCTCGAAATAGGCAACGTGGCAGGTGACGCCTTCAACCTGCGGATCCTGAACGGCTTCGACAATGATATCATTGCCCAGCCAGTCGACCCCGATTTCGCCGACGACTTCTGCCTGGACCGGTTTGAGCGCCGGCACAGCCAGAATGAGAGCTCCCACAAACAGACGCGTAAGAATTCTGGATTTCATGATTGTCTTGCCCTTGCCTATGCCTGTGTTGAACCGCCGAGAGGAAGCGTCTCCCCTGCAGCGCGAATCAGAAGCGCGCTGCCCTTTCTTCAAGGTCACGCAGCTCCTGTTTCAGCAGCTTCACGTTTTTGGTGTTGGACTTGTAGGCGAAGTCAAACAGGTCGCCAACCAGCGGAATCGAGCCGATGACAAGATCGATCAGCGAGTTCGAGACCATGCGCACTAAAATGCGTTTGCGAGCACCCTTTTTATGCGCATCCAGAATGATGATCGCCGATAGGCCTGCGGTGACCGTATCGCCGATGCCGGGTATCAGGCCGAGCAGTCCATCAAGGCCGATGCGCAACCCGGTTCCTGGCACAGCAAACCTGGAATCCAGCCAGCTTTCCAGTGAGTCGATCTGCTCATCATTGAGCACGCCCCGCTTCGCGGCCGGTTCACGGCGGACAGGGATATGGTCGGACATTTTAGAGATTTCAGTCATGCTGGGATCTACCGGCGCGCTATGATCCAGATGGCGTGAACGATGCCGGGGATGTAGCCCAGAAGCGTCAGCAGGATGTTGATCCAGAACTGCACGCCGATGCCGACCTGGAGAAAGACGCCGAGCGGCGGCAGCAGGATGGACAGTATGATTCTCAGAAGATCCATAATTGCGTTCCTCAGTAATCCGGCCCCAGTAGTAATCTGGCCCCAGTAATCCGGCGCCCCGAAAGGCACCGGATTTGATACAGTTAAGCCAAGCCCAGGAAGGACAGAAGAGCCAATACCACGACGACAACGCCGATCAGGTAAAATACACTATGCATGTTCCAGTCTCCTTAGGATTTTGTATTCAAGCCGGTAGCGGCATCAGACTTCTGCGAAGCCGCGTCCTGCGATGCGCCGGCAGGCCGGGGAACACCGCCGCGGCTAATTCCAGTTGTCGCCGGACTGGACTTTGTTGCTGCTGACGTGCCGTTGGCGGAATTTTTGGCGGTCGCCGACTTTTTACGCGTCGCGGCAGTTGATGCCTTAGCAGCCGACTTCCGGGCGGTCGACTTCTGGCCGGATGCGGCTGATTTGCGGCCTGGCTTAGGTTTTGCGCTGCTTTTCACCGGGACGGACGCAGTTGAGGCAGACACATGTGGTGCATCAGCAGGTCGACGCGCAGACTGGGAGTTTTCAGGCCGGGAGCTTTCAGAATCGTCTGCGGATCCGGTGGCTTTCTTTGCGGTAAAGAGAGACGCCGCAGCAGCGCCGAGGGCCAGCGCCATTAACCCGACCGGTACGGGATTTTCCCTGGCCCAGTCAGCGGCATTTGATGTCGATTTGCGCACCTGTTGCGGCACCTCTTCGACATGGCGTTTCAGGGCCTCGGCCTGGCCTGCAAGAGTGTCTCCGATCTCGCGGGTCTGCTCCTTAAGACGGTCAGATTGTGCGCCGATGCCGGAGCGGGCGTTGGAATAGGCCTGTTTCAATTCATCCGCCTTTTCATCGGCATAGGTCCGGGCGTTACCGGCAGCATCCCGTGCAGCGTTCTGGACACTGTCGATCTTGTGACCAGCCGCTGCCTTGATACGCCCGGCTTCCGATGACAGGTCTGCCACGTGCGCGGCCACTCTGTCAGCCGCACTGGAATTGGCATTGGCACTGGTGCCGGCTACCGAGGGATCGTATGGCACCGGGACGTTCGCTGCGGTCTGTGCAGGTCTGGCTTTCTGGCTGACCAGAAGTCCGACCAGTCCAATACCGATAAGTGCTGCCGGAATCGGATGCTCACGCACACTGTTGATGGCAGCATCCACCAGCTCACCGGGCTTTTCCCCGTTTGCGCCCAGAGTGCGCGAGGCAATGGAGGACAGGCTCAGATCGTCGGTCAGATGATCCACCCGCTCGCTCATGCGGTCCTGGATGCGCTTGATATTGTCTTCAATAGCTTCTGTTTCGCGTCCCATTATACAGCATCCTTTATGGTATCGGCGCTTTTGCGCACGGATTGTATTGTTCTCTCCGGCATCAGGTTTTTGGCCTTCAACTGGTCGGTTCCCGACTTGATGGCAAAAAAGGCGATAACAGCAAGTGTGATGCCCACCACCAGCGCGGCAACCGATGCCGGCATGATGTTAGCCAGAGCGACGACCAGAGCCTGCACCAGAACAAGAAGGGCGCAGAAAGCAATCAGCAATCCGGTGACAATGCTCACCATGCCGATCTGAATTTGTTCGATTTTCTCTCCAGCCTCAGCGCGGGCGAGACGGGCTTCCTGCTGCATCAGCAGGGTCGCGTCGCTGATCAGCGCTCTGACGGTTTCAATGATATTGGAAGTGTTTGTCATGATATATCCGATTGTTGGAAATGGCTGACGGCTATTTGCCGGACCGGGTGTTGAGGAAGGTTGCGAATGCAAATCCTGCTGCTGCCAGAACCCCGGCGGCCACCAGTGGTTTTTCCCTCACAAAATTCTCGACTCGTGCCGTTACATTCTGCGGGTTGAACCCGTCTACCTCATCCGCTGCGCGATCGAAGCCGCGGGCGGCTGCGCGCGCATAGCCTGCCGTTCCCGGCATTCCGTCACGTTCAAGGCTGGCGCTGCCAGCGTCAATGGCGCGGCCAAGTGAGCGAACGATGGTTTGCATCTGCGTCTGCCGCTTGATGGCTTCTTCATCTGCTTTTGTGCGAGCGGTGTGGATTGCGTCTGAAGCCACACGTTCGGTTTTATCCGCAAGTTGTTCGGCTTTATCTGCGAGGTGTTCGGCAGCTTGGGCAGCAGTTTGCTTTACCTTGTCGGCGGATGTTTCCTGGCTGTCCTGTTTTGCCTCAGTTGACGTGTTCACAAGGTCTCTCCTGTGTTGCTGTGTGCTGGTTAAACAGTGGAATGCGGCAATTTGTTCCAAAGTATTTTATCGGGACTTTGGAAGTGTTCACTGCGATGAGATAGATCTGGCGCAGATTTGAGAGCTAACTGCGTGAGGACAGGGTCATTGCAATACACTTTGGCCTGGTCCAACTGAGCCGGCGAGCGGCAAAGGCGCGGTCGTTGCGCCGGTTTCCAGGCGGGTCGCGTGTTCGATGGCGCGCAACGGGCCAGGGTCCGCGATCACCGTCTCACCGATCTGAGTCAGCAGATGCTGGGCGCAGGATTCGGCAAGAATCTCAACCGGCGGGACAATCCGTGTCATACCGCCGCTCCACCAGCGGTGCCAATTCTCGATTCCGAAGCCGACAATCGACAGATCAGCAGGCACCGACAGCCCGCGCTCAGTCACGACATCGACCACCCCCTCCGTCAGCAGGGTTCCGGCCGCAATGATTGCTGTCACCCGTGGCGGTACGTCCGCCATCGCCTTGTGGGCATGCTCAACGGTTGGCGCGCCAGCGCGGATGAGGTCTGGGTCGGCACGCAATCCACGAAGCGCAAAGGCGGCGAGATAGCCGCGCTGCCGGGCACTGCCGGTGGAATATCTGTCGCCGCTGCACACCAGCAGAATATTCCGGTGCCCCAGATCAATCAGGTGCAAGGTCGCGGCCTCAATCCCGCCCGCTTCTTCAAACCCGAACCAATCGGAGGACAGCCGGTCCGATTTGCGCACAAGCTGCGTAAAGGGCTGCAGCCGGCTCAGCGCCGCCATGTCCAAATGGGTTTGCGGCCCCGGAACCAGCGCCACCGCCGCAGCACGCGCCGCCACCATCGTGCGCATCTGGCGCAATTCGCGCTCGGCATCATCATTGGTCAACGCCAGAAGAAAATGCAGCCCACGCTCATCGCAGGCCGCCGCGATTGCCTGAGCCATCTCGGAATAAAACCGGTTGACCACGTCAGGCATGATCAGTCCGACCATATTGCTCGACTGGTTTCGCATGGACCGGGCGGCACTGCTGGCGACATAGCCCAGCCGCGCAGCCGCATCGCGCACTATATTGCGGGTTTCGGGCCGCACCGGGCCGGTGCCGCCAAGTGCACGTGCCACGGTGGCGGGCGAAAGCCCGGTCTCCCGCGCAATATCCTTGATTGTAATCACAAAGAAACCGGCCTCCGTTCCAGATACACAGTGTCTATCGCGCCGATGACACGCCTTGGCAATAGCTCTGAAACACCCTGCCACCAGACCCAGCCATCAGGCAACTTTGCAAAATGATCTTTACATGAGAACGTTCTCATGATTGCATATAGCTCACAAGGAAAAATTCAAAACCAGCTCAAAGGGAGGATGAAAGATGTACAAAATACCAACCAAGCACCCCATTTCCAGCATGTCCGGATTGACCCGGCGCCGCGTTCTGCAAAGCACTGCGGGTGCTGCCGCGGGTCTTATGACACCTGCCGTGCTCAGGCCCGCCCGGGCGCAAGGCGTCACCTGCCGCATCGCCACCTCAGAGGCGATCAGCTCTCCGATCAGCAAAACCTTCGAGGACTGGGCTGCGACCCTGCGCGAAAAAAGCGACGGTGCCATCAATGCGCAGCATTTTCCGGCAAGTCAGCTTGGCAGCTATTCACAATTGATCGAAGGCAACCGCCTTGGCACCATCGAAATCACCACCGGCGGACCCGACACCGAAGAGGCTATCGCGCCTGAAATCGCCGCTACCGGCGGCGCGCCCGGCTTCATCTATCGTGACGAAGCCCATGTGGATGCGGTCCTCCAGGGGCCCATCGGTGACCAGGTATCAAAAATTGCGCGCGAAAAGACCGGGGTGGAATTCGTTGCCTTTGGCGAGGTCGGCTTCCGCCATCTGTTGACGAAGGAACCGGTCACCACGCTTGAAGAGCTGGCCGGCACAAAGATTCGCGTGCCCGAACTGCGCGTCTGGATCGATTTCTGGCAGCTTCTTGGCGCCAACCCGACACCCCTGCCCTATGCAGAGCAATATAATGCATTGTCGACCGGCGTAATCGAAGGTCTGGAAGCCGATTTCTTCTCGATCCGGGGCTTCAACTGGTATGAGCAGGCGCCCCATCTGACACTGACCAATCATTGGTTCCTCCCCAAGGCGGTGCGCGTAAACGCCATGTGGCTTGATGGGCTTGCGCCCGAGTTGCAGGATATGATCCGCGAAACGGCACAAACGGCCTTCGCTGATCAACGCGCTGCCAACCGGGCGGGCATGGCCTCTGCGCTTGATGATCTGGTCGCGGCTGGCGTGATGGTTCACGAATTGTCGGACGAAGAAAAGGCGCGCTGGGTCGAAACCGCATCGCCGCTGTTCGAACAGTTCGGCAACTCCAGCCCGGCCACCGCAGAGATGATCGCCGCGATCCGCGCCCTCTGACCATAATGCGCGTGGTGACGTAGCATGACCATCCAGAACCTCAATCAAGGGGGTGCCGGCGCACGGCACCTCCATCGCTTGCCGCGGCAGCTGGCTTTTCTGCTCGACCGCACGGTCGAGGCCGCTGCGGTCATTACCCTGTTGGGCGCCAGTCTGGTGGCGGTGATGCAGGTTTTTTTCCGCTATGGCCTGAACAACAGCCTGGCCTGGCCTGAGGAAATCGCGCGGATGGGTTTTGTCTGGACGGTGTTTCTGGGGATGGGACTGGCTGTACACCGGGATGCACATCTTCGAATCGACCTGGTTGACAAGCTCCTTGCCCGAGCGGGTCCAGCCTGGTCTGCGGCGCTGCGGGTCATTTTCGTGGCCGCTGGCTGTGCGACACTTGGCCTTCAGGGGCTGGAACTGGTGGCGCGCTTGATGTCCTTCACCCCGGCGCTGATGATACCGATCAAATACCTCTATCTCGCGGTTCCCTCGGGCGCGATACTTGGCCTGATTTTTCTACTGCTGGCCCCGCCCGCGCCATTGCCCGGATGGGCCGGCGTCCCGCTTTGTGCCATCGGCTATGGCATCTATCTCGCCTTTGT
The DNA here is from genome assembly GCA_963974065.1 of uncultured Hyphomicrobiales bacterium. Taxonomy (GTDB): domain Bacteria; phylum Pseudomonadota; class Alphaproteobacteria; order Rhizobiales. Next base: position 10,809 of record CAXBCI010000050.1, on the reverse strand, counting down.
CGGCCCGTTGGTGCCGATCCTTGGGGCTCTGGACCCGGCGAGCGTGCTGATTGCTGTGGCACTGCTGCTGATCATGCTGGGCGTGCCAATCGGTTTTGCAATGGTGGTGTCAGTACTGGCCGCGCTGGCCGGGCAGCCTCCGCTTCTGCTGGTCACGATCAGTCAGAACATGGCATCAACCACTGACAGTTTCACACTGATGGCAATCCCGTTCTTCATCACCGCCGCCGCCGTGATGAACGCAGGCGGAATCACGGAACGTCTGATCGGCCTGGCCGCACATTTCGTCGGGCATCTGCGCGGAGGTCTGGGGCAGGTGAATATTCTGACCAACACGATGCTGGCCGGAGTGTCCGGTTCATCAATGGCCGATGCTGCCTCGGTCGCCAAGATCATGGTTCCCGAGATGGAAAGCAAAGGCTATCCGCGCCCGTTTTCCTGCGCATTGACCTCGGCTTCATCGGTGATAGCCAATCTGATCCCGCCGAGCCTCGGGCTGATTATCTATGGCGCGCTGGCTTCGGTGTCGGTCGGTGCGCTGTTTGTGGCAACCATCGTGCCGGGGCTGCTGGTCGCCATCACACTCAGCCTGGTGCTTTACATCATATCCATCCGCGCCGGCTATGGCGGCACCGGAAAGCGCAGTTCCGGACCGGAACGCTGGCGCGCGTTGTTTCTGGCCTTGCCTGCGCTCGCTCTGCCCGCCATCATTGTCGGGGGCGTGCGTTTTGGCGTCTTCACTGCAACAGAGGCCGGCGCCATTGCTTTTATCTACGCGATATTCTGCGGTGTGGCATTTTACCGGATGCTTACCGTAGGCCGCTTCATCGGCGCGCTGCGTGAGGCAGTGCAGGATACCATCGTGGTGATGTTCATTGTCGCGGCTGCCAGCCCGTTTGCCTGGATTCTGGCCAGCCAGCAGGTGCCGCAGACCGTGGGCAGCGCCATGGCCGGGATGGCCGCATCGCCGGAAATGCTGATGCTGCTAATCATCCTGCTGTTGCTGTTCATCGGCCTTTTCATGGAGATGATTGCCGCCATGGTTATCATGGTGCCTATCCTGGTTCCGGTGACCATGTCCGTCGGAATTGACCCAATTCATTTCGGCATTGTCGTGGTCATCAGCCTGGTGCTCGGTGCCCTGACACCGCCACTGGGAATGCTGATCTTTACCACGGCGCGGGTTGGCGGGATCAGTCCGACACTGGTCTTCCGTGCGGTGCTGCCCTTCTTGGTGGCGCTTATCGCGGTGCTGTTTCTGGTGGCTTTTGTGCCGGTCATTGCCACCGGCCTTGTCGGAGTGATCGGCGTATGAGCGGTTTCACCCTATCGCCGCTGGATATCGCCTTGCCGCCAGGGGCCTTCGCCGGTGGCGGGCGCGACATACTGATGCATGATGGCGCACCGCTTTGCGGCTTCACCCGCGGCCCACTGCGCCCATGCCTGCATCCGGTCTGGACGCCTTCGGGTCATGTCGTGACCGCCGAACAGCCTGCGGACCACCCGCACCATCGCGGCATCTGGTGTGCCTCGGATCATGTCGGCCTGTTGATGCAGGGCCCAGACGGGATCGAGCGCTATGATTACAATTTCTACGTTGACGAGGTGTTTCAGGGCCGTGCGCCGGGATGCATCCGGCAAACCGGATTGAGCCTTGTTGCGCAAAACGACCGGACAGCGCTGGTCGCACAGACGCTCGACTGGTCCGGCCCACAGGAATGGGCCGCTCCCACCGGGCGGCCGGTTCTGATTGAGCGGCGCTGCACCGCCATCACCCTGCTGCAGGATGCCGTGATCATGGATATCACGTCCGAGGTCACACCAGCGGGTGACATCGCTGTTGCCCTGGGACCAACACGCCATGCCTGGTTCAATGCAAGGCTTGCCCTCGACATCGCGATTGATCCCACCAGCGCGCCGGTCGATAATCAACGCCATCGCGGCGCAGCCGCCATCCCGTCCCGCGATACCAAATGGGTCGACTATTCAGGCCCGGTGGGTGGCGGCGACACTGCTGGGATTACCGTAATTCCGGGCGGTGGCAAAGACAATGCCTGGTTTGTGTCCGATTGGGGCGTGATCACTGTCGGATCGATCCGCGATCAGGCCCGCACGCTCGCACCTGGCACACAGGCGCTTTTCACCTGCCGCATCGTTGCCCATGACGGGCCGGCGCCGGCGCATAATCTTTGGACCGATATTCCGTTCGTCACGCCGGACGCGCTCGCCGGGGAAATAAGTGGAGACCTAGAATGACCGAACCCGCCCGCCACCAAATCGCCCGCTACCAGAGCGGCAGCAGAATCCACTACGGCCGTCTGGAAGGCGATCGTCTGCGCCGGATGCAGGACACCCCGTTCGGGGCCATGACGCTGACCGGCGACACCGATCTGCTGGCCGATGTGCGGCTGCTCGCGCCCATCGCCGCCCCGCGCATTTTCGGTGTCGGCGCAAACTACGTTGCCCATATCGCCGAAATGAACATGAAGACGCCGACCCGTCCGATGCTGTTCATGAAGCCGACAACGACTGTCATTGGCCCCGGCGATCCGGTGATCTATCCGCATGAAGGCCAGTCGATCCACTATGAGGCCGAACTGGCGGTGGTCATCGGCCGGACGGCGCGGCGCATCGCGGCCGAAGACGCCGCCAGCGTGATCCTTGGCTATACCTGTGCAAATGACATCAGCGAACGCGTGATCCAGAAAGAGGAAATGGATCAGGGCTGTCTTCTGATCGGCAAGGGCTACGACACGTTCTGCCCGCTAGGCCCGGTGATCGCCACCGGCCTTGATCCGTCGGACCTGCTGCTTGAGGCGCGATTGAACGGCGAAACACGGCAATCCAGCAGCACCTCCGATCTGCTGTTTTCGGTGCCCGAGCTGGTCAGCTATCTGAGCCAGGCGATCACTCTGCTGCCGGGGGATGTCATCATCACCGGCACACCGTCCGGCGTGGGGAATATTGTGCCCGGCGACGTGATGGAGATCGAGTTGCAGGGTGTCGGCACATTGACCAACCGCGTTGTCGCCGAGACGGAGCAACCCGGCAGATGAATGCAACTGCAAAGATCGCCAACAGCCTGGTCGCAGCAGGCCTGGCCGATGATCCTGCCCGTCTTGAGTTCACCCCGCTGAGCGGCGGCGTCTCCTCCGACATCTGGCGGGTCGATGGCGGCCACCAGCCAATTTGCGTGAAGCGCGCCCGAAGCCGGCTGGCGGTCGACGCGATCTGGGAAGTCCCGGTCGAGCGCAATCATTACGAAGCGGAATTCCTGCGCGTCGTCAGCGCCGAGGTGCCGGGCTTCGCGCCGGATCTGCTGGCCGAAGACACCGAGCAGGGCCTGATCGTCCTGCCTTATCTGAACCCTGCCGAGTGGCAGTTATGGAAACCACAGCTTTTGAACGGAGAGGTTGACATCGAGGTTGCGGAACGGGTCGGCGCGCATCTTGGCCGGCTGGCGAAAGCGACGCGCGGGCGGGCGGACCTTGCCTCGCGTTTCGACACCGGGGCGCTGTTTGATGATTTGCGGCTTGATCCGTATTTGCGGGAATGCGCGCGGAAATATCCCGATCTGTCGCAACGCCTGACGGCGCTGGTGGAGACCACCGCCTCGTGCCGGGAGGCTCTGGTCCATGGCGATGTCAGCCCCAAGAATATCCTGGTGAACCACGCCTCAGAGCCGGTGATTCTGGATGCCGAATGTGCCTGGTATGGCGATCCGGCGTTTGATCTGGCCTTTGTGCTCAATCATCTGCTGCTCAAATCCGTGGTGCGGCCGGACGCTGCCGATACCCTGCGGCAGGCAATAAGCGCCTTGATCGATAGCCGTGCAGCGCATGACACGCCTTCTGAAGTCGCGCCCGTTCTGGCCCGCGCCACGGCGCTGCTGCCCGCCCTCCTGCTGGCGCGCATTGACGGCAAATCCCCGGCGGAATACCTGACCGACCCCGTCCGGCAATCTGTCGTCCGCGTGGTGGCACGCCGCTTTCTGCTAGACCCTGCGGCGCATCCGCTGGAAATTACCGCCGCACTGACAGGAGACTCTCGCCCATGAGCAAAACCACCATAACTGACCTTCTGGCCCGGCGTGTCTGGGATTCGCGCGGGCGTCCGACGGTCGAGGTCGAGATTACCACCTTGGGCGGCACGATGGGCCGGGCCATTGCGCCGGCAGGCGCGTCGAGGGGCAGCGGCGAAGCAATTGATCTGCGCGATGGCGGCACGGCCTTTGCCGGGCTTGATGTGCAGATGGCGCTGACCGGCCTGCGCCAGCGTGTCGCCCCTGCCCTGCGCGGCCTGAATGTCACCGATCAAGCTTCGATCGATGCGCGCTTGATCGATATCGACGGCACGCCCAACATGGCGAGCCTTGGCGGCAATGCCAGCATCGCCGCGTCGATGGCCGCGCTCCATGCCGCCGCCGCGACCCATAATCTGCCGCTGTGGCGCTATCTGGCCGGAGATCGCGAGCCGGCGCATCTTCCCTTGCCGGAGGTGCAGATTTTTGGCGGCGGCGCCCATGCCGCCCGGCGCGTCGATGTGCAGGATTTCATGGTGGTGCCGATAGGCGCGACCGATTATCGCGAGGCGCTGGAATGGGTGGCCAATGTCTATCAGGCCGCAGGCGAGTTGATGGCGGACAGTGGGCGCAGCGCCGGTGTCGCCGATGAAGGCGGCTTCTGGCCGATGTTCGACACCAATGAAGAGGCGATAGAAACCCTGCTGCGCGCAATCGAGAAAAGCGGCCACAGGCCGGGCGAGGACGTGGCGATCTCGCTGGATATCGCGGCCTCGGAATTTGGCAGCAACGGCCGCTACAAGCTTTCGCGCGACGGCGTGGACATGGATTCCGATGCGTTTGGCGATGTGGTGCTTGGCTGGCTCAAGACCTACCCGATTGTCGCCGTCGAAGACCCGCTCGCCGAGGACGATTTGGCCGGGTTGGCGCGGTTCACTTCTCGTGCCGGCCCGCATGTGCAGATCATCGCCGATGATGCCGCCGTCACCAATGCCGCGCGCATCCGCGCCGCCGCCGCCGCCGGGGCGTGCAATGCGTTGTTGATGAAACCCAACCAGATCGGAACCGTCACCGGTGCCCGCGCTGCAATGGAGGCTGCCGGCGATGTTGGCTGGGACGTGGTGATTTCGGCGCGCTCCGGCGAAACCGAAGATGTCACCATCGTGCATATGGCGGTGGGATGGGGTGTGGCGCAGCTCAAGGTCGGCTCCTTCGCCCGCTCGGAACGGATGGCGAAATGGAACGAAGGGCTGCGCATTGCCGATGTCGCGCCCTGTGGTGCCGCGCTGCCCGACCCGAAGGGCTTTGTCTGGTCAAAACCATGATGCGGGCGATCTTTCACCACCCCTGCGGGCCATGGCTGCAAGAGCGCATCGCAGCGCTGCAAAGCGACGATTTGAGCATCGTGATCGTGGCGGAAGCCAGCGGCCCGGACCTTGACCGCGCTCTGGCGGAGGCGGACGTGCTATTGCATGTGCTCCATCCGGTGACGGCAGCGATGATGATATCGGCGCCGAGCCTGAAGTTGATCCAGAAGATCGGCGTTGGTCTCGATGGTATCGATCTTGCAGCCGCCGGGGCGCGCGGCATCGCGGTCTGCAACATGCCCGGAACCAATACCGGGGCAGTTGTGGAACTGACGCTTGGGCTGATGCTGAGCGTGCTGCGCGGCATCCCGCGACTTGATCAGCGTTTGCGCGAACAAGGCGAATGGGGGCTGCCGCCGTCTGCGCAAGGTGCGTTCGGAGAAATCGCCGGAAAGACTATCGGGCTTGTGGGTCATGGCCATGTGGCGCAGAGACTGGCAGTGATCCTGGATGCACTCGGCGCAGAGGTGCTGATCACCACGCGACAGAAGATGACGCCGCCGAGCGGCAGCTATGTCTCCAAGGATGAACTGCTGCAGCGCGCCGACATTCTGTCACTGCATATTCCCGAAACGCCCGATACCCGCAACTGGCTGGATGCCGCCGCAATCGGCCGGATGAAACAAAGTGCAATCGTGATCAACACCGCCCGCGGCGCGCTGATCGATGAACCGGCGCTGGCACAGGCCTTAGCCTCCGGCCATCTTGGCGGCGCCGGCCTTGATGTGTTTGCGGTGGAACCCATCGCTGCCAACGCCGCGATCCTGTCGGCCCCGAATGTCGTCGCCCTGCCCCATGTCGCCTGGCTGACCCGCGAAACCCTGATCCGCAGCCTCGACGCGGCGCAGGACAATATCCAGCGCCTGTCCCAAGGCCGGGAACTGCAGCACCGGCACGCCTGAGGCGGGAACGAGCAGCCGATTAGCTCCTGATCTTCAAGCAGGCCTCTTGAGGGTCATAGATATAGTTTGAAATCGTGCCATCCTTGATGTTTTCCAATATTTTCCGGCATCCTCATTTCCGTAGTAGCAATTGTCCACTGTCAATTCCTCAACCCGGCGAAACCCGCAGCGACGTCCGTGGTCCATGCCGCGAGCAGCGGATCATCTGTCTGGAGCAAAAACGCGCCAAGCTCGGTGCGAAGCGCTTGTATTTGGTCCTGGTGGTCGTCGGTTTGCGCCAGGTTGCAGAGCTCGTCCGGGTCGCTCGCCATGCAGAACAGCTCTTCCGGCAGACCGCGGTGCCAGACATATTTGAAACCGTCAGCCTTGATCATCCGCCAATCGGTCACCTTCATCCACTCGCCGATGGGGCGGTGCATCGCAAACTGGGCGGGCCGGTTCGGATCGGTGTGACAAGCGGACCAAAGGTCGCGCCCGGGCCAGTCGGGCCGGGCCGCAAGGCCGCACAATGCGGCAAGGGTCGGCGCAACATCCACCAGGCTGGCAGGGGTATGGCTGACGCCGGTTATCTCGCCCGGCGCACTGACAATGAGCGGCACACAAATCGATTCTTCAAACGGCACCATTTTTTGCCACAAACCATGTGCGCCAAGGTTTTCGCCATGATCCGATGTGAAGAGAATAATGGTGTCCTCCCGCAGCGCTTCATCTTCGACTACGCCGAGCAGATCACCAATGAAGTCATCGATCATTGTCACGAAACCCCAGTAAACGGCATAGGATGCCCGCCAAAGATCAAAGTCAGAGCCATGATCATTGAACAAATCGCGGTAATAGCTGTGTGAATGCGCTGGATGCTCGTCGCTGTGCGGTCCGAAATTAGTTGGGACTGTTACTTCTGACGGATCATACATGCTGAAATACGGTTCCGGGATCATGAAGGGCGGGTGCGGGCCATTATAGGAACACACCTGAAAGAATGGACGGTCCCTGTCGCGGCTACGGATCATGTCGACGGCCAAGTTGGTGACATAGGCCTCGTTCGTCTTGTCGACCGGCAGATCCTGACACTGCACTTTCGGGGTCGACATGGACGGCGTGCGTGTCGTTCGTGTCGCCAAGTCGTTGAACATCCAGCCATCGATCAAACCCTGATCAAGGCACCATTGGCTGTATTCGGGCGTGCTGTCACCGGCGTGGCGATCGGTGAAATCGCCGATATTGCCCTCTCCCATATGCCATTTTCCGGCATAGTTGATCTGATACCCGGCGGCGCGAAAATGATCGAGCATTTCACAGCGCCTGAGATATCCAGTCTGATTGGACATCATGTCATTCTGGGTCGGATAGAGCCCGGTAAAAAGCGATGCGCGCGACGGCAGGCACAGTGGACAGGGTGTGATCGTGTTGTCGAAAGACAGGCTGTTGGCCGCGATCTGGTCGATATTTGGCGTTCGACAAGGCGTTTTGGCACGAAATCCCAACGTATCGGGCCGTTGTTGATCCGTCATGATCAACAGTATGTTTTGCTGCCGCCTCATGGTGTGACGGGCGTGGTTTTCAAATAATCCGATGTGGCGTCAAACTGCCCGGAGCCGGTCCGCCAGTGCCCGTTGAATTTGGCCACACAATCGCGCAGCGGATCTCCAAATTCTGCGGTCTGATCTATCAGCGCTCGGCGCATTTCGGCAAGTTTTGCTTGCGTCGCCGGGCTTCCTGCAAGATTGGTCAACTCGTCCGGATCAGAATTCAAATCATATAGCTCATCGTAATCGCCAGGGGAAAAGATGTATTTCCAGTTGTCGTCCGACACCAGAATACGCTGCGAGTACAGGAACCTGAGACCGTGATACTCGGCCAGCAAATAACTGCGCTGGTCCTTGGGTTGCCCCAGGATCTGCCTGGACAAGTCACGGGCTTGTCTGGGGGCAAAATCAATTCCGAGCAACCCAAGCGCGGTCGGGAGGATATCCATGTTGAGGGCAAGATCGCGCAATCGCGCCGAAGGCAGGCTCGGATGGCTAAACACCAGAGGCACGCGCATTGCCTCTTCATAAGGCAGCCCCTTGTCGATCAGCCCGCCATGGGCACCCGTCATATCGCCATGATCAGATGTGAATACGATCAGCGTATCCTCCAGCAACCCACTGTCCCCAAGGTGGTCCAGCAAGCGACCGATCTGGCTGTCCAGCAATGCGACGTGATCACAATAAAGCCCAATATACTCGACCAGCTCAGCTACTGTGCGCGGGTGGCACCGGTAGAAATCGTCGCGTTCTCGTTTCACTCGGGCCGGTTTGCCGGACAGATCATCGCCGAAATTGTTCCAGGGCAAAAGAGCGCTGCGGTCTGTGTGCTGCCAGTATTCGTCCGGGATCAAGTGCGGCCCGTGCGGGTCCCAATATTGCAGCGACATGAAAAACGGGCGGTCAGACTTCGCGTACCCCTGCAACATCTCAATCGCCTGGCAGGTTTGAAAATAGCATGGTGTTGAGGCAATCGGCCCAAGCCATCGGCCCGCAGCCATAGTCTGTTGGTCCGGGTTGAAAAACAGCGTCGGTTCAACGGTATAGCTTAGCTCGTTTTGAGCCAGATAGCGGATAAATGCTTTGGTTTTTGTCAGGTTGCCGTACCCGGCCGGGACATCCCCCTGAAAGCCGTAGTCAGCGGGCTTTTTCTCGACACCGACATGCCATTTGCCAACAAAACCGCACTGATAGCCTGCCCGCTCAAGGTCCTTGTGCAGCAATCGCTCAGGCTCGGCCAGCTCGGTGCCAAGCGCGTGGTACATGTCACAATTCGTGCCCATTCCATGGCGAAATGCATAGTCACCCGTGAGCATTGACGCACGCGACGGCGTGCAAAGCGGACAAGTGGCATATGCGCGGTCAAAACTGACGCCAGCGGCAATCAAGCCATCCATGTTCGGAGTATCGGTTGGGACGGTCTTTTGCGGTCCAACCACGTCGTGCCGCAACTGGTCAACGCCTATGAATAACAGGTTTTTCATGTGTCCTGGCCGGTATCGACCAAATGGCAGGCAACAAGATGATCACGCCCGTTGCGGATGTGCCTGGTCAGGGCTGGAACCTCTGCGCTGCAACGGGCAATAGCGTGAGGACAGCGCGGATGGAACGGGCAGCCGCTTGGCGGATCGATTGGGCTGGGTACGTCCCCCTCCAGCACGATCCGGTCCGTCTTACGGTCCAGATCGGCGACAGGAATAGCGGAAAGCAATGCCTGGGTGTAGGGATGCAGGGTGTCAGCGTAGATGTCCGCAGTATCGGCAAGTTCCACGATCCGCCCCAAATACATCACGGCGATCCGGTCACACAGATATTCTGTGACCGACAGGTCGTGCGTGATGAAAATATAGGTCAGGTTTCGCTTTATCTTGAGATCCATCAGGAGCTTCAGGACTTGCGCCTGAACAGACACATCCAGCGCGCTGACCGCCTCGTCGCAGACCACCAATTCAGGATCAATGCACAGCGCACGCGCAATGCCGATCCGCTGGCGTTGCCCGCCGGAAAACTCATGCGGGTATCGGTCCATATATTCGCGCCGCATGTTCACGGCTTCCAGCAGATCGCCAATGATCTTGCGGCGTTCTGCCTTTGAAGTAATGCCATATTGTTTCAGCGGGTCCTGAAGCGAGCCAAAGATCGTAAATGCGGGGTTCAGTGACGAATGGGGGTCCTGAAAAACAATTTGCAGCTTTTTTCGATACGGCACCAATTGCTCATCAGACAAGCCTTGCAGTTCGACCGGCGTGCCGCCATCGTCATAGGTAATCTCGCCGCCCGTGGGGCGCACAAGTTGCAGGATTGATTTTCCAAGCGTCGTCTTTCCGCATCCGCTTTCCCCGACAAGCCCCAGAACCTCACCGCGTATGACGTCCAGATCAATGCCGTCGACCGCTTTGACGTGGCCAACGACAGACTTGAAAACGCCGCCGCGCACCGGGAAGTGGGTCTGAACCCCGCGCAGCTTCAGGATGGGTTCGGCACGCTCAGCCATCAGGAAACACCTCCTTGGAGTGGTGGCACATCACCCGGTGCGTATCAGTCAGGTGTTCCTCGACGGGCATCACGTTGCAAGCCTCAGTGGCGAAGTGACAGCGCGGGGCAAACTGACATCCAACGGGGCGATCATAGGCGTCGGGCGTGGCACCACGGATGGATTTTATATCCTGGTTTTTGCCTCGGCCAAGCACTGGAATGGAATCGAGCAAACCGCGCGTATAGGGGTGTCTTGGCCGACGCAGAACATCGTCAACAGTGCCCGCCTCGACGATGATCCCCATGTACATCACCGCGACTTCATCAGCCAATTCGGCAATGACGCCCATGTCGTGAGTGATCAGCATGATCGCTGTGCCATGGTCCCTTTTCAGCTTGTTCATCAGGCCGAAAATCTGCGCCTGTATCGTGACATCCAGCGCTGTTGTCGGCTCGTCCGCGATCAGGATTTTGGGGTTGCAGGACATCGCCATGGCAATCATCGCGCGCTGGCGCAT
>CAXBCI010000049.1:0-23637 GCA_963974065.1 uncultured Hyphomicrobiales bacterium | reverse complement strand
TTGACGTGGCGGTGGTTCATCAGGTGCTGCACTTCCTAGATGACCCGGCACGTGCGATAAAGGAAACGGCACAAGCGCTGAGGCCGGGCGGACGGTTGCTGATTGTCGATTTTGCACCGCATCAGCTGGAGTTTCTGCGCAATGAGCATGCTCATCGCAGGCTCGGATTTGATCAGACCCAGATGACCAGCTGGATCGAGGAAGCCGGACTTGATCTTCTGTCCACCACGCATCTGACGCCTGAAAAACCACGGCCCGATGCGCTGACTGTCAATATCTGGCTGGCACAGGACCCGCGCATCCTGATTGCGGCCGACACGACGCAAGCCCGATCAACCGCCACTTCGGAAACAGTGTGATGTCAATTATAGCCAATCTTCGGGAACATCAGAAACGCACGAAGCGCATTTCGTTCGAATTTTTTCCGCCGAAATCCGATGCCGGTGAGCAGCAGGTCTGGTCTGCGATCAACCGCCTCAGCCTGTTTGGCCCGTCTTTCGTTTCCGTCACCTATGGGGCCGGTGGCAGCACACGCGAGCGCACCCACCGCACGGTTGCCGAGCTGGCGAAAAACGCCTCAATGCGGCCGGCAGCGCATCTGACCTGTGTCGATGCCTCGAAGGACGAAGTTGATGCAGTTGTGGATGGTTACGCCGCCGCCGGCGTAAAGCACATTGTCGCCCTGCGTGGCGATCCCCAAAATGGTGAAACCAAATTTGCACCTCATCCGCAAGGCTATCAGAACGCCGCCGATCTGGTTGCCGGAATTACCCGAAGGGGCAGTTTTGACATATCCGTTGCAGCCTATCCGGAACGCCATCCCGACAGCCCCAGCTGGGAACACGAACTGGACAATCTGAAGCGCAAGGTCGATGCCGGTGCGAGCCGCGCCATCACCCAGTTCTTCTTTGACAATGACCTGTTTGAGGCCTTTGTCGAGCGGGCCCGTGCTGCCGGAATTTCAATTCCGATCATTCCAGGCGTTCTGCCGGTCTATAAATTTGCCCAGACCCGATCCTTTGCCAAACGCTGCGGTGCCGATGTGCCCTACTGGCTGGAACTTGCCTTTAACGGCCTGGATGATGATCTGGACACGCAAAGGCTGGTGTCCACGGCCATTCTTGCTGAACAGGTGTTTGATCTTGCCGAACGCGGTTTTGAAGATGTGCATTTTTACACGTTGAACAGATCCGAAATTGTTTTTGCGGTTTGTCATCTGATGGGCCTTGGCCCAGAACTGCAGACGGTCGAAACCGATCACCGCGCAGCCTGACCTGTTTCGAGTCAGCGACAACTCGGTCCAATAGTTCCTAATGTATAAACAGTGAACTTATATCGTTCACTGATAAGCGACAGTCTGTTGTCTATTACATGCCTTCTAAATCCGGCCACCTGACGCCAGTTTACTTTCATCGCAATTCACCGATGAGAGTAGAATAATGAACAACACAATTCTGGAAGTTAATGCTTCGGCCCGCCATTCCGGGTCGGTCAGCAGGCAATTGGTCACCGAACTGGTGCAATCTTTGAGCGCCGATACAACCACACAGATCATCCGTCGGGACACGGCAGGCGGTATAGACCACGTCAATGATGACTGGGTGTCAGCTAACCAGACACCGAAACCGGACCGCACTGCCCGACACACAGAAGCACTTGGAATATCGGACAATCTGATCGAAGAAGTGCGCCAGGCAGATACGCTGGTCATTGGCCTTCCGATTTACAATTTCGGCATTCCCGCCAGTCTGAAGGCATGGATTGACCAGATTTGCCGCGTCGGCGAAACCTTCTCCTATACAGAAAACGGACCTGTCGGTCTTTTGACTGGCAAACGCGCTTTTCTGGTCATCACCTCCGGCGGTGTGGAGAGCGGTTCAGATATTGATTTTGCCACCAATTACATGAAGCACGTCCTCGGGTTCATCGGCATTGACGATGTGCAGATCATTGCTGCAGACCAGTTGCTGTTTCAGGGCGAGGAAAAGCTGTCAGCCGTCCGCGACACCATTGAGAAACTGGCCGCCTAAGGCTGATTTCGGTCTGAATCGAAGAGTTTTCCATGGAAAAGGCCGGGCAGAAGCCCGGCCTTCTTGACCCAGACGGTCGGCCACCACCCTAACAGTGGCCCATTGCGGAGCAGCTATTGTTGCCTAAACGGCACCCAGCACAATAGCTCCGATAAACAAAAACGCGGCACAAAGAAGAGCAAAATTGGTCGCTCTCAACGCATTAGTTTTCATCATATTTCAATCCTCCGCTATAAAGCGCAAGCCAGAGTCTTTTCCATGTCAGTGGCATTGGAAAGAAAAAAACGTGTTGCAGCGCAAGACGGTCCACCCCTCGATACCGGCCATCAGCTCTATTGCTCTGCCCTGTTTGAATTTTTCCGGACAGGAAAATACCTCTTACATCTTATATAAGACGTCGAAAAAACCGAATCAAAGCTCCGTCCAGAGGCGATTCGCGAGGCTCAGGAGCCAGTTGTCCTGTTCCGGCCTGCCAACGATTTAAACCCCAATGGGCAGGCCTGATTCGTTCTGATAGGCAGGAAGGTGAATGCAGACACAACCCCCGCGCACGCTTTGAAAGGAGCGCCATCTGTGAATAGGCTTGGTCGGGCCGACATTTGGTGAGCATTGAGTTGCTGTCTTGTTCAACCTGTTGAGTGTGAGAGGGACGCATTTATCGCTAACGAGACGCCTTTTTGCCACAAAGGCAAGCCACAGGGAGCCGGTAGATAGACGCGATAGGGCGGATAAAGCAGGTATGAGCGAAAAGTCTGTTTGGCCACAAGTTTTCCTGACCGTGGCCCTGGCCCTGTCAAGCTATTCCATAATCGGCATAAATGCCGCTTCGGCGCAACAATCCGGCGAGCGGAGGAACTCAGTCGTCACGATTTTCAATCGCCTGAAGAATGATATTCGCCGCGCTCGCGGTCAGCCTTCGACGACACCGCAACCAGCGCCTCAAACCCGGACAAAGCGTCAGACAAAGACAAAACAGGCCGGCCCGGCGAATGCACGGTCAGCCGGACCGGTTCCGCGTCCGCGTCCCCGCCTTGTTGTGCAAAGCAACGCGGCAACAGACAGCAGCGCAGATCGCACATCAATATCTGCCTTTGCGCCGGCTCCTCCCCCGCAGCCGCTTGCCGCCCAGCCGGCACCGGCCGTGGCAGCAGTTCCGACCCCACCGAAGACCAGACCCGCAAAACCTCTGACCGTAATCGCCGCCATAAGGCCGCTGCTGCCAAAGGCCGGCTACAGGCAGCGGGTTGCGGCTCCGCTGATTTTGGCCAAGGTTTCAGGGGCGGCGCTGCGTAGTTCCTGCCCGAAACGCCAGTTGGTCGGCCTCACCGGCCTGCGCACACCGCAGACGGTCAAATTATCTCCTCAGGCCAACGTCCAAAGACCGCTCGGGCTTGCCGCTGCCAAATGGGTGGAAACTGTTGTGCAGCCGACGGCCAAAAAGGTCTTTGGCAGTGATATTGTCAGTCTGCGCGTCGCCGCATCATTCTCCTGCCGTACGCGCAATGGTGTTAAAGGCGCGAAACTTTCCGAACATGGCTACGGCAATGCAATGGATATCAGTGCTTTCACACTTGCCAACGGCAAAACGGTCACTGTGGCCAAGGGCTGGAACGGGCCAGGCGCTCAACGCCAGTTTTTGCGCGCCATCAATGCCGGAGCCTGCCGGTATTTTACCACCGTGCTGGGGCCAAAAGCGGATCGCTACCATCAGGACCATTTTCACCTGGATCTTGCCAAGCACGGTAAGAGTGGCACTTATCGGATATGCAAATAGATCGATCAGCAGCCGACTATCCGCACCCTGAATCTGAATCTCAGCATCAATGCCCAACCGTTTGAACTGATTCCGAAATTCCAGGTGAAGCTGCCACAGCTTCAGAACAACTTCTGCTGTCATCAGATTTATGAAATTGCCTTGCAGGTCCGGCCAGTGCCATAAGCGGGGTTCCAGACCTCAATTTCCGAGCATTCGATGATTCCCGGCATTGCCGTCCTTGCCCTTGGCTACATGATGAGCCAGTTTTACCGTGCATTCCTGGCAGTTTTATCCAGTGATTTAACTGCGGATCTGGGCGCCACGCCGACAGAACTGTCGATTGCTTCGGGTGCCTGGTTTGTCATATTTGCGCTCGCACAGTTTCCAGTGGGTCTGTGGCTTGACCGCTACGGGCCACGACGCATGACAGCCGCGCTTTTTACTTTTGGAGCCGGCGGCGGTGTGATGTTGATGGCCTTCGCCACGACGCCGCTGCATCTGATCATCGCCATGGGCCTGATCGGAATAGGTTGCGCTCCGGTATTGATGGCGTCATTTTTCATATTTGCCAAAGCCTTTCCGCCAGCTCGCTTCGGTTTGTATTCCGCCTGGATAGTCGCATTTGGAACCATGGGAAATGTCGCCGGGGCCAAACCGCTTGCAGTGCTGGCGACGCAATTTGGCTGGCGGCCGGTGATGTTCGGGCTGTTTGTGATGACACTCGTCATCGGGTTGGCGATCCTGCTTTTTGTCAAAGATCCAACCACCGACGATGATGTGCAGAGCCAGGCCATTCCCGGTGGTTCATTTTCAACGCTTTTGAAAATGAAACTGCTGTGGCCGATTTTTCCGTTGATGGCTGTGGCCTATGCTGTGCCGGCCGGAATACGCGGCTACTGGGCCGCACCCTATCTGTCTGAAGTCTTCGCAGCTGACACGCCTGCCATCGGAACCGCAACTCTCTGGATGGCATTGGCGATGATTGCCGGCAGCATAGTCTACGGCCCGCTGGACCGGCTGTTTCCGTCGCGCAAATGGCTTAATTTCGGTGGTGGAATTCTGGTTGTCAGTTCAATGCTCGTGCTTGCCATCTGGCCGTCGTCAAGCCTGGGCCTGACAACAGCCATGCTTGTCCTGTGCGGATTTGCCGGGATGAACTACCCGATTTTGATGGCCCATGCGCGGCAGTTTTTCCCGCCCCATCTTGTCGGGCGCGGCGTCACGCTGATGAATTTCTTTTCCGTCGGCGGCGTCGGTGTGATGCAGTGGATAACAGCCGCTCTCATTCGTGACGAGACAATCCAGCAAACGCCGATTGTGGCCTTCCAGACTTTGTTCTGGTTCTATGTCGTTGTGCTCAGCATCGCCCTGATGCTGTATCTGGCCGCCCGCGAGCGGCCAGATGACAAACCGGCCTAACGGGTAAACGGCTTGTATTTGATGCGCCGCGGGTTTTCCACCGCATCCGCACCAAGCCGGCGTTTCTTGTCTTCTTCATAATCGGCATAATTGCCCTCGAACCACTCGACATGACTGTCGCCTTCGAAGGCCAGCATGTGTGTGGCAAGACGATCGAGAAACATGCGATCATGGGAAATGACCACGGCGCACCCGGCAAAATCCTCCAGCGCATCTTCCAGAGCACCCAGAGTTTCCGTGTCAAGATCGTTGGTCGGCTCATCAAGCAGCAGGACATTCGAGCCGGATTTCAGCATTTTCGCCAGGTGAACGCGGTTGCGCTGGCCGCCTGACAATGAGCCGACTTTCTGTTGCTGATCCCCGCCTTTGAAATTGAAAGCGCCGACATAGGCGCGGCTGTTCATTTCATGCTTGCCGAGCTTGATGATTTCGTCGCCTCCGGAAATTTCTTCCCAGACATTCTTGTTGGCATCCAGGGAGTCCCGGGATTGGTCGACATAGCCAAGCTTGACGGTATCTCCCAGCCGCACTGAGCCGGCGTCTGGTTCTTCCTGTCCGGTCAACATGCGAAACAGCGTCGTCTTGCCGGCACCATTGGGGCCAATAACGCCGACAATGCCGCCGGGCGGCAGCTTGAACGACAGATCATCGATCAGCAGCTGCTCGCCATAGCCTTTCGAGACATCCTCCATTTCAATCACCACCTGGCCAAGCCGTTCACCGGGCGGAATCAGGATCTGCGCCTGTCCCGGCTTGCGCTCTGCGCTGCGCTCGACCAATTCGTCATAGGCATTGATGCGGGCCTTGGATTTGGTCTGCCGCGCCCTCGGACTGGCGGCAATCCATTCCCGCTCCCGGTCCAGCGCGCGCTGACGCGCCTGATCCTCACGGCCTTCCTGGGCCATCCTCTTGGATTTCGCTTCCAGATAAGCCGAGTAGTTTCCCTCATAGGGAATCCCGCTGCCTCGATCGAGTTCCAGAATCCACCCGGTCACATTATCTAGGAAATAGCGGTCATGAGTGATGATGAGAACGGAGCCTTTGAAGGCGACAAGATGTTTTTCCAGCCAGGCAACCGTTTCGGCGTCGAGGTGGTTGGTCGGCTCATCAAGCAACAGCAGGTCGGGTTCTGACAGCAGCAGCTTGCACAGCGCGACCCGGCGCTTTTCGCCGCCGGACAGATTTTCCACCGACGCATCTCCCGGCGGGCAGCGCAGCGCTTCCATCGCCATTTCGACCTTGCTGTCCAGATCCCATAGATTCTGTGCATCGATAACATCCTGAAGCTGAGCGCCCTCTTCGGCGGTCTCGTCAGAATAATTCATCATCAATTCATTGTAGCGATCGAGGATCGCCTGTTTTTCAGCAACGCCGTCCATGACGTTTCCGAGCACATCCTTCGACCCATCCAATTGCGGTTCCTGAGGCAGATAGCCGATCCTGGCACCATCGGCCGCCCAGGCCTCACCGGTATAATCCTTGTCGAGACCTGCCATAATGCGCAGCAGAGTGGATTTACCGGCTCCATTGGGACCCAGCACACCGATTTTGGCGTCCGGGTAGAACGACAGGTGAATATTATCGAGCACCTTTTTGCCGCCGGAATAGGTCTTTGAAAGCCCGCTCATATGATAGATAAATTGCCGCGCCATAGGGCTGGTCATTCCTTCAATGTCATTTGAAAATTCAGCACCTTCTACGACAGATCAAGGGCCGCTCGCAATTGCCGATAGCTCAATTTGTGAAGTTTTATCGGCGCATTGGCAACAAAAGCACCATCATCTGGCGCTGCCGCCTTGCATGTCTCCTACAGACCAGTTCGGCAACACCAAACGCCGGACAACAAAAAAAGCCGCCAGCGTCTCAAGACGCTGGCGGCTTCACTTTTTATTCGACACACAGTCAGGCGATCAGGTCCGGTACGTATAGGCACTCAGTCAGCTTCAAGATGAAAACTCAACGATGCCCAAAGACTGTGCCATACCGGTTTGCGCCCGCCTGTGTCTTCCTTGAATTTCGCAAGATCTGTCTCTTCCATCTGCACAGCGCTGATAAAGAAAAACCCACCGCTATCAAGAGTGATTCCGGCCAGACCTTCGGCATCACTGCGGGTCAATCGCCGTGCAACAGTGCCATCGTTCATGCGCTGAAACGTCGCGACCTGAATATTCTCCAGCGGCTTTCCCTGACGCAACAGCAAAACATCAACGCGGCTGGTTTGCGGCGCATAGGGCGATTGAAGTGCCACCAGATCTATCGGCAGGCCAACGGCCTGGTTCTGCGCAACATCGTCGTCGCGATACGGACCAACCTGCACCAGTGATTTGGCAAAGCGTGTATAGATTTCCTTGAAATATGCTGGCGGCAACCCGCACTTTTGATGCGCTTCAAGCACCCGGTCCAGGCCCTCATAATCGAGGAATTGCTGAAACTTGACTGGGTCTACATAGGTCAGCACGTCTCCTCCCGACTGATAGGCGATGATGTGAAGGCCCTCTTGCGCTGCCTCTGTCTGAAGTGCCGGGTTATCCCGGCCGTCACACTGGACATTCCGTCATTTCGGGCGCTTGATGACAGAAACGCCAGATGAGTCTCCGGCACCCATGCCCCTTACCCTAATTCCCCTTCTGATTGCAGCCGGCATTCTGCTGGGCGGCAACGGCCTTCAAGGCACTTTGATCACCTTGCGGGGGACCGCAGAGGGTTTCTCGCCGCTTGATATCGGGTTGATCGGTGCCGGCTATTCCGCGGGCTTTCTGGTGGCCTGTGTCTATGCACCGCGGCTGCTGCAGTCTGTTGGTCATATCAGAACCTTTGCCGCTCTGGCAGCGCTGTCTGCGGTCAGCACATTGTTGATGGTCATGCTGATCGATTCCACTTTCTGGCTTTTGATGCGGTTTATCATGGGCTTCTGCTTCTCCGGCCTGTTCACTACAATTGAAAGCTGGATCAATTCCAAAGCCGAGAAACAAAATCGCGGCCGCGTGTTATCCCTGTACCGGATAATCGATCTACTCGCCGTCACCAGCAGTCAATTTCTGATTCCCGCTTTCGGTGTCATGAGCTTTGCCATTTTTTCGGTCGCGGCGATGCTCTATTGTCTGTCGATCGTTCCCATATCGCTCTCCGACCGGTCCAGTCCGAAACCGCCTGAAAATTTCCGCTTTGACCTCAAAGCCATCTGGTCAATATCGCCGCTTGCCTGTTTCGGATGTTTCACAATTGGTCTGACCAATTCGGCATTTCGAATGATCGGCCCCCTATACGCCCAGGATGTCGGCTTTGATGAAACTGGAATTGCATGGTTCATGAGTGTCGGAATTGCCGGCGGCATCCTGTCGCAATATCCATTGGGCTGGCTGTCAGACAGGTTCAACCGCCGGGTTTCACTGTTGATCGCCACCGTCGGCGCCATGGGCGCTGGAATTGCTCTGTCCATGCAGGGCGGCACGTCGCAGACAGCAAGCCTGATTGGCATTTTTGCATTTGGCGCCTTTGCCATGCCGCTCTATGCACTGTCGGCGGCTCACGCCAACGATCAGGCGAAAGATGACCAATATGTGCTGGTTGCAGCCGGGCTGATGTTCTTTTTTTCCGCAGGCGCGATTGGCGGACCGTTCTTCGCAGCGGTCTTCGCCGAGCAGTTCGGCACGCCGGCCATGTTCCTGTACACAAGTCTGATGCATGGCATGCTGGTGGTGTTCACGATCATCCGCTCGCTTTCCCGTCCGGGACTGTCGCCGAGGCCGGACAGACGGTTTGTCGCACTCATCAGAACCTCACCGCAGTTCCTCAAACTGGCAACCAAAACCAGGCGCAACAACGAGAACTCAGACAGCTGAGTTGCAGCGGCATTGCTCGCAGCAGCGCCACAAAATCGCCGGAACAATTTATTCCGCCGGTTCCATTTCCTCAGGGGTTTTCTGTCGGAATACGGGAAGCATGTCACTCAGCGTTTCTTCGCTCAGATGGCACATGATTTCATGTCCGCCATGTTTGCCAGCTTCTCCGGAGAAGACCCGCACGGGTGGCACCACCGTCTCACAAAGTCCATCGATCTTGTGCTGGCAACGCGTCGAGAACGGACACCCTTCCGGCGGATTGAGCGAGGATGGCATTTCCCCGTCCAGAACAATCTTGCGCTTTTCAATGGATGTATCTGCTATTGGAACCGCCGACAAAAGAGCCTCTGTATAAGGGTGATACGGCGGAGCAAAAATCTCCTCGGTGCGGCCCTGCTCCATGATTTGACCAAGATACATGACAACAATGCGGTCTGCCAGATAGCGCACGACCGACAAATCATGGCTGATGAACAAAAGGGTGGTGCGGTGGTCGCGCTGAATGTCCATCAGCAGTTCTGTTACCGCCGCCTGCACCGAAACGTCCAGTGCCGACACCGGTTCGTCAGCAATCACCATCGATGGATTGCCGGCAAAAGCGCGGGCAATGCCGACACGCTGTTTCTGGCCGCCTGACAATTGTCGCGGCCTGCGTTTGGCAAAATCATGTGGAAGCTTGACGATATCCAGCAGCTCAAGAACCCGCGCCTGAATTTTGTCTGGCTCGCTTTCTACCCCGAATTTGCGGATCACTCGCGCGATCTGACTGCCCACCGTGTGACTTGGGTTCAAGGTATCAAACGGATTTTGGAAAACCATCTGCAAATTGGCAATCGTATCAGCGGTGCGATCATGAACATTCAATTCGCCAAGTTCGACGTCGCCGAACTGTACCTTCCCGGCGGTCGCGTCCTCAAGGCCCATCAGGACCTTTGCAAAGGTGGATTTTCCACAGCCGGACTCTCCGACAATCGCTACGGTTTCAGCCTCACGGGCATGAAAATTAATGCCTTCATTGGCTTTGATAATGGCTGTTTCGCCGCCGAAAAACAACAATCCGCCGCGATCGATTTCATAATGTTTCTGCAGATCCTGAATATCCAGAACCACATCGCCTGGCAGCACGGCCTCACGCACCACCACCGCTGTTTTTTCGGCTTCCCAGTCGATTTCGCGGAATTTGACGCAGCGCGCGAAATGATCTGCGTCCTCGGCAATTTCTTCCAGCGGAACGAGGCCCTCATCACATCGGCCAGCTTCAAAATAATCGCAGCGCGGTCCGAAATAACAGCCATCCGGGCGTTCATGCGGCAGCGGCAACTGACCGCGAATTGGCACAAGCGGCTTCGTCGTCTTGTCGGCACCCGGCAACGGAATCGAGTTGAACAATCCACGCGTATAGGGATGGCGCATTTCATCGAAGACATCACCAATATCGCCGATTTCAACCGCCTGGCCGGAATACATCACCGTGATGCGATCGCATGTTTCCAGAATCAGACCCAGATTATGAGAGATGAAAATCAGCGAGGTTCCAAACTCTTCTGCAATCTCTCGGATGAGTTCCACAATGCCGGCCTCCACGGTCACATCAAGTGCGGTGGTCGGTTCATCAAGCAAAAGCAGTTTGGGATTTGACAACAGCGCCATTGCAATGACGACACGCTGTTGTTGCCCGCCGGAAATCTGATGCGGATAGGCGTTCATGATCCGTGGCGGATCCGGCAGTTTCACCTTCTCCAGCATCTGCAGGGCTTTCGCCTTGGCATCCTTTTCGTTTAATCCATCATGATACATCGGCACTTCAGCCAGTTGATCAGCGATTTTCATGGACGGGTTCAAAGACGCCATCGGCTCCTGATAAACCATCGCGATCTGCGAGCCGCGGATATCGCGCAATTCCTCCTCGCTCATGGTGGTCATATCGCGGCCGTTAAAGAGGATCTCTCCGCTTTTGATATAACCATTGTTGCCCATATATTGCATGATCGCGAGAGCAACGGTCGACTTGCCACAGCCGGATTCTCCGACGATACCATGAGCTTCATTGGGCATGAGCTTGAGGTTGAAATTGATGACAGCGGGAATTTCACCGGCCCGTGTCGTATAGGAAATCGAAAGGTCCTTGCATTCAAGGACGGGAGTAATTTCACTCATGATCTTTTCCTGTCCCTGAACCTAGTCTTTCAGACTGATGTCGCGCAGCCCGTCGGCCATCAAATTGAACCCGAGGATCAGTGACGACACTGACAGGGCCGGTACCAGCAACATGTAAGAAAATTTCCACAGCATCGCGACGCGCGCGGATTCCCGGATCATCAGACCCCAGTCCGGATCGGGCGGCTGAAGGCCAAGGCCGAGAAAGGTCAGTGTGGTGATGGCAACTGTCGTATAGCCAAGCCGCAGGCAGGCATCGACAATAAGCGGCCCGCGCACATTCGGCAGCAATTCGACAACCATGATATAAAGCGGATGTTCGCCCCTGGTCTGCGCGGCATAAACGTAATCGCGGGTCTTAACGTCAAGTGTCAGTCCCCGGACAATACGCATGATGGCGGGCGCAGAAGCAAACGTCACGGCAATCACTATGTTGAAGCCGGACGGTCCAAGATAATTCAGGATGACGATGAACAGCACCATCACCGGAAACGACAGAAACACATTGCCGATAAAGGAAATGGCTTCATCCCACCATCCGGATAAATAGCCCGCTGTCAGGCCAAGCAACGTGCCGATCACATAAGCCACCGCTGTTGCGGACACGCCCCAGATCAAAACCCTCTGACAACCCCAGATCACACGGGAGAGCATATCCCGGCCTTTGAAATCACTGCCAAGAACGAAGAACGTGTCTTTTTTCTCAGACCAGGGCGCAGCAAAGGGTGCAATCGGCTTGTTGGGATCCAGCAATGGCAGATAGGGAGCTGAAACAGCCAGGATCAGCCAGAAGAACACCAGCGTCAACCCGATCAGCGCAACGGTGGATTCTCGGAACGCCCACAGACAGACCACATACAACGCAATGGTCGCCGGGATCGCTGGCAACAATATCAGATCACTCAGATCGAACATCACGTAAAGAGTGAGCGGAACCCACATGATCGCAAACAGGATCAGCATGGGTTTGGGTTTCGCCAGTCTTTCGATCAGCGTTGTGCGGGGGAGTTGTATCGCCGTAACAGACATCATCGAGCTCCTAGCTAAACCGAATGCGTGGGTTCAGAAACGTGTAGCCGACATCTGAAATAATCTGGGACAGGACCGCCACAAGTACGGCGACGAGGGTACAGGCCTGCACGACTTCCACATCGGGGAACAGCGCTGCTTCCAGCAGTAGTTTGCCGAACCCGTCATATTCGAAAAACACTTCAACGACGACTACGCCGGAGAGCAGCCAATTGAGCTGCAGCACGATAATGGTAAAAGGTGCAATCAGGGCATTTCTCAGCGCATGTTTCATGATCACACGCCGGTAGGGCAAGCCTTTCAGAACAGCGGTTCTGATATATTGCGAGGTCATCACCTCCGCCATGGACGCCCGTGTCATGCGGGCTACATAGCCAAAGTCGTAAATCACAAGGGTCAGCACCGGCAGAACAAGAGCTCTCCAGTCAAAACCCGAGATCATCGACGATTTGGCCGGCACCAGACCAAGGCCCAGCGCCAGTAAGACCGTCAGAAAGATCGCGGTGGCAATTTCGGGAATACTGGTGAAAAACACCGAGATGAAGGAAACTGTCCGGTCCTGCACGGACCCCTCCTTCATACCCGCCAGGACGCCCAGAACCAGCGATAATGGCACCATCAGGGCGAACACCCAAAAGGCCAGAATCCCCGTATTCTTCAGCTTATCCAAGAGTAAGGGACCGACCGGCCGGTTTTTCTCATAGGAAAATCCAAGATCGCCCTGCACCACCGACCCGATCCAGTTTCCGTAGCGCTCATAGAATGGAACGTTGAGGCCCTTGCTTTCCAGCCAGCCCTGATAGCTCGCCTCTGTCAGTGCACTTACGGCAAAACCGCCAAGTTCCTGCACTGCCAGTCGTTTCTTGAATTCCGGCGTGTCAAATATGACAAACAGAATGAGCGACGCTGTCAGCATGATGAGGATCATCTGCAGAACGCGTCTCAGTAGCAGGTTTATCATATCGGCCCCGGACTTAGTTCATTTACCGTGCGCTGCGCAAAAAACAGGGCCGCAAGCATCTGCTCGCGGCCCAATTGTGACAGCAATACTAGACTTTCCAGACCTTGTTGAACT
Organism: uncultured Hyphomicrobiales bacterium; assembly: GCA_963974065.1. Taxonomy (GTDB): domain Bacteria; phylum Pseudomonadota; class Alphaproteobacteria; order Rhizobiales. The sequence goes on along the minus strand of CAXBCI010000049.1, from coordinate 10,329 downwards.
GATGATAGTTCGTTGGATGCAGTTCAAGTCCATTCACATTGTCATTGACAATGGAATAAAGCGGTCGGAAAAACGGAATGCAGTTGATCGCCGCATCCTGCATGATCTTCTCCACTTTTTCCATTTTTTTGCGCCGTTCCGCTACATCCAGCGTTGCTTCCGCGTCGTCCAGTGCAGCATCAAATTCAGGATCGGCAAAGTGCGTTTCATTCCACGGAACGCCGGACCGGTAACCCAGTGACAATACCATCGTTCCCAAAGGGCGATGTGTCCATGCGGTGGCTCCGAAAGGGGTCTTGTCCCAGATTTCCCAGTATTTTGAAGCTGGCATGACGTTGATCTTCAGATCGATGCCTGCGTCCTTGACCTGATCGCGGACAACTTCCACCACGGTCTGGTGCCAGGGGCCGTCCGTATTACCGACATCAATCGTCAGCTCAATTCCGTCAGCGTAACCGGCCTCGGCCAGTAGTGCTTTTGCACCTTCCACATCACGAACTTGAGTTGGAAGTTCAAAATACTCCGGATGAATCGGTGCCGCGTGGACATTTGCGCCCACATCACCACCCTCAGGATAGACAAAGGGTAAGACAGTAGCATTGTCGATTGCCATCAGAAACGCACGGCGAACGCGGATATCATCATACGGTGCCTGATCAACCTGCATGCGCAGCCCAAGCATCTGGGCTGTGCGGGCAGAAATGATTTTGCCTTCAACAGCCTTTGCAAATTCAAGCTGTTCCACGCCGAATTCGTAAATCGTATCCACTTCACCACTTGAGAACGCAAGCAGCGCATTTTCGTCAGAGAAATTATAATAGTGGATTTCATCGAGATAGACATTGCCACCCCAATAATCCCCATCGGCGCGTTTCAGAATACATTTCTCGCCGACGACCAGTTCTGACAGCATGTATGGGCCGGTGCCGATTGCATTCTCAGAAAGCGGTGCCTTGAAACTTGGATGCACAATCGCCGTCGGATAATTATACATATCCTCTGGAAACGACAGCACAGGCTTTTGCAGGTTGAAGCGGATCGTGTGGCTGTCGATCACCTCAATGGAGCCGTCAACCATCTTTTTCTTGCCATCGACTTCTTCAAGCATGCCTGAAATGGACGACAGACCCACATTGGACGATCCAAGATCAGGGTTCATCCAGCGCTCAAAGTTGAACTTGATGTGATCTGCAACAAGCTCATCCCCATTGTGCCACTTGACGCCTTTGCGGATGTTGAATGTCCATGATGTCAGATCATCGGATGCCTGCCAGCTTTCTGCGAGCATCGGCCGAGTAATATTATCCGGTCCGGTCATGGACAGATGTTCAAGAATGTGACGTGCCTGGTTAGACATTTCCACCCAGGAAAAGGTAGCCGGATCTTCCATTTTCTGGACTTCCATGCCGACCTTCAGAATGCCTCCCGACTTGGCATTCGGATCATCTGCGGGAAACGGCAGCGTGCCGTCGGTCGCAGCCTCTGCTGGTTCGATCAGCCCTGCCATTGTATAGGCAGTACCAGCTGAGACGCCAAGCAGCGTTGCAACGCGCAGAAATTCGCGACGGTCCATACGGCCGTCTTCCATCATCTGTTGTGCTTCCATTACTTTCGGATGCAGGTGTGTATCGCTCATAGAGATCCTCCGGATTTCGTGTAAATCAAAAAAAAGAGACCGCTGGTAGGCGGACTCGCGTAAAAAGTGCCGAAACGGGAATTGTCGAGAGATGTCTCTCAGCAAAACTCATTGCCGGATCAAACAGATCCCGCTCTGGAGTTGGGTGGTTCAATCCACGCTCTGTCGACGGTTTAGTCGCCCTTGCTTCCTATAAGTGCAACCCTACCAACCAAAGTCAACAGGCCGACGCGGCAAATTTACACGAGCCCTGAGGCGTCCGGTTTCTATAATTTGCTGCATGAAATCAGCTATATAGAGGTCAAATCAGGGTCTAAAACCCACCAAATCGCACTATCCGAATTGCGACATGATGCAGGAAAATCTGTCGCATTCTATAAAAAATACCGCACCAAATACTCGCATTCACAGCGCTTTGAAAAATCCGGGCATCGCAGAATCCGTGCATTTCAGGCTGCAAACAGCGGTGCAATCATCGTCGGATTGACCTGTTACGGACCAATTCCGGCAGGTCGCGAACGCAGCGCAAAGTTCTCCAATGGCTGGATTTCCCGGATAAGCTTCAGTCGCATTGCCTTGGCAAACGCGCCAAAATCGACTGCGACCATGACAAAACTGCCGGGGCCAACGCGGACATTTTCCTCATACCAGCGATCGAGATCTTTCTCGTCAGACAGAATCGCCAACCCATTGACCACAATATTTCGCGCCGCGGCCATGGCAGTCGCCTGATCAATCAGCACCGTATAATCGCGGGGGGTCGTCTCGCGGCCATCTCCGGAAACATCGACAACCGCTCTGTCGCTGACGTAACCATTTCGTTCGAGTTTGCGAATGCTCCAGGCGAGCCCTGCCCCGATACCGGTCGCCCCGACAACCGTGCGCGGCATGGCTTCCACCGTGCGGGCAAACACTTCTGCATCCTGCGGCGAAGCAATCTCAAACCAGACGGTCTCAGCTTTGGGCCGCAGGGCGTCTGCCCAGACCACCAAGGATACGGCGATACGCCCTAACGTGCCATCTGATATGGCGCGCTGGACTTCCGCATCGCGAAAGCCGGCTGCAATCCCTCCAAGCTGTAACCGATATTCATCTTCATCCACACTGCCTGAGGCATCAACAGACAACACCAATTGCAGGTCAACCGGCTCCTGGGCGACAGCTTCCAGCGGCAAGCCCGCCAGAACAAGACCCAGAACAAGCGCGAAAACAGGATACATAAGGAAGTCCCATGGTTGCTGTCAGCATAGTACAGCCAACCCTTGTAATAACGACACGGTATTCGGCTGCGGCAAAATGGTTCAATTACCAACGGGAAGATTGGCCGGCGTGATAATCTGGACGCTGGAGAATCTCGCAGGTTCAAGGTTCAGTTTCGGTTTGTGAAACCGCAGAAAGGCAGAAAATGCGTGGCGGATATCCTGATGCAGATCATGAATGATCACGGCACTGATGCGTCTTTGCGCCAGCAGTTCCCTGTTCTCATCATCCAGATCATGACCCACAATAACAGGTTCTGAGGCATCCATTCTGCGAAAGGCATCCAGAATTGCCGTGTTGCCACCGCCTGCCGAATACACGCCGATTATCTCCATACCGCCCCGCAACAACTCGAAAACCTGAGTTCGCGTCGCATCATACCGGCCATAGCCGCCACTGATTTCTGTGACAGTCAGGTCCGGTCGCTCTATTGCCAATGCGCGTTTGAAACTGCTGACGCGCTGTTCCTCGCCGCGAAAACCGTCATGACTGGCAGTCACAACAATGGCGCCGGACCTGGCAGCGACAAATCGCGCCATCAGATAGGAGGCCGTTTCTCCGGCCTGAGCATTGTCCAGTCCGGCATAACCAATGCGGCCACTGTCGGGAATATCGGTTACCAGGGTTGCCGTTGGAACATTGTGCTGCCGCAGGGTCTGGATCGCAGCTCTGATTTGTGGCTGATCACGGGCCTTCAGGAGCACACCTTTACTGCCGCCATGGCCGATACGCTTCAACCGCGCGGCCAGCTCGGCAGTACTCCAGGTTTCGCGCAGATGGAAACGCGGTCGAAACAGGGTCGGCAGAAAGCTGGAGACCTCAGCCTCGACCGCCATGCGCACGACCTGCGCGAACCGGTCCGGTGCCTCCATCACTATATCGATCAGAAATCGCTCGCCCGACAGATCCAGACTGTCCTGGAGTCGTTCCAGCTCATCGATTGCGCGCAAAACCCGTCCGCGGGTCTGGTGCCTGACATGGCTTCGCTTGTTGAGAACACGATCAACCGTTGCCGTGCTGACGCCAGCCTGAAGTGCAATTTCCTTGATCAGAAATCTAGGCGAGCCCACATTTGAAACCGATACAATTTGATGTTTTTTTGATGGTTTTTTATGAATATGACATGGCGCAAATTCTATAATGTGTAAAGCTTGCGACGAGGGAGAACACGATGACGGACCGCACAACCCAAAGCGATACGCCCCGGCCGACGGCCTGGTACACCAGGCAGGACGCCAGTCTGGAGGAATTTCTGCAGTCCCTGGCCGGCGAAACCCGCATGGATGATGTGCCGCATGCCTTTGACATTCAGAACAACATCCCGATCTATCGCGCCAGTGACCTTCGCGAAGTCTTTGCAGAGCAAGATGGACGGCAATCCGTCCTGGCTGAAATGGCAGGCGTATTGCTGAATGGTGCCGGGACATTCGTCATTCAGAACGCCTATCCCGATACCAGCATCATTGATGCGGCAAGCGACATCTACAACCGCATTATAGCGCGCGAGAAAAACTCCGGCGGCGGCGGCGATCACTTTGCAAAAGCCGGGGCAAATGACCGTGTCTGGAACTCGATGCAAAAGCTCTGCGAGGCAGACCCGGCGGTGTTTATCCGCTATTACGGCAATGACATGGTGGCCCTGGGCTGTGAAGCCTGGCTGGGACCGAATTACAAAATGGCCTCGCAGGTGAATCTTGTGCATCCCGGCGGAGAAGCCCAGGAAGCTCACCGCGATTACCACCTCGGCTTTCTGGCGTCCGAACGCGCCGCGCAATATCCACCGCATCTGCATCATATGTCTGCAGCGCTGACTTTGCAGGGGGCGGTTGCCCACTGCGATATGTCGATTGAAAGCGGCCCGACAAAACTCCTGCCATTCTCCCAGCGTTACGGCGCCGGCTACGTAGCGTATACACGCCCTGATTTCCGCACCGAGTTCGAGAAGAGATTCGTGCAACTTGCTTTGAAAAAAGGCGATTTGCTGTTTTTCAGTCCGGCACTTTATCATGCGGCCGGACCGAACAGGACCACGGATACAGAGCGCATGGCAAACCTGTTGCAGGTGTCCTCGGCATTTGGCCAGCCGATGGAAACCATTGACCGGACCGCAATGTGCAAACGCATCTATCCGGTCCTTCAGAATGCGCGCGAAAACGCAGACTTGTCTGCTGAAGAAATTGAAAATGCAGTCACCTGTGCAGCCGATGGCTATTCCTTTCCGACCAGTCTGGACAACGACCCGCCCACTGGCGGACTCGCCCCGCAAACACAAAAAGCGCTGACCCTGCAAGCTCTCGAGGAGGGCTGGACTGCAACACGCTATAGCGAGGCATTGGAAGCTCAGGAAAACCGCCGCATGGCCTGACGAAGCCAGCATTCAGGGGGACTGCGCCTATCGGCAGATACAACGCACAAGCGCTCAAAGGTGGGAAAGCAGACCTTTATCGGATTTGGTCGGCAAGCACCGCTATCTGAAATGGCATTCCACAGACATCCGGCAGGTGCGGCGGACAGTGATGCTCAATCAGATCGATAGAAGAATTGTTCAGTGCTTTTCAAACTGGTCAGCGTCAGGACCACCAGCAGCGCCGCTATGACGTAAAGTCCCGCTGCAGCAGCCACTTCGGGTGGGGGCGGGCCGCGCAGGCTGGCGAACATCGCAATCGGCAGGGTCTGGATGTTGATTGTCGACAACAGCAGCGAGATCACGAATTCGGAAATCCCCAACACAAACACCATGATCGTCCCCGACAGAATGCCGGGCATGATTCCGGGCAGCGTGACGAAGAGGAATGTCTGAACCTGTTCGGCCCCGAGGGTGGCGGCGGCTTCTTCCAGCCGCGGATCAATACTGTAGAGCGAAGAAGCCACCGAAAACATCAGAAACGGCAGATTGACAACAGTAATGCCGACCGAGATTGGCCAGAGCGAGCCCAGCACTCCCGCCTTGGTGAAGAGCACAAGGAACGCGAATGCCGAGGCGATCAGCGGCGTCGCCACACCGATGATCAGATACATGCCGATGCTGAAGCGGAACGGGAACTTGTATCGTACCAGCGCAATGGCGGCCGGCACTCCGGTAATCAGCGACAGCACGACGACCTGCACGCCGATGGTCAGGCTGCGCCACAATGCCCCGCGGATCGAATCGTTGCCGATCAGCGCACGGTAAGGATTGACCGAGAGGCTTTCGGGCGGAAATGTCAGACGTTCGCCGCCGCTGAACGAAGCAATGATGACGATGACGAGCGGCACGGCTACCAGCAGGATAACGATGATCAACGCCGAGCGGATTACTGGGCCCATCATGATTGCTTCCTTGCATTGTACACACGCAGATAGAGCCGGATCAGCACGAACGGAGCGACAATCATGACCGATGACAACGCCAGCAAAACCAAGCTGAATGCCGAACCCAGATAGAGATTCTGCTGGAGCCGGTAGATATCGCCGATCACATTGGCCACGAACGGCAGCCGTCCCAATCCGAGGATCGCCGGCATGTCGTATTCGGCAATGTTCAAAAGCAGCACGACAACGGTCGCCGCCGCCAGGCCCGGCCAGGCGAGCGGGATCATCACATGCCACCAGATACGGGAAGGCGAAGCGCCTAATGTCGCGGCGGCGCGCTCCAGATTGGGGTCAATGCGTCTGACGGCCGGTAGCACCAGCAGCGCCACCAGCGGCACTGACACCTGCATCATGCCGATGAAAACGCCGAGTGGCGTGCCGAGAAGGCCGCCATCCTCGATCCCGAACAGCGAGGCGAACCAGCCCAGCGCGCCGCGATTGGCAAGGATCATGTACCAGGCAAAGGTGCGCACGATCTCGCCCATCAGGAACGGCACAAGCAGCAGCACCAGAATAGTCACCCGTAACAAACGGCTACGCGTTCGCACGATTACGTAGGCAACCGGCAATCCAAGCATTAGGGATCCCGCAGTCACCAGCAGCGAAATCACCAGCGTGCGTATCAGGGTCTGCTGATAGTATGCACCCGACGGTGGTTCGACCAGACGCAGGTATTGCTCCATCGACAGCGGGCCTTGCTGGAGCAGAAAGGTGTCATAGCTATGAATGCTAAGCCAGCCAAGATAGAAGATACCGACTGTCAGAAGTGAAACCAGCAAGACCGCCGGAGCGACCAGAATATAAGGCTGCACCGGTGCCAGCCGGTGGATCCGCAGTCGCCCGCCAAGCGCAATGATCAGATCGATCACCGCCCAGCCGGGGCTGATGTCACGCCTGGCCATTCGAGGCCTCGTTCACCACCCAGACCTGTTCACGCGGCCAGGATAACCAGACATCAGTGCCGGGGGCAAAGGCGCCATCACGGCTTGCCACCCGGATTCGCGGTTCGATCCCGTCAACAACGACCTCGTAATAGACCGTCTCGCCCTCAAACAATCGCAGATCAACCCTCCCGGCAATGCCCGCCATACCCGGCGCTTCCGAATTAGTTGTGCTCAGTGCAATATCCTCCGCCCGCAGGATCGCGGTGCAGGTGCGATTTTCCGCACTGGCAAAGCGCGAATCCACCGCAAGCACAGCACCGCCAGGTGTCACAATCGCCAGATCCTCGCCCATACCGGTTTGCAACAGGCCATCAATGCAGTTCGACCGGCCCAGGAATTCTGCGACAAAGCGCGTTTTGGGGCGTCGATAGAGGTCCTCACCGGCCGAGACCTGCTCTAACCTGCCCTCATTCATCACGCCGATCCTGTCGCTCAGGATCATCGCCTCGACCTGATCGTGAGTGACATTGATAATGGTCACGTCAATTTCCTTGTGCAGCCGCACAATCTCGAGCTGCATCTCCTCGCGCAGACGCTTGTCAAGCGCGCCGAATGGCTCGTCCAGCAGCAGCAGGTTTGGGTTATAGACCAGTGACCTGGCCAGCGCCACGCGCTGCTGCTGGCCACCGGACAGCTCGTGCACCTGGCGCTCGGCAATCCTCGGCAGACGCACAATATCCAGCGCCTCTGACACGCGTTTGGCAATTTCTGCCCGTCCCAGGCGCCGCATTTTCAGCGGAAAAGCGATATTGTTGAACACCGTCATATGAGGGAACAGCGCCAGGGACTGAAACACCATACCGATATTGCGCTTAAACGTCGGAATGTTGCTTACATCCTGATCCTCAATCAGGATCCGACCCCCATCAATGGAGATCAGACCGGCAATAGCCCGCAGCACCGTACTCTTGCCGGACCCGGAGGGCCCGAGCAGGGTAAACAACTCCCGCGGACGGATGTCCAGATCGACATGATCGATAGCGTTAAGTTGACCATAAGTTTTGACAGCACTCAAAAGTCTGACGATCGGGTAGACGGTTTTTGCGCCGTCCACCGCACCAATATCCTTCGTGGTCAAGCCGCGATCCTAGCGCTGAATTGCTGCAGTATAGGCCGCCTGCCAGCGGTCCCGATTTCTGGCTTCGATTTCAACAGGCACGACAATGCCGTATTTGGCGATATCCGCCTCAGTGATCGGAAACGCGGGATCGCCCTGCATAAAGTCCGGCACCGCCGCCTGAAGATTGACCGGCGCTTCGCCGATGCCACTGGCAATCCGGCCTTGGTTTTCCGCCGTCAGCGTTTCGCCGATGAAGATTTGAGCCCAGTAGCTGACATCGTCAGGCAGCCCGGCAGGTACATAGAAGGCTTCCGACGAAACCAGCGCACCTTCTTCGGGCACGATCCATTTCAGCCCGCCAAGTTCAATCGCGGTGGCTGCCAGCGTCACGCCAATACTGATCTCTCCGGCCTCCATACCGGCAATGAACTCTTCTTCGTCACCTGCCGCCCCGATATTGCCTTTCAATTCGGAAATCTTGGCAAACACAGGGGTCATATCGTCGGTCCGGAAATCCAGCCCAAGCATTTTGGCCACCGGATACAATAACGACGAAAACGTGTTGGTGACGAACAATTTGCCTTCATATTTTTCATCAAAAATCTCCTGCCAGGAAATACTGGCCGGCAAGTCGACCTGTTCTGGATCGTAGATGATCGGCTGAGAGTAGGTCGAAATATTCACATAGTTTGTCGCGCCCTCGGGACGAGCGACAGAGCTGAGTTGGTCCAGACTCTCGATCAGATGCGGGTCCAGCGTTGTTGAGACCCCCTGCACTTGCGCCGCAAAGGCCATCGCTTCGATGGTCAGAACCACATCGACCGGCGGGCGGGCGCCGGCACCAACCGCCTGACCGATTTTTACCTGGATTTCATTGAAATCGGTCACGTCAAACTCGACCGGGATTCCGGTCTTGGCAGTAAAACTTGCAGCCGCGCCCTCACGGTAAGTGTCGCGCCAGGGGCCTCCCCAGGTGCGAACGACCAGGCGTTCTGGCTTTGTCGAAGGTACCGGGGTTGCCTCATCCGCGACAGCTACTCCAATCGCCAGGACCGGGGCGATAAGCGTTGACACCGCAAGCGCGATGACCGATTTTGTTGCGCTACGAAACGCGCGAACCCTATCGTGCCGGTGTTGTGTTCCTGAGTCCATTCTGAAGAGCCTCCCATTGCGTGGCCTCTGCCGGAAAATCAGGAGAGGCATTATTTGTCTATACATATAGATAATATGAGTGACTCAATCTCCTCTACTTGTCAACTAACCCGCACGGTTAACCCGCACGGTGCGCACCGGCGTCGGAGCCGGTTCCCTCGCCATCAGCCATCGCCTTGGCACAGGCATTCAAATGACCTTGAGCAAGGCTGGATTTCGGTAGGCTATTGCGAGGTAATGTGAGCCCGCAGAAACAGGCGAACGGCCTGGCGGAGCTGTTTGAGATCTGCGGCTTACAGACGGGTTGCTGCAACAGGGAATTTGGTAGGGTTGGGGAAATAGCCAGTCCGGCGGGACTGGCCCGATCGTTGCCAGGATAATTGATACCCAAGCGGCCGGGCGCAGCAGGAACTGGCTTTCAGTGGGTCCGTCTGTATCAGCTGATGCAAAAGACAGCACTGACAAATGGTGGGGAATTTCAATGTTTCAGTTCGAACGCCAGAGTGAGCCAATGGCATCTATCAGATATGATGACACGGACATTCTGTTGCGACCGGTCTTTCCAAACCGGGTTCGAATTTGGATCCGGACACAGGCAGATTCTAGAGCGCTTCACGGTTTCATTGAATCATTTGACCGGGTTTGCTCGTTTGCCGGCTAGGCACACTTCGCGCCGTGGTCTTCATGACCACAAGCGGAGTGTAACGACGTCCGGCGGGCGTGCAAGCCCGGCCTTCGGTGCTCCAGATCAACCCACCGGACAGCGTTAGCCAACTGGTACGATGCGCCCGCCCTGAAACGTAATGGGCGCGGCGTTGACTGCCTTGCCGATGAACTGATCTGGAGCATCAAATGGTTCAATGAAATCGTGAAACGCTTGTCTTATGATTTTTGTGGCTCTTGTGGCAAACAGGAGCCACTGCCCG
>CAXBCI010000048.1:0-25394 GCA_963974065.1 uncultured Hyphomicrobiales bacterium | reverse complement strand
GGCAAACGAGCAAAACCGGTCAAATGATTCCATGTAACCGTGAAGCGATCTAGCGCGCAATCCGGCTTTAGCAACCAAACATCCTCAAGCTTGCGGTCTGCGCATTCAGTGTTACACTGACGGCAACGTAAAAGCGCCACTGGCAATCCGCCAGCGTAAGGCGTGAGGAAAGTATAGTGACGAGTAAGGATGGGGATTCCGGCGTGCCGGGCTCATCCTCGCAGGACACAGGTTTTGCGCGCAATGATATGTCTGACGGCACCGTAAGTGCCGAGCCGGTATCAGTTTTGCAGCAGCATGGCAGTTCTGTGAAACCAGATGGCAGCGATGGATCCGTTGAAATCGCGATCCGCTCACCAGTTGCCAGGGTTGCATCGCCGCAGGCATTGTCAGCTGCGATGTTGGATGAATCGGTACCGGCTGCCGGATATAGTGATGGGGATGCGGAGCAGCGTGCTGAGGACGTTGCACACCGTCGTCAGGCCGAAGGGGCCGGGCGCGTACCATCTGTGCAGGCTGCCTCGCCTGCAACTGCTGGGTCCGGCAAACGGGCCTATGCAAGGCACGGCGGCCATCAGGATGACAGCGGACCATCAGCATCGGCCAAATCTGTCACCAAATACGCCGCTCTCGATCTTGGCACCAATAATTGCAGATTGCTGATTGCCGAACCCAGAGATCAGGGATTTCGCATCATCGATTCATTCTCTCGCATTGTCCGGTTGGGAGAAGGAATTTCCAGGAATAACCGTTTGAGTGACGCGGCCTCGGACCGTGCCATCTCGGCCTTGAGGGTGTGTTGGAACAAGCTCAAATACCACAAGGTCGAACGGGTTCGATTGATAGCCACAGAGGCCTGCCGGTCGGCAGAAAACGGTGCTGAATTTCTGCAGCGTGTATCGCGGGAAATCGGGCTTGATCTGGAGATCATCGATCGCGAAACCGAAGCGCGGTTGGCTGTAACGGGCTGCTCGTCTCTGGTGGAACCCCGCTCCGACGGGGTTGTGCTGTTTGATATTGGCGGCGGTTCGTCTGAAATCGTATGGATGGACCGGCGCGGGCGCAGAAAGCGCAACCGCCTGGGCGGAACCTTACGGGCCTGGGATTCGCTGCCGGTTGGTGTCGTCACCCTGTCGGAACGTCATGATGGCAAAAATGTCACCTGGGACAGTTTCGAGATCATGGTCAAAGAGGTGCAGGACATGCTGGCAGTGTTTCCAAAGCACCGCGAGTTGCAGCAGGCGCTATCGCGCGGGCGGTATCATCTGCTTGGAACCTCGGGCACGGTGACGACACTGGCCGGCGTGCATCTGGGACTGCGGCGTTATGACCGCCGCCGGGTCGATGGCATGTGGATGAGCAATGACGATGCTGCAGCGATGACCCAGAAATTGCTGGCGTTGAGCTATGAAGAGCGGGTCGGACATCCTTGCATTGGACCGGACCGCGCCGATCTGGTGCTGCCAGGTTGCGCAATTTTCGAAGCCATCCGCCGGGAATTTCCCTGCGATCAGCTGCGCGTTGCGGATCGTGGTCTGAGAGAGGGCATTCTGGTTGAACTGATGAACAAGGACGGTCATGGTCTGGTGCGGCGGGGCCTGCGCAGTGCGCCGTGGCGCAGAAAACGTCCGAAGTCCAAATCCCGGCAAACACCGCCACAAGACAGCAAGCCGACAAGCAATATGGACGATACAACTGATGAGCGATAAATCCAAAGGGCCAGGCAGTGGGCGCGGCAGCGGTGGCTATCGTGGCCTTTCGGTGCGGGTGAAATCCGCGCGCGGGCGCAAGATATCCTCGACGAGATGGCTGCAGCGCCACCTCAATGATCCTTATGTGCAGCGCTCCAAAATCGATGGAATGCGCTCGCGGGCGGCCTATAAACTGCTCGAGATTGATGAAAAGTACAATTTGCTGCGCAAAGGACAGCGCATTGTTGATCTGGGGGCAGCGCCTGGCGGCTGGTCGCAGGTTGCTGCCAAGAAAGTCGGCAGCCATATCGATGATATCCGCGTTGTCGGGATCGATTATCTTGCCATGGAACCGCTGCCGGGTGTCACATTGCTGGAGAAGGATTTTCTCGACGACGATGCTCCGGATCTGTTGCGCGAGGCGCTGGGCGGGCACAAGGCCGATATTGTGCTGTCCGATATGGCGGCCCCGACCACCGGGCACAAACAGACCGACCATATGCGGATTATACAATTGTGTGAGGTGGCGGTCGAATTCGCCCGCGAGGTGCTCACTCCGGGTGGCACTTTTATCGCCAAAGTGTTCCAGGGCGGCACCGAGCACACGCTGCTGAACGAACTGAAACGCGATTTCAGGCAGGTCGGACATTACAAACCGCCAGCCAGCCGCAAGGATTCGGCGGAAACCTATCTGATTGCCAGAGATTTTCGCGGCATGGCCCCGAAAGTCGAAGCGGAACAGCAATAAAGCCGCTTTTCGCATTTGCAACATAGCAGATGCGTGATATCTGGCATTGCCAACCCGCCCGTTAATCATTCTTACCGACAGGAGTTGGCATGGCCACGATTGTGGATACCGCTAACATACGCGAAGCTCTCACATTTGATGATGTTCTGCTGCTGCCCGCTCACTCCACGGTGATGCCGGCAGAGGCCAGGATTGCAAGCCGGATCACACGCAGTATTTCTGTCAATCTGCCGATCCTGTCATCGGCAATGGATACGGTGACTGAAGCCAAAATGGCGATTGCAATGGCCCAGGCCGGCGGGATCGGTGTGATCCACCGCAATTTGACGATTATCGAGCAGGCTGAAGCGGTGCGGCAGGTCAAAAAGTTCGAATCCGGTATGGTGGTCAATCCGGTTGTCATCGGTCCTGATGCCACTCTGGCGGATGCCATGTTGTTGATGGCGGATAATGGCATTTCCGGGATTCCGGTCGTCGAAAATGGCGGATCCGGCGGGTTCGCAACCGGAAAACTGGTTGGCATTCTGACCAACCGGGATGTGCGTTTTGCCTCCGATCCGACGCAGAAAGTCTCTGAACTGATGACGAAAGACGGACTGGTAACGGTCAAGGAAAACGCCACCCAGCAAGACGCCAAACGACTGCTGCATCAGCACCGCATTGAAAAATTGCTGGTGGTGGATGAAGACAGGATCTGTATCGGCCTGATCACGGTCAAGGATATCGAGAAATCGCAATTGAATCCGCACGCCACCAAGGATGACCACGGGCGTTTGCGTGTTGCCGCCGCCACAAGCACGGGCGTCGATGGTCTTGCCCGCGCCGAAGCGCTGGCTGCAGCAGGTGTCGATCTGATTGTGGTCGACACGGCGCATGGCCATTCAGAGCGCGTGTTGCAGACAGTGCGCGAAGTCAAGAAACTCTCCAACGGAGTTCAGATTATCGCGGGAAATGTCGCGACCGCAGAGGGGACCAGGGCACTGATTGATGCCGGCGCAGATTCAATCAAGGTTGGTATCGGGCCGGGCTCGATCTGCACGACCCGCATTGTCGCCGGTGTCGGCGTGCCGCAACTGACCGCGATCATGGATTGCGTTGAAGAGGCCAGAAAGCATGATGTGCCGGTGATTGCCGATGGCGGCATCAAATATTCCGGCGATCTGGCAAAGGCGCTGGCTGCCGGCGCATCCTGCGCCATGATCGGATCGCTGCTGGCCGGGACTGATGAAAGCCCTGGTGAGGTTTATCTCTATCAGGGCCGCAGCTACAAGGCCTATCGTGGCATGGGCTCTGTGGGTGCCATGGCGCGCGGCTCAGCCGATCGTTATTTTCAGGCGGAAGTTCGTGACGAATTGAAGCTGGTGCCAGAGGGCATTGAAGGCCAGGTGCCGCATAAGGGACCGACATCCGCCGTTCTGCACCAATTGGCGGGCGGTTTGCGCGCCGCCATGGGGTATGTTGGCGCCGCGGATCTGGCTGCATTTAACGAAAAGGCCCGATTTGTCCGCATCACCAATGCCGGCCTTTCGGAAAGCCATGCCCATGACGTGACAATCACGCGGGAAAGCCCGAATTATGCCGGCGGCCTTTAGTCATCTCCTGATTATGTGAAAACACCCTGTGCGCTGCAGCACAGGGTGTCCCATCGTCGTGTTGTGATTAATCACAAACATGCATCAATATGAATACGGCGATCTGCAACGCCGGCGCGGACCGTGATAGGGCTGAAACGTATCATCCGACGCGCGGTATGTCCGGTAGCGATCATAACACCAGCTGACATGGGCACTGCTGTTGTTGTGTGATCCGCCTATGATGACACTTACAACAAAGGCGGCTGCCGGAAACCAGTAGCCATTATATTGCCGGTAGCCAGAGCGACGGTGCTCATATCCGGGGTAGCCATTGTAGTAGTAACGGCCATTGCGTCGCTCAAAACGATCCTGTCGGCGCTCCTGCCGGCGTTCCGCCCGGCGTTCCTGTCGACGCTCCGCCCGACGCTCCTGTCGGCGCTCCGCGCGGCGTGTTTGTTGGCGAGTGGAATGAATCTGAATGACATCTGACTGGCTCCACTGGCTAATTGGCGCACGAGGCGGTGCGGCTGCGGCCGGCGCGAGTGCACCGGCTATCAGCGACATTGCCAACGTGCCTGAACACAGGCTTTTGTAGAGAATATTCATATTAATGTCCTTTTGTTGCAACCTTGATGCGGGATCATTGCTCCCTATCAAAAGTCGAAAGTGAAACGGCTTGAACTTTTGCTTTTACAGGCTGGTATTTTGTGAGCCTGGAGCTTGAGATCGAACGCTGCATAAAGCGCGTTGATATCCACTGATGTGATATCTCCGGAGAGCTTTACTGCGAGCCCTTGATCGTAGGCTGTCGTAAGTTTCCACATTTTCGATTCCGTTTAGTCCACGTATCTGATCGATATGCGCAATTACCTCGGGAGATAACGGACGCAGAACGGATGAGTTCCGTCGTTGATCGTGTTTTTCAAATACGGGTTGCGTCGCAGCGCAGCGCGTTGCATTTACTGAAGCTTGGAAATTTGGGCACGTGTATCGCCAATCGGTTGTGCAGACGACAATCCGGTCACTTATCTTGCGGTCTCATGCACCAATCATGGAATTCTTGCTGGTGCTGATGGCCATTTGGGCCAATCGGGATGACCAGCCGATAGATGGACGATCAAAACAATGAGACTTGGCGGACGCATACAGGCAGCAATTGAAGTGATGGAAGATGTCCAGAACCGGAGGCGTCCGATCGCCGAGGCGCTGAAGGACTGGGGCCTGGCGCATCGCTTTGCCGGATCAGGGGATCGTGCCGTGATCGGCAATCTGGCCTATGATGCGCTGCGCTGGCGTGCCTCGACACGCTGGATCATGGACAGTGACAAGGCGTCCTCGCTGGTGTTCGGAACGGTGGTTTACCGCTGGAACCAGAGCTGGCAGGAGCTGGAAACAGCTTTTGATGGTGATAAATTCGCTCCGGCCCTGCCGGATGCGGACAAACGTGAAGCCGCAGATGCGCGCCGTCTTGCGGATGCTCCGGAGTGGATACAGGCCGATCTGCCAAAGTGGCTGGTGCCGCATTTTCAGTCGAATTTTGCCGATGGGTGGATCGTCGAAGCCAAAGCATTGTGCGGCCGGCCGCCACTGGATTTGCGGGTGAATACGCTGAAATCGGATCGCGAGACCGAGTTGGCGGCGCTGCAATCATTCGGCGCGGAGCTGGCCGAGATCTCGTCCACGGGTCTGCGCATTCCGCCGTCCGATGCGGCGCGGCGGCACCCCAATATTCAGGTCGAAGAATCCTACCAGCTTGGCCGAGTTGAAATACAGGATGAAGCCAGCCAGATCGCCTCCGAATTGGTGTATGCGCAGCCGGGCGAAACCATTCTGGATTTTTGCGCCGGAGCCGGCGGCAAGACGCTGGCGCTGGCCGCTGCCATGAAAAACACTGGCAAACTTTATGCTTATGACAATGACAGAAACCGGCAATCCGGCATATTTGAGCGTTTGCAGCGGGCAGGGGCCGATCAGACCATTGTGCTGAAGCCGGATGATGGCCGGCTGGCCGCTCTGCTGGGAAATTGCGACCGGGTCATCGTCGATGCACCGTGCACCGGTTCGGGCACATGGCGGCGCAAGCCGGATGCCAAATGGCGGCTCACCGAAAAGCAGTTGCAGGCACGCCAGGAAGAACAGCAGATCGTACTTGAGGAAGCCGCACCTTTCGTCTGTCAGGAAGGGTTTCTGATCTATATGACCTGTAGTGTTCTGGCCGCGGAAAACGAAGACAGCGTGGCAGGGTTTCTGAATGGCAATCCCGCCTTTGAACTGGTTTCGGCCGGCGAGGTCTGGCAGGACATATACGGCTTTGACAAGCCGCAACCCTGGTCGGCTGACATGATGTCGATCACGCTGACGCCGGCCTCAACCGCCACCGACGGGTTCTACTTCGCCGTGATGCAGAAAGTCTCCTGACACTGGTGGCGCTGCAGAAGTGCGGGACAATTGGTGTGCCCGATGAGGCAGATTCTGCCCCAGCATGGTGCGCTTCATATCCGTCGCAATCTGGTCGCTGGATCCTTGGGACAAGCCCAAGGATGACGGTGGAGGAGGGCTGTGGGTTGAATGGTGGAGAAGGGTGGATTGGCGGAGTGTGCAGCGGATTCCGTAACTGGCCACAACCTCTCACCCCGTCCTCCCCGGGCTTGTCCCGGGGATCCAGAACCGGTGCTGTGTTCTCCGTTACCGCTCAAATGTGGCAGCCAGTTCGATATGGGGTGACCAGAGAAACTGATCGACCGGCTGCAGCGAACGCATTTGGAAGCCGCCATCGATCAGTATCCGGGCATCGCGGGCAAAACTGACCGGGTTGCAGGAAATCGCCGCAACCCTTCCGACCGTGGATTTGACCAGTTGCTCACATTGGGCGCTGGCGCCGGCACGGGGTGGATCAAACAGCACACCGTCAATTTTTTTCAATTCCACGTGTGATACTGGATGTTTAAAAAGATCACGCCGCAACGTTCTGATCTGCTTGATCTTTTTCGTTCTGTCTGCGGTCCTTTTCAAGGCATTCAACGCCTCCTGATCGGACTCGACGGCCAGAACAGTGGCGAATTTCGCCAGAGGCAACGTGAATGTACCGATACCGCAAAACAGATCGGCACAGGATTTGCAGTCTTTCAAAAAAGTCACCGCATGATCAACGAGGGCGGCTTCAGCTTCGGCGGTGGCCTGCAGGAAGGCGCCAGGCGCCACGGACAGCTCGAAGCCGCCGCTGTCAATCACATCATCCGGCTGATCCATACTGGCAAGTTCATCGTTGAGGAAAACCTTCCAGAACGGAGCAGTGGCATCCCACAATTCCTGGCTTTGGAACCGGTTCTTGCCAGGCGGGCGGCCGGTCATATCAATGGTGATGCCGTTGCGCCCGAGCGTGGCGATCATGCGTTCTTCCCGCTTGGCCCGAACCACCAGGGCGGCCAAGCGGACAAGAGGTCCCGATGCTTTCTTGCCGGGCTTGCGGACCAGCTGCTTTTCCAGCGCCGGATGCAGGATCGGACATTCTTCGGGCGAGACGATTTCATCTGATTTTCTGGCGTGAAATCCAAAATGCACGCCGTCTCTGGCTGCCCTGAACGAGAAGGCCGCGCGCCGCCGCGTGCCCGGCGAAACGGGGATCATATCTGCGACCGGGAATGTGATGCCGTTTTTGCGCAGGGCATGTTCGACCTGTTCGCGCTTCCAGGACAGATAGCTTTTCGGGCTCATATGCTGGAGCGCACAACCGCCGCAGGTGCCAAAATGGCGGCAGGCCGGCTCAATCCTGTCAGAGCTGGGTTCGACGATCTCGATCATCTCGCCGCGCCCTTTGTCGACATAGGCGCGGACCACTTCGCCGGGCAGGGTATAAGGCACGAAAACCGGGCCTTCCTCTGTGCGCGCAACGCCGTCGCCTTCACGTCCAAGGTGGTCAATTGTCAGAGTTTTGATCATAATCAGCCTTTTTTCGGTGTCCGGATCCCGATCAGGAATTCCTGATTTCCATCTCCGCCGGAAATCGGTGAGCGGGTGAGACCGATAACACTGCATTTTGCAGTGGTCTGCAGCCAGTCGACGATTTTATGGGCACTGGCAAGAGCAAGTTCCGGATCGTTGACGATGCCGCCTTTGCCCAATTGGCCTTTACCGACTTCAAATTGCGGTTTTATCAGAAATATTCCCGGTGAACCTGGCTCAGCCAGCGACAGGACTGCCGGCAAGGCGAGGGTCAATGAAATGAAGCTGACATCGCTTACCAGAAACGAGACCGGGAAGGGCAGGTCCTCGCGCGTCAGATCACGCGCATTCAGACCTTCGCGACTGACGACCCGCGGATTGTCTGAGATTGACGGGTGAAGCTGGCCATGGCCGACATCAAAAGCGAACACTGCGCTGGCACCTTCCTCCAGCAGAACCTGAGTAAACCCGCCGGTGCTGACACCGACGTCAACACAATTACTGCCTGAAGGAGAGAAATCGAAATACTCAAGGCCGCGTTTCAGTTTCAGCGCGGCGCGGGAGACATACTGACTTGCCGGATCGTTCAATTCGATCCGGTCGTCCTGTTGTATTGTCATCGATGCTTTCCCGGCAGTGGTTCCATTGACCGAGACACCACCGCGCTGCACCGCATCGCGCGCCCGCGCCCGGCTGGGCAGCAGCCCCCGATTGACAAGTTCAAGATCCAGCCGCGCTTTGCTCAAGAATCTGCTGCCGCAAACTGTGTGAGCTCGTCATCGGCGGCTTTTGCCACTTTAGCGGATGCGATGCGGTTTCTCTGCCCGTCATGCACGCCAGGGGCGACGTCCAGACTATGGCTGCCTAATTCAATCTTCACGACAGGGATGTTGCCTCCCGCTTGCGTTAAACCGGATGACCACTAAAAAATTGCAGCCTGTCACTCAACCGGCTTCCGACTTTGGCAGCGTTCGGACAGATATACCTGCTTCCGATTGAAATTCAACGCTATGATCTGCCGTGAGCCCCTCAGCGGAGTATCCGAAATCGTGCAATTGGACTGCATTGTTGGCTTCAAGAAGCATATTGGCCTCGACGATTGCCGGAGGGATCAGCAGATCGGTATTGAGATCGACCGCCTGATCATTGGTCATTGCCATGACCGGTGCAGTCGACGCCAGATCAAAGTCCTCGCGGCCCGGTATTGCCGGAGCCTTGCTCGCTCTGATGCGCCAGATCAGATAGACCACCATTCCCACCTGCACCACCGCTACAAACAGGAACATTGCGCCCGGATCGGTCATTGCCATCAGAAAAGAGGCGATCAGCGGACCGATGGTTGAGCCAATGCCAAAAGCCAGCAACATGCCGGATGAGGTTTCCACATAGGTATCCGGCTCGCTGTGATCGAAAGCGTGCGCCACGGCTATGGCATAGGATGAGTGGGTGAAAACTCCGACCATGAAGACCAGCCCGAGAAAGAGCCACTTGGACTCCCCCTGAGCCAGACCGAGCAGCGTGCAGAATATGGCGGAGCCGATGCCAAGCGCGACGATGACCAGACGGCGGTCGAACTTGTCGGATGTTCGCCCGATCGGCCATTGCGCTACCGCGCCGCCGCCGATCATGATGGCAGCGAAAACGGCGGCAAAGCTGGTGTCAAAGCCGCGACCGGTCGCGAAAACCGGCGCCAGCATCCATGTCGAGGCGGCCGATACTCCAATCAGCAAGGCAGAGACGAAGGCCGCCGGAGAGGTGTTATAGAGCTGCCGGGGCCGGAACCGGACCAGTGTGATGGGTGCAGGTTGCGCGGACGTCGTGAGGGCAACCGGAATAACCGCAAGTGACACGACGATTGAGGCAACGATAAACAGGGTGAAGCCTTCGACGGAACCCAATGCGGCGGCAAATTGGCCGGCCATAATACCGCCCAGTGCCACCACAACATAGGTGGACATGATGAGGCCGCGTATTTCATTGGTGGCGCGCTCGTTCAGCCAGCTTTCAATAACAACATAAAAGGTGGCTATGCAGAAACCGGTGGCAAAGCGGAACACTGCCCAAGCGGTTTCATCGATCAGCAACGGGTGGAGCAGTGCGACGGCTGAGGCCAGTGAAACCATGGCGGCATAGGCGCGGATATGACCGGCACGCAGAATGACATACGGCCCCACCAGACAGCCAATGACAAAGCCGGCAAAATAGGCCGAAATACTGGCACCGATGGCCAGCGTACCGAAACCCTCAATCTCTGCGCGCAGCGGCACGAGTGCGCTTTGCAAACCGTGACCGAAGACCAGCATGGCGACGGCCAGCAAAATCGAACTGATGGATGCAATTGTTCTGAACATGGTTGCTGCCTGGGTGCCCCGCCTGGGTGCATAAAATGATGGCGACACTGTTTTACCAGCGGTCCATGAAGCGTGCTCTAGGGTCTGGACTCAATTAGGAGGTTGAATTGGTGAGTTTTATTTTGGTCAGAGTTAGGAGCCAAGGCGCAGGAAACCATCTGGTTTTCAAGCCTTTGCGACGACATCCTGGCCAAAAGCAAGCTCATCGCAAAGCGACGCTGCCAGAAAAGCCCAACTGCCGTTTCACAGATTTTGCAAAGGCAACCAGCCTTACCTGCAATCCGTTCATAGCATTTGGGCTTTTCTGGCCGCGCCAATTCAATCTCCTAATTGAGTTCAGACCCTAGATAGGTTTGATGTCGGATTCTATATCAGGCGCGACGTATAAGTTCGCTTTTCTGCAAGCCGAGCGCATTTGTTGCCGTATCGACGATGGCGCCTGCATCAAGCCGGGCGGCGGCGTACATGATGTCCGGCTTGTCATGATCGAGATAGATATCAGGCAGCGTCATCGGACGGAACTTGACGGCACCATCGAGAAATCCGTTCAAAGTCAAAAACTGCGCCACATGACTGCCGAAGCCTCCAACGGAGCCTTCCTCGACGGTGATCAGAACTTCATGATTGCTGGCCAGATCGGCGATCAGACGGGTGTCGAGCGGTTTGGCAAAACGGGCATCGGCAACGGTGGTTGGCAGACCCATGGCATTGAGTTTTTCGGCCGCGCGGAGACACTCTCCCAGACGGCCGCCGAACGAGAGAATGGCAATTTTGCCACCTTCCTGCAAAATCCGGCCCTGTCCGATCTGAAGAATTTGGCCATGCTCGGGCAAATCGACACCCAGACCCTCGCCGCGCGGATAGCGAAACGATATCGGCCCCTCATCATAGGCAGCGGCCGTTGCGACCATATGGCGTAACTCGGCTTCGTCACCGGCCGCCATCACCACAAATCCGGGAAGACAACTGAGATAGGCAATGTCGAATGAACCGGCATGGGTCGGCCCATCAGCGCCAACAAGGCCAGCCCGATCTATGGGAAAGCGCACAGGTAGTTTTTGAATGGAGACATCATGAACGACCTGGTCATAGGCGCGTTGCAGAAATGTCGAGTAGATGGCGACGAAGGGCTTGTAACCATCCGATGCAAGGCCAGCTGCAAAGGTAACCGCGTGTTGTTCGGCGATGCCGACATCAAAAGTGCGCTCCGGGAACGCCTCGCCAAACATGTCGATGCCGGTGCCGGAAGGCATGGCTGCAGTGATGCCGACAATTTTTTCGTCGCGCTGCGCCTCATCGACCAGGCTGCTGCCGAAGACTTGTGTATAGGAAGGCGCATTGGGAATGGATTTGGCCTGCTCGCCGGTAACCACATTGAACTTTGAAACGCCGTGATATTTGTCGCTTGATGCTTCCGCCGGTGCGTAACCCTTGCCTTTCTGGGTGACGACATGCAGCAGGATCGGGCCATTTTCCGCATCACGGATATTCTTCAGAACCGGCAGCAAATGGTCAAAATTATGCCCGTCGACCGGACCGACATAGAAGAAGCCGAGTTCCTCGAACAAAGTGCCGCCGGTGAAGAAACTGCGGGTGAATTCCTCGGTCTTGCGGGCGTTGCGCTGAATGAATTTCGGCAGATGGCTGGTCAGGGCCTTGGCAGCTTCACGCAGACTGATGTAAGTGCGCCCGGAAACCAGCCGCGCCAGATAGGCGCTCATCGCACCAACAGGGGGCGCAATCGACATGTCATTGTCATTGAGGATGACGATCTGCCTTGCATCGACTGCCCCGGCATTGTTCATCGCCTCATAGGCCATTCCGGCCGACATTGCGCCATCGCCGATCACTGAAATGATCTTGTGGGTCTTGCCGTCCAGATCGCGTGCTGCGGCCATGCCGAGTCCGGCGGAGATCGACGTTGACGAGTGGGCTGCGCCAAACGGGTCATACACGCTTTCATCGCGTTTGGTGAAGCCGGACAGGCCGCCGCCCTGACGTACTGTGCGAATGCGATCGCGCCGGCCGGTCAAAATCTTGTGCGGGTAACACTGATGTCCCACATCCCAGATGATGCGGTCGTCAGGCGTGTTGAAAAGATAGTGCAGCGCGATGGTCAACTCGACCACACCCAGTCCGGCCCCCAGATGACCACCGGTCACCGACACCGCATCCAGCATTTCGGCGCGCAGTTCTTCAGCAAGCCTGGGAAGATCGGCCTCCGCAATCTTCTTCAGATCATCAGGATTGTTCACCTGATCGAGAAGCGGAGTGTCAGGTCTTGGGCTCACTGAGGCACCTTTTCGGTTGGCGGTTCTGGTTGGCGAGCGGCGCCAGATAGGCGGTCATTGTGACCTATATATGTCCCCTGCAGCCTATCCCGGCAAGGGAATAAACTCTTCCGCGTCGCCCGGAACCGTATCAAACCGCGCCTGCCGCCAGTCCTCTTTGGCCTGTTCGATCCGCTCCTTGCTGGAAGAAACGAAATTCCACCAGATATGGCGCGGTCCGTCCATCGGCTCGCCTCCCAGCAGCATCAGCCGGGACGCCGTGTTGGCACGCACTGTGATCTGGTCGCCGGGCTTGAACACCAGCAGCCGCCCGCCTTCGAACTTATCGCCAGCAATTTCGATCTCTCCGGAGACAATATAAATCCCGCGCTCTTCGTATTCCGCATCGAGCGGAATGACGCTGCCGGGCTGCATATCCACAGTGGCATAGAACATATCGGAGTAGGTTTTAACCGGTGATTTGCGGCCATACATGTTGCCGATGATGATTCTGGTGCTCGCGCCACCATCCTGCAGAATTGGCAGCGCTTCGGCAGATTGATGTTCGAAGCCCGGATCAATCTCCTCAAATTGCTTCGGCATTGCCACCCAGGTCTGAATGCCGAACAGGTTCTGGCCCTGTTTTCGCTTTTCATCGGAAGTCCGTTCTGAATGCACGATACCTTTGCCGGCGGTCATCCAGTTGACTTCGCCAGGAGCTATCGGCAATTCGCTTCCCAGACTGTCGCGATGGTAGATTTCGCCCTCAAACAGATAGGTTACCGTGGACAGACCGATGTGCGGATGCGGGCGCACATCAACTCCCTGATCGGTGAGAAATTCGGCCGGGCCCATCTGATCGAAAAAAATGAAGGGGCCAATCATCTGCTTTCTGGCTGAGGGCAGGGCGCGCCGCACTTCAAATCCTCCAAGGTCACGCGCCCGGGGAACAATGATTGTTTCGATTGCGTCGCAAGCTTTTGTGTCGCCGGGGAGTGGATCGGCTGCAGGGTGCCAGGTCATGGAAATCCTCCTTGAGCATGGTTTGTCAGTTTTGAGACATTTGAGCACAGATGCGCACGCGCTGGCCAGAAACAATCGGAAAGCACCCATATGGCGATGCCGGCTGGAAACGCATTCACTGCTGGCAAGCCGACCTTACCGGATGGACCGACTGCATTACACAAATCTAGGTCAATGGCGTGCCAGTTTCAAAGCTTTAAAGGTGTGAAATCACTGTCAATCAAAACGGCATGGATACTTAATCCAAAGATTCTGTGGTGACCGTTTTTCCGTCTGCGCTGCTGCGGATTTTCTCGACTTTTTCTTCGGCTGATTTCAGCAGCATATCGCATCGCGCCTTGAGGGCTTCGCCGCGCTCATAAATTGAAATCGATTCCTCGAGCGGCACATCGCCTTTTTCCAGACGTGCTACAATTGTCTCGAGCTCCGCGAGCGCGGCTTCAAAACTCATTGTCTTCAGATCTGTCTTGTCGTCGCTCATTGGGCTCTCTCAGCTGCTGGCATTCATCAGTTCATTGATATGGCAGGCCGCCGACTCGGCCAGACCCATGAGATCATAGCCACCTTCCAGCACAGAGACCACCCGGCCGGAAGCGTGGGTGTCAGCCAAATCCAATAATTTCCCGGTGACCCAGGTGAAATCCTCGCCATGAAGATTGATTTGCGCCAGCGGGTCGCGGTGATGGGCGTCAAATCCTGCCGAAATCAGGATCAGGTCCGGTTGAAATCGCGTGATCGCGGGAAAAATCCGGCTTTCCATGGCTTCGCGGAATTGCGCGCTGCCATCGCCCGGAGACAGGGGCGCATTGACAATCGTGCCATGTTCCCCGGCCTCAGACAGGGCGCCGGTGCCCGGATAAAGCGGCATCTGGTGGGTTGAACAATACAGCGCAGTTGGATCGTCCCAGAGAATATCCTGTGTGCCGTTGCCGTGATGCACATCGAAATCGACGATGGCAACCCGTTCAGCACCATGAGCTTTTTGTGCATGACGAGCGGCAATCACCACATTGTTGAACAGGCAAAAGCCCATTGCGGTGGTTTTTTCCGCATGATGACCGGGCGGCCGGATGGCACAGAACGCATTCCCGGCTTTGCCCGTCATCACCTCGTCGACCGCCTTGTTTGCAGCGCCGAAGCCGCGCAGTGCGGCTTCCCAGGAACCGGGCGATGCCACCGTATCATTGTCGATGCGGGTAATGCCGGCATCGGGAATGGCATCCCGGATCATGTTCAGATAGCTCTCTGGATGGGCGCAGAGCACTGTCGCGACATCGCCCATTGGCGCATCGATTTTAACCAGAGCGTCAAAATGCGGATCGGCCAGAACGTCTTTCAGGGCACGAATCCGGTCCGGTCGTTCCGGATGGCCGACAGGGGTCTTGTGATTGAGAAAGCTGTCGTGCTGATACAGAAACGTGGCCAAGTTCGATGCCTTTGATTCATGAATGTGTTGGTTCATTGTTACGCGGCGCAGCGGCACGCTGCAAGCGATCGTAAATCGCCACTCCAAGACCGTGGCGCGGAGGCGGAACCACGTATATCGTCTGCGGTCCGGCCTGATCGAGCTGGCGCAGCATCGAAAACAGATTGGCCGCAGCTTCGACAAGATCGCCGGATGGGCTGAGATCAAGCCGGGCGGCAGCCTTCTCTTCGCCAGGAACGGCGGCAGCTGCAAATGTCAAGACGGCATCTCCGGTTGCGATAGCGGGGGCAGACAGGAGTTGATCGGCTGAAATCAGGCAGACCCTGGCGCGCGGCGCATAATGTGAGCTCAGCATGCCGGGCGCAGCCGGAGCGATCTGATCCTGTGCACTGGCGTGGTGAGTGAGGATAGCCTCTCCGGGCAGCGCTTTGCGCAATTGTTCGAGCGTTATGGCTCCCGGACGCAGCATTTTCA
This sequence comes from uncultured Hyphomicrobiales bacterium, assembly GCA_963974065.1. GTDB lineage: Bacteria > Pseudomonadota > Alphaproteobacteria > Rhizobiales. The sequence goes on along the minus strand of CAXBCI010000048.1, from coordinate 9,895 downwards.
CCGGTGTGCCGGGAATACAGGAGACGATGGTGGATTCCAGGCCAACCTGGCAATCGCCACCGTCAACGACCAGCGCAACGGTTTCAACCGGGAACGCCGAGCGCACATCGCTCGCACGTGTCGGGCTGAGCATCCCGGAGGGATTGGCGCTGGGCGCAGCAAGGGGAACCTGCAGAGAGCTGATGAGGGACCGCACAAAGCTGTTGTCGGGGCAGCGAAGGGCAATTGTCCCCAGACCGGCTGTCACCAATTCGCTGACCGGCGAGTTTTTGAATTGCGGCAGAACCAGTGTCAGGCCGCCAGGCCAGAAAGCCTTGATCAGGGTTTGCGCCCGCCCGTCGATTGCCGCCAGGGTCTGCGCCATCTCAACGCTGTCGACATGGCATATCAGGGGATTGAAATCTGGGCGGTTTTTGGCGGCAAAAATGCGCGCTACAGCGCTGTCGCTGGTTGCATCCGCAGCCAAGCCATAGACTGTTTCGGTGGGCAGGCCGACAAGGTTGCCGCTTTTGAGCAATTCAGCCGCTGAAGCTGCTGCGGCAGGGCTTTGCCGGGCAAGTCCCGATTGGTGTGAAGGGGTATTCTGCGACATGGTGTCAATGTACCGGAACTGAACAGAGCTGACCCATAGACCGATAGGGGCTGTGCGCTCAAGCATTTCATTTTCTGATGATTGGCGATACCAGTTGGCAGTAACAATGGAATGCAGCGCTGAAATTTGCGAGCCGGGCTTGGTGCTGGCGAATGTGGCGCTGATCATGATGCCTGCAGGAGGTTCGGGAGCAGTAAAGATGTCCTTGAAAAACAAGACACTTTTTATCACCGGCGCTTCGCGTGGCATTGGACTTGCCATCGCAAGGCGGGCAGCTTCTGAAGGTGCCAATGTGGTTGTTGCGGCAAAGACGGACCGGCCCCACCGGAAATTGCAGGGAACCATTCATACTGCGGCCAGAGACGTTGAAGAAAGTGGCGGTCAAGCGCTGCCGCTTGTCATGGATGTCAGGGAAGAAGCTTCTGTCAGAACGGCGATCAAGTCTGCTGCTGAGCATTTTGGCGGCATCGACATTGTCGTCAACAATGCCTCGGCCATACAATTGACGGATGTCCGCGCCACTGAGATGCGGCGCTTTGATCTGATGCATCAGGTGAATGTCCGCGGTACGTACATGGTGTCAAAATATGCGCTGCCATATCTGGAAAAAGCCGTTAATCCGCATATTCTGATGCTGTCACCGCCGCTCGACATGCAGTCAAAATGGTTTGCCGGTCACACGGCGTATTCAATTGCGAAATTCGGCATGAGCCTGTGCGTGCTGGGGCTGGCTGCAGAGCTCCGCGCGCAGGGCATTGCGGTCAACGCCCTTTGGCCGCGCACCACCATCGCTACGGCCGCCATCCGTAATGTCCTGGGCGGTGAGGCGATGATGCAGGCCAGCCGCCGGCCTGAAATCGTCGCCGATGCCGCCGCACTGATTTTTCAAAAACCCGCAACCAGTTTTAGCGGGCAATTCCTGATTGATGACAGTTTTCTGTGGGCCGAGGGGCAGAGCGAGTTTGACCACTACCGGGTCAATTCCTCGGTTGCGCTGCAACCAGATTTTTTCGTTCCGGAAGCCAGCGTTCCGCCGGTGTCACTGGACGCGGTTTCTGTTGACCCGAATTAATGCTGACGCGTTATTTCGTCTTCAAAGGCGGTCGGCCTTCTGCGGCCCAGCGGGTCATCAGTGCCTTCAATTCAGGTTCGTCCTGATCCGGGAATTGTATCAGCAATGTGACCAGAAGATCGCCTCTCCGTGATTTGCCCGGCAGACCCTTGCCGGGCACCCGCAAAGTGTTGCCGGAATTGCTTTTTGGCGGAATTGTGAGATTTATCCGGCCTGACAGGGTCGGCACCTGTATTTTGCCTCCCAGATAGGCGTCATGCAGATGGATCGGCGCATCATAGCGCAGATTGGAACCATCCACCTTGAAGAGGGGATGCGGGATGAACCTCACAGTAATTCTGGCGTCGCCTGCGGGACCGCCCAGTGCTCCGGGTGCGCCCTGACCTTTCAATCTGATGGTCTGGCCGTCCTTGACACCTTTCGGCAAAGCAACAGCGACTGTCCGGCCGTCTCCCAGAGTTACGGACGGCTTCTTTCCGGCATCGATATCTTCCAGAGTAACAGCCACTCTGCCTTCGACATCCGCCCCCTTTTGCGCCGAGCGCGCGCCGCCAAAGCCCGACTGGCCAAATCCGCCACTACGTTGCTGGCCAAATCCAGTCCGGCCAAAACCGCCGCGACCGCCAAAAATTTCACTCAGAATTTCTTCCGCACCAGCTCCGGTGTGGGTCTGCCCGGACGGGCCACTGCGCCGTTGCCCGCTGTTCTGGCCGAAACCGCCAAAGCCATTGCCGGCAAATCCCGGGTGAACGGGATTGCCGTCGCTGTCGATTTCGCCACGGTCGAATTGCGCACGTTTCTCACTGTCGCTCAGAATATCATAAGCGTTATTGATCTTCGAAAAGCTTTCTTTGGCTTTTGGATCATCAGGGTTTTGGTCCGGGTGGTTCTTCTTGGCGAGATTGCGGAATGCGGACTTGATATCGGCAGCACTCGCGCCCTTCGTCACCCCCAGAACTTTATAGGGATCTGACATTGGGTTTTTCCAGAATCATATGTGTTAAACTTAGACGTCGATTAAACCGAGGAAAATGCTTCTGGCAACAGCGTGGGTCTTGTTACCGGCCTGAAGTTTCTCCATAGCGTTCTTTATATGGGTATCAATCGTCTCAGATGAAATAGATAAAATATCAGCCGTTTCAGCAGCCGTTTTACCTCGGCTTGCCCAGGACAGAACCTCACGTTCGCGATCTGTCAGGCGCGTGGTCTCAAAGGCTTTCTCGCGGCGGCTGAAGGGAATGATATCGCCGCTGCGGCTGGCAGGTTCGCGGGTTCGTATCAGTTCCTGCATCCAGTAAATCAGGATAACATGGAGAATGTGCCGGATCTGCTCTACGCTCTGATAAAGATGCCGTGGTTTGTCCTGCCAGAAAAGCGTGCAGACACACGACCGCATCCGTCCAATGTCATCGACAAAATGGAAGGGAATAACCAGACCTTCCTGAAAGCCGTAATCCATTGCGGCTTCCACGATGCGATGTGCGCCAGGTTTTCGTTTGCCGGCACGTTGTGGCAAGGGAACGCTGGCCCACAGGAATGGCGTATTTGTCCTGCGAGCGGTTTTCAGGCATTCGTCGAAGATAATGAAATCATTTGACGCATAGTCGTTTTCCCAGCCGGCACCGGTGGTGCCGATATAAAACGGATCGGACTTGCCTGGCGACCCGCCATCAAGAAAGCAGAAAGCGCCAAAGCCAAAGTCTGCGACGATGGTGTTCAAAGCTTCAACCAACTGACGTTCAGTTGAGCAGCTTTCAATTGCAGAGATGGCCTTTTCGAGGTTCATTTCAAAACTCACCATTTATCGGGATGGTTATTCTCTAGCATACATCGTTAGCTCTCGCCATACACAGCTGGCAGGAGGCGACCTTGCTTTTATTAGGCAAATCGAATTCAGATTCGGACATAGACATCTTCATTGGAGATGTACAAGACGCTTCAAATCACATTCAAGACGTGCTGGCGTTCAGAAAGCACATTCTGGTCGATTCACTTGGCTGGGACCTGAAGGTGAACCAGGGATTGGAACGGGATGAATTTGACCGTCCGGATACCCTGCATTGTGCGGTGAAATACAGGGACAAGATTGTCGGATCGTTCCGTGCGATCAGAGCTGACAGACCCTATCTTGCCGCAGAAAAATTCGCACATCTGGCAACCAACAAACCCTACCCAACCGACAAAAACAGTTGGGAAATCAGTCGTTTTGTCGTCACCACCGGCGAACGACGGTTTCAATATGCGCTGACAACCTACGCCGCCATGTTTCGGTTTTCATATGCGATGCAGGCAGCGCGTCTGGTGGCATTCTCGGACCTGTCTCATGAACGATTACTGTCCCGCATCGGGATTGTCACCGACCGCTACGGGCCCCCACTCAAGATCGGCACAGATGCCGCCGGCAGGCCGGTCAACGTGGTTTCAGGTGAAATCCCGATTGACGCCCAGTCAGGGCCGCGGTTCCAGCAATTGTTGTCTCATGTAAATTCTTTGGAGAAGTTCGATGCATTTCCCCTTCCGCGACGTTCCAGCATTTCGGCGTAACCCGCTGACATTATTGACTGACCGGGCGCATGCCACTGACCAGGGACAGGGGTTTGTGCCGCTCGCTCTGGGACTGCGCCCGATCTATCTTTGTAATTCACCGCAGGCCACCAGATCGATTTTGAAATGGCCAACACGTGAACTTGACAAGGGATCGCTGGTGCAACGGCTGCGGCCGATTATGGGGCAAAGCCTGCTGACCAATAACGGGGACGCTCACAAGGCTTCCAAAACGGCGATCCACCGTCACCTGCAACGCAATGCAATCTCCGGTAATATCGAGAAGATGATTGCAATTGTGAATGGCTACATTGCCGGACTGGCAACGCAGAAGCCGTTTCGACCGACAAATATCTCGGCGCCGCTGGCTCTGCAGATGGGTGCGACCGCGCTGTTTGGCCATGATGTTCTGGATGCAGCCGATCGCATGGCACTGATTGCGGCGGTCCAGACGGTGGAATCCGAACTGGCCGATGATATGTTCCGGGTGCTGCCGAATGGGCCAAGGAAAGCTGCCGAACGCAGCCAACGCATTGATGGTGCCCGTGAGATCGTCGCGGCCGTGATCAACCGCGCCCGTGCCAGCAACAATCGTTCGCCGCTGCTGCTGGCTCTGGAAGAGGCCGGTTTGAGCGACGAGCAAGTCAATGCGGAACTGCTTGGGCTTCTGATCGCCGGTCATCATACGACCGGAGCTTCAATTTCCTGGATGTTCTACAAAATGGCGCTGGATCCGTCACTGGCCGATGTCCTGGCCTATGAAGCCGACAGCGTGATGCAAGATCTGGAAAACGGCGATTCCGGTGCCTTGCGGCGGGCCCCGTTGAGCGAATCCTTCGTGAAGGAAACCCTTCGAGTCTATCCTGCTGGGTGGTGGACGTCGCGCGAGTTTTTGCAATCAGCTGAGGTTGAAGGTCGCAAATTCCGCCGTGGCGATATGGTCATGATCAGCCCTTGGGTGCTGCACAAGGACCCTCGCAACTGGGAACAGCCGGAGGAATTCCGGCTTGATCGTGATTATTCGCATCCCTCTTACATGCCGTTCGGCGTAGGCGGCAGATCATGCATCGGCATGGCCATCGCCATGTTTGAATTACAGCTTGTGGCCCTGCAATTCGCCTCCGCGTTCAGCCTGTCCGGAGAGTTCGGGGCGGTTCATCTGAAGCCGCACCCTTCCGTCACCTTGCTGGCGCCTGATCTTGAACTCAGTCTGACGACTCGCGACGAGCGCAAGTTCAGACAAACGGAGGCAGTGGCATAAAATGAGAGAGGTCAGCCATGATATGCGCGATTTCATCAATCGCTTCAGCGATGAGTACAAACAGCGACAAGCGCTGATGGCCATTCTCGACTATGCCATCAATGAAACATTGGAGATCGAACCTGAGGCTGTCAGGCATCTGAAGCAGGCAAAACATCAGATTGCCTCAAAAATCACCGCAGAACTGGTGATGAAACATTAGGGTCTGAACTCAATTAGGAAGTTGCAACGCCCGCGCTTGCCGTTTGTTGTCCGCCGATAATGTTACGTCAGTGCGGGCCAGGAATTGGCCTCGACGGCTGGGGTTGATGACTGCACATTGCGTTTGGCGAATCATATAAGATGATTGCCAGCCCATTGAGCAGGAGCGACCTTGTCCAGCGAACCATTTTTCACTCTGAATCCCTACCATATCATGCTGGCTGTGATCGGCATTCTGGTGATTGCAGCACGCTGGCTGCCAAGGCTGGTGTCAACACGCGAGCCTGCATCCGCGCCTCTGATGATCCTGTTCGGGGCCGGGGCGGCACTGCTCATCCCGGGGTTTTCCGAAGCGCCTGATCCTCGTGAGACCCCGCTGCCCTGGGAGCTGATGAGCGAGTTGACGGTCATCGTCGCACTGTTTGGAGCGGGTATGCGGATCGACAGTCTGCTGCCCTGGCGGAAATGGATTCCGACAATGCGGATGCTTGGCATCGCAATGCCGCTTACCATCATGGCGGTCGCGCTGCTCGGCGTCGGTGTCGCGGGACTGACGGTGGCAGGCGCCATTCTGCTGGGTGCGGTGCTGGCACCGACCGATCCGGTGCTGGCGGCTGATGTCCAGGTCGGCCCTCCGCATGAGGGGGCAGAACATCCTGTCCGCTTTACGCTGACGACCGAGGCCGGACTTAATGACGGGCTTGCCTTTCCATTCGTCTATCTGGGGCTGCTTGTTGCTGCGCAGGGGCTGAATCCCGGAGAATGGGGACTGGAATGGCTTTTTCGGGACGTATTTTACCGGATTATTGTCGGTGCCGGCATGGGTTGGATGGGCGGTTGGGCCCTGGGCAAAGTGCTGTTCGTTGTGCCGAAGGGATCGGTTCTGGCCGATACCGGTTCGGGCGTCGTCGCACTTGCCGGTGTTTTCTTATGCTATGGCTCCACTGAACTTGTGGAGGGCTATGGTTTCATTGCGGTGGCGGTAATGGGACTGACACTGCGCCGCATTGAAAGCACTCATCGTTTTCACCGCCAGCTGCACGATTTTTCAGAATCGATTGAGCACGCTCTGACCGCACTTCTGCTGATTGCGCTTGGAACCGTCCTACCTATTCTGTTCGTTCATCTGACCTGGACGCTTGCTTTCATGGCTGTGATGCTTCTGTTCGTGATCCGTCCTCTATCGGGATGGATTTCCCTGTTGGGTACAAATCTTACGCTTCGGGACCGGGCGGTAGTGTCAGTCTATGGCGTGCGCGGAATCGGCTCGATTTACTATCTGTGCTATGCTGGAAGTTATATGGAATTTACCAATGAGCCACAATTGTGGTCGCTGGTGGGGCTGGTCATTCTGTTGTCGACCATTCTGCACGGATTTACCGTAGGCTGGGCAATGGAGGGGGTGAAAGAGGAAGATTAGGGTCCGGACGCTAGATGTCAGGGAGTGAGATCAATCAGCTCAAAGCGGCTGATTTGCCAATTGTCACGACCGGCAGTACAGGCTTCGCCCTTATAGCGATGAACGCCATCGATGTTCTGCAACGTCGCTGCAAAATTTTTGCATCTGCCGTCCCCGTCGCTGGGCGCGGAAAATGCCATCAGACTGCCGCTGGAACCCGTGCTTTCGTTTTCCCAGGGAACCGGGGAACCTGCAATGGTGTCACGGGTCGCTTCATTCAGCGCTGTTCGCATACTCACCCAGTCGGCCAAGTCCACATTATCAGGTTTTGTTGATTTGCCGACCGAGCCGGTCACAATTTCATCGACCTTATTGTCAAGAAAGCCGGTCGATACGGCGCATCCGCCCGTCAAGCCGGCCAGTACCACAGTAATCAGAAAACTTTGCAATTGGCGGGTCACGCGCACAGGCCTATATCTGATGTGAAGAAAATCCATCATGCATAAAACGGGTCAACAAATTCCATGGCTATAGACGATCAGACTACACAATCAAGGTTAATGAGCCGTGACTTCACCATTGCCGACCCAAAGGCAACAATGCCGTTCAAGTTGTTTGAAACCTGGTTGGAGGATGCAAAAGCAAGCGAACCAAACGATGCGAACGCCATGTCTGTCGCGACTGCCGACGAGCACGGGGCGCCGAATTGTCGCATTCTGCTGTTGAAGGGCCATGATGAAAAGGGCTTTGTTTTCTATACCAATTTTGAAAGCAAAAAAGGCCAGGAGTTGCAGGTCAATCCGCAGGCAGCCCTGTGTTTCCATTGGAAAAGCCTGTTGCGCCAGGTTCGTATTCGCGGACCGGTGGAACAGGTCTCCGACGCTGAGGCGGACGCCTATTACAACAGCCGGCCAGAAGGCAGCCGGATTGGAGCTTGGGCCAGCCGCCAGTCCCGCCCGCTGGAATCCCGTTCCGTGCTGGAACGTGAGGTTGCTGATTATACCAGAAAATTTAAGGATGCCGATATCCCCAGACCATCTCACTGGTCCGGGTTCAGGGTCAAACCATTGAGCATCGAATTCTGGCAGAATGGAGCCTTCCGGCTGCATGACCGTATCGTCTTCTCACGAGAAAATCCCGAGAGCAAAAGTTGGCGGAAGACGCGGCTCCATCCGTGACCGTTGCTGATTTCATTGGAAAGACGAGGTTTGGCGGAATGAAAACATACGGGAAAATCTGGTCCCTCATTGTGATGGCAACATTCTGGCTGGCGTCGGATGCTGCCGCCGCTTCGTGGTTTGCGGGCAGTGTGGCTGCGCCATCCTCCGACATGTCTTCGATAGGATCAGATGAAATTCGCCAGACCGGAGATCGGGTTTTCTCCCGCAACCGGCAACAATGGTCGGTTGTGCAGCGCACAGGAGATGGCGGACTGAAACTTGTTTCCGCCCGGCCGCCGCAACGCAAGGTGGCATCGGATGGTATTCCAGATGGTTATATCGTAACAGACAGAGCTGACAATCGCGCCTGGTATGCGCAGCCGACAACGCGCTATGGCCACGGCGCGCTGGGCGATCGGATTGAGGCAGGCAGCCTGGTTGTGAACATGGCGGGCAAGACCTTGCGGCTTGAGCTGCCGCCATCCCAGGTGTTTGAGGATATTGCACCCAGGATTGCCGACGTGAACGGAGACGGTATCGCTGATTTTGTGACCATCAGATCCAGCCTGACGGAAGGCGCGGCAATTGCGGTCTATACAGTGCGCAATGGAAAACTGGTTGAAAGCGCTGCGACCCAGCCGATTGGCTTACCAAGCAGATGGTTGAACATTGCCGGGATTGCAGATTTTAACGGTGATGGCAGGCTCGATATTGCTCAAGTCATAAAACCGCATCTGACAGGAGAACTGGAAATCCTGACTCTGAAAAATGGCGGGTTTCAGAGCATTGCCCAGGTGTCCGGTTTGTCCAATCACATCATCGGCAGTGCGGAACTGAACATGTCGGCTGTCGCGGATGTCAACGGCGACGGTGTCATGGATCTGGTGCTGCCTCGGTTCGGACAGGGCGCTCTAACGGCCTACAGTTTCCGCGCAAAGCCTGTAAAATTGTTTGAAGTTGCAATCCCGAATCGGATCAAAACAGCTATCGGTGTGGAGCGCTTGGGCGGCCAACCGGTTTTTGTATTTGGCGATGGCACCGGCGCGCTTGTAACGGTGCAGTCGCGTTAGGCTGTCTGATCGGGTTGGTCAAAACAGTCTGAGGATGATGGGTACGAGAAATGCTGTCAGCGCGCCATTGAGGGCCATCGCAATGCCGGCAAACGTACCCGCCAGCGGGCTGATCTGAAATGCTCTGGCCGTGCCGATGCCATGAGATGCGATGCCGACGGCAAAACCGCGGGCGGCAAAATCCTTGATTTTCAACGCGTTCATCAGCGGCGTCACCATCATGGCGCCGACGATCCCTGTCGTGATCACCAGAACTGCGGTCAGGGTCGGGATGCCGCCCAATTGCTGAGAAATTCCCATGGCTATCGGCGTTGTGACCGATTTCGGGGCGAGAGACACGAGAATATCGCCAGGCAGGCCGAGCGCCCAGCCAATGCTCAAAGTGCTGATAATGGCGGTTAGAGAACCAGCCAGCAAGGCTGCCAGCACCGGCAGAAAACGCGAAGTTACTTTCGGCAGATTGCGGTAAAGCGGGACAGCCAGCGCCACAGTGGCCGGACCAAGCAGAAAATGCACGAACTGTGCGCCTTCAAAATAAGTCTCAAAGCTGGTGTCGCTGAGTTTGAGAATGGCGATCAGCAGTCCGGCAGAGATCA
>CAXBCI010000047.1:0-25643 GCA_963974065.1 uncultured Hyphomicrobiales bacterium | reverse complement strand
AAAAGACTCGCAAGATATTGAAATCAATGGCAATCATTTTGAGTCAGACACTTAGTTTCGTTCCGATAGCTTGAAGATTTTTAATTCGGTCCGAGCCTTGCGTCGCAGGAGATGAGATGCTGGCCTTGTCAGCATTTTCACGAATGAGGTCACTCGCTTTAATGATTTCAACACTGTATCCGTAGTCAGTTTCGAGGATGGCTTTGAGGGCAGCTGCGGTTTTGGAAACACCTGCGCCCACCGCCCCAACCATACCAATTACCAACTCCTCTGTCGGTCGAGATATGTCTTCTGAAGGTGCGGTCGCTTCAATTTGATCAATTATATTGGTCACTTTGATCGCAGCGGATTGCTCAGCCATTACTTGAAATATCCCTATGACTCAAAATACAATTATGTACCGATGTTGTGACATGGTGCAAGCGCGAGCCCCGTTTGCCTCGACTATTTATTAGGCCGCTACCAGTGCGTAGATATCACATACGATTCACTTGTAATGTCCTTGTAACGCAATTGCAGGACTGCATAAAACGTTTAGTTTTGAAATCGGTTTTGTTCTTCTCAACGTCATACATATTGAGAGGGGCGTCGGTTCAAATCCTATCACTCAGATCACTTTTCAAAGTGTCCGGCCCCGACACGCAGGCAAGCCTCCAAATCAGCGAACAAGTCAGATAGGCTCCGCTGTACAGCGCCATTCGCCAGGGAACCATCACCTTCGACAGACGTTGACCCATACCGCAGTCGGCCAGTAAGCTGAACTGCGTCCGGCTCTCTTTCGTGCCGAGCCCTGTGAAACTCCAGACCCGTTAGGAACTCCGCGCCATGACAAGGCTCAAGATCGCTGTGAATCTGCTTTACGATCTGTCGCAGACGACGGATATTCTGTCGCAGATACGGGTGGCGGATCTGGCCGATCAGGCCGTCTCATCAGAAATTGTCACGTTGCCCGATACGATTCATACCGCCGATGTCGCTGCCGAAAACGGAATGGGGGTGCGAACCTGGATTCGCGTGGCTGACAGCTTCCGTTGCGACTATTCCTGCAGCGTTGCCATTGACCGTCCGGCCCTCGATATCGCCCGGCTCGACGCCGTGCCGCCGCATCTGCTGCCCGGCGATACGGTGCGGTATCTGATGCCCTCGCGCTATTGCCCCTCTGACGAGTTTCAGAGCTTTGTGGCGGCTGATTTCGGCCATTTGTCAGGCGGCCTTCGAGTCGACACCATGCGCCAGTGGCTGTTCGAAAAATTCAGCTATGTCATCGGCTCGAGCAACGCCCAGACAACAGCGCTCGACACGTTTGTGCAGCGCCAGGGCGTGTGCCGCGATTTCGCCCATGTCCTGATTTCGCTGTGTCGCGCCTCGGCCATTCCGGCGCGTTTTGTCAGCGCCTATGCGCCCGATGTCATGCCCCAGGATTTCCATGCCGTCGTTGAAGTCTATCTCGATGGCACCTGGCATCTGATCGATCCGACCAACATGGCGAACGCCACCAACATCGCCCGCATCGGCGTCGGCAGCGACGCTGCAGAAGTCGCCTTCCTATCAGCTTTTGCACCGATCAGCTTGCAGACCCAGCAGGTGTCGGTGACCAGATTGTAAGGTCAGATGGATGCCGGGGAGGCAATGTGGTGGGTAGGGTTCCAGACGCCACATAGGCTTGGCGTTGCACGACAGCACAACTTTCTATCTGAATTGCTGAACTCAGCAGCAGTTAGCAATGCCTGAAAACTTCAGCGCGACCAGTCATCGTAAAGCTTCTCCCCCACCCCAACATCTTCTGCGTGCGTTTCCGCTGCAAATGCCTATATTAGCCTGCAGCACATTCAAGTGACGAAAATTTCCGCTTTCAGGGGGACCATATGGCCGGCAATCAGGAATTTGATCAGGAAATCGAGACAACCCGCGGGATGGTCGAGGCGATGCGCTCGAAGATCGATCAGTCCTCCGAAGTGCTCGACACCATGGCCGCCAGCGACAGCCTCATGGAGGTTGATTTCGACATCGAGAATGCCCGCATTCAGGATGTGCTGAACCAGCAGAAACTCATGGAAGGCAATATTGCCGATCTGATTCTCAGCCTGGAGGATGTCACCAATTCCTTCGGCGCCGAATTCAAGAACATGCAGAGCTTTTCCGGCATCGAGCAATTTGTCGGCATGTTTTCCAAGAACAAGGCCAAATCCATGCGCAATGAGCGGGTCCGCACAACCTCGTTGGGCGGTAATCTGCAGGATCTTCTGTCCAAATCGGACACGATTGTCGGCATTCTGACCAATCAGAAAACCGTGCTGGAAACCCGCTATGCCACGTCCGAGGCCAGTCTGCGCACGGTGCTGGACCGGCGTCAGGCCACCACCGATGCGCTGATCGAAACCCAGCAGAAGATCGAAGATCTCAATCCGGCGCTGATGGATCTGGAAAACCAGATTGCCGCCACCACCGATCAGCAGCAGCGCACCGAGCTGGAAACAAAACGCTCTGAAACGGCCACCGAGTATAATCAGGCCCAGGCCAAGGAGCAGGAACTGCTCGCCGCCTCGCAGACGCTGGAGCGCTACACCTCCATGTTCCAGACCTTCATTGACAGTCTCAACAACCAGATTGCGGCGCAGAACACGCTGATCAACAAGCTGAAGATCGATACCGAGCAACGCATCGTGCTGTATAAAGCGCTGGAGGATTCGCTTAAAACTGCGGCCCAACAGGATGTCGCCCACAAGATCAACACGCTTGGCTCGAAGGTCGATCTGGCGGCCGAACAGACCATGGCCGGCATTGGCGCGGCGGCGCAGTCGCATATTGCCGATCTGCTGGAAATGCACGAGCAGTCGATGGTCAATTCCGCTGAAATCCAGCGCCGCAAGCAATTGGCCGATGATGCCTTCACACGGCGCTTTTCCGACGTCATGAAACAGCATCAGGCGGCGGATTACAAAGCCTCCTCCTGATAGGGCCTCGGGAGTTGCCTGTGACTGCGCAACCAGTTCTGATCCGCTATTTCAATGCGCTGAAAGCCGCCATTGTGTTTCTCGAGCGCGCCGTGGTGGCGCGCGATCAGGGGCCGTGGGGCGCGCGCCCTCACGATATTCTGGGCGCGGTGATGAGCGCCAATCTGACACGGCTTGAAAATGCCACCAGCGCCTTTGCGCTGCAGGCGCGCTATCAGGACCGCTTCCGCATTGATCTGCAGGAAAGCGGCTTTCCGGTGCTGCAGGAAATCATGGCACTGAGTGAAGCCGAACAGCAGGCCAGCGCCCGGCTGGAAACCCTGGCCGATCCCACCGCCATCAAGCGCAAGATGGTCGATCAGATGCTGGCCAGCCGCAAGAAGCCGCAGGCCCTGCAAAAGCAGATGGCCGAGCGGCTGTTTTACCAGGAATTGCGCCGCACCGCCGCGGCCGATGGCATTTTCCCCGCTTTCACAGCGCCGAAAACCATTCGCCTGTCGAGCAATCCGAAAAACGGCCGGCCCTATTATGTGGTCTACTGGTCGGTCTATGACGGCACCGCCAATCTGCCATTGCTGTATACGCTGGTGGTCGAGGATTCCGCCTCATCGGTTGCGGATGGCAAGGCCGAGGCGGTGTTTGACGCGGCCCTGCGGCGGCCCTCCGGCAAGCCGCTGCGCGCCAAGGCCGAGCAGGGCATGGATGGCCTGCCGAACAAAGCGGTGTCGCAGGCATTCTCCAACTTTGTCGAGGCCAATTCCGCTTACAGCCTGACCCTCACCACCATTGCCACGGCTATGGATCAGCAGTTTGAGGCATTGCACCCCAAACAATTGCGCCGCTTCGTGCTGGGGCCGTTTTACGCCGGTGGCATCACCACCCACAATGAGCTGATGCAGGGGCTGCTGGACACGGTTGATTCCAGCGCCGACAGCTGGGTTCTGACATGGACCATGCAGGAGCTGTTTTCAGAAAGCGAAAAACCGGGTCAAAGACGGTTCTGGAGCCAGAGCCCGCCGCAGCAGATCTTTTATATCAACACCGATGATATTGATTGCGTGCAGCAGGGCGTCAGCGCGGTGGAATATCATGCGTTGGTGCCCCATGCCGCCTATCAGGCGGTCTATGCCAGCGGCAAGGCCGCAGAGGTTTTCGGGCGCTATCAATGCTCCATCGTCAGCGAAGACGATATTATCCGGCAAATATAAAAGGACAGAGCGATGGATATCGGATTGACCACTTTGTCGGAAAACGACATTGCCGGACATATCGGCACCATGCAGGCGATGCTGGAACGTGCCAGCATTGTCGTCACCGAAGACCGCAGCCGCTCCGCGACCGAGCTGGCCGGTACGCGGCGGCGCTTTGTCAGCACCATATCCACCGCGCCGCAACGCCAGGCCAGGGACATCCGCTTTCTGCACCGGCTTCAGGCAATTCATCCCGACGATACGCTGCTGACACCGGAAGAACATGCGCTGGCCTATAAATTGCGCCGTGGCATGGCGGTCGGCCACGCCGTGGCGGATGTGTTTGCGCGCCAGACCGAGCTGGAAAAACTGCAGCAGCAGAACCGTGCCGGCGCGCTCAGCGGCGAGGCGGCGCAGCGCTTCCACAATCTGCAGAACACCGCCGCCTTTGTCGCTGCCTTTACCGCCGCGCGGTTTCTGCTCGACGCCTTGCCGGCCAATGGCGAGAGCCAGAGCGACCAGCCCGACCCGATCCTGCAATTCGACACGGTGCGTGATGCGCTGAAAGGCTTTGTCGCAACCCTTGATGAAGCGCTGGAGGGTGCCGACAGCGACGCCGCCATGACGTCGCGCGCCCGGGCCGCCGCGCAACATTATCTGCAGGCCCTGTCGGCCCGCGCCCGCCGGTTTGACGAGATCGGCACATTCGAAGCGATGCATATCCGCCTCGATGCCGATGATTTCACCCTTGATGGCCTCGAAACCGGTCCCTCAAAGGCCACCAAACCGCTGACCATGAGTTTCAAGAAACCGCATGAAGTGGTCGGCAATCACATCGCCAAGCATCAGGCCGTCAAATTGTCGAAAATGCTGATGGCCTATGATTTCGAGCATCAGATGAACCCGTTTGTCGAACTCGGCGGTTTCATCTTCACCTTTATCGGCGACGGGTTTCCCGGCACCGGCAAGACCACATTGATCCAGATGATCGCCGGATTGATGCATGAATACAGCCTGATCGGCGGCTACCGCTTTCACTATCAGAATTTCGGCGTTGACCAGATTTCCTCCTATCAGGGCAAATCCGGGCAGAACTGCCGCGCCTTCATCGATGCGGTGCTGGAGCCGCGCTCGATCGGGTTCGGCACTATCGATGATATCGATCAGGTGGCGGCCAAACGCTCCGACAGCAACAACACTTCGGCCGGTCAGCAGGAAATCACCGCCGTTCTGATGGATGCGTTTTCCGGGGCCAACACGGTGGTGCGCGGCAATTGCAGCTTCGGCATGTTCTCCAATTATCCGGAAATGGTCGATGATGCGTTGCGCCAGCGCGCCGGGGCCCGCTGGCTGGTGGACGGGCCGCAAAGCCGCGAGGATTATGTCGATATTTTCACCCTGCTGCTGGGCGGCAACCACAATCTGCAACTCGGCGAGCACGAGCTTTATGCCAATCAGAATATCCAGCGCGCCGCTACGGAAGCCTATGGCGATCTGCTGGTGCCGCAGGAAGAGGGCCTGAAACAGGTGTTCGATCATGTCATCGCGGTCAATGGCACGCCGCAGACCCTGGCCGATGTCGGGCGCTATCTCCATGCCATCAAACAGGCCCAGCCGCGCTTTACCGGCCGCGCCATCAAGAATGTCACCGATGCCATCAAGATGCGCGCCTTCGATGTGGAACTGCCGGATGAGTGGTTCGAAACGCCGGAGCAGTTCATGCACCGCTCCTATGATGAAAAACTGGCCATGATCAAGGATTTGCAAAGCCCGATCACCATGGAAATGGTGCTGCAGGAGATCAACCGCTATGCGGCGTCCGAATTCCGCTATTCGGACAAGTCGGACGAGGCGGCGACGGAAAAAATCCTCCGCGAGCAGCGTGTCCGCGAACGCGCCGCCCGCGAAATGGAACAGCTGAAACGGGATGGCCAATGGAACGCCTGATCGCCAGCAAGATGATTTACGGCGGGCTGATGGAAGTCTCCCAGCCGCATCTGGTGAAGAATTACAATACCGCCCTGACCCAGTTCGGGTTCAAGCCGGTGGCGCCGTCCTCATTCTTCATTGATGCGATGGGCTTCTCGCCGCAGATTGCCGAAATTCTCGACGATCCGCAGTATCTCAATCCGCACCGGGTCAATCCGCGTTTCATCATTCTGACGCCGAAACAGCATGATTTGCCCTATATTCAGGTGTCGTTTTCCTCGACGCCGGAACTGATGCGATCATTTTACCAGGCCAACCGCACAGCGCTGGATATTCTGACGTTGAAAGACGTGATTTTCGGCGAGATCGAGGACGATACCTACACGGTCACGACGATTGAGGATCTGCTGTCGATCCGCAATGTGGTGTTTGATCTGAACAGCGCCAATGGCGTTCTGGAAGCTGCCCACAGGCTGGAAGGTCTGATTGCACGCTTTGAGCGGGAAACCACCTCATGGGACAATGACGAGTTGATGGAGGAGATCATCAGTCTTGCCGCGCTGACCGGCGATATCCGCAAGAATGATCCGGTGCCGCGCACTGTCCGCTTCACCAAGGACGCCTTCTGGGCCGACCATTTCGGCGGTGTCTATATTCTGCGCGATGAGGATGGCCCCATAGTGCTGGGCGAGCCGGAAGAGCCGCCGTTTCCCAGCAAGAAACGCGCGGTCGACTGGTATCTGTCATTGGCCGATCCCAAAACGCTGCATGCCTATTTGACCGAAACCGACCGGCTGGAGCCGCTCAACAGCGATTGGCTGTTGAACTCCGGCGTGCTGGAAAGCCGCATTGATCAGCATATCAGGGCGCTGATGGGCCTGTCGGGCAATGGTGCGGAACTTGGCAAATTGTCCCCGGCCAATGTCAAGAAATGGGTCAATGCCCATGCCAGTGATGTCTCAAATGATCGGATCCTGTCCTTCCTGACCCGCAGCAAAAAAACGCTTTTGGCCGGGCAGAGAATCGATCTGGACAGCATCGCGCCGGATTTGCGCTTTTTGCTGCAGCGCGCCAAGCCGGATCACCCGGATGCCGGATTGATCAACCGCCTGATCGCCGAATTCGTGCCGTTTGATTTTGTCTCTCGATTCATCGTCAACAAGGAAGCCTTTTACCGCGATTATGAAACCTATCCCGATAATCTGCGCGACTATGTCGTCGCTCTGATCGAGGCGACCTATTTCAGGGACAAGGAAGTTCACCGGCAAAGATTGTTTGGCGATAATGCGGCGCAGTGAGACGATCAGCAGCCCCTCACGCGGCGCAGTACCTGTGGCCTTTCTTGTGAATCACCGGCAAAAATCCTATGTCTTCTGCGCTGATGCCCGAAAAAAGGAAGATTATCTATGCTGGACCCGTTGATTGAGGGGGTGAAGGCCTTGTGGGCCGGTCTTGTGGCGTTGGCCAAGGGACTGTGGCAGTCAATTCTGTGGCCGTTTCGCGCCACCCACCGTTTCGTCATGCGGCGCAAATTATGGATACGGATTGTCATAGGCCTGATCATCCTTCCGGTCGTCATCGGTTACGCACTGCTGATCTGGAATGCGGCATGGATTCGGGACTACGACCCGGCCTATCCAGACAGTTTTAACACTGCATCGCGCACAGTTTCAGCCGGCGATCCGGTGGCCGTGGAAGCTGCTGGGAACGCCACCCAGACCTGCGGCCGGTCCTACACCGTCGATGCGGTCGCTTATCTGACAGATTTCAATGTCAACAAGAATAACTGGATGTCGAGCAATCCGCTCTACAAGCTCGGCTTTTTCGGCATTGACTGGGACCGGACCTGGATTCTCGACAACAAGGCCGCATTTCAACGCGGCATCCACCAGGCCATTGGCAGAACCGCCATTGAAATGTCCGACCGGCTCGGCCGGGTCCGCGGCACCTCGCAGATCGATCCCAATCTGAAATCTGCCCGCGGCTCGCTGCAATTCGACCAGTATACCTGGTTCATAAATCCCGTTGGCGACCAGCCTTTTGGCCCGACCACCAGAAGCCAGACCTATTATCGCAGCGCCATCAAATCGCTGAATGCCTATCAGAGCGATCTGGTGTCATGCAAAGCCACCTTTGATGCCCGCGCCGACAATCTGATGCAGTTCATCGACCGCATAGCCAATGATATCGGCTCCACATCGGCCAGTCTGAAAACCCGGGCGGAGGCTTATAATGCGGGCTGGTTCGACACCAGGGCCGACGATATTTTCTGGAATGCCAAAGGCCAGCTTTATGCCTATTACGGCATCCTCAAGGGTGCCCGCGCCGATTTTTCCGATATTATTTCCTCGCGCGGCCTTGGCGCGCTGTGGGACGAAATGGAGGAGCAGACCCTCAGCGCCATCAATCTCGATCCCCTGATCGTCTCCAATGGCAAGGAGGATGGCTGGTTGATGCCAACTCATCTGACCACCATCGGGTTCTACATTTTGCGGGTGAGGTCGAATCTGATTGAGCTACGCTCAATTCTTGACCGCTGAATTATGACTGATGTCGCCGTTATCGGCGCAGGCCCCGCCGGGTTGATGGCAGCGGAAATGATGGCCGGAGCCGGTCATCAGGTGACGCTGTTTGAGCAAATGCCAAGTCCGGCGCGCAAGTTCCTGATGGCCGGTCTGGGCGGTCTGAACATCACCCATAGCGGCACTGCAGATGATATCAAACAGGCTTATTTTCACGCCTCGCCGGCCTTGCGCGCGGCGATTGACGCGTTTCCGCCGGATGCTGTCTGCGCCTGGATGGACGCGCTTGGCGAGCCGGGTTTTACCGGTTCAAGCGGCAAGATATTTCCGCGCAGTTTCAAGACATCGCCGCTGCTGCGCCAATGGCTGCGGCGCCTCGAAAGCCGCAATGTCCGGCTGCTGACCCGCCACACCTGGATCGGGTTCGATTATAATGGCGCGCTTCTGTTTCAAACAGGCAGCGGCGAACGCCTGACCTTCCACTGCGCCGCCACAGTGTTCGCCATGGGCGGTGCCAGTTGGCCGCGTCTTGGCAGCGACGGCAAATGGGTAGAGCCTCTGGCCGCGCTGGCTCCTGTCGAACCGCTTGTGCCGTCCAATATGGGCATCAATATCGACTGGAGCGATTTCATCAGATCCGGTTTTGCCGGCACGCCGTTAAAGGCAATCCGGCTTCATCTTGGGGACAGGTCTGTTGCCGGAGAGGTTATGGTCACAAATTACGGCCTGGAGGGATCCGCGATCTATGCGCTCAGCGCTGAGATGCGTCAGGCCCTCAGTCAGGGACCGGCCACAATAAGGATTGATCTGCGCCCCGCGCTGTCGGAGGAGGCCATTGCCGAGCGCCTCGCCAGAACGCCGGCAAAACACTCTCTTGCCAACCGCCTGCGCCGTGCCTTGAAATTCTCCGCCCTGGAGCGCGCCTTGCTGCATGAGGCCGGATCTCCGCCAGACCTTGCCCGTGACCTTGCCGCTCTGGTGAAAAACCTGCCGCTGGAAGTCAGCGGCCATCAGGGGCTGGAGCGGGCGATATCAACAGCCGGCGGCATCGCCGCCAGGGGGCTGACAGACGCGTTTATGCTGATTGAAAAGCCTGGTCTGTTCGTGGCCGGCGAAATGCTTGATTTTGATGCCCCGACCGGCGGATATCTGTTACAGGCAGCTCTGGCTTCCGGCCGCATGGCAGGGCAGGGCGCAGTGGAATTTCTTGCACGGGCGGAAGATTGACTTACATCTGGATTACGCGACGCCCGCAAAACGACTCTCCATCTCAACCGTTTCAGGAAATCTAAATGTCCGACAATCCACTGCTTGCCAAATGGTCCACGCCCTTTGAAATTCCGCCATTTGGCCAGATAGAGATAGCGCATTTCAGCGACGGGTTCGACAGGGCGATGGCGTCAAACCGGGCTGAAATCAATGCAATTGCCGACAACCCAGATGCGCCGACATTCGACAACACCATTGTGGCGCTGGAAAAATCCGGCGACGAACTCGACAAGGTAGCCAGCACTTTCTTCAATCTCACCGGTGCCAACACCAATGATGAGTTGCAGAAGATCGAGCGCGAAATCGCCCCGCGCTTGTCTCGCCATTCCAGCGCCACCGTGATGAATGCAAAATTGTTCGCACGCATCAAGACGCTGTTCGATGCAATCGAGTCCCTGGCACTCGGTTCGGAAGAAAGCCGGGTTTTGGCGAAATATTACGAGAGTTTTGTCCGCGCCGGTGCCGCATTGTCCGGCAACGATCGCGAGCGCATGTCTGAAATCTCCGCGCGCCTGTCAGAGTTGGGCACGCAGTTTTCGCAGAATGTGCTGGCCGATGAAAAGGCGTTTCAGCTTGTTTTGGAGGATAAATCCGATCTCGCCGGTCTGCCGGATTTTCTGATCTCCGCAGCGCGCTCAGCTGCGCAGGAGCGTGGCCTTGAGGGCAAACATGTCATCACCCTGTCGCGGTCCCTGATCGACCCGTTTTTGCAGTTTTCCAGCCGCCGCGATTTGCGTGAAACAGCTTTCAAGGCCTGGACCGCCCGTGGCGAGAACGGCAATGCCAGCGACAACCGGGCGATCATCACTGAAACCCTGCAATTGCGCGACGAACGCGCCAGGCTGCTGGGCTTTGATGGTTTTGCGCATTTCAAACTCGACAATCAGATGGCCAAAACGCCGGACGCGGTGCGTGGTCTGCTGGAAAATGTCTGGACCCCGGCAAAAGCCCGCGCTGAAAAAGAGGCGGCGGCCCTGTCGGAGCTTGCCCGCGGCCTTGGCGACAATGCGCAGATTGCGCCTTGGGACTGGCGCTATTATTCGCAAAAACTGCGGATGCGTGACCATGCTCTGGATGAGGCTGAAATCAAGCCCTACTTCCAGCTGGACAACATGATTGAAGCCGCCTTTGCCGCAGCCAACCGCCTGTTCGGTGTCTGGTTCCGAGAAGTCACGGATCTTGAGCTGTATCATCCCGATGTCCGGGCCTGGGAAGTCCGGGATGCCGCCGGCCATCATGTCGGCCTGTTCCTGGGGGATTATTTTGCCCGCTCCTCAAAACGCTCCGGTGCGTGGATGAGCGCGTTTCGTTCGCAGGAAAAACTGTCAGGCGATATTCGGCCGATCATTGTCAATGTGATGAATTTTGCCAAGGCCCCGGCAGGTGAGCCAAACCTTCTGACATTTGATGATGCCCATACCCTGTTTCACGAATTCGGCCATGCTTTGCATGGATTGCTGTCGGATGTGACCTATCCGCTGCTGTCGGGAACCAGCGTTGCGCGGGATTTTGTCGAATTGCCCAGCCAGCTGTTTGAGCACTGGCTGACAACACCGGACATTCTCACCCAATATGCCCGTCACGCCCGCACCGGCGAGCCACTGCCGCAGGATCTGATGCAGCGGCTGCTGGCAGCGCGGACCTTCAATCAGGGCTTTGCCACGGTCGAATATGTTTCCTCGGCGCTGGTCGATCTGGAAATGCATCTCAACGCGCAGGAAGCGGCAGCCGACCCGTTGGCGTTTGAAGCCCGCACGCTGGACAAGATCGGCATGCCGAAGCAGATCACGATGCGCCACCGCAGCCCGCATTTCACCCATATCTTTTCCGGTGATGGCTATTCTTCGGGCTATTATTCCTATCTCTGGTCGGAGGTCATGGACGCCGACGCCTTCGTCGCCTTTGAAGAGGCCGGTGATGCCTTTGATGCGGGCCTTGCCGGCAAGCTGAAGCAGCATATTTACAGTGCCGGCAACAGTGCCGATCCGGCTGAGCTGTATACCCGCTTCCGGGGGCGGATGCCTTCGATTGATGCTTTGCTTGAAAAACGCGGACTTCAAAGCGCGGCCCCAACAGGCTAAACTCACTGAATGCTGGTACGCGGTGAAGATTCTCTGGCGCGGCAACTTGCCGATGGCCGTCAAAGTGACAGGGCGCTGATGATTCAGCGCGGGGTCGGACGTATGCTGTTCGGCCAGAGATTTTCCATTGTCAGCGAACTGACTCTTGCCTCCGGGCGGCGTGCCGACATCATGGCACTGTCGCCCAAGGGTGATGTCTGGATTGTCGAGATCAAATCATCGGTCGCCGATTTCAGGGCTGATACGAAATGGCCTGACTACAAGGATTATTGCGACCGGATGTTCTTTGCCAGCCATGAAGATGTGCCCTCAGAGCTGTTTCCGCCGGAGCAGGGTCTGATCATGGCCGACGCATTTGGTGCTGATATTCTGCGCGATGCGCCCGAACACCGCCTGTCAGCTGCACGCCGCAAGGCGGTGATGCTGCGGTTTGCATCGGCAGCCGCCACACGGTTGCATCATATGGCAGATCCGGGCCTCAACGGGCTCTGACAGATACGCCAGCAAGGTCGCAGATCAGCGCGGTGCGCGTTTGGACAGAATGCGCTGCAGAGTACGGCGGTGCATCGACAGGCGCCGTGCCGTCTCAGAGACATTTCGGTCACAGGCTTCGAATATGCGTTGAATATGCTCCCAGCGAACCCGGTCAGCAGACATCGGGTTTTCCGGCAGGGTTGGCATGTCTTCTTCGGATCGCGTCAGGGCTCCATAGAGCTGTTCCGCATCGGCAGGCTTTTCCAGATAGTCGAATGCACCCAGTTTCACCGCTGCGACTGCAGTGGCAATGCTGCCATAGCCGGTCAGAATGACAATCCTTGCCTTCGGGTTGCGGTCACGAAGCCGGGCCACCAGATCCAGTCCGTGACCATCAGGCAGTCGAATATCAATGATTGCAAAATCAGGAGCATCCCGGTCAACCACGACACCGGCATGAGCCATGGTTTCAACCGGGGTTACCGAAAAACCCTGGCTTTCAAGTGTGCGTGCGATGCGGTTTGAAAAAATGGAATCGTCATCAACCAGTAGTAATTCTCTGACAGACTGCTTTGACGACACCATATTGTCTTTCGAAAAGTCCAATGTACCACCCCGGAACAGATAAATTCAGGCCGCAAACTGCGACATCCTGACCTTGGTTATATGGCGCAAAATGTGGACGGCAAATATTCACCGGAAACTGCGACAATACGGCGCAGTTGCCGGTGAATTATTGAGACTATGGCGTTAGATAGTGGGTCGCGGCAGGTCCAGACCCTAGTCGTTCATCTTCAGGGCCGCGATGAATGCATCCTGCGGAATGTCGACCTTGCCGAACTGGCGCATTTTCTTTTTGCCCGCTTTCTGCTTTTCCAGCAGCTTGCGTTTGCGGGTCACATCGCCGCCATAACATTTGGCGGTGACATCCTTGCGCAGGGCGGCAATGGTTTCACGGGCAATGATTTTGCCGCCAATTGCAGCCTGGATCGGAATCTTGAACATATGGCGCGGAATCAGCTCTTTCAGCGTCTCGCACATGTCGCGGCCACGCCGTTCTGACTGGCTGCGGTGGACCAGCATGGCCAGCGCATCCACCGGTTCTGCATTCACCAGCAATGACAGTTTGACCAGATCGCCGGCCCGGTATTCGTTGATCTGATAATCGAAGCTGGCATAGCCTTTGGAGATCGATTTAAGTCGGTCATAGAAGTCGAATACCACTTCGTTTAGCGGCAGATCATATTGCACCATCGCCCGGTTGCCGACATAGGACAGATCAATCTGCAGCCCGCGGCGGTCCTGGCACAGTTTCAGGATCGGACCGAGATATTCATCAGGGGTGAGAATGGTTGCCCGGATCCAGGGCTCGCGGATTTCCTCGATTTTCATCACGTCCGGCAGATCGGCGGGATTGTGAAGCTGGGTTTCCGTGCCGTCAATCATGGTCAGCTCATAGACCACGCTTGGCGCGGTCGCGATCAGATCCAGATTGAATTCACGCTCCAGCCGTTCCTGGATGATTTCCAGATGCAGCAGGCCGAGAAAGCCGCAGCGAAAGCCAAATCCAAGCGCCGCAGAGGTTTCCATTTCGAACGAGAAACTTGCATCATTCAGGCGCAGTTTACCCATTGCGGCCCGCAAATCCTCAAATTCACCGGCATCGACAGGAAACAGGCCGCAGAACACAACCGGCTGAGCCGGCTTGAAACCGGGCAGTGCCTTGCTCGTCGGGCGGCGATCCTCGGTAATCGTATCGCCAACCCGTGTGTCGGCGACTTCCTTGATCGATGCTGTCAGAAAGCCGATTTCACCGGGTCCAAGCTCGTCCACTGTGACCAGTTTCGGCGTGAATACGCCCACCCGGTCAACATCATAGGCGGCATTGGTGCCCATCATCCGGATTTTCTGGCCCTTTTTCAGTTTGCCATCGACAATGCGCACCAGCACGATGACGCCGAGATAAGCATCATAGTAACTGTCAACCAGCATGGCCTTCAGCGTGGCATCAGGATCGCCTGCAAGCTTGCCCTTTGCCGGTGACGGCAATCGCTTCACAATGGCTTCCAGAACCTTGTCGATGCCGACGCCTGTTTTCGCGGAAATTTCGATGGCGTCCGACGCGTCCAGCCCGATGACTTCCTCGATCTGTTCCTTGACCCGTGCGACATCGGCCGCCGGCAGATCAACCTTGTTCAGAACCGGCACAATTTCATGATCGTTTTCAATCGCCTGATAGACATTGGCCAGGGTCTGCGCTTCGACGCCCTGACTGGCATCGACCACCAGCAGCGAGCCTTCGCAGGCGGCCAGTGAGCGGCTGACCTCATAGCCAAAGTCAACATGGCCGGGCGTATCAATCAGGTTGAGGACGTAGGTGATGCCGTCCGCCGCCTTATAGTGCAGCCGGACCGTCTGTGCCTTGATGGTGATGCCGCGTTCCCGCTCGATATCCATACTGTCGAGCACCTGGGCCTTCATCTCGCGGATTTCCAGCCCGCCGGTGAGTTGAATCAGCCGGTCGGCAAGTGTCGACTTGCCGTGATCGATATGGGCGACGATGGAAAAATTCCGGATGGTCTCGATAGGTGTTGTCATGGGCGGCTAATGAGATCGTTTCATGGTTATCTTGAATCAGTTGACCGGCTTTGCGAGTCACCTTGCTTGATGCGCCGCATCGCGCAGCGTCGACAGTCTCGCCGGAGCACATGATCGGTAATTAAAGTTGCTGTAAAGCTGCTGTGGAACGATCTAGCACCGGCTGTGTGTCCGGCAAAGCTTTTTGTGCAGATGTCCAGGACGTCATGCCACGCGCTCGAATGTCAGATAGGTCGGATGACGTCCGGCACGCATCGCCTTGGCCTCGTAGCGGGTGCCAGGCCAGCCGTCAAAGGCGCCGCCTTCGGTGTGTAGCCAGTCACGGGCGCGGCTTGCCGTCCACCGGAAGCTTTTGTGAGCATGACACTGATTCAGCGTCCAGCCGACATAATGCTCAATGTCACTGGCAAACAGGAACAGCCCGCCCGGTTTCAGCGCCCGCGCGATGCGATCCAGATTGCGCTGAGAGACAAAGCGCCGCTTCCAGTGTTTGAATTTCGGCCAGGGATCGGGATACAACAAAAACACACGCTCAAGCGAAGCGGCCGGCAGCCAGTCCAGCAACGCGCCGGCATCATCATCATGCAGGCGAATATTGCCGGGCCTGGCAGCATCGATTTTCACCAGAGCCTGGGACAGGCCGTTGACAAAGGGCTCTACGCCGATGCAGCCGATTGAAGGGTTGGCTTCGGTGCGGTGCAGCAGATGTTCGCCGCTGCCAAACCCGATTTCCAGAAAGACAGAATCTGCGCCGGTGAACAATGTGCTCAAATCATCCGGCGCCGGCTTGGCGGTGTCCAGCTTCAACTGCGGCAACAATTGATCCATCAGTGCAGCAGCGGCGGGTTTCAGCGGTTTGGTTTTCCGCCGGCCGATGAACTCGCTCTTTTTTGTCCGTCGGATCATTCAAAAATCAGAAAGCCGACTGCAAAGCGTCCACCAGATCGGTTTTTTCCCACGAAAACCCACCATCCGGATCAGGTGTGCGACCGAAATGTCCATAGGCGGCGGAGCGGGCGTAGATCGGACGATTGAGGGAGAGGTGTTCGCGGATGCCCCGCGGTGTCAGGTCCATCAGTTCTCTGAGCACGCTGGCCAGCTTTTGTTCATCAACTTCGCCGGTATCGTGCAGATTGACGTAAAGTGACAATGGCTGCGACACACCAATGGCATAGGCCAGTTGCAGCGTGCAGCGCTCCGCCATCCCGGCGGCCACGATGTTTTTCGCCAGATATCGTGCTGCATAGGCCGCAGAGCGGTCCACCTTGGTCGGATCCTTGCCGGAAAATGCACCGCCGCCATGGGGTGCAGCGCCGCCATACGTATCGACAATGATTTTGCGTCCGGTCAGGCCGCAATCGCCGTCAGGACCGCCAATGACGAATTTTCCGGTCGGATTGACATGCCAGACGGTTTCATCGGTCAGCCAGCCATCGGGGAGCGTCTTGCGGATATAGGGATCGACTATGCCGCGCACATCATCGGATGACAGGCTGTCATCAAGATGTTGTGTCGACAGCACCAGCGAAGTCACCCGCACCGGCTGGGAGTCCTCATAGGCCAGGGTAATCTGGGATTTTGCATCCGGTCCCAGCATAGACGCATCGCCGCTTTTGCGGGCCTGCGCCAGATTCTCAAGAACCCGGTGGGCATAATGGATCGGTGCCGGCATCAAATCCGGTGTTTCCCTGCAGGCATAGCCGAACATGATGCCCTGATCACCAGCACCCTCATCCTTGTTGCCATTGGCATCGACGCCCTGGGCAATATGGTCGGATTGCTTGTGGACCAGAACTTCCACATCGCAGGTCTGCCAGTGAAAGCCTTCCTGTTCATAACCGATGTCGCGAATGGCTTTGCGCGCCAGAGAAACCATCACTTCACTGTCGATCTCGTCAGGTCCGCGGCTTTCCCCGGCAATGACAACGCGGTTGGTGGTCGCCAGTGTTTCAATCGCTGTGCGCGACTGGTCATAGGCCGCCAGATAGGCGTCAACAATTTCATCGGAAATCCGATCACAGACTTTGTCAGGATGGCCTTCGGACACGGATTCACTGGTGAACAGATAATTTTTCAGGGACACAAATGGCTGCCTTTGCAGTTGTCGCGGCCAGTACGCCGCACACATAACAATCCGGCCCCGCACGGGACTTGCGAGGCCATATAAGGAATTCGTTATGTGCCGGTTTTTGGGTTGATCGTCAAGGCTTGTCTGCGGCTTGAAAAACATGGGCTCGCACCTGGCCTGTCTGACCAGTCTGTCGGCCCGACAGAACGCTTGTCTATTCGTCCGGTTCGCCTGCCATGGAACGCACAAGATCGACCACGCGCTTGCGCAGTTTCGGATCCTGTATTTTCACAAAGGCACGGTTGAGCTGTAAGCCCTCGCTGGAGGAGAGAAATTCCATGACATGGCTGGTGGCACCGGAGTCAACCGCATCCGTTGTGGCAATCGGCGATACATCCGGCGCATCTTCAAAGAAGAACGCAACAGGCGCCTGGAGGATATTGGCAATCGCCTGCAGGCGACTGGCACCAATGCGGTTGGTGCCCTTTTCATATTTCTGGACCTGCTGGAAGGTGATGCCAAGTTGCTCGCCGAGCTTTTCCTGGCTCATATTCAACATCATCCGGCGCAACCGCACCCGGCTTCCTACATGAGCGTCAATGGGATTTGGGCGTTTTTTATTGATCGGCTTCGGTTTGTCATTCATGGCGCGCACTTTAATCATGACTGTAGAATCAGGATCGATTTTCCGGCCTCATGCGACGCTGTTGCATCGCTGAACTATCGATCGTCGCGAAAGATGTCGTAAGTTACAGTCCCATATCTATCGTGCGAATTTCGCACGATCAATGAAAAAATTGCGATTTTTGCAATTCACAACCTGTGATGCCCGGTCCCAGTAAGGCGAACCTTTGCCCTTCATCTTAGGGGTGTGTTCGCTTCACCGGAAGCCGCGGGGCTTTCCAAATATCCGACTGATAATCAGTATCGTACTCAAAAGCGTCATCAGCAAGGCGAAGGGAATATCCCTGAAGCGGCTGTAAAAAGTGCCGGGAAGCGCTTCCGGCAAGGCTGTGTCGATGATGCCTTTTGTGCCCAGTCGCAGACTTTGCTCAACGCGTCCGAACCCGTCAATGACAGCGCTGATACCGGTATTGGCGACCCGGATCATGGGCATGCCTTCTTCGACCGCGCGCATTCTGGCTTGCTGGAAATGCTGATACGGCCCTGAAAGTTGGCCGAACCAGGCATCATTGGTAAGATTCACAATCCATTGCGCTGGTCTCTCGCCAGAGCCCGAATCATTGCCACCTGAAGCAGACAAGCCGTCATGATCGGCCGCAGCAAATCCTGGAAAAATCGCTTCATAGCAGATCATCACGCGCATTGGCGGTAATGCTGCATCGAGCGGGCCGGAAGCGGTGGCAGGTCCGGGATCCATAAGATTGCTGCCGGTTCCCGATGCAAATCCACCCGGAACATTCACCAGATTGGCGATACCGAAGCGCTCCAGAATATCCATGAACGGCATGAATTCGCCAAAAGGCACGAGGCGCTGCTTGTCATAAAATCGCACCGGCTCGGCGCGGTCATTAAACGCGACCAGTGAATTGTAGAATTTCAGATCAGGCGGTGACTGGGGCAAAGCTGAATCCGGTGGCCGGACGCGGACAGCACCAGCCAGCAGCATCACCCCTTTCGGTAACAACGCATCAATCCGTGACAATGCATTGGAATTCTGCAGGACCAGAAAGGGAAAGGCCGATTCCGGCCAGATCAGAGCGTCGATCTGGTCCAGCCCGGGCTCGGCACTCAAATCGAGATAAGTTTGAAAAACCGTCTCTTCATTGCCCTCACGCCATTTGTCCCGTTGGCTGATATTGGGCTGCACCAGCCGCAACATGACCGGAGCGGTGTCACGCGCTGCAGGTAGCGGCTGTGCAAGCCGCCACAAGCCGAACGCCATTTGTCCGGCCAGCGCTGCTGCAGCAAACAGCAGCACGGCTGCGGACTGCCATTTTCGCGACCCTGCAGCGGGCAAAAAAAACAGGGCGGGGCTCGAAGCCACCAGAACCGTCAGCAGGGTAACGCCCCACAGCCCGAGCACGCTTGCGCTCTGCATGAACAGCGGAGTCGGCATTGCCGCGTAACCCAGCGCATTCCACGGGAACCCTGTCAGAATATGGCCGCGCAGATATTCCGCCAGTGTGAAAAAGACCACCAGGCTGAGAATTTTCTCCGCATTGGAGCGCCAGAAGGGAACAGTCCCTGCCGCCGCAAGGGCCCAGAACAACCCCAGACCCGCCGGAAGTCCGGCCACAGCAAATGGCAGGGCCCAGGCATACGTCCAGCCATCGACCAGCACCGCCGAGCCGATCCACCACAGGCCTGCAAGGAAATAGCCGAAACCGAAACACCAGCCGAGCCAAGCGGCCATTTGTATTTTCCGGCCAAATGTCTTGTCGGCAACGGCACTGTCGAGAATCAGGCAGAATCCGGTGAAAGAGATCAGAAGGGACGGTGAGAAATTAACCGGCGCCATTGCGAGCGCCGCAAATGCCCCAAGCAGGATCACAACAGCCGCTCTGCGTCTACCGCGCAGTCTGGTCAGGAATTTCAACATGGAACGCCCATCTTACAGCACCTGTCTATTGGACGGACCTGCCCAAATAGAGCCAGTCAGCCGACTGGCCATTATGGGGTATTGGAAAGTCCCGTCGGTGAAAAGCCTATTGAGGTGTGCTCGGGGTTTCAGACTGTGGCAAATTCGCCGGCTCCTGAGCGCTGGCATCGAAACTCGTCTGTTCCCGGTTGCGAATAGCGGCAATCTTGCTGCCGATCTTGCGGCGTCGGCGGTGGATACGCAGCCGTTTGATACGTCTTGGATCAGCTTCCAGAACTTCAATCTCGAAGGGTCCGGGTGCCGGAATAAGCTCCCCGCGAATTGGAATTCTGCCGACCAGCCCGTAGACAAGCCCGCCCAGCGTATCGGCATCCTCGGAATATTCGCCAAGTGTGAATTCCGGTCCGATAACCCGGACAACTTCATCCAGATCGGTTTTTGCGTCGGCGACAAAACTTGTCTCGCTCTCGGCGACAATCGTGGGCTTTTCATCCTCATCATGCTCATCTTCAATATCACCGACAATGGTTTCCACAAGGTCTTCCATCGAGACAAGCCCGTCCGTACCGCCATATTCGTCAATCACCAGCGCCATCTGAATGCGCGCCACCTGCATTTTTGCCAGCAACGCCGATGCTTTCATTGAAGGCGGTACAAACAGTACCGGCCGAATGAGTGCGGTCTCGTCCAGAGAAGTGGCCAGATCAATCTGCCGTAAATCAAGATCACCAGCCATTTTGCGCCGTCGCTTGACGCTGGGATCCGGCTTGTAATCCGCCGTCTTCGTCATATAGACCAGCACATCCTTGATGTGGACCATGCCGCGCGGATCATCCAGCGTATCGCCGAACACCGGCATGCGGGAATGCCCGGCATTGCGGAACAGGTGCAGCAATTCGGCCAGATTGGTGGTGATGGAAACCGCATCAACATCAGCGCGCGGCACCATGACATGCTCTACCCGCACATCGCGCAACGCCAGAATATTGCCCAGAAACATCCGCTCATCGGCGCTGAAATGGCTATCATCGAAACTGTCATCAGACAGCGCAAATTGCAGGTCCTGGCGGATGCTGCCATTTTTGATCCCAAGAATTTTCTTGAATCGCCCAAGAATTCCTTCCCGGCCGGAGCCGTTCAGTGCTTCCGGGCTGTTGTTTTCCTGGGGCAGGGGAACTGAAGCAACGCTCAAACTGGGTGCGGATTCGCCAGATTGGTCAGATAAACTTTCAGCAGTGCTGTCAGATTTTCTGACAGAGTTTGAAGAGGCGGGCATTTCTGCGATTCTCAATGTATCTTATTTAAAAAAATTTTAGGCCATACTTGGCGTTTTGACACGGCCTTTGTGGCGGATTTCCGGTCCGCACCGTGTTACACTGCCATATAAGGGTCAACAATTCCCAAACCTAGAAGAATTTCCACTTCCTGCCCTTCCATGTCCTCGGCCTCCGCATCGTCTTCGTGGTCAAAACCGGCCAGATGCAGAACGCCGTGGACAATCAGATGGGTCAGATGGTCCTGCAGAGTTTTGCCAGTCTCTTCCGCTTCGCGCAGCACGGTATCATAGCTGATTGCGATATCGCCGAGGTAAAGCGCCCCGCTGTCTGCATCCGGTTCTTCATCCTCATTGGCAAAGGACAGCACATTCGTCGGCTTGTTCTGGTTGCGAAAGCGGGCATTCAGATCCCGGATCTGGGTGTCGTCGGTCAGCAGAACTGTGGCCTCCACGGCGCCTGCATGATTGATCACCGGCTGGCAGGCCTGTGCCACTCTTGCGCAAAGGCCGTCAGGATCGGGAACGGTTTCCCAGCGCGGATCGCTCGTTACACAATGTAGCTGGAACAGGTCAGATTCAGGCGCTGTCCGGTCAGGCATTTTTCTTGTTGCGGGCGATTTGAGCGCCGGCCTTGTCATAAGCGCGGACAATGCGGGCCACCAACTGGTGGCGCACCACATCCTGATCGGTGAATCGGATCATGGAAATGCCCTCGACATTTTCCAGCAATCCGGTTGCTTCAACCAGACCGGAAATCTGTCCCGGCGGCAAATCCACCTGGCTGGAATCGCCGGTGACGATCATTTTCGAATTTTCACCAAGGCGGGTCAGAAACATTTTCATCTGCATCGACGTTGTGTTCTGCGCCTCATCGAGAATGACAATCGCA
This sequence comes from uncultured Hyphomicrobiales bacterium, assembly GCA_963974065.1. GTDB lineage: Bacteria > Pseudomonadota > Alphaproteobacteria > Rhizobiales. The sequence continues at coordinate 3,830 of CAXBCI010000047.1, read as the reverse complement.
TCAGCCAGGGTGCGTCCACGCATGAAGGCCAGAGGGGCCACTTCAATCATGCCGGATTGCAGACCGCGCTCCACGCGCTCCGGCGGCATCATGTCATACAGCGCATCATATAGTGGGCGCAGATAGGGATCGACCTTTTCGCGCATGTCACCGGGCAGAAAGCCAAGCCGCTCCCCGGCTTCCACTGCCGGACGCGACAGGATCAGCCGCGAAGCCTCGCCGCGCTCCAGAAGCGCGGCCGCATAGGCAACCGCCAGATAGGTCTTGCCGGTTCCCGCCGGTCCAAGACCGAACACCAGCTCATTGCGCTGCATCGCTCTGATATAGGCATCCTGGGTCGGCGTGCGCGCGATCACGGTTTTGCGCCGGGTCGAAATCTGTGACATGGCGACACGGGCACCCTTGCCGCGATTGTCATCTTCCAGGATCGGCAGCGAGGGTTGCGCGGTTTCAGCACGCACCATGCGGATCACACCATCCACATCACCGGGCGACAATTCGTCGCCGGCGGCCAGTCGCTGATAAAGAGTTTCCAGCACATCGCGGGCTTCGCCACAGGCTTCCTTGCTGCCGCGCAGGGTAACCTGGTTGCCGCGGGCCAGAGCTTCGACGTTGAGCAACTGCTCCAGCAAGGCCAGGTTCTGATCAAATTGCCCGAACAGGTCTCCAACCAGACGATTATCGTCGAACACCAGAACAACCTGGTCCGTTTCCGTTGCTGGAATTGCCAAATCGCGAATGGCATCGCCACGCGTGTCCGCCGGGGCGAAAAGGAACATTGGGTTCAAATCAGGATCTCTCAGGTTTGGGCGACTCACTAGATCTAGGCCGCACTGGCATTAGGTGATGCTATCAGTTCAGCAGACAAGCTGAATTTTGTAATACCGGTAATCCGCACCGGCTGCAAAGTGCCGATCAGATGATCCGGGGCCATGACATGCACCGGCTGCAGCCATGGCGAGCGGCCGCCAAGCTGGCCCGGTTCACGGCCCTTGCGTTCCAGAAGGATCTCCATTGTGCTGCCGACCTTGGAAGCGTTGAAGCCAATCTGCTGTTTGTTGAGCAGGGCCTGCAGCCGCTGCAGCCGCGCGGATTTTACCTCTTCGGGCACCTGGTCTTCATGGCTTGCGGCCGGCGTGCCGGGGCGCGGGCTGTATTTGAACGAATAGGCCTGGGCGTATCCAATCTCGTGGATAAGTGACAAAGTGTCTTCAAAATCCGCTTCGGTTTCGCCTGGAAATCCGACAATAAAATCGCCCGACAAGGCCAGATCAGGCCGCCCGGCGCGGATTCTTCCGATCAGGTCCACATAATCGCGCCGCGTATGGCGCCGGTTCATCGCCGCCAGCATCCGGTCGGAGCCGGACTGGATCGGCAGGTGCAGATAGGGCATCACGCAGGCGATATCGCGGTGCGCCGCAATCAGGCTTTCATCCATGTCACGCGGGTGGCTGGTGGTGTAGCGCAGCCGCGCCAGACCCTCAATTGAGGACAGCTCTTGCAGTAGGGCGCCAAGACCCCAGCTGGACCCGTCAGCGGCTTGGCCGTGATAGGCATTGACGTTCTGCCCCAACAGGGTGATTTCCTTTACTCCGGCATCCACCAGGGCACGCGCCTCGGCCACAATATCGCCCACTGGGCGCGAGACTTCCGCGCCGCGTGTGTAGGGCACTACGCAAAAGGTGCAGAACTTGTCGCAGCCTTCCTGTACGGTCAGAAAGGCAGTAAAACCCCTTGCCCTTGTCACAGCAGGTTTTGCCGCCGGCAGGTGCTTGAACTTGTCTTCTTCGGGAAATTCGGTTTCGACCACCGATTGACCTGCCTCGACCTGCTTCAGAAGGCCGGGCAGACGGTGATAGCTTTGCGGGCCGAACACCAGATCCACCACTGGCGCACGCCGCATGATCTCTTCGCCCTCCGCCTGTGCCACGCAGCCCGCCACGCCGATTTTCATCACTTTGGCATCGGCACCACGCGCGTCGCGGATTTTGCGAATGCGGCCGATTTCCGAATAGACCTTTTCCGCAGCCTTTTCACGAATATGGCAGGTGTTGAGGATCACCAGATCGGCATCCTCAAGGGTCTTCGTCTCGGCATAGCCTTCCGGCGCCAGCGCATCGGTCATGCGCGTGGAATCATAGACATTCATCTGGCAGCCATAGGTTTTGATAAAAACCTTCTTGCCGCGCTCCGCCACATCCGGTTCAGGATGCGGGTTGATCTCTGTCTGCTTTGTGCCGGTCTCGACCATGCTGAAGTCCTGCGGTTCAGCGCCTATGCGCCAAAAAATCTGTTTTGAATGCTGTTTCCGGCGTTCTAACGCGTTTTGTCCCGGTGGCAAAGGATAGAATGTTTCGTGCAGCCGCGCCGGATGCATGCTCGAGTAGAGAACATTTTTGGCCATCAGAAATTGTCAAGCAATGTAACAATCACACGGATTCATACGGATTGCGCGTGACATTTTGTATTGATTTATGGGATGAAAATGCATTATGCATTTATGCAATGTTTAGTAACACTAAACATTTCAGGGTCCCGCCAGTGGCGAGACCCCAGTTTCTCTGGCTTTAGAAAGCTTGACCGTCAAATCTGTGCTTTCTAGGCCATCTACGACAATGGGGGCATACATGCTCCCATTGTTCGTCTCGTTTCCGCCAATAGCTGCGTACAGCAACAGGACGGACTGTCGGGCAAATCATCTTCATGGTTTTATCCATTACTTGCCGTGGGTTCAGCCCACCGCTCCTTCGTCGGCGCTTCCGACGAAACTCTTAAGGCTAATGCCGAAAGGCTGCGCAGAGGTCGAGTATTGGATGCCCTCAGAATTTTTACCCGGTTAAGTGACGAAAGTGCAAGGCCTGAGGCTTGAAATCGCGCAAATGCACTTCAAATTGCGTAAGTATATGCAAATATTACATATTTCATGTAAAGATTTGACGAATTGTGTGGCATTTTTGGATTCCCGACCATGCGAATCGTTTTGCAGAATCAATGAGTCGAGCGCCGTGCCCGTTCCAGCAATTTCAAGACTTCCGCTTCCATCTGCTTTGCCAGAATTTTGCGGTTGGTGTCCGGGTTTACCTCCACCGGATCGCCAAACACGATATGGGCCTGCAGGCCGCCGGTGGTGATCACCGACCATAAATGCGGCACCAGATCGACCTCGCCGATCCAGGCTGCGCGGTCAGCTTCCATGCGGCCCAGCGCAATGCCATTCAAATGCGTATAGGCCAGCGCCACGGGCTGGACGAACAGATCGACATCATGCTGATGTTCAAGCCGCGCCACACTGGCCACCACCGCGCCGATCAGGGCGCTTTTGAAGGGCAGAATGCCCCAACCCTCGCTGCTCGTGCCTTCGGGAAACAGCACCAGAGCATCATGGCTTTCCAGCCGCTCGACCATGGCGTCAATCGCAGCACCGGTTTTGCTGCGCCGCTCGCGCTCGACGAAAATCGTGCGTTGCCATTTCGCCAGCCAGGAAAACACCGGCCAGGTGGCGACGTCGGCCTTGGCGACGAAGGACAGCGGTGCAGCCCGCGACAGGATGATGATATCCAGCCATGACACATGATTGCACAGATACAGCACCGGTCCGGGCTGTGGCCTGCCCGCCACCGTTGCACGCACACCCAGCGTCCAGGACGATGCGATGTGCCACAGACAGGCAGATTTATTTGCGGTTTTGGGCGCAAACAGCAGCAAAACAAGATGGAACGGCAGCAGCAGGAGCGTGAAGAGGATCAGCAGCAGAACCCGCAAGACTGCAAAAAGGCTTGCCAATGCCGGGCCCTATTCCAGATCGCTTGGGTCGGGTTTTTTCATCGGCA
>CAXBCI010000046.1:0-25981 GCA_963974065.1 uncultured Hyphomicrobiales bacterium | reverse complement strand
ATTCGCTGCAGAGCGGTGCGCCTGCTGGCGGCACTTTGCAGCAAAATCAGAACCGTGATGCGGCGCCCGGTCCCTCCGCACCGCTGGGTTCGGCAGTGCAACCGCAATCCAATTCCGGCCTTGGGGCTCCACCACGCAATCTCGGGACATTGTCCACCGGAGAGGGCGAACCACTCGATCTATCGGCTCTGATCGGTGCTACTGGCGGGCTTGGCGTTGAGCCTGTGCCACAATCCTCCTCGCAAGGTTCTGCGGCAACGGGTGCGTCGTTCGGAAATTCACCGCGCGAGGAATATGAACTCGCCTATGGCTATATTCTGCGCGGTGACTATGAAACGGCAGAAGCTTCCTTGCGGCAGTTTCTCGCCGACAATCCCACCGATCCGCTCGCAAGTGATGCGCGGTTCTGGCTTGGTGAGAGCCTGTTCGTGCGCGGCAATTACCGGGGAGCGGCAAATGAATTTCTCGAAGGCTATTCCAAATTTCCCGGCAGTGCGAAAGCGCCTGACAGCCTTTTGAAACTTGGTATGTCGTTGCGAGAGCTTGGGGAAAAGGAAGCCGCCTGTGCAACCTTTGCTGAACTGGTACGCAAATATCCCGCAGCCTCCACACCGGTGAAGGAGCGTGTGCGGGATGAGCGAAGATCGGCCAGATGCATCTGAGGGAACAGATCCCCGACACTTTCCTTTCCGTATTCTCTGACTTTGTGCCGTGTCTGGCGCCGGTTGACTGGGGCCAGCGCGTCGCCGTGGCGGTTTCCGGCGGTGGCGACAGTATGGCTTTGCTGGCCAGTGTCCTTGAAGCCCGGCGCGTCAATGCCGTCTCGCAGCCGCTTCAGGTCCTGACCGTGGATCACAAATTGCGGGCCGCCTCGGCAGATGAGGCCGATATGGTGGCCAGTTTCTGCGCGCAACACAATGCAGACCACACGATTTTGCCATGGACCGGAGACAGACCGGCCTCGGGGATCGCCGAGCGGGCCCGCATCATCCGCCGTGATCTGCTGCTGGCGGAATGCCGCAGGCAGGGAATCCGGCAATTGCTGCTTGCGCATACAATGGATGATGTCGCTGAAACGCTTTTGATGCGAGTCCGGCGTGGCGGTCTGCGCGGCCATGCCTCCATTGCAGCGCAGACAAATTATTCGCAGATCAGTGTGCTGCGGCCGTTTCTGTTGTTGCGCCGGGATGTGCTGCGCAAAGCGCTTGTGGACGCCGGCATTCCATGGGTCGAGGACCCGAGCAACAGCAATTTGCGGTTTGAGCGACCACGCGTGCGCAGGACGCTCCAGACGCTGGATGAAGGAAACTTCACGACAGAGCGGATCGCCGCCTATGCCACTATAATGGGCCGCTGGCGCGCTATGATGGCACGGCAAATTGCGGCGACTATTGAATCAGGATGCAGGCTGGACGGTGCCGAATTGCAGTTGCAATCGCGGTCTCTGCGCGCCATCCCCAGATTAATTGCTGTGGAAACCCTGCGCGAGTTGGTCCGGTTTACCGCAGGTGATGCCTATATGATTGATTTTGCCCAGGCGACAGAGGCAGTTGACAGAATTCTGAACGTCACCGGCAATGCCACAACCTTTTCTGCCGGACGCTGTGTCGTGTCCCGTGGACCAGACGGGGTCTGGACCTTGTCACGGGCGCTTCGTGACTTGCCGACACTGTCGATTGCCGCAGGGCAGACGATCTGCTGGGATGGCAGGTTTGTCATCGAATTGTCTGACACTGCGGATGGACCCGGCGAAATCCGGCCGCACGGCACTGTGCCGGTTATCCATCCCGAGCATCTGCCATATGCAGTGAATTTCCGGCCGCGTGTGCTTGACGGACCGGTCGCATGCACCGACGAGCCTGTTTTCGCGGCACTTTCTGCACTTGTGAACGCCTGATCGTGTCTTGGCTCATCTGACGATAACCGTCCAAACAGCAGGTAAAAGCATCGTTTTGCCCGATTTTACATTCACCTTATCGAAAGAAAGCCGATTTCTTGCCGGAATGTGCCTTGGCATATGCCACCCATCTCCCTATTTTGGTGTCAGAGATAACTCCAGTCGCGCGTTTTGGAGCCGCTTCAACGGCCAAAGCGACTTTTAAGGACATAGAATGAACGGAAATTTCCGCAATTTTGCGCTTTGGATCATTATTGGCCTGCTGCTGATCGCGCTGTTTAACCTGTTTCAAAATCCAGGGCAGCAAAATCGCGGCGACTCAGTCCCTTACTCACAGTTCATCAGTGAAGTGGAGCAGGGTACCGTGCGCAGTGTCACAATTGCAGGCTCCGAAATCAGTGGTGTTTACAACAATAATGGTCGCTTTCTGACCCGTGCGCCGGACAATGCTGACTTTGTCGACAAGCTGACTGAGCGTGGCGTTGCCGTGACGGCAGAGCCGCCGAACACTGAAGGCTTCAGCCTGATCGGCCTGTTGATCTCCTGGTTGCCGATGATTCTCATTCTCGGTGTGTGGATATTCTTCATGCGCCAGATGCAGGGCGGTGGCCGTGGCGGAGCAATGGGCTTTGGCAAATCGAAAGCGAAACTTCTGACGGAAGAACATGGCCGGGTAACCTTTGATGACGTTGCCGGTGTCGATGAAGCCAAGGAAGATCTGGAAGAAATCGTCGAATTTCTGCGCGAACCGCAGAAGTTCCAGCGGCTCGGCGGCCGCATCCCGCGCGGTGTGTTGCTGGTCGGACCTCCAGGTACCGGTAAAACCCTGCTGGCGCGGTCCGTTGCCGGAGAAGCCAATGTGCCGTTCTTCACGATTTCCGGATCGGATTTTGTGGAAATGTTTGTCGGCGTGGGTGCAAGCCGCGTGCGCGACATGTTCGAACAGGCCAAGAAAAGCGCGCCCTGCATCATCTTCATTGATGAGATCGACGCTGTCGGGCGGCACCGCGGTGCCGGTCTTGGCGGCGGCAATGACGAGCGCGAGCAGACACTTAACCAGCTGCTGGTGGAAATGGACGGCTTTGAAGCCAATGAAGGCGTGATCATCATTGCTGCTACCAACCGGCCTGACGTGCTTGACCCTGCGCTGCTGCGCCCGGGCCGTTTTGACCGCGAAGTGGTGGTGCCGAATCCCGATGTGACCGGCCGTGAGAAAATCCTCAAGGTGCACGCTCGCAATGTACCGCTGGCACCGGATGTCAATTTGAAAACGGTTGCGCGTGGAACACCGGGCTTTTCCGGGGCGGATCTGATGAACCTTGTCAATGAGGCCGCCTTGCTGGCGGCGCGTCGCTCCAAGCGCATCGTCACCATGAACGAGTTTGAAGATGCCAAGGACAAGGTGATGATGGGCGCGGAAAGGCGCACTCTGGTGATGACAGAAGACGAGAAAAAGCTGACGGCCTATCATGAAGCGGGCCATGCCATCGTGGCGATGAATGTGGCGAAGACTGATCCCGTTCACAAGGCAACCATCATTCCGCGCGGACGGGCGCTGGGCATGGTTATGCAATTGCCTGAGCGCGACCAGATTTCCATGAGCCTGACCGAGATGACGAGCCGTCTGGCGATCATGATGGGTGGCCGGGTTGCGGAAGAGCAGACCTTTGGTCCGGAAAATGTCACCTCCGGTGCCTCTTCCGATATCGAGCAGGCCACACGTCTGGCCCGTGCCATGGTGACACGCTGGGGCTTTTCCGACAAGCTTGGCAAGGTAGCCTATGGCGACAATCAGGAAGAGGTTTTCCTGGGCCATTCGGTGGCTCGGACGCAGAATGTGTCGGAGGACACTGCGCAGATCATCGATGCGGAAGTGCGCCGGATTGTCGAAGAGGGCTTCGACGAGGCCGAGAAAATCCTCACCGACAAGAAAAACGATCTTGAATCCCTGGCTCAGGCGCTGCTGGAATATGAAACTCTCAGCGGTGAGGAAATCAAGGAATTGCTGAAGGGCAATCCGCCGGTACGTGAGGATGATGATACACCCTCGACACCACGCGGCTCTGCCGTTCCCAGCGCCGGTGCTCCCAAATCAAAACCTTCCGCTCCGGATCCCGGCATGGAACCACAGCCGTCGTGATATCCGGTAAATGAATTGAAACCCGGCCCTTGTGCCGGGTTTTATTTTGCCTGAGATTGCCGCAAAGACCCGAAACTTTTGCGCGTTTTGCTTTTTCTAACGGGATTTCGCTGGAACGCTACGCAAACATAACAGGGCATGTAGTCGCTTGGTCGGACGCGGCAAATCCGGGTCTGTTTACCGAATTCAGTGACCCAGCTTTCCTGCATTCCAAAATGCAGGACCATCGCCAAATTGTCCGCTTAACAGATGAAAAATTGTGCTGGCTGGCATCAGTTGTGGCATTTTGATCACATTCTAAATCTTTTTAATTTCAGGGCATTATTGCATTTGATAGTTGGCGGGCGTTCATGCAACTTTAAATTTGAGGGTTGTAAAATGAATGGTGGCTGTCGGTTGCACCTAATCAGACATGAATTTCAGACATGAATTTCAAAAATGGGCCTTTTTGATTGAGTGAAATGCGACGTTCGAAAAATGTAACTTTTACAGAGGGAATAACGAGAATGCTTTTCAAGAAAATATGTTTTGCGGGAACAGCGCTGATATTTTCAAGCGGTCTGGCGCTAGGCGCGGATTTAGCCCAGCCCGTATACAGCGAGCCATTTGAGCCCGCGCCGCTTCCGCCTGCCGGATTTTACGCCAGCCTGCATGCTGGCTATGTGATGCCGGAAGATGGCGAGGCGGAGTTTATTTTTGGTGGTAGTACAAGGACCGGTGACGTCGATGTCGAAGACGGTTATCGTGTTGGCGGGTCTGTCGGTTATGATTTTAACAGCATGATCGGTCTTGAAGCCGAAGTCAGCTTTTCCCAAGCGGATGTTGATTCAATTTATGTTTCTTCCTTACCGGTAACGATTCAGACAGGCGGCGATGCCAGCATTCTGACGCTTATGGGTAACGTCATTGTCGGACAGCAATATGGTCGTTGGCGGCCCTATGTCGGCGTTGGCGCAGGTGCAGGCCATGTTGCGCTTGATATAGACTTTACCGGCTCTTCTCTGGGTATTGATGACAACGATTGGGCTTTTGCCGGCCAGGCTTTCGCCGGACTTGACTTCGATGTGACCGAAATGGTGTCATTGGGTGCCAGATATCGCTATCAGCGCGTGGGCTCAACTGATTACAAAGATACGGATGGCGATCCTGTTTCTGTTGATTCGTTCGGTAATCACAGCATTGACGCTGTGCTGAAGGTCAAATTTGGCGGTTAATGTGACACGGCGTTTTTTCGAATAGGCAACTTTGCGCCGCTTTCGAAAAGATATGTACTTTGAAGAACCCGGCCTTGTGCCGGGTTTTTTATTGCATGGGATTGTGGTTTGTGATGGCCATTTGAGTTTCCGGTTCATGCTCATCTGGTTACGACAGACAGGTCGTGCTACCGGCAACACAAATTAGCAAGGGGGATTTGCTGTGTCAGACATGCGTTCCATCATCATCGATACGGACCCCGGACAGGATGACGCCCTGGCGATTCTGCTGGCGCTGGCAAGTCCGGAATTGAATGTGCTTGGCATTGTTGCAGTTGCCGGCAATGTGCCGCTTGCGCTCACCACCCGTAATATCCGTGTGGTCTGCGAGCTGGCGGGACGCCAGGACGTGCCGGTCTATGGCGGTGCTGACCGGCCTCTGACGCGCGCGCTGGTGACGGCGGAACATGTCCATGGCAAGACCGGCCTTGACGGTGTCGAGCTTCCCGAGCCGACTATGGCACTGCAGCGCCAACATGGCGTGGATTTCATTGTCGAGACGATCATGAAGCAGCCTGAGCGCAGCGTCACATTGTGCACACTGGGGCCTTTGACGAATGTCGCCTTGGCGCTGCAGACAGAACCGCGTATCGCCGCGCGGCTGCAAGGTCTTGTGATGATGGGGGGCGGCTTTTTTGAAGGCGGCAACATCACTGCGGCAGCGGAATTCAATATTTTTGTCGATCCGGAGGCTGCAGAGATTGTGCTGGAGAGCGGGATTGCCACCACAATGATCCCGCTTGACTGCACCCATCAGGCACTGACCAGCGCCAAGCGAATTGAAGCGTTTCGATCCCTGGGGACGAAGGTCGGTGATGCCTGTGCCGGCTGGATGGAGTTCTTTGAACGTTTCGATGAAGATAAATACGGCACGGATGGCGGTCCGCTGCATGATCCCAATGTCATTGCCTATCTGCTGCAACCGGAAATCTATTCCTCCCGCTTCATCAATGTCACCGTGGAAACCCAGTCGGAGCTCACCCTGGGGATGACGGTTGCAGACTGGTGGCGGGTGTCCACCAGGCCGCCGAATGTCAGCTATGTGCGCAGTCTTGATGATGATGCATTTTACCGCTTGCTGCTGGAGCGGATTTCCCGGCTGTAAGGTGACGGAAAATGGGCGGACGGACGCTGGACCGGGTTAAGTGAGACGCCATCGCCGTCGTGCTGCCACGCCGGCCGTCAATCGTGGCGCAGGGTTTGCACAATCAAGCAGAGTGTTTGTTTGTAATGAATCGTGTCCGCGATGATCTTTTTATTGACCTTTATTATGTAGATTGAATGACACATTGAGCAGAGCTGTTCAGCCTTTCTTGAGGCATTGGCTCTAGAGCACGGACTTAAACTGAATTTGAGGATAAACGCATGGGCGGTCGTTATTTTGGTACGGATGGCATTCGGGGCAAATCCAACAGTTTTCCGATGACCCCGGATATTGCCATGAAGGTTGGAATGGCTGCCGGCCTGACCTTCATGCGCGGCGACCATCGCCACCGGGTGGTGATCGGCAAGGATACAAGATTATCCGGCTACATGCTCGAAACCGCGCTGGTGGCCGGTTTTACCTCTGTCGGCATGGATGTATTCCTGACCGGTCCGGTGCCAACTCCGGCGGTCGCATTGCTGACACGGTCGCTGCGTGCGGATATTGGAGTGATGATTTCCGCCAGCCACAATCCTTATTACGATAATGGCATCAAGCTGTTCGGCCCTGATGGCTACAAGCTGTCCGACGAAAAAGAGCAGGAAATTGAAGCCCTTCTAGATGCCGATCTGTCCGGGAGTCTGGCGATGCCGGATGAATTGGGCCGCGCCAAACGGGTGGACGGGGTGCTGGACCGCTATATCGAAACTGCCAAGCGAACGCTGCCGCGCAGCATGACGCTTGAGGGTCTGCGGATTGTGGTTGATGGGGCCAATGGTGCGGCCTATAAAGCGGCCCCCGAAGCCTTGTGGGAACTGGGCGCAGAGGTGGTGCGCATTGGTGTCGAACCGGACGGTTTCAATATCAATCGCGGCTGTGGGTCTACCGCGCCGCAGTTGCTGATCGACAAGGTTCGTGAAGTGCGTGCCGATGTGGGAATTGCCCTGGATGGCGATGCTGACCGCGTGCTGATTGTCGATGAAAAGGGCGCCGTTGTCGATGGTGACCAGCTGATGGCAGTGGTCGCGGAATCCTGGAAAGAACAAAATCGCCTGTCTGAGCCCGGTATCGTTGCCACCGTCATGTCAAATCTTGGCCTGGAGCGTTATCTGGCGTCACAGGATCTGACGCTGGCGCGCACCAATGTAGGCGACCGCTATGTGGTCGAACATATGCGTGCCCATGGCTACAATGTCGGTGGCGAGCAATCCGGTCACATGGTGTTGTCGGATTATTCGACAACCGGCGATGGGCTGATTGCGGCGTTGCAGATTCTGGCGGTGGTGCAGCAGAAGGGACAGCCGGTCAGCGAAGTCTGCCATCGGTTTGACCCGGTGCCGCAAGTGCTGAAAAGCGTGCGTTTTTCCGGACAGTCGCCGCTCGACCGGTCAGACGTTAAAGGTGCGATTCTGGATGCGGAAGCCATGCTCGGCAACAGCGGACGGCTGCTGATCAGACCTTCGGGAACTGAACCGGTGATCCGGGTGATGGCAGAATCGGATGATTCAAGCCAGGTGACCAAAGTTGTCGATCAACTGGTTGAATTGATTTCGCATCCAGCAGCCTGAAACACTCCGAGATGGTTTAGGGCTTGGGCTGTACAACCGGTCTGGTGCGGCGTTCAGTGATGAATATGCCGCCCAGAACCAGCGCCAGTCCAAGCCAATCGCTCCATTGCAGCGATTCGCCGAGAAGCACCACGCCGACAAGCACTGCAAACACCGGCACGAGATAATTCGACAGTGCCAGAAATGAGGCCCCGGCTTCTTTCAGCAGGACAAACAGCAGGATTGTCGCCAGTGCTGTTGGAAAAATCCCAAGGGTCAGAACAGCACCAAGACTGGCTGGACTGGCCTGGTCCAGCCCTTCTGGCGACAGGATGATTGCCAGCGGCAGGGCTATGACCGTACCAACCAGTAAAACCCCGGCGGATTTTGAAGCATTCGTCATGTCAGGCATCAACCGGGCCGTGGTGCCGTTGAGCGCGTAGCACATCGCAGCGCCGGTCACCCCTAACAACGCCCAGAGTTGAAGCGGGCCGTTGTCGAGCGCCAGGCTGCCGCCGACGCCGACCAGAATCGACACGCCAAAAAACCCGACCAGAAATCCGGCTGCCTTGCGCCGGGTCAATTGCTCATCGGCGAGCAGGAAATGCGCCAGAACGATAACTCCCAGCGGAACCGCTGCCATCAAAATCCCGGCGACACCGGACGGGATATGCCTGACGCCCCAGGAAATCAGGGTAAAGGGCAGCACCGTGCCCAAAACAGCGAGCCAGAGAAACCACAGCCAGTGTTGAAACGTGCGGCTCAGCCGATCCCGGCGATAGGCCAGATAGGCGAGCATCAGCACCGCGCCGATGCTGATTCGCAATGCAACCACCCAGAGCGGCGAGATGGTTTCAACTGCAATTTTACTCGATGCGAACGAGGTGCCCCACAGGACGACCAGCGTTGCCAGAATGTACCAGTGCCTTGGCGTTCGGGCCGTCAGAGCAACGACAGGCGGTGTGCGCATATTGCATTCCTGCATTTACTTATTATTAACCTTAAGTAAACGTAAAGTTAATACATAAAATCGGTTAATTAAATACTTCTTAACCTTAACGAGGGAGTATCGTTTCAATTCTAACGTAACGATTTCATCGGGCAAGCTTTCTGGAGTGAGTATTGACATGATTACCACGGGCAACAAGGTTGTTAAAACATTCGCCGCGATAGCGGCGGTTACGACCATTCTGGCAGGGCCGGCCCTTGCGGCGGATCCGCAGGAATATTTTTATGAAGAACCGGTCTATGACAAAGCCGGTGCCTGGTATCTGCGGGGCGACATCGGCTATGTCGTGACCAATGATTACGAAGTCACCTATAGCGGATCGGCCGGAGAACAGGAATTCCTCAATGAGGATTTCGACGACACCTGGCTGATTGGTGTTGGTATCGGTTACAAGTTCAACAGCTTCTTCCGGGCCGATCTGACACTGGATTATCGCGCAAACTGGGAGTTCGAGGCCAACACGGAGTGTATCGGAACCTGTCCGACGACCTATAATGAGGAATTCGGCTCAGCTTCGATGACCGCCTTGCTGGCCAATATTTATCTCGATTGGGATAACAGCTCTTCCTTCACGCCCTATATCGGCGGTGGACTGGGCGTTGCCTACGTTAATCTGGGCAAGCATTTTGCACGAAATGTCAGCGGGTCCTATTCCGGCTTTGACGGCAACGGCAACTGGAATTTTGCTGCCGCGGCGACGGCCGGGGTAACCTTTGATGTGACACAGAATTTCTCGATTGATGCCAATTACCGCTATCTCTGGGTTGGAGATGTGGAAAGCGGCGAATCGAACACACCGGGCCTGACCGGAACGCTCACGTATAACGATATGGACCTGCACGAATTTCGTCTTGGCGGACGCTACACCTTCTACTGATCGGTCCCGCCGGACATCGCACCTGGCTTCAGTTTAAGCCGATCTGATTGCCGAAACCCGCAGCAAAGCCGAATTGGTTTTGCTGCGGGTTTTTTGCATTTGCGGTGCGAATGTGAACGATTTCAGCTTGCAGAATTCCGCGCTTTCCATTAATGCCGCAGGTGGGCCACCTCTCCCCACCGAGAGGCAATCTATCTGAGAGGGTAGCATGACACATGCAAATACTGGCCATGCGGCCGGGTTGCGCACACCTGACGTGCGTCCACAAAATCCCCATTTTTCCTCCGGACCTTGCGCGAAACGACCTGACTGGTCGCTGAACGTGTTGTCCGATGCCGCGCTGGGGCGCTCGCACCGGGCGAAAGTCGGCAAAGCCAAGCTGAAACAGGCAATCGATCTGACCCGCGAGGTGCTGCAGGTGCCTGATGACTATCTCATCGGCATTGTGCCGGCCTCCGACACCGGCGCCTTTGAAATGGCGATGTGGTCGCTGCTGGGCGCGCGCGGGGTTGATCTGCTGGCCTGGGAAAGCTTCGGCTCGGGCTGGGTGACGGATGCGGTGAAACAGCTGAAACTCGACAATCAGCGCACACTGACCGCGGATTATGGCGCGCTTCCGGACCTGGCTTCGGTCAATTTCGCCAATGATGTGGTGTTCACCTGGAACGGTACAACGTCGGGTGTCCGGGTGCCTGATGGTGCATGGATTGCCTCCGACCGCGAAGGGTTGACGCTGTGCGATGCAACCTCTGCTGCCTTTGCCCAGGATCTGGCCTGGGACAAGCTGGATGTGGTGACCTATTCCTGGCAGAAAGTGCTGGGCGGGGAAGCGGCCCACGGCATGTTGATCCTGTCGCCCCGCGCCGTGGAACGGCTGGAGAGCTATACACCATCCTGGCCGCTGCCGAAGATTTTCCGTCTGACCAAGGGCGGCAAGCTGATACGTGATATTTTTGACGGGGCGACCATCAACACCCCCTCGATGCTGTGTGTCGAAGACTATCTGGACGCGCTGACATGGGCTCAGTCCGTTGGCGGACTGGCCGGTCTGAAGGACCGGGCGGATGCGAATGCCGGTTCTATCGCCGAATGGGTGGCCGCCACGCCCTGGGTTGATTTTCTGGCGCTCGATCCGGCGACACGCTCCAACACATCGGTGTGCCTGAAAATCACCGATCCTTCTGTCACAGTCTTGTCCGACAGCGAGCAGGCGGCGTTTGCCAAAGCCATGGTGTCGGCTTTGGAAAAGCAAGGCGTGGCGTTTGATATTGGCGCGTATCGCGATGCACCTCCGGGACTGCGGATCTGGGCCGGTGCGACGGTTGAGCATTCCGACATAGCGGCGCTTCTGCCGTGGCTGGACTGGGCTTTTGCTACCGGCAAGACCGAACTGTCACAAGCCACCTGAACCAACACTTTTCTTTTTTTATGGCCCGGTGACCGCTGACGCACACCGTTGACGCCTTCTGGAGACGAATATGACCAAGACAATGCCACGCGTTCTGATTTCCGACAAACTGTCGGCCACCGCTGTCCAGATTTTCAAGGATCGGGGGCTTGATGTCGATTTCCAACCCGACCTTGGCAAGGACAAGGACAAGCTTGCCGCGATCATCGGCAATTATGAAGGGCTTGCGATCCGCTCTGCAACCAAGGTGACCGAAAAGATCATCGCTGCTGCCGACAATCTGAAAGTCATCGGCCGCGCTGGTATCGGCGTCGACAATGTCGATATCGCTGCCGCGACGCAAAAGGGTATCATTGTGATGAATACGCCGTTCGGCAATTCCATCACCACCGCTGAACATGCCATCGCGATGATGTTTGCCGTGGCCCGGCAATTGCCTGAAGCCAATGCCTCGACCCAGGCCGGCAAGTGGGAAAAATCGAAATTCATGGGTGTTGAACTGACAGCAAAAACCCTTGGCGTCATTGGTTGCGGAAATATCGGTTCAATTGCTGCGGAACGCGGCATCGGGTTGAAAATGCGGGTTATCGCATATGATCCGTTCCTGTCGCCGGAACGCGCCATGGAACTGGGCGTGGAAAAGGTTGAACTGGAAGAATTGCTGAAACGAGCTGACTTCATCACATTGCACACGCCGCTGACCGACAAGACCCGCAACATCATCAATGCAGATGCCATTGCAAAAATGAAAAAGGGTGTGCGCATCATCAATTGCGCCCGCGGCGGATTGATTGACGAAGACGCTTTGGCAGAGGGTTTGAAATCGGGACAAGTCGGCGGTGCGGGCATCGATGTGTTCGCCACCGAACCAGCCAAGGACAGTGTGCTGTTTGATCTGCCGAATGTGGTCTGCACACCGCATCTGGGCGCTTCAACGACCGAAGCCCAGGAAAATGTTGCCATTCAGGTGGCGGAACAAATGTCGGATTATCTGCTCAAGGGTGCTGTCACAAATGCCCTGAACATGCCCTCGATTTCTGCGGAAGAAGCGCCGCGTCTGACGCCTTTCGTCAAACTGGCGGAACTGCTGGGCTCGTTTGCCGGACAACTTACCGAAACCGGAATTTCAGGCATTCGCCTGGAATATGAAGGCGATGTGGCGGAGATGAATGTGCGGGCGCTGACTGCGGCGGCTCTGACCGGGATATTGCAGCCGCAATTGCAGACGGTCAATATGGTTTCGGCGCCTGCGATCGCCAAGGAACGCGGCATCCGGGTGGAAGAAGTGCGCCGCTCGCAGGAAGGCGTTTACGAAAACTATATCCGCCTGACGGTGATTACCGAGCGTCAGGAACGGTCTGTGGCCGGTACGGTGTTTGCCGATGGCAAGCCGCGGATCATCCAGATCAAAGGCATCAACATGGAGGCTGAACTGAAGCCGCGCATGTTGTATGTCACCAATAATGACAAGCCCGGCTTCATCGGCAAAATCGGAACCGTGCTTGGCGAGGCGGGCGTCAATATTGCCCATATGCAATTCGGCCGGGATACAGAGGGCGGCAATGCGATTGCGCTTGTTGCGATCGATCAGGAAGTCAGCAAGGCGGCTATGGCCACGATCAATGCGCTGGAGAATGTCCAGCAGGTCAAGCCGTTGAACTTCATACTTTGACGGTGCATCCCCGCAGCGCAGATTGACTGCGTTGCCGGGGCGCAATATGCAACATGCAATTGTCTGAGCAATTTCGGGGGGAATTATGAACGCTGCAGATACAGCCTGGATTCTAACGAGCACGGCGCTGGTCCTGCTCATGACATTGCCGGGCCTGGCGCTGTTTTACGGTGGCCTGGTTCAGTCCAGAAACATTCTATCGGTGCTGATGCAATGTATGGCGATTGCCTGCCTTGCCTCTGTATTGTGGCTGGTCGTGGCCTATTCCCTGGCCTTTGCTGAGGGTTCCATCTGGCTTGGGGGGCTGCAGAAGGCGTTTCTCGCCGGGGTTGGCCGCGATACTCTCTTTCCCGGAACCGGACTGCCGGAAACTGTATTCTTCAGTTTTCAGATGACCTTTGCGGTGATCACGCCAGCGCTGATGGTCGGAGCCTTTGTCGAGCGCATCAAGTTTTCCGCCGTATTGCTGATCAGTGGCGCATGGTTGCTGATTGTCTACGCGCCAGTTGTGCACTGGGTGTGGGGTGGCGGCTGGCTGGCTGACCGGGGTGTCATGGATTTTGCCGGCGGCATTGTCGTCCATGTTACAGCCGGATCATCGGCGGCGGTGATTGCCGTTATTCTGGGTGCGCGCGGCGGCTTTCCGAAAACCGTCCAGCCTCCTCATGCACCGTGGATGGTGATGGTTGGAGCAGCCCTGTTATGGGTTGGCTGGTACGGCTTCAACGCAGGCAGTGCGCTGGGTGCAAATGTCGATGCCGGCATGGCCTTGCTGGTGACGCATATGTCGGCGGCAACGGCATCACTGGTCTGGATCGTCATTGAATGGATCCGGTTCGGCAAACCATCTCTGGTCGGTATGGTGACAGGCACGATCGCCGGGCTGGCCACCGTCACGCCGGCTTCCGGATTTGTCGGTCCGATGGCAGGTGTGTTACTGGGACTTATCGGCGGCGTGGTGTGTTATATCGCCGTGGATCTGGTGAAGCACAGATGGAAGATCGATGACTCGCTGGATGTTCTTGCCGTCCATGGCGTGGGCGGCGCGCTGGGCAGCCTGCTGGTCGCGTTTCTGGCCGGATTGCCGGGTGGCACCGGCCTTGGTGAAACCAGTGCCGGCAGCCAGTTCGGCGTCCAGCTGCTGGGCGTTGGATCAGTGCTTGTCTGGTCGGTTATTGCGACTATCATCATCGTGTTAATCGTCAGGGCACTGGTTGGCCTGCGGGTCAACAAGGACGAAGAGATCGAAGGGCTTGATTTTTCCACCCATGGCGAAAGTGGATACAGGTTCTGAACGCACAAGATCAGGAGTTTTTATGAAGTATGTGATTGCTATCATTCAGCCGCACAGGTTGGATCCTGTTCGTGAAGCGTTGTCGGAAATCGGGGTCAGCGGTCTGACGGTGACCGAGGTCAAGGGCTATGGGCGTCAGAAGGGTCACACCGAGATCTATCGCGGCGCGGAATATGCGGTGCATTACCTGCCCAAGGTCAAACTCGAGATTGCTGTGTCTGACGTGCACTGCGAACGGGTCATGGAAGTGCTGAGCAATGAAGCGCGCACCGGCAATATCGGCGACGGCAAGATTTTCGTGCTGCCGCTGGAAAGCGCCTTGCGAATCCGCACCGGCGAAACCGGAGACAATGCGGTCTAAACGAATCTTTCGGTACGGATAAACTGCATCAGGCAGTCTTTGTCGTGGCGGCTTTTCTCAGTCCGGCCACATAAGTTGCAATGTCGTGCGGGTTGATTGCAGCCCGGCGGATTAGATCGTCAAAGTGACGGGTAAGGGCACGAATGTGCTCCGTGCTATTGATCACCACATACATGTCGCCAATGTAAATCGCCGCGCGTTTGGGACCAAACACCGTATAAGGCGCCGAATAGGCCATTCTCTGATCGAACAGAAACAGCCGGAATGTGGGATATAGCTCCTGCGCCAGCGTCTCGATCCGGAGCAATTGTTCTTCCCGTTCAAATTTGCTGAGGTCAGCCCACATGCCGGTTCCCTGGGCCAGCGCCTCAAGGCGCTGAAACGGCATGCAGGCCTCCATATCGGTTTCCGGCATGCGGTTGTAATCCAGCCGGTTGATGGATTCCTTCAATTGTTCAGCAACGCTTGGGCCGGGGCGCATTCCCGAATACATCGCAATGGTCGCCGGAGTGCGTAGCACGTCGGGGATTGTAGCCGGCACATAGCGTATCTTGTAACCGGCAGCTTCCTTGTGCCAGCGGGCAAGACGGCTGTCATTTTCCTCATCGGCAATACCTTCAATGGCAGTGGTATTTTCGATTTCCGTACCCAACGTTTCCGACTGGCTGAGACCAAGCAGCCAGTCCAGGCTGACCTGATGGATTTCGGCTATTGCGCGCAGCGTCTCGGCGCGTGGCAGGCGGACAATGCGCTGCGACAAAAGCTGGCTGAGCGCGGAGCGGTCAATGCCGATGCCTCGGGCAAATTCCGCATGATTGCCTTCGAAACGCTCAATCAGCGCCAACAATCGTTCGCGGAAAATTTGCTCTAATGTGCGCTTGTCCATGTGAATTATCAATCAATGTTGTCTATACACAATCATAAATCTATTTGGTGCGCAAAAGCAACATATGCTGTGCATGGGCTCATTGAGTCGAAAATTTGGTGCTGACATACTGCTGACATCCGATCGCTTTCCTCCACGACAGGATGTTTTGTGACTTTAATATCAAACACTTTGTCTTCCCGTGCATCAGCAAGCCGCAGCCGGACTGCGGTTGAATGGCCGACACTCAGTTTGCTGGCTCTGGTCTATTCCGGTTGGCTCGCGGCGGTGATGTTTTCTCCTGTCATGCCTGTATGGCTGTTGTTGCCGATACTGGTTTTTCTGACAGCTTTGCATGCCTCACTGCAGCACGAAGCGCTGCACGGCCATCCGACCCGTCATGCTTTGAGTAATGAAATCCTGGTGGGCTTGCCACTTGGTCTGTTCATACCTTACCGGCGTTTCAAACATTTGCATTTGCGGCATCACTGCAATGAAAATCTGACCGATCCCTATGATGATCCGGAAAGCTTTTATCGGGCTCGTGCCGACTGGACCGGGTTGAGCGGCCCACTGCGCTTTCTGCTGCGTTTCAACAATACGCTTCTCGGTCGCCTGCTCATCGGACCGTCGCTCGCTGTGACGGCATTTTACCGCAGTGAATGGGCGCGGCTTCACCGCGGGCGGGGCCAGGCGCGCCGTGTGATCGGGGCATGGGTGCGGCATATTGCGGGAGTGGCAATTGTGGTCACAGCGTTGGTGTATTCCGGGTTTCCGCTTTGGCTTTATGGTGTTGGTGTTGCCTATCCGGCGATGGCGCTGCTGATGCTGCGCACTTATGCCGAGCATCAGGCTGCGGAAACCGCCGATGCCCGGACAGTCATCATCGAAGCTTCGCCGTTTTTTGCGCTGCTGTTTCTCAACAACAATCTGCATTTCGTGCATCATAAATTTCCAAATGCCGCCTGGTATCAATTGCCGGCGCTCTACCGCAACGGTTTTGCTTGTGTGGGTGAAGAGGATGGGCATTACCGGATTTTCGGCTATGGCACGCTGTTCAAACGGTATTTCCTAAGACCGAAAGAAGCCGTTCCCCATCCGTACCGGCGCAGGGCAGACACCGTGCCCCATACTGCCCGGCAGGAGTGTGGCTCAGGTCAACACCGTCTTGCCTCGGCGCTGGCCGGCGATCACTCCGATTAAGATCAGGGCATAGCCGAAAGCATGAAAAAGTGCCGGTTTTTCGCCCAGAAACAGAATGGCCATGATCGATCCGAACAGTGGCATGAGATGGAAAAACGGACCCGCATGATTGGCTCCGACCAGTTCCACTGCGCGGTTGAAGCAGATATAGGCCAGCAGACTTGCGAATAAAATCACATAGGCAAAGGCGGCCAGGCTCGGCCAGGACAGATCGGCCCGTGCTCCGCCTTGCAATTCCAGAAAAAAGGCCGGCAGCAACAGAACTGCACCAAACATGATGGCAAACCAGAGAAAGCTGAGCCAGTGAATATCAGGTTTCTTTCGCAACATCGCGGAGTAGAATCCGTAAAACAGAAATGCCAGAAAAAACAGGATATCGCCGGCGTTGAAGGCGAGTGACAGCAATGCCTCCAGCCGGCCGCGCGTCAGAATGGTCAGCACCCCCACCATGGAAATCAGTATGCCGGCCAATTGCCGCCGGGTCAGAGCATCGCGAAACAGCACCAGCGACCAGAAGCCGATGATCAGAGGCGCGGCGGATTGGATCAGAAGGCCGTTGATCGCCGTGGTGTATTGCAGGCCCAGATAGGCAAGTGTGTTGTAGCTGGTGATCCCGGTGAAAGCCAAAAGCAGCATCAGCGGCAGATGCGCCCGCACCTGGCCCCAGTCGCGCCTGACATGGTGCCAGGCAAATGGTGTCAGTAGCACGGCGGCTCCCACCCAGCGAATCTGGGCCAGCATCACCGGCGGAATTTCGCCAGCGACTGCCCGGCCGAGTACGACATTGCCTGACCAGCACAGCATGGTGGTTGCGAGCAACAGATAGGGTTGATTGAACCCCCAGGCGAGCGCTTTGAACAATCGTGACACAAGCAGACTTTCTCTGGCGAACGAATTGGCATCCAGCCTCAATAGGGCCATAAAACAGGCTAGCATCCACTGCAGTATTTTGAGTGGCTGTTGGGTGCAAGCCGATCAACTGGTGGTGACGCATTGTCAAGCCGAATGCGGAATTTGCGCGCCGGACCTGTACCAAGTCAGACGCGATTGAGGCAAGTTGAAAGAATTTCGCGCTGAACTGGGGTTTGCCTTCCGGAAAATTTGCCAAGGCGCTTGGAATTGCGTATGCGCTGGAGCGCTGGGGTGCTGACTCCGGAAAATTTCAGATTTTAGAATGGGGCTTCAAATATGGCCAATGTGGTTGTCGTCGGCTCGCAATGGGGTGACGAAGGCAAGGGCAAAATCGTGGACTGGCTGTCGGAACGGGCTGACCTGGTCGTGCGTTTCCAGGGCGGCCATAATGCCGGCCATACACTTGTCATAAACGGGGTCACCTACAAGCTCAGCCTGCTGCCCTCGGGTCTGGTGCGGGGCAAATTGTCGGTTATCGGAAATGGTGTGGTGATTGATCCGCATGCGCTTGTCGCCGAGATCGAAAGGCTGCGGGCTCAGGGCATTGTCATTGATCGCAGTGTGTTGCGGATTGCCGATAATGCAACATTGATCCTGTCGCTGCACCGCGAACTTGATGCGGTGCGAGAAAACTCCAATACCGGAACCAAGATCGGTACTACCAAACGGGGCATCGGCCCGGCTTATGAAGACAAGGTCGGCCGTCGTGCGATCCGGGTGATGGATCTGGCCAATCTGAAAACGCTGCCGGAAAAAATTGACCGTCTGCTGAGCCATCACAATCCGCTGCGGCGCGGGCTGGGCTATGATGAAATCGATCCGAAGACCCTGTTCGATGAACTGGATGCAGTTGCCGATCAGGTTCTGCCCTATATGGATACGGTGTGGAAGCTGCTGGACAATGAACGCCGTGCTGGCAAGCGAATCCTGTTTGAAGGCGCTCAGGGTGCGCTGCTGGATATTGACCACGGCACCTATCCCTTTGTAACCTCCTCCAACACGACCGCCGGGCAGGCTGCAACCGGCAGTGGTCTGGGACCTGGTGCGATCGGCTATGTTCTGGGCATCACCAAAGCCTATACAACGCGGGTCGGCGAAGGTCCTTTTCCGACAGAGCAGTTGAATGAAACTGGCGAATATCTGGGAGAACACGGCCATGAATGGGGCACTGTAACGGGCCGCAAACGGCGCTGCGGCTGGTTTGATGCGGTGCTTGTGCGTCAGACTGTGTGCACCAGCGGCATGAACGGCATCGCGCTGACCAAGCTTGATGTTCTGGACGGGCTGGAGGAAATCAAGATATGTACCGGTTACAAACTTGATGGAGACATAATCGACCATCTGCCCGCATCACAGGGCGGGCAGCGCCGCATTGAACCGATCTATGAGAGTTTTGAAGGCTGGAACGCCACGACAGCGGGTGCAACCAGTTGGGCCGAACTGCCGGCTCAGGCGATAAAATATGTTCGCAGGATTGAAGAATTAATTGGTGCGCCGGTCGCGCTGCTGTCAACCAGCCCGGAACGTGATCACACAATTCTTGTGCATGACCCGTTTCATGATTAATGTTCTGACAATTGCTGGCTGCGAACTATTGGATAAAGTGTAAGCGTATGGCTGATTTCTATAAAGTGTTGCGAAAAACGATTGAAGCACTTCCCGTGGCAACGGGTCAGGCACGGCGATCTGTCTATGATCGTGCCAGGACCGCGATAAGCCGGCAACTTGATGCGATGAACCCGCCTCTGCCGCCGTCAGAAGTGTCCCGGCAGCGGCTTGAACTGGAAGACAGTATCCGTGTTGTCGAAGAGGATTATGTTTCCGGGAAGATCATCACCAACTCCGAGCGTGAAAACACGGCACGGCTGGCACGTCAGGAGGAAGAAGAGGCAAACTTCCGGGCTCATCGTTCCTCGCGCCAGGTCCAGGATGAAGCCGAAAATATGCGGCGTTCGGCCAGCACGCCGATTGCTGACGATCTGCCTATTCCGTCCGAAGTCGCTGCTCAGCCACGTCTGCGGTCCGAGCCGGTAGCAACTCCGGTCGCTGCTGAACCGTCTGTGGCAGCTTTTGATGCTGCGGTCGCTTCCGCGCGCTCGCTGGGCGAGGGTCCATCGAGAGCAACATCCGCCCTGCGTGAGCCGGTGCGGTCGAAAGCAGCGCCCGATATGCGCGAACCGGAACTCGGTCAGACTGCCGAACCGGCTCCTGAACTGGGCCAGCGCCCCGGTCTTTCCCGGCGCAGCCGCCGCGACGAGTATTATGATGCCCCGGCACTGGATGATCCATATATGGATGATGTGGCGGACGTCGCCGAGGATCAGGACGATTATTTCGATGAGGAGCAGATGCTGCGCGAGCGCGCACGACCACGCAATGAACGCGGAGGGCGTGGCGGGCGCAACGGGCGCCGTGGCGAAGAAAGCGGTCGTGGTGAGGGCGGGCGCGAGCGCGGCTACTCAGATGATTACTATGACGATGATCAGGACCGTGTGGTTGTCCGTCGGCGGCGCCGGGTCTGGCCATGGCTGCTGCTGATTTTTCTGCTTGTATTGGGGGCCGCTGGCTGGTGGACCTATCAAAACCAGGACAAAGTGATGTCCAATTTCGAGAACTGGCTCGACTATGGCAATGATGATGTCAATCCGCTGAAGCCGGCGATTGGCGAAAGTTCATCCGGCGACGGGCCGCGGCGGGTCAATGCCAATGACGCTGCCAATGGTGCCGGGTCAACAGCGGCTGGACCAGCCGAACCGGTCAAGAATGGTGGCCGCATCATTGATGATTCGGGGCAGATGAACCCGAATATCGAACGCGGTGATGTCAGCGCTGCAGTCGGCGAAGGTGTGCTGCCACAACGCGCCATCCTGTATGAAGAAGGCGCGACTGCGGATGAATCCCAGGCAGTGGCCGGCGGCACGACCTGGAGCCTGGGAGAAGAAGACGGATCGCCAATCATCGTGGGCCGTGTAGAAGTGCCGCAACGCAGACTGACTCTCGATATCATCATCCGCAAGAATAACGATTCATCGATGTCATCAGCCAGTCACCTTGTTGAAATTTCATATCAGGCACCGCCCAGACAGGTCGGCGGGGGGATTGATGACATTCCGGCTCTGCTGCTGAAATCCAGCGAAGAGGCACAGGGCGAATTGCTGGCATCGGCCGGAGTCAAGGTATCTGATACCCTGTTCTGGCTGGCACTCTCTGCGACACCGGAGAATATTGCCAAGAACATTGATCTGCTGCGCAAAGGCTCGTGGTTCGACCTGCCGGTGCGCTACAAAAACAACAAGCGCGCCATCATCACGCTGGAAAAAGGCCGTGAGGGTGAAGTTGTATTTACCCAGGCGCTGGATGCCTGGGAACAGGGCAACTAATATAGGTTCCAGACTATAATATTTGTGCCGTGCCTACAGTTATACTAGCGCGGTCAAATGACTGGACATTGATAAAATGTCCATTAGACTGAATTTGTTTCGAGGGGTGTCCCGGCGTTAACGGGGCTGAGATGGAAGCTGGCTTTTGTTCCAAAGATGGAACGGGAGCACGCGTTTTTGGACCCTTTGAACCTGATCCGGATCATGCCGGCGAAGGGACGAAAAGCGCTGACGTCTGTTATGCGCACCTTTCCGCATGGTCCTCAACCTTGAAGGGCCGAGCCGCGTGACGCGCCAGTTTTTCAATTGCAATCCAAAGCAGTCGGGCGCAAAGGCCGGTGTGCGGGCGGGCGCTCAAAACGCAGTCGCAAAGGTACTGCGGGCTATCGCAATCGCATTTGTGCTGGTAGCGGCATGGCAGGCAATCGTGTCTGTGTTTGATCTGCCGCCCTTTGTGCTGCCCGGGCCGTTCCAGGTCATGGCGAGTCTTTACAGTAATTTTTCCTATCTGCTTGGCCACGCCGCCATAACGGCAAGTGAAATTCTCATTGGCCTTGTGCTCGGCCTGGTACTGGGCGTTGCAACCGGGCTTGGTATGGCCCTGTCTGCTTCCGCTGCGCGGCTGGTGTTTCCGGTTGTGCTGGCAACACAGGCGCTGCCGGTGTTTGCCATCGCACCGCTGCTGGTGCTGTGGTTCGGTTTTGGCCTGGCCTCCAAGATCATCATGGCAACGCTGATCATCTATTTTCCCATCACCTCAGCATTTTTCGACGGCTTGCGGCGCACCGACCCGGATTTGCTGGATCTGGGGCGGATTGCCGGGGCAAGCCCGCTGCAGAGCCTGCTGCAGTTGCGGCTGCCCTCCGCATTGCCCTCACTGTCCTCGGGCCTGCGTGTCGGCGCTGCTCTGGCACCAATCGGCGCCGTTGTCGGTGAATGGGTCGGATCTTCCGCGGGTCTTGGTTTTGTCATGCTGCACGCCAATGGGCGGATGCAGACAGATCTGATGTTTGCAGCACTTTTTATTCTTGCGGTGTTCGTTGTGGTGTTGCGCATCGGAACCGATCAACTGACACGGCGGCTGGTTTTCTGGATGCCTGAAAATCAACCCGGCGTTTTTATCTCCACCTGAACAGGATATGTCCCATGCGTTTTTTTCTCAGCGTCTTTATCGTTCTTGCCGGCATTGCCAGTGCGCAGGCTCAGGAAAAGCTGACCGTACTGCTCGACTGGTTCGTCAATCCCGATCATGCGCCGCTGATCATTGCGCAGGAACTTGGGCTGTTTGAGCGCGAAGGGCTGGATGTGACCTTCGTCGCGCCAGCTGATCCCTCAGCGCCGCCAAGGCTGGTGGCAGCCGGGCAGGGCGATATTGCAATTTCCTATCAACCCAGCCTGCACCTGCAGATCAAGGAAGGGCTGCCGGTGGCCTGGATCGGCACACTGGTGGAAACACCGCTGAATGCCCTGGTGGTGCTGGCGGATGGCCCCATTCAGTCGCTCTCGGATCTGAAGGGCAAAAAGGTCGGCTTTTCGGTCGGTGGCTTTGAAGATGCGCTGCTCGGGGCGATGCTGCAAGGTGTCGGGCTCAGCCTTGATGATGTGGAACTGGTGAATGTGAATTTCTCCCTGTCCCCTTCGCTGATCAGCGGAAATGTGGACGCAGTCATCGGTGCATTTCGCAATTTTGAACTCAATCAGATGGACCTGGTCGAGCGGCCGGGCAAGGCTTTTTATCCCGAAGAGAACGGTGTGCCGGTCTATGATGAGCTGATCCTGATTGCCCATATGGACAAGACCAATGATCCACGTTTCCGCAAGTTTCTGAATGCTGTGGAGACGGCCACGATCTATCTGACCAACCACCCGGAGGAGGCGCTGGCGCTGTTCGTCAAGGCCTATCCCGAGTTGGATGATGAGTTGAACCGCAGGGCCTGGTTTGACACGCTGCCGCGTTTTGCCAAGCGTCCCCTTGCATTCGACAAGGTGCGCTATGAACGCTTTGCGGCTTTCATGAAAGAGCGCGGCCTGATTGATGAAGTGCCGGATATGGCGCGGGTTGCCAGACCGCTGAACTGATCAGCGCCATTTGATGGAACACCCCATCGATGGCATCTGCTGCTGCGGACCGTGGCCGGTTTTGGCAATCTGGCGCATGGCGTTCAGCAATTCCGGCGTTCGCTTGCCGCTGCCGCGCATGCCGGTATCGTCAAGGCGGCCACGATATTGCAGTTCCGCCTTGTTGTTGAAGCCGAAAAAATCAGGAGTGCAGACAGCGTCATATGCGCGACCGACGCTCTGGTCCTCATCCACCAGATAGGGAAAGGTAAAACCGTGTTTTTCTGCAAATAGATTCATCTGGGCCGGGCTGTCGGCGGCAACATGGCGATAGTCATTTGACATGATCGCCACTACGCCGATGCCCTCCTGCTGCAGGGTTTGTGCATCGTCCACAAGCCGGTCGATAACGGCACGAACATAAGGGCAATGATTGCAGATGAAGGCAATCAGCAGCCCGTTTTCGCCCATCGCATCTGCCAAGGACTGGCTTTCGCCATCCGGGTTGAAGAGGGTGAAATCGGGCGCTTTCCAGCCGAAATTGCACACAGGTGTATCCAGCAGCATAGCATTACTCCGTTGGCGCTCGGATTCGGTTGTAACTGTGGTGGCGGGCAAACCGGATCAAGCGCCCGCCACCAGTGAAATAGCGTTAATTTACCGGGGCGTGCCGATCAAATCAGCTGTACCAGCCGCCCAGTTTGACCTCTGCCGCAGCGCCGACGAGTTTGGCAAAATCCTCGGGATTCTGTGAGCCGCCGTCGCGTCCGCGATAATGGTAAGGATAAACATATTTAGGCTTGAATTCGGCAACTGCCGATGCGGCGGCCTCTGCATCCATAGTGAAGGGAAGATTCATGCAGACGAAAGCCACGTCGATGTTTTCCAGCGCCCGCATTTCCGGGATATCCTCGGTATCACCGGAAATATAGACCCGGAAACCTTCGAATCCGAGGACATAGCCATTGTCGCGTCCCTTGGGATGGAACTGCAGCCGGTCTTCGGTGGTGTTATATGCCGGAATCGCGTCAATGTTGAGGCTTTCAAAGGTGGTCGCCTCGCCATTTGCGATCTGAGTGGCTCTGTCCTTCAGATCGTCGGCCAGCATGGCATAGACTGCGGGGTTGGTTATCAGCTTCGTGTCGTCGCCGATGAGGGCGGCCAGCGTGTCCGGCTTGTAATGGTCGCCATGTTCATGGGTCAGCAAAATGAGATCGGCCGGCGGCAAGTCGGCATAGGTGGACGGCTCGCCGACCGGGTCGCAATAGATCACTCCGACCGGCGTTTCCATAACGAATGAGGCGTGATTGACGGGATGCACAATAATATCACCTGCAGCGGCGCTAAATGCATCACTGGAGTGGCTTGCAGCACGTGCGGCATATGGCAGCAAAGTAATACCTGCCACGACAATTGCCGAGGTGGACAGAAATTCACGACGGGTCTGGGTCACTTAGTTCTCCTTTGTAGCTCATCAGAATGGTAGCGCGTATGGCCACAACTTCAAGAGGAGAGCGCTATCGCAGCACCCGGTTACAAATGAGTTTGCAGTTCTGACAGGTGCTTCACCACGACCACTGCATCGGGCAGGGGTGGCGGATCGGAATCGGGAAAATAGGCGAAGACCTGCATACCGGCGGCCAGTCCACCATGAATTCCCGGCAGGCTGTCCTCGACAACGGCACAATCACGCGGATGTACACCCAGTGTTCTGGCGGCGCTGAGAAAAAGCTCCGGATCGGGTTTCCATGCCTGAACGTCATAGGCGCTGAACAGCCGGTCGCCAAAAAAAGGCTGCAGACCGGTCAGGGAGAGGCTGAGGCGGATTTTCTCCGGTGGCCCATTGGAGGCGATGCAGACCTGGGACCTGACAGAGCGTACCAGATCGACAGCACCATCAATCGGCTTGAGGTTTTGCTGAAATGCGAGCGCGGTTTTCTGCCGCAGATCAGGGATGAAACTGTCCGGCAGTTTGCAGGCGAAATGGGCCTCGACCTCGGCAATGCTCTCAGCCATTTTTCCGCCGCGGAACCGCTCAACGGCTTGCTGCAGCGAGAAGACTAGGCCCTGTTCGGCGAGTACTTCCACCAGCACCTGATTGGCCAGAACCTCGCTGTCCACAAGCGTTCCGTCAAGGTCGAAGAGTGTGAGTTTGGGCAAAATCATGTTCCGGGAATTGCAGATCTGTCTGATCGGGGCCGCGCCGTTGCGCCGGGCTCAAGCAAAACCCGCGCCAGGATTCCGGCACGGGTCTCGGTTAGTTCACTTCAAGCAAGGCGCTAGCTGGTATGCGCTTCAAGCTGTGCAGTACGTCCACGGGCCGCTTCAAGGGCAGCAGTCTGCATCGACTTTTGCACCTTTTCAAAGGCGCGAACCTCGATCTGGCGCACCCGCTCACGGCTAACGCCAAACTCGACGGACAGATCTTCAAGCGTGATCGGATCTTCCGACAGGCGGCGCGCCTGAAAGATGCGGCGCTCACGGTCGTTGAGGGTTTCCATGGCTGATTTCAGCATGACGCGACGCTGTTCCAGTTCCTGCTGGTCGGCAACGATGGATTCCTGGCTGTCACTCTCATCGACGAGCCAATCCTGCCATTCGCCGGTTCCGTCATCCGCGCGCAGCGGCGAGTTCAGGGAAGCATCGCCCGACAGACGCCGGTTCATGGAATGGACTTCCTCAACCGACACGCCAAGCTTGGTGGCAATCTTGTTTACCTGTTCGTGGTTGAGATCGCCATCTTCCAGAGCCTGAATCTGGCTCTTCATCTTGCGCAGATTGAAAAACAACCGTTTCTGGTTGGCAGTGGTTCCCATCTTGACGAGGGACCAGGAGCGCAGGACATATTCCTGTATGGAGGCTTTGATCCACCACATCGCATAGGTGGCAAGGCGAAAGCCGCGCTCCGGATCGAATTTCTTGACCGCCTGCATCAGGCCGACATTGCCTTCGGAAATCACT
>CAXBCI010000045.1:0-26152 GCA_963974065.1 uncultured Hyphomicrobiales bacterium | reverse complement strand
ATCGCGACACCGAGCCCGGCAAGACGGATCATTCCCAGATCATTGGCACCATCGCCAACGGCCATAGCCTCGGCGGGCGTTATGCCAAGGCGCGCTGCAATCTGTTCAAGCGCCTCGATCTTTGCCTGGCGGCCCAGGATGGGTTCGCGGACGCTGCCGGTCAGCATGCCATCTTCTGTGATCAGAACATTGGCGCGGTTTTCATCAAACCCGATGCGCTTGGCAATCCGGCTGGTAAAGGCAGTAAATCCGCCGGACACCAGAGCCGTATAGGCTCCATGATGTTTCATTGTGGCAACCAGCGTTACTCCGCCGGGCGTCAGGGTAATGCGGTTGCGGATCACTTCATCGACAACGGATTCAGGCAATCCCTTCAGCAGGGCAACACGCTCGCGCAAGGCAGGCTCAAATTCAATCTCGCCGCGCATGGCAGATGCGGTTATGGCGGCCACCTTTTCCTTCAGGCCGATTTCTGCAGCCAGTTCGTCAATGCATTCCTGTCCGATCATGGTGCTGTCCATATCGGCAATCAGCAATTTGCGTCGCCGGCTTCCCTGCTCCTGAAACCCATAATCAATGGCCTGGCCCTTCAGCAACAGCTCTGTAGCGGCGCGGTCTGCCGGCGCCACAATCAGATCGACCGCGTGGGCTTGATGTAGCCAGACCGGGTGTTGCGTGATAGCCAGACGCTGCTGAAAAGCGGTGACAAAACCGGGAAAGTCAGCAAAGTCCGGTGCAGCAATCAGCGTCAGAACAAATGGCATGGATACTCCAGGGCTTAACAGGATTGATGGCGCGACAGGATCAGGGGCCGAACAGGTGGCAAAACGCGCGGTGTTGATAGCCGGACCAACGGCCAGCGGCAAGTCCGGCTTTGCGATGGCTCTGGCAAAGCGCGTCAACGGCGTGATCGTCAACGCCGATTCGATGCAGGTCTATGACGGGTTGCGAATTCTCACCGCGCGCCCGACGCCGGATGATGAACACGCCCTGCCCCACAGATTATATGGCCATGTTGCTCCTGACACACGCTATTCGGTGGGAGCCTGGCTGCGCGACATTGCTCCGGTGCTGCAGGACATCGCAGAGCGCAGCATGGTTCCGATTATTGTTGGCGGGACCGGCCTTTATTTCAAGGCTTTGACAGAAGGAATCGCGGAAACGCCGCAGATTTCCGAACGCGATCATGCAGATTTTGTCACCCGCCATGCGGCGCTGACGACGCCGCAACTGCAGGACCGGCTGGTCGCGGTCGACCGGGATTCCGCCGACAGGATTGAACGCAATGACCGGCAGCGCACACTGCGTGCGCTGATGGTTCTGGAACTGACCGGACAAAGCCTGTCGGACTGGCAGCGCCATGCCAGCCAGAAAGCCATTCTGCCGCTGCACCATACAATTTACAAAGTGCTGATGCCGTCGAACCGCGCCTGGCTCTATGAGCGTATTGAAGCGCG
The DNA here is from genome assembly GCA_963974065.1 of uncultured Hyphomicrobiales bacterium. Lineage (GTDB taxonomy): Bacteria > Pseudomonadota > Alphaproteobacteria > Rhizobiales. The sequence continues at coordinate 24,695 of CAXBCI010000045.1, read as the reverse complement.
TTTTGGTGCCATGCTGGAGGCCGGAGGCGAGCAGGAGGCACTGGCGTTGCTGCAACGTGGGCTGCCCCCGCAATTGCCGGTCATGAATGCCATCAGCATACCGCATTATGCGGCTTACATCCGCCTGGGCACTACGGCAGACCGCGACACTGTCATTGAAAAATCTGTGCGCGATACGCGGCGCTACGCCAAGCGGCAGACGACATGGTTTCGCAACCAGATGGCGAACTGGCCGCGGCTTGATCCGATGCAGTGGGCTGAAGACAGCGATAAGATGTTGAAAGACCTGCATCAAATCACGCAAGATTTGGAAAAACAGGCTTGACCCGATATCGCGCCGCCTCTAACTTGCCGACACTTGAAATGGAGCATTTGATGTTGAAGTCTGTAATTCTTGTGGTGATGAGGCGCGTTGCCGGAGCGATTTGATATTCGCACCGAATGGTAACGCGCAGCTAAGGTCCCGAACGGGGCCTTTTTTGTTGCTCAGGAAATACAGGCAGACAGACGGCATCAGACGTTTTCCGACGTGTAGAGATACGGGAGTATGGCATCGTGACGCGCAATATGGACGGCAAGGAAATGACCGGCGCAGAAATGGTCATTCAGGCTCTGATAGATCAGGGTGTTACGGATTTGTTTGGATATCCCGGTGGCGCTGTGCTGCCGATTTATGACGAACTGCACCAGCAGGACACGTTACGCCACATTCTCGTGCGTCATGAACAGGGTGCCGGACATGCGGCAGAAGGCTATGCCCGCTCGACCGGCAAGCCGGGCGTTGTGCTTGTCACATCCGGGCCTGGTGCAACCAACATGGTCACCGCGCTGACCGATGCGCTGATGGATTCCATTCCTCTGGTCTGCATCACCGGACAGGTGCCAACCCATCTGATCGGCAATGACGCCTTTCAGGAATGCGACACGGTCGGCATTACCCGGCCTGCAACCAAGCATAATTGGCTGGTGCGCGATGTGAATGATCTGTCGCGCGTTCTGCATGAAGCATTCTATGTCGCCACGACCGGCCGTCCCGGACCGGTTGTCGTCGATGTGCCGAAAGACGTGCAGTTTGCCACCGGTATCTATACCGGGCCTAAGAATGTTGCCCACAAAACCTATCATCCGCAGGTCAAGGGCGAGTTGAGTGAAATCAGCCGCGCCGTCGACATGATGATGAATGCCAAAAAACCAATCCTGTATACCGGTGGCGGCGTGATCAATTCCGGGCCTGAGGCCACGCATCTGCTGCGCGAACTGGTGGGCCTGACGAATTTCCCCGTCACCTCAACCCTGATGGGGCTGGGTGCCTACCCCGCTTCCGGCGACAACTGGCTGGGCATGCTGGGCATGCACGGCACCTATGAAGCCAATATGACAATGCATGATTGTGACGTCATGGTCTGCGTCGGGGCGCGGTTTGATGACCGGATCACGGGACGCCTTGATGCCTTCGCGCCTGATGCGCTGAAAATCCATATCGATATCGACCCCTCGTCGATCAACAAGAATGTTCGTGTTGATGTGCCGATTGTCGGTGATGTCGCACATGTTCTGGAAGATATGATCCGTCTGGTGCGCGGCAGCAGCCGTCAGCCTGACAAGGCAGCGATGAAAGCCTGGTGGAAACAGATCGACCACTGGCGGGACCGCAATTCGCTGGCCTACAAGCCGAACCGGGATGTCATCATGCCGCAATATGCGATTCAGCGGGTTTACGAGCTGACGAAACATCTCGACACTTACATTTCCACCGAAGTGGGCCAGCATCAGATGTGGGCGGCGCAATATTACGGCTTTGAAGAACCCAACCGCTGGCTGACCTCCGGCGGACTGGGCACCATGGGCTATGGCCTGCCAGCCACCATGGGGGTTCAGGTAGCCCATCCCGACAGTCTGTGCGTGTGTATTGCCGGGGATGCTTCGGTGCAGATGAACATGCAGGAAATGTCCTCTGCGGTTCAGCATAATTTGCCGATCAAGATTTTCATTCTCAACAATCAGTATATGGGCATGGTGCGACAATGGCAGCAATTGCTGCATGGCAACCGTCTGTCGAACAGCTATACCGAAGCCATGCCGGATTTCGTCAAGCTGGCGGAAGCTTATGGCGCGGTTGGCATGCGGGCGGAAAAGCCCGATGAGCTGGACGATGCGATCAGTGAAATGATTGCGGTGAAGCGCCCTGTCCTGTTTGACTGCCGGGTTGCAAACCTTGCCAACTGCCTGCCGATGATCCCATCGGGCAAGGCGCATAATGAGATGCTTCTACCTGATGAAGCGAGCGATGAAGCCATGGGCTCCGCGATTGATAAAGAAGGCAAGGCGCTGGTGTAATCCAGCGCTTTTGCGCTTTCTGACCCCAAGGAATCGAGACCGTTATGAATGATGCAACTGTAAAAGATCAGCCAGGATCAGCCTATTTCATCCCCGAATTCGTTGATACGCTGGAAACCCACACCCTGTCTGTGCTGGTGGACAATGAGCCGGGTGTTCTGGCCCGAGTCATCGGCCTGTTTTCAGGCCGGGGCTACAATATCGACAGTCTGACTGTATCTGAGACCGAGCATGCCAAGCATCTCTCGCGGATCACCATTGTGACTACCGGCACGCCACAGGTGTTGCGTCAGATCCGCTCGCAGCTGGAACGGCTGGTGCCGATTCACCGGGTTGTGGATCTGACCCGGCTGGCCGATGAACGTGGCCATGACAAGCCGCTGGAGCGCGAGCTGGCGCTGGTCAAGGTTGCCGGAACCGGTAACCACCGCGTCGAAGCCCTGCGTCTTGCAGATGCGTTCCGTGCCCAGGTGATCGATGCCAATATCAGTCATTTCGTGTTTGAAATCACCGGCCGCAGTTCAAAGATCGAACAATTCATCCAGATCATGAGCCCGCTCGGCCTGGTCGAAGTTTCACGCACCGGCATTGCCGCCCTCAGCCGCGGCCCGGAGGCAATGTAGGAACGTTTATTGCGCAGTGTGCTTCGCCACAAAGTCACGGATCAGTTGCACAACTTTGTCCGTGCGGGTGTGGTGCAGCGCATGGCCGGCTCCGGGAAGTTCGACCAGTTCTGCCTGAGGCACCTGGAGCACCACCCGCTCGGCGTGGTTCCAGGCCGGAACGATGGTGTCATTTTCGGCAGTGACCAGCAGCAGTGGTTTTTTGATTTCGCCGTAACGCCTGCTCTGCCCTTCCAGAAAGCTGCTGAGATTGCGCACATCCTCGGCACTCGCCTGAAACGCTGCGGGGCGCAGAGCCAGAACCGCGCCGGTTCTGGCGCGATAATCATCGGTCGGCTGTTCCGGCGCAAAAACCGCCTCGACTGCGGTGTCAAAAACCATCTGCCCGACAGGCATGACCAATGTGGACGTGAACAGCTTTCCCAGAACCGCAACACCGGCAAGTTGCACATTGGAGCTGACACCGCCCTCCCAGGGATGAGTGGCTCCGGCCAGAAGCACGCCGCCGGCCACTGCATCGGGATATTTCAGCAGATACGCCATGACCACTGATCCGGCCCAGGAATGGCCCACCAGCACCGGATTTTCGACGCCAAGCTTCGCCAGCGCCTGATGAATGATATCCGCCTGCACTTCCGGGTCCGGCCACTGTTCAAACGAGCGGGTGCTGTAGCCGTAGCCCGGCCGGTCAAAAGCAATGACCCGGTAGTCTTTCGCCAGCGGATCAAACAGACTGGCCTTGAAATCCTGCAATGAAGCATTGGCACCGTGCAGCAGCACAATGCTCTGGCCCTCGCCTTGCGACAGGTATTGCAGCCTCTGGCCGGCAATCTCGACAAAGGAGCCGAGCGGCGGATAAAGCCGCTCCAGCCAGCGGCTTGCGGCATAAGTGTAGGCGGTCAGGGCAAGCGACAAAGCCAGACCAACGAACAGGGCTAATTTCACAAATGTCATAGAAAGGGACCAATCGGCGGGACTACAGCGTATGCACCCATTACGTTATCTAACAGCCATTGGTTTCAATTTTACCGCGATGGACGACTTTGTTGCCATTGCCGGAGCCGCAGACAAACAAAAACGGCCCGCAAAAGCGGACCGTTTTCAGATCATTTACATCTGCCTGGTTTATGCTGCAGCTTTTACCAGATTGCGCAGAACGTAGTGGAGAATACCGCCATTGCGGTAATATTCCAGTTCATCTTCGGTATCGATCCGCACCAGCAGTTCCACCGTTTTGGTGGTGCCGTCGGCGAAGCTGATTTCGGCGTTCAGATTCTGTCGTGGCTTGAGATTATCAAGCCCCTTGATCGACACTTCTTCCGCGCCGGTGATGCCCAGTGACTGCCAGCTGTCACCGCCGGTAAAGACCAGCGGAAGAACGCCCATGCCAACCAGATTTGAGCGGTGAATACGCTCAAAGCTTTCGGCGATGACTGCGCGCACGCCGAGCAGACGTGTGCCCTTGGCCGCCCAGTCACGCGATGAGCCGGTGCCGTATTCCTTGCCGGCAAAGACCACCAGCGGCGTGCCGGCTTCCTTGTAGGCCATGGCCGCGTCATAGATCGGCAGTGCCTCGCCATCAGGCTCCATGCGTGTCATGCCGCCTTCAACACCTTCCAGCATCTGGTTCTTGATGCGGATATTGGCAAAGGTGCCGCGCATCATGATCTGATGATTGCCGCGTCGTGCGCCATAGGAATTGAAATCCGTCGGGCGAACCTGATGCTCGACGAGATATTCGCCGGCCGGGCCGTCACGCTTGATCGAACCGGCCGGTGAAATATGGTCGGTGGTGATGCTGTCGAGGAACAGCCCGAGAATGTGCGCATTTTCGATGTCTGTGACATCGGCTGCTTCCATCTTCATGCCTTCAAAATATGGCGGGTTTTGAACATAGGTTGAGCCGTCGGACCAGCCATAGGTCATGCCCCCGGAAATCTTGATGCCCTGCCACTTCTCATCGCCCTTGAAGACATCGCCATAGCGCTCCTGGAACATGGAGCGGGTGATGGATGTGCGCACCAGATCGGCGATCTCCTGAGAGGATGGCCAGATGTCTTTCAGATAGACCGGATTGCCGTCCTGATCATTGCCGAGCGACTCGGTGGCGATATCAACCGTCATCGAACCGGCGATGGCATAGGCCACCACCAGCGGCGGCGACGCCAGGTAGTTGGCACGGACATCCGGGTTAACCCGGCCTTCAAAGTTGCGGTTGCCGGACAGAACCGACGTCGCGACCAGATTATTGTCGTTGATGGCATCGGAAATTTCCTCCGGCAGAGGCCCGGAATTACCGATGCAGGTGGTGCAGCCATAGCCAACCAAATTGAAGCCCATCGCATCCAGATCATCCTGCAGATTGGCAGCTTTGAGATATTCGGTCACCACCTGAGATCCCGGGGCGAGCGATGTCTTGACCCACGGCTTGACGGTCAATCCTTTGGCGCGCGCATTGCGGGCCAGAAGACCGGCACCGACCATGACGGTCGGATTGGAGGTGTTGGTGCAGGAGGTGATGGCGGCAATGACCACATCACCATTGCCCAGATCATGATCCCGGCCCTTGACTGCGACGCGGTCGGTGCGGTCGAATTTCTTGAATTCGCCAGCCATGGCTTCCGCAAAAGCAGGCGCTGCACGGGACAGTTCAACACGATCCTGAGGGCGTTTCGGCCCGGCAATGGACGGCACTACATCATCCATGTTCAGCTCAAGGGTGCTGGTGAATTCCGGATCCGGCGTGTCGTCACTGCGGAACATGCCCTGTTCCTTGGAATAGGCTTCCACCAGCGCAATGCGCTCTTCCTCACGGCCGGAAACTTCCAGATAGCGCAGGGTATCGCTATCAACCGGGAAAAAGCCGCAGGTCGCACCGTATTCCGGAGCCATATTGGCAATGGTAGCAGCATCCTCCAGCGAAATATTGGACAGGCCCGGTCCGTAAAATTCGACAAATTTACCGACAACGCCCTTGGCGCGCAGCATTTCGACCACACGCAGCACCAGATCGGTCGCCGTCACGCCGTCGCGCAATCTGCCGGTCAGTTTGAAGCCGATCACTTCCGGGATCAGCATCGAAACCGGCTGACCCAGCATGGCAGCTTCCGCTTCAATGCCGCCAACGCCCCAGCCCAGCACCGCAAGCCCATTGATCATGGTGGTGTGGCTGTCTGTGCCGACAAGCGTATCAGGATAGGCAACGATCTCACCGCTTTCGTCCTTGGTCCAGACAGTCTGAGCCAGATATTCCAGATTGACCTGATGGCAGATGCCGGTGCCCGGCGGCACAACGCGGAAATTCTCAAACGCTTCCTGACCCCATTTCAGGAAGGTATAGCGCTCGCCATTGCGCTCATATTCGCGGTCCACATTCTGCTGGAAGGCTTTTACATTGCCGAAATTGTCGACCATCACCGAGTGATCAATGACGAGATCAACCGGCACTTGGGGGTTGATCTTGGCCGGGTCGCCGCCAAGCATCGCGGTAGCGTCGCGCATCGCCGCCAGATCGACCACTGCGGGCACACCGGTGAAATCCTGCATCAGCACACGGGCGGGCCGAAAAGCTATCTCGCGACTGGATTTGTGCTCAACCAGCCACTGCGCCATTGCCTTGATATCATCTGCGCTGACTGTACGGCCATCTTCGAAGCGCAGCAGGTTTTCCAGCAGAACCTTGAGAGAGAACGGCAAGCGGGAAATCCCGGACAATCCGTTTTTCTCGGCTTCCACAAGACTGAAATAGGTGTAAGTCTTGCCTTTCACGGTAAGCTGTTTGCGCGATTTGAAACTGTCGAGAGATTTAGCCATAGGGCGGCTCCTTTCAAGTAATTCCAGCCAGCCCTCTCCGCCGGTGGAAAATCGATGGTGTCTCAAGCGGGTTCAGGGGGTTAAGAACCGCCCCGGCACCATCTTAAATAATGAGAGTCGAGAGGCTTATAATGGATATCTTGCAGGCTGACCAGAGACCCTTAAGTCGCCTTCGCTGTTGCTTTTACGCCAGGAACGCTGCGAAGGCGAACAGAAAACACCAGCGTGCCGATCCAGGCTGTGCGAACGGGCGTGCGGCGGCGCTGTCCGGATGGTTCTGTTGATGCATCTGAGTATAGAAAATCTTGTTCTGAAGCGTGGCGAGAGACGCATTGTCGGGCCACTGGACCTGCAGCTGTCTGAAGGTTGCTCGGTGGCGGTGCGCGGACCCAATGGTGCAGGAAAATCCACTTTGCTGCGCGCTATTGCAGAGTTGCTGCCTATCGACAGCGGCCGTATCCAGTTGAGTGGAGAGGGAATTTCCGCAGATCTGCCACGCCGTGAAAGTTGCCATTATTTCGGCCATCTGGATGGCCTGAAAAGCGCATTGACCGTCGGCGAAAATCTCAGTTTCTTTCAACAGCTGTATGGTTTGGAGAGCGGACTTCTGTCCATCGAATCCGCTTTGGATGCGGTGGCGCTTGGTCATACCACCGCATTACCGGTGGCCTATCTGTCAGCCGGGATGCGCAAGCGTGTCGCATTGGCCCGTCTGTTGCTCAACAAACGTGCGCTGTGGCTTCTGGATGAACCGACATCGGCGCTGGATACCGCCTCCCAGGAGCGGCTTGGAACCATGATGCGTGATCACCTCGCCAGCGGCGGCATGATTGTCGCCGCAACCCATTTGCCGTTGCCAGGCGGGAGCAGCAATGTGCTCGAAATCATGCCGGCAGCGGCGCAGGTTGCAGATTTTGAAGAGGCCTGGTTGTGAGCGGTTTTACGGCAATTCTCGGCCAGTCGTTAAAGCTTGCCTGGCGGGTCGGGGGCGGTGCGTTACTCGGCCTGCTGTTTTTTCTGGCGGTTGTCGTGATCATGCCGTTTGCGGTCGGCCCGGATCTAAAACTGCTCGCCCGCATTGGTCCGGCCATTCTTTGGATCGGAGCCCTGCTGGCAACCCTGTTCGGGCTCGACAGACTGTTTCAGGCGGATCTTGAAGATGGCGCGCTCGACATATTGTATCTCAGCCCCCTGCCGCTTGAACTGGCGGTGCTGGCCAAAGGCCTGGGGCACTGGATTGCCACCGGCGTGCCTTTGATTATCGGAGCACCTGTCTTCTCGCTGTTTCTCAATCTGGACGCCACCGCAATAGCCGGTGTGACGCTGACCCTTCTGGTCGGCACGCCGGCGCTTGTCTTTATCGGCATCGTCGGATCGTCGTTGATGGTGGCCCTGCAGCGCGGCGGCATGTTGCTGGCGATACTGGTGCTGCCGCTGACAATTCCGGTGCTGATTTTCGGGGTCGCCGCCGCCAACGCGCTTAACAGTGCCAGCATCACCATCTCTGCGCCATTTTCCACACCGTTTCTGATGCTGAGTGCCTTGTCCCTGTTCAGTCTGGTGGTCGGCCCGGTCGCAGGCGCTGCAGCCCTGAGGCTGGCGCGCAATTAACAGCAAGCAGGCCGGATTAGTGTATCCGTCCTGATCAGCGCTGCGCGTAGGAGTGGCCTGTTCAAACGCAACCTTATGGATAATAATCGGTTCCAGATCTGTTAAAATTGCAACCTGTCATTTACAAAAATCTAATGATTTTCTGTGAATGTTGTAGCCTCCCAGACTTAAGTTTGCGGATGTATGTATGATGCATACAGCCTCTGAAGTGAGTCTGGGATTTGAGTGTGCAAGGTCACAAGTCAAATGTTGAACCGGCTGTTAAGGCAGATATTACTATCGTCAGTGGTGGCGCTCGCCATCATTGTGGCGGTTCATCTGATTCTTGGCAACATGCTTGTCAGCTGGAACAAATCGCAACTGAGTGAACTGACCGAGCGCAGTATTTTACGCCTGGAACTGGCAGCGGACCGCGCGGTTTCAACGATAGCGGATATCCATATCAATGGCCTGAACAAGTGCTCGCGCAGCACCATTGAATCCTATCGAAAACTCATTTTCACGGTTGCCAGTATCAAGGATATCCGGCTTTGGGACGGACAGCAGACCTGTGCCGGATTCAACGCCGACACGGTGGCCAAGGATCTGGCGGCGGATTCTGCCTGGGAAAGCGCCCGCAATCCGACATTGCAGTTTTCCGCGTCTGACAGCGCCGACAGTTCGCGCTTCAATATTCGCTGGACGGCGGAACAGTTCGATATTGTCGCTGTGCTCAACAGCGGTGGTTTGCTCGATGACATAATTCCTGCAGCTCTGCGGCAATATCTGTCGGTGAAGGTCGTGCTGAATAATGGACGCAAAATCGCTACCTACGAACCCGATGAACCCAACTCTGAAATAGAGAAGGAGTGGGAACCCGACTTTTTGGTGAGTGCCAGTTCCGAGCGCTATCCGATCACGGCCTACGCACATCTTCCGACAAGTGTATTATGGAGCTGGCATAATTTCCTGTCGCTAAAACTGGAACTGCTCATCACCCTGTCCAGCTTACTAATCGGATTTTTGATCAGCAGGGTTGTGTTCGGGCCCCCAGATCCGGTCAACGAAATCGACAGGGCCCTGGTAAACGGCGAATTTGTGCCCTTCTATCAGCCAATATATGCGCTTAATTCTGGTGCAATTGTCGGCTTCGAAATGCTGGCGCGCTGGCAGCGAAACAACGGCGAAATGGTGATGCCGGCCAAATTCATTCCGCTGGTCGAAAATTTTGGCCGGGTTGACCCGCTCACCTTTTCGCTGCTGCGCCAGGCCAGCCACGACATTGTGCCTCTGCTGCAGAAAGATCCCAGTCTGAAATTTACCTTCAATGTGACAACGGACCAGTTTCTCAGCCCAAGATTCTTCATTGACCTTCAGGAAATCCTGATCGTCGGGAACTTCCCGTTGGAATGTGTGGTCCTAGAAATAACTGAGCGCCAGCAGATTCTTGATCTTGAAATGGGTCGCAAAATGGTGAACCGTTATGCGGCCAAGGGCATTCGCGTCGCCATCGATGATGCGGGTACCGGGCACAACGGCCTGTCGTCCATTCAGACCCTGGAAGCGGGAATTCTGAAACTCGACAAATTTTTCATTGACGGTATCGCCGAGAACCAGAAATCCCGGCAGATGGTCGAGTTGTTGTGCCACCTGGCAACGCAGTATAAAATGGCTGTTGTCGCGGAAGGCATTGAGACATCCGAACAAGTCACTGTTGCCTTGGCGATGGGCATTCACGAGGCTCAGGGTTTCTATTTCTCTCGCCCCGTTCCCATTGCACAACTGCTTGAGCTAATGACGTCCGACTCAGTGAAGCGACCGGTTGGCACAACTCCGCGTTTGCTGAAGCCGCAATCCTGTCCTGCTCTGCCGGAACTGGCCAAAGCGGGATAAATCCGCTCCACCCGGATTTAAAGGAATCGGCCTGATTGCAATCAGGCCGCGATGTTTCCTGTGACTCCATTCCCTCTCCGATTCCAGAGTATGAGGCTCAGTCCTGGCTCAGTCCTGGCTCAGTCCGGGCTCAGTCCCGGTTCCGACCCGGTCGTTGATTGCCGATCGCCGGGCATCAAATGAGACAAGCTCTACACATCCTAACTGTTTGCGCGCTCGATTGATTTTTCCTAGAACAGCGGGACAATTTCGTAAAAAATTGCAGTCGGAGCAGATACCGAATGGATTCCTCTCAATCTACAAGATTGCGGCAAGCACTGCAGATCATCGTTGCAGAAATTGCGGGCCATCTGGATGTCCCGCTGTCCCTTAAATTGTGGGATGGCAGCTATCTCCCGCTGGGCGCACCCTCAACTCATGATTCCGGCAAAACGCTTGCCATCGTCATCGCCGATCCTGGCGCAATTCCTTCACTGCTGCGCCGCCCGGGACTTGACCGAATTATCCGGCTTTATGCCCATGGCATGATTGACTTTGAGGGCGGGACGTTGATCGATATTGGCAATGTTCTGACCGACAAAAGCACCCGCAAACGGCTGAAAGCCATATCAAAGCGAAAGCTTCTCAAAACACTGCTGCCCCTTATCACCCTGCCAGGTGTTGATGTGTCCGCTTCACGGCGTTTCAAAACCGACGGGACCGGCGGCAACCGGAAAACGGCAGACAAACGGGAGAATATCGGATTTCATTATGATGTCAGCAACGCGTTCTATGAATTGTTTCTGGATGAGGCCATGGTCTACACCTGCGCCTATTTCTCAGACTGGTCGCATGATCTTGCAAAAGCGCAATTTGACAAGCTGGATATGAGCTGCCGGAAATTGCGGCTGAAGCCCGGTGAGCGACTTCTGGACATTGGCTGTGGATGGGGCGCATTGATTTGTCATGCGGCAAAACATTATGGCGTGCATGCTCACGGTGTAACCCTGTCGCAGGAACAATATGATTATGCCGTCAAGCGCATTGCAAGTAAGGGTCTTGGCGATTTGGTTTCCGTCGAGCTGATTGACTATCAGGATGTGAAAGGCAAATTCGATAAAATATCGTCAATTGGCATGTATGAGCATATCGGCATTGCCGCCCTGCCTGATTATATGTCCAAGGTTCGGTCATTGCTGAAACCGGACGGATTGTTCCTGAATCACGGCATTACCCGGCGCGCCAAACGCAAGGCCACCCGCTTTGCCGACCGTCCTGAGCAGCGCGCTTTGGTGCGCTATATTTTTCCAGGCGGAGAACTGGACGACATTGGCCATACGCTGCAGGAACTGGAGCGCGCCGGATTTGAAGTCCATGACGTGGAAGGCTGGCGCGAACATTATGCACTGACGACGAAAATGTGGTGCGAGCGCCTGACAGCGAAGCGGGACGAGGCCATCGCAATTGTCGGCGAAGAGACCTATCGTATATGGGTTGCCTATCTTGCCGGCTGCTCGCTTGCTTTCACCCGTGGTTCGGCCCGCATCTATCAAACCCTGTCGGGACATAATGCCAAGGGCCCGTCCAGCGTGCCACCGAGCAGAGCTGATCTGTATCAATAATCTATGCCCGGTATTGACCGGAACAGGCTGGGAATCATGATTAAAATCTGGGGCAGACAATCATCGTCCAACGTACAGGCCGTGATGTGGTGCATCGCCGAACTTGAATTGCCGCATCAACGCATTGATGCCGGATTTAAATATGGAATTGTCGACACGCCGGATTATCTGGCAATGAACCCCAATGCCACAGTGCCGACGATCAAGGATGACGACAACCCACCATTGTGGGAGAGCGGTGCGATTTTGCGTTATCTTGCAAGCGCCTATGCACCTGATGCTTTCTGGCCCGCCGATCCGGTGGCGCGGGCACATGTGGATCGCTGGGCGGAATGGGCCAAAATCAATGTTGCGTTGAATTTCACGGCACCGGTGTTCTGGCGCATTGTGCGCACGGCTCCGTCAAAACGCGATCCCGTGGCCATCCGCGCCGCGATGAAAGTGTTGGACCGCTATCTGGATATTGCCGAAACACAATTGCAGCAAACGCCTTACCTGGCCGGATCAGACCTGACCCTTGCGGATATCCAGTTCGGCCACAGCCTGTATCGCTATTTCACCATCGCTATCGAACGCCACGACCGCCCGGCCCTGACAGCGTATTACGACACGCTTGTCCAACGACAGGCGTTTTCAGACCATGTGATGGCGTCATATGACGAGTTGTTCGTGGCCGATTGAACCGCGCACGATGTTTTGTGAATGTTCCCTGAAGCGGTTTCCCCTACCCCACTTGCCCATTCCGTAAAATTCCAATATCAGCTTGCTTAGTACCGTACGGTACGGTACAGAGCTGGCTTGCACACAGTGGTGCGCCCGATATTCGATTGGCAATGAATTGTGATTTTGCAGGATACTCCCATCACAACGGAGCCAGAAAACGCTTCAGCAGATCTGACCCAGCGCCAGCAACAGGTGCTGGACGCCACCTTGTCCCTGCTCATCGAAAATTCGGCGAAAGTCACCATGATCGGTGTAGCGAAGCGGGCCAGTTGCTCCAAGGAGACACTTTATAAGTGGTTTGGTGACCGGGATGGCCTGTTGGTGGCAACGGTGCGCTATCAGGCCTCAAAGGTGAAAGTTGAAGCCTTCAATGCTCAGGACCTGACCGGCGCAAAGCTGAGATCAATCCTGCAGGGCTTCGCCACTGACCTGTTGACCATACTGACCGGGGACATATCCATAGCGCTCAACCGGCTGGCGATTGCCCAGGCCCACCAGCAGCAAGGCGGCCTGTCGGGAATAGCCGGTGAGAATCTGGGATCTATCGTCCTGCAGAACGGACGATTTTCCACCGGACCGCGTCTCAAACCGGCTCTTGAGGCCGGCATGAGAGCCGGATTGCTGCGTCGCACCGACAGCGAAGAGGCGTATCGCAGCTTCCACGGCCTTGTCGTGCGTGACGTCCAGATCCGGCTGCTTCTGGGCGATACTATGAGATTTGGCGGTGAAGCCATTGCCGCAGAGGCTGAACGGGCCACACAGCAGTTTTTTACTCTCTACGGGCCTTAACGATCAAACCACAAACCCAAACCGCAAACACGAGGAAATCCCATGCGCGTTTATTATGACAGAGATGCAGACGTTAATCTGATCAAGGAAAAGAAAGTCGCCATCATCGGCTACGGATCGCAGGGCCGTGCCCATGCGCTCAACCTGAAGGATTCCGGTGCCAAGAATCTGGCCGTGGCCCTGCGTCCGGACTCAGCCACTGCAAAGAAAGCCGAAGCCGATGGCCTGAAAGTCATGACGGTTGCCGAAGCTGCCGCCTGGGCGGATCTGATGATGATGGCAACTCCCGATGAATTGCAGGCAGATATCTACCGCGATCATATCGCCGACAATATCCGCGACGGTGCAGCGATTGCGTTCGCTCATGGTCTCAATGTTCATTTCAACCTGATTGAGCCGAAATCCAGCATTGACGTTGTGATGATCGCTCCAAAAGGCCCGGGCCACACTGTGCGCGGAGAGTATCTGAAAGGCGGCGGTGTGCCCTGCCTGATCGCGATTGACCAGGATGCTTCAGGCAATGCCCACGATCTGGCATTGTCCTATGCGTCCGGCGTCGGCGGCGGCCGCTCTGGTGTCATTGAAACCACCTTCAAGGAAGAATGCGAGACCGATCTGTTTGGCGAACAGGCCGTTCTGTGCGGCGGCCTGGTGGAACTCATCCGCGCCGGTTTTGAAACCCTGGTGGAAGCCGGTTATGCACCTGAAATGGCCTATTTTGAGTGCCTGCATGAGGTCAAACTGATCGTTGATCTGATTTATGAAGGCGGCATCGCCAACATGAACTACTCGATCTCGAACACCGCCGAGTGGGGCGAATACACGTCCGGCCCGCGCATTGTGACATCTGAGACCAAAGCCGAAATGAAACGCATTCTGACTGACATCCAGAGCGGAAAATTCACCTCCGAATGGATGCAGGAATGCAAGGCCGGACAGGCGCGTTTCAAAGGCACGCGGCGTCTCAATGATGCCCATCAGATTGAAGAAGTCGGCGAAAAACTGCGCGGCATGATGCCGTGGATCAAGTCCAACGCCCTGGTGGACAAAGAGAAAAACTAAGCCGTTTACATTGCAGAACAGCGAAAGGGCGCAACCATGGTTGCGCCCTTTTTATTGGTCTGGAAGCTTAGATGAACCGATCTACTGATCCGGTTGCGCCTTCAGTTCCAGACGCCGGCGGTGCAGGATCGGTTCGGTATAGCCGGAGGGCTGAACGCGGCCTTCAAATACCAGATCGCAGGCCGCCTTGAAGGCAATGCCATCAAACTCCGGCGCCATCGGTGAATAGTCGGGATCATTGGCATTCTGCTCATCGACAATGGCGGCCATGCGCTGCATGGTTTCCATCACCCGGTCTTTCGAGATAACGCCATGATGCAGCCAGTTGGCCAGATGCTGTGAGGAAATCCGACAGGTCGCGCGGTCCTCCATCAGACCGACATTGTTGATGTCGGGCACTTTGGAACAGCCGACGCCCTGATCGATCCAGCGCACGACATAGCCAAGAATGCCCTGAGCGTTATTGTCGATCTCCGCCTTGACCTCTTCACCTGACCAGTTTGTCCGGTCCGCCAGAGGGATAGTCAGAATTTCATCCAGTTTGGCACGGCGGCCACCAGAAGCAATGGCGGCCTGAATGCCTTTGACATCGACCTGGTGATAATGAGTGGCGTGCAGAGTTGCCGCTGTCGGCGAGGGAACCCAGGCGCAATTCGCGCCGGCTTTGGGATGACCGATCTTCTGCTCCAGCATGTCATGCATCAAATCGGGCATGGCCCACATGCCCTTGCCGATCTGCGCCTTGCCCTGCAGGCCGCAGGCCAGGCCCGTATCAACGTTCCAGTCTTCATAGGCGGCAATCCATGGCTGGGATTTCATCTCCGCCTTGCGGATCATCGCTCCGGCTTCCATTGATGTGTGGATTTCATCGCCGGTACGATCGAGAAAGCCGGTATTGATGAAGACAACACGGTTTTTCGCGGCACGAATGCATTCTTTCAGATTGACCGTGGTGCGGCGTTCCTCATCCATAATGCCCATTTTTATGGTGTTTTGCGGCAGGCCGAGAAAGCGTTCCACCTTGGTGAAAATCTCATCGGCGAAGGCGACCTCTTCGGGGCCGTGCATTTTCGGTTTGACGATATAGACCGAGCCGGCGATCGAATTGGTGTTGCTGTCTCGCTTCAGATCATGAATTGCGATCAATGTGGTAATCGCGGCATCCAGCATGCCTTCCGGCGCTTCATTGCCGTCCTCGTCAAGAATGGCGGGATTGGTCATCAGATGCCCGACATTGCGCACCAGCATCAGCGCCCGCGCCTTCAGCGACACAGAACCACCATCCGCGGTCTTGTAAGTCACATCGGGGTTGAGTTTGCGGGTGAAGCTGCTTCCGCCCTTGCTGACTTCTTCCGTCAGATCGCCTTTCATCAACCCAAGCCAGTTGCTGTAGGCGACAATCTTGTCCGGCGCGTCGACAGCGGCAACTGAATCCTCGCAATCCATGATGGTCGAGATTGCCGATTCCAGTCGGATATCGGAAATCTGCGCTGCATCCGTGCTGCCGATCGGACTGGATGCATCAACCACGATTTCGATGTGCAGTCCGTTATTTTTCAGAACGACGCTGGTCGGCGCGGTTTCATCGCCTTGATAACCCACCAGTTGACCGGGTGTTTTCAACCCGATGTCGCCATCGCCGGTGGCAATTGACAATTGCCCCTGTTGAATAGACAGGCCAGTGGCGTTGCTCCAGTCGCCCTGCAGCGGCACCGAATCATTGAGAAAATTACGCGCCCAGGCAATCACCCGGTCGCCGCGCGCCGCATCATAGGTTTTACCAGTTGGCAAATCGCCCATGGCGTCGGTGCCGTAGAGCGCGTCGTAAAGCGAGCCCCAGCGGGCATTAGCGGCATTCAACGCATAGCGGGCATTCATCACCGGCACGACCAGTTGCGGACCGGCAATGTCGGAGATTTCCGGATCGACATTGCCGGTTTCAACGGCAAAATCCGGACCTTCCGGGACCAGATAGCCGATCTCGGTCAAAAACGCCTTATAGGCTTCCATATCCAGCTTTTCGCCTTTGCGGGCCAGATGCCAGGTATCAATTTCTGTCTGGAGTTCGTCGCGTCTGGCCAGCAGCGCCTTGTTCTTCGGTCCAAATTCATGAACCAGCTTGCTCAGCCCGGCCCAGAACGCAGCGCTGTCCACGCCGGTTCCCGGCAAAGCCTGGTCTTCGATGAACTGATGCAGTCTTTCGTCGATTTGCAGATCGTTTTCCGTGACACGGTGCGCCATATAGTCTTTTCCCATTATTGTCTTGTGCATTGCGTTGCATAGTCTTGTGCTTTGCACAGCCATATGTGGGGCTTTTTAAAGGGCGAAACGCCGCCTGACCAGACCCTATATCGAGACGGCGACTCCGGGTGGGATAATGTCTCCCAATCCAGCGTCGGGATATGTATGGTGACGCCATCACCACAGATTCGTGAAAGCAGCCTATCGTGAAGCAATATCTTGATCTCATGCAGCGCGTTCTGGATGAGGGAAACCGCAAGCAGGACCGCACTGGCACCGGTACATTATCGGTTTTCGGCCATCAGATGCGGTTTGACCTGTCAGACGGCTTTCCCCTGGTGACAACCAAGAAACTGCATCTGCGCTCGATCATTTATGAATTGCTCTGGTTTCTCAACGGCGACACCAATATTGCCTATCTCAACGAAAACCGGGTGTCGATCTGGGACGACTGGGCGGATGATAACGGCGATCTTGGCCCGGTTTACGGGCATCAGTGGCGGTCCTGGCCGGATAAAAACGGCGAATCCATAGACCAGATAGCGCTGCTCATCGACATGATCCGCAACAGCCCGGACAGCCGCCGCCTGATTGTCAGCGCCTGGAACCCGGCCGATGTGCCGGACATGGCACTGCCGCCATGCCACTGCCTGTTTCAGTTCTATGTCGCCGATGGGCGGCTGTCGTGCCAGCTGTATCAGCGTTCTGCCGATATCTTTCTCGGTGTGCCTTTCAACATAGCGTCCTATGCCTTGCTGACGCATATGGTGGCCGAGGTCTGCGGTCTGCAAGCCGGAGACTTCGTGCACACGCTGGGCGATGCGCATTTGTATCTCAACCATCTCGATCAGGCCCGAGAGCAACTCGGCCGCAGCCCCCGCGCCTTGCCCCGGTTGCAACTCAACTCCGAGCGCCAGTCGATTTTCGATTTTCAGTTCGAGGACTTTGAAATCACCGGCTACGACCCCCACCCCCACATCAAGGCACCGATTGCGGTATGAGTTCCAACTTGCCCCGTACCAAGCCCCGAATAAGCATCGTCGTGGCTGCGGCTGAAAACAATGTCATTGGCTTTCAGGGCGACATGCCCTGGCGGGTTTCAGCCGATCTGAAGAATTTCAAAGCCATTACAACAGGCAAACCGATTGTCATGGGGCGCAAGACGTTTGACTCGATCGGACGCGCGCTGCCGGGCAGACAGAATATTGTCATCACGCGCAATCCAGATTGGCAGGCAGAGGGTGTTGATGTTGCCGCCACCCTCAAACAGGCCGTCGATCTTGCCAAGGCATCCGGCGAAATCATGATCATTGGCGGAGGCGAGCTTTACAGCCAGGCGCTGCCTCTGGCGTCGAAAGTGTATCTGACCCGGATTCACACAATGCCGGAGGGCGATACCTGGTTTCCGGCCCTGCCCGAGCAAGAGTGGAAACAAGTCAGCAGCAAAGCGCTGGCACCTGCTGTAAATGACACGGCAAAGGCCACATTTCTGATGTTTGAGCGTATCAAATAGAGTGTTAAGTCAGGGTCTGCCCAAAATTGATATGCGAGTGCAGGAAGAAGCAGACACGCAGGATCAGCGAGCGACCCTTGGTGTACGACCAAAAAAGTTTTGATCACTGTTCCCGGAACGCTCGCGTGATCTGATCGCTAAGCGGCTGCACCAGGTAAGTGAGCACTTTACGTTCACCGGTTTGAATGAAGACTTCAACGGGCATGCCAGAAACGAGTGTCACGGTTCCCAAACGGGTGATTTCGTCAGCTGGCATCGCAATCCGTAT
The DNA here is from genome assembly GCA_963974065.1 of uncultured Hyphomicrobiales bacterium. Taxonomy (GTDB): domain Bacteria; phylum Pseudomonadota; class Alphaproteobacteria; order Rhizobiales. Next base: position 6,242 of record CAXBCI010000045.1, on the reverse strand, counting down.
GGTGTAGTTGCTTTGGCCAGACCGTTCGTCGGTGGTGGTGTCGGGAGAAATCCGTATCAAGGTGCCGTTGATGCTGGGTGTCGTGCGCTGATTGAAGGCCGAAAATGACACTTTTGCCGGTTGGCCCAGATACAATTGATCGATATCCTGCGGTGCAACCTTTGCTTCGACCATCAGATTATCAGCTTTTGGTACGATCAGCATGATCGCTTCACCGGCACTGATCACCCCTCCTACAGTATGCACAGTCGATTGATGCACCGTGCCATCCTGGGGGGCTCTGATATCGATGCGCTTCAGTTCGTCCTCAGCGACAGCCTTCCGCTCCAGGAATTCACTGATCTTGCCCTCGACCTGTTGCAATTCCATGGCGACCTCGCTGCCGAGATCCCGGTTGATCTGAATGATTTGCAACTCGGTTTCGGCGATTCGCCCACGCGCCCGCGCAATTGTGGCAATGAGCCCGGCCTTCTCCCCTTTCATGCGTGTTGCTTCTCGTTCAAGCTCCGTCAGATTGCCCATGAGCACCAACTTCTTTTCCCAAAGCAAACGTTTACCCGCCAACTCGCGCTGAACCAACACAATCTCCTGTGTTTTGGCTTCTACTTGAGCCTCAAAACCAGTGATTTCTTCATTCCTCTGGGCGATACGCTTACGAAGTTGGGCTTTTTGTCCGATGCGCGCCGCCCGGCGCAGATCAAACAATTTTGTCTCACCAGCGACCACATGCGCCACTTCGGGTTCATCCAGTTGCTCCAGCAGATATGCCGGAAAGGTGATGGCCTCAGTCTCGTCCCGTTCAGCTTCCAGCCGCGCTTTTCGTGCGGTCAGCTCAGTGAGGTTCTTGTTGACGATAGCCAGTTTGGAGCGGGTAACGACCGCATCGAGACGCACGAGGATGTCACCTGCCTTCACCTGATCACCGTCGTAAGCCCGGATTTCGCCGACGATGCCCCCAGTAGGGTGTTGCACCTTCTTCACATTCGAGTCGACGACAAGAGAGCCTGATGCAATGACGGCGCCTGAAATCTCTGCCATCGTCGCCCAACCGCCCACGCCACCTACCAGCAGCACTACCAAGAAAAGCCCCCAACGAAGATGGCGGCGGATCGAAGCACGAGATCCGTTTTGTACCGGCACATTCATTGGGTTTCTCCCTGGTGCGCCTTGGTAATCTTGTTGCCAGCTGGCGCGGTGGAAACAGAACGCAGCACCTTTGACAAAACTTCATCCTTGGGGCCAAAAGCCACCGTCTTGCCCTGTGCCATGGTGAGCACCAGATCAACGCTCGACAAAGTGATTGGCCGGTGTGAGACCACAACGACGATTCCGCCGCGCTCCCGCACCGAATATATGGCTTGCGTCAGTGCTGCCTCTCCCTCAGAATCGAGGTTCGAATTTGGCTCGTCGAGCACCACAAGGAAGGGTTGCCCATAAAGAGCGCGTGCAAGTGCGACACGTTGGCGCTGACCGGCCGACAGCGCATTGCCTTTATCCCCGATCTGGGTTTCAAATCCCTCGGGCAGATCCACGATAAGTTCGTGTACACCTGCGGCCTTGGCTGCGGCGATAATTGCCGCGGGCTCGGCGTCTGGCTCAAAACGGGATATGTTTTCGGCCACCGAACCGGTGAACAGTTCAACATCCTGCGGCACATAGCCAATATGAGGGCCAAGCATATCGGGACTCCACTGATCCAAGGCTGCGCCGTCAAGGCAGACCTTTCCGCGCACCGGTTGCCACACACCAACCAGCGCCCGCGCCAAGGAGGACTTGCCGGACGCGCTCGGACCTATAATGCCCAGCCCGTCGCCAGCTTTGAGGTAAAAACTTATATTCTGCACTGCAGGTGTATGCTCGCCGGGCGGGACGGCGGTGACGGCTTCCGCAGAAAAGCTGGAGCTGGGTGCCGGCAACTCCATTGGAGTGAGATGAGCCGGCAGCATTTTCAGAAGTTTGTTCAGGCGTTGCCAGCTCTGGCGTGCCGAGACGAAGCCTTTCCAGTTGGCGATGGCCAGGTCCACAGGCGCCAGCGCTCTGCCGACCAGAATAGCCCCGGCGATGATGATGCCCGCAGTTGCCTCCTGGTTTATGACAAAATATGCCCCGACTCCCAGTACCGCAGATTGCAGCAGCATACGAAGCGCTCTGGAGATTGCGCCCAGGCCGCCACCGACATCGCTGATCCGGCGTTGGCTTTCCATATAGCTCTGATTGGCCTCACTCCACCGCGATCCCATGCTTTGCGCCATCCCCATTGCCGCTAGAACTTCGGCATTGCTCCGGCTCGCCTCTGCAAGCCCATTGCGCAACTGGGCATGGTCGGCGGCCGCTGCCGCAGGCGCGCGCGTCAACACCTCTGTCAGAATTGTCAGTACAATCAAAACTATGGCGCCTATCAGCGCGGTCAGGCCAAGTACGGTATGGAAAGCAAAGATGATGGCGAGGTAAACCGGCATCCATGGCAGATCAAATAGCGCCGTCGGTCCCATGCCTGACAGGAAGCTGCGAATTGTATCGAGATCTCGCAGTGGCTGCAGACCGTCACTTTGGCTTTTGGTCTTGAGGGGAAGCCGCCCAATTGCATCATACACCCGCGCACTGACGTCTTCATCCAGTGCAGCGCCAATTCGCACCAGGATACGCGAGCGGATGACATTGAAAACTCCAAGTGCCGTGAACAACCCCGCTACAAGGAGGGAAAGCGCAACCAGTGTAGGCACGCTCCCGCTCGGCAGCACGCGATCATAGATTTGCAGCATGAAAAAGGCACCTGTCAGCATTAATATATTGCTCAGGCCACTGATCAAGGCCACGCCGAGAAAAGCGCTACGACAGGCAACAAGTGATGCCGCCAACTCAGAACGAGGCGAAGCCAAATAGCCGGCAGGTTTTGCTGGTGTCCTTCTGCTTGCGGTTTTGGTAATAGTGTTTCCCATGTTTACTCACCACAATAGCTGATATGAATACACCCGGCAGAAAAGCTATGTGTTCAAAAACGGACCCTCACTGGCAGACTTAGCTATATCTGCAAGTAAAGGTCCGTAAATGCATGTTAGATACCGGCAGGGTTGCCTGAGAACTCACGCAAAATCAAAAACGTCGACAACAACCGCGACAGAAGCGACAATATCTCCATCTGTGTCATAGGCTTCGAGGCGAATATCAAATTCGGCCTCTCCAAAGTTGGGTGCATAAGATTGCAGTCCAGCTAAATCCGGGTCGGCATCTATAAAGTCCTCAATGAACCCAAAGGCAAAGTTCTCAGAATTTTGCGCGACATTGCCATTGCCGCCATCGTCCCCGATGGTTGGTGAGCTGTCCCGATCAATCCAGAAAAATCCAGTTTCATTGGAGAATTCGGGAGGATTTTCAATCATCGTAAGCTCACGGAAGTTTGTGTCTTCAGTCACATCAACATCCACGAACAACTTGAAGGTAAAATCCGAAAGGTCGGTGGTTTCACCATTTAAACCCGTGGCGATAGAGTAGTTAAAGCTCCAGGCAGCGCGGTTTGCATTATTACCGGATGATCCGTTATCTGTATTCTGTGCACCGGTATTGACATCAAAGCGCACTGAACCATCGGCATCGACAGAAACAGGATCTACTGCCGGACCTTGCCGGTACCTTATCGAAAGTCCGAGTTCGACACCATCGCCTTCATTTCGAGTCACGACAAAATCACTTGATGGATTTCCAGATCCAGGAAAAATTTGCCCTGGTGATTCCTGCGCAGAAGGATCCAGCGATGTGTTTACGTAAGTAAGTGTGCCTGTCTCAACGTTAAAAATGGAATCGTCTGAGACATCTTCAGGCGTATCACCATCAAACTGGATATTTTCCACTTTTTTAAGTTCGTAGACGCCGTCATCGTCTGAAAGTTCAATCTTCTTGTTCTTCTTACCCATAAAGTCGATATCGTAATCTTCGATATCGCCGCTAAAAACGGCCAGATCAGCCCCTTTTTTGCCATCCAATTTTATGTTGGCTTCCTCAACGATAAGAATGTCATCATCGTTGGTTCCCTTGAATTTTTCTAGTTTTGGTTTTTTAGTCATAGCGTTCACTCCATACAGTATCAAATAAGAGCCGACGCGATTAATATTGCAGTCAGCCAAACTTTCAAATTGCAACAGAATATTTCTGTCCCGTAACGCTGCAAAATTACACTATGTTCAAATAAACATTCTGTCAATTATCTGACGTCAGCACTCGCAGGAGCGGCATGTATAGCGTGAGGTTTATTCCAAACCATTCGGTAAAATCAACATCATGATACAGGTGATCGTCTGGAGTATTACGGCGATGCCAAGCAAGCATGTTAACGCGGCAGGGCGCGTCCGCCGTCGGTTACTTCACCATCGGTTTTGTTTTGGGTCTGAACTCAATTAGGAGGTTGAATTGGTGAGTTTTATTTTGGTCAGAGTTGGGAGCGAAGACGCGTTCGACAACCAACTTCGGGGCAAGACAATGAAGCCTTTGGTGTCTGCCAGAATGTGCTACTTGGGTTCTTTCTCCTCTTGCCGCTTTAACGCCACTGATCCCGCCGCTTTCCGTCGTATCGACGCACTGACTGTCCATCACGCTGCGGCCCGGCACCGCCCTTCCCGGCTTGCTCGCAGCGAAAATCACAGCCAACTGGCGTCAAGGGCTTTAAAAAATCCGGTTTAGTTGCTATATCTTCGGTGTCAGCACGAGCTGACTATGGTGATAAATGGCCTCTATAATAAGCTTCTCGGACCCGGGGGCGGTACCCGGCGCCTCCACCAAAACGCATTCAGCCTGACTGAGTGCGTTTTGGGGGGGCGAAACAGCTTCGACGAGGGTGTAAAGATTGTGCTTTTGCTCGGCATGGTACCACCGATATCGGACCATTTTAGTAGTTGCAAATGACAACTATGCGGAGGTTCGTCTGGCTGCGTAATGCGGTTCGACAACTTCAACTGAAGCCCAGTTCATTCGCATGAACTGGCGGGGTTCGGAGGCACCTGGCAACAGAAGCCTCCACTTTTGCCATGTCCGGTTGCCGGAAATTCTGTCAGTTCGACCGCGATATCTCGACAAGGCCCTTGCCCTTACCGGCAGTGACGCTTTATCACCGTATGAATTGAGCGAAGACCGGAGTTGCGATTCCTATGGCAAATGACATGATCCGTTACGATGTGCTGGCACAGGACGCTCTGCGCGGGATGTTGCGCAAACTGCTGATGGAAGTGTCCCAGACAGGATTGCCCGGAGAACACCACTTCTTCATCACATTCAGCACAACGGCACTGGGCGTGCGGATTTCCAACCGGCTGAAAGCCCAATATCCCGAAGAAATGACGATTGTGCTGCAGCACCAGTTCTGGGATCTGATCGTCAGTGAACAGTCCTTCGAAATCGGCCTGTCCTTCAACGCCATTCCCGAACGCCTCCATGTTCCTTTCGCAGCGATCAAGGCATTTTACGATCCTTCAGTGCAGTTCGGTCTGCAGTTCGACCCGGAAGCCACAAAGGCGGCCGATGACGGAACCAATGATGATGTGGCCGATTCATCTCTCACCGATGATGACGCGGTGCTGCCGGCGGCCGTCGAGGAATTGCACGCAACCCGACCCTTGCTGCCGAGCGAGCGCGAAAAACAGCGCGAAGAAGCCCGCAAGCTGGCCGAGGAAGCAGCCAGACGCGACACCGAACAAGCTGCAAAAACCACGGCTGAAGCCGACAATGATGCAGACGGCGATACTCTGGATGATGCGGACATCCCGGCGGATGGTCACGAGCCTGCAGATGCGGAGCCTGACGATTCAGACGATGAAGACGCCAAGAGTGCCGACGTTGTCTCGCTGGATTCCTTTCGCAAAAAGAACTGATTTTTCACCAATTCCGGAACTGAATGGGACAGCGCTATGAAGCAGAAGCGCACGGAAACTGATACGTTTGGGCCGATCGACGTTCCCGGCGACCGTTACTGGGGCGCACAGGCGCAGCGTTCCCTGGGCAATTTCAAGATTGGCTGGGAAAAGCAGCCTGACCCCATTATCCGGGCGCTCGGCATTGTCAAACAGGCCGCCGCGCGCGCCAACATGGCGCTGGAGCGCCTTGAGCCGAAACTGGGAGAAGCGATTGTCACCGCAGCCCAGGAAGTCATTGAAGGCAAGCTGAACGAGCATTTCCCGCTTGTCGTCTGGCAGACCGGGTCCGGCACGCAATGTCTATGGCCGGTTGGTCAATTTCGACCCTGCCGACCTTGCCGC
>CAXBCI010000044.1:0-26235 GCA_963974065.1 uncultured Hyphomicrobiales bacterium | reverse complement strand
GGCTGCGGCGACATAGAAAAACAACCGGGGAAAAACAGCCGGGGGAAAACAACCGCGGGAACCGATAAAGGTAAAACAACCGGCGAAAGGCCGAAACACAGCATCACGAAGCCATACTATCAGACCCGAAGATCGTAAAAAAACCGCCAAATCACACAAAACCACACCAAACGCCCAACCGGAAGAAAACAAACCTGTTTTTCAGCAACCTGCTAGATGAGATTTGCCTCCAGATGCCTGGTGATGCATTGCTTGCACAGTTCCGCATCACGGGCCATGGCAGCGTCAACAATTGCTTGATGCTCCAGATGATTGGTTTTACGAAAACCGTAGTGCTTCCTCTGGTTCAGCAAATGTTGCCGGAAGCGGTCGTAGATCGTGTGATGCTGCTCGCGCAGGACGGCGGACCCACAGGCGGACATCAGGGTTTCGTGAAATTCCCACTCAGCCTTGCTCCATACGTCAACCAGCAGGCTGGTCTGTTGTTCGGTCCCCATCTTGAATTCAATATATGCCAGTTTGTGATGCGCCGCACTTAACCGCGCTTCCCACTCGATATCACCATTCAGCATTGATAATCTGGCACCTTCTGTTTCAAGCAGAATGCGCATCTTCGTGAGATCCCGGAGTGTGTTGGGAGTGCAGATGGCAACCCGGAAGCCACGCTGTTCCTGAAAGCTCAGAAAGCCGTCACAGGCCAGTCTGAACAACACTTCACGCATTGTGCTGGCGGCGCAATTATACTGATTCCGCAAGTGTTCAGGCTTCATTTTGTCACCTGATTGAAACCGCGCCAGCAATAATTTCTTGCGAACATCATCATAAATGTCTGACGCGCTTAACTGATTTTCCGTCCTCGTCATTCCGCTTTCCTCTCACCTCACCAGTTTATGAAGAAATTTCGTGAAAATCAATCAATCACGAGATTATCCACTTATTCCAATAAAGGCTTGTGAGGAACCGGAGTCATTGTTATCGTTATCAGACCTGATCAAGTCGGGTTCGAATACCAAACGCCACCCAACAGAGGTGGCGATATAGATTTTTGCGTGGAGGAAGCAATCTATGACAATTTTGAAAACTACTCTGACAGCTGCGGCTGTGACGGCTCTTATGGCGACGACGGCACTTGCCTCGTCCGATGCCGAAGTTACCAAGCTTCGCATTCAAACTCACTATGCGCCTGAAACTGTTTCAGGAAAACTCGCTGCAGAATATGTCGAAGACATCCAGAAAATGTCCAATGGAACCATCCAGGTGGAAATGTTCTATTCTTCGTCAGTTGTAAAATCGGTTGAAACCTTTGATGCGGCAGCGACCGGTATTCTTGATTGCGATATGACCGGTGGCGCCTATCAGACCGGCAAGAACCCGGCGTTCCAGTTTGTCGGCGATATCATGGGTGGCTATGCAACCCCGTATCAGCAGCTGTCCTGGCTGTATTATGGTGGCGGGCTTGAAGCTGCACAGAAATTGTACAACAAATATGACATGCAGCTGGTCGGCTGGTGGGTTTACGGTCAGGAATCTCTTGCTTCCTCAAAACCGATCCGCAATGCCGAAGATTTCAAGGACTGGAAATTCCGTTCGCCTCCGGGCATGGAAACCAAGATTTTTGAAAAACTCGGTGCCAAGCCGATCGTGATGGATTTCACCGAAATCTTCACCGCACTGGAAACCGGCATCATCGATGGCGCCGATGCCTCCGGTCTTGCCAACAATATGGGCCTTGGTCTGTATGATCTGGTCAAGCATGCCAACTACCCCGGCTTCCATTCCATGCCGTCTGATCACCTGGCCTGTAACAAAGCCAAGTGGGATGCCATGCCGGAAGCGCACCGGACCATCATGTCCGTTGCCATGGAAGCGCTGGCTTTGAGAACGGCTCTGACATTTGAAAAGAAAAATGCAGAAGCAGCAGCCCAGCTTCGTGCCGATGGTGTAAATCTCTACGCCTGGGCGGACGAAGATCTGCAGAAATTCCGCGATGCGGCCCAGGCTTCCTGGCCTGAATTTGCTACAACACCGGAAGCGAAAGCACTGGTTGAAAGCCACATGGCTTATCTGACCCAGCTTGGCCTTGTTTCCAAGTAACCCTGATATCGGTTCAGGCCCCGTGACAGAACGGGGCCTGACTCTATCGGGCATTTACGGAATTGGGGGAGGCAATAATGGTTGAGCACGAACGCACTGGACTGGTTGACTTTTTGACGTGGCGGTTCAGCCGTCTTGCCATGATATTACCGGCCGTCATTGTGGTGATCATGTTTTACGAAGTCGTGATGCGGTACGTCTTCGCCAAACCTACATTGTGGGTCAATGAGATGTCGCTGTGGCTCGGCGGCATGATCTATCTGCTGGCCGGACTTTATGCCATGCAGCAACGCAGCCACATCAGAATTTTTATTATTTACGACGTGGTTCCCCGCTGGCTACGCAAAACCTTCGATGTCATCTCCGTAGCTTTCCTGCTGATGTTTGTCTTCGCAGTGATATGGGGCGGTTTCGGTGAGGCTTATGCGAAACTCATGCGCTGGGAAACCTTTGGCACTGCCTTTGATCCTCCCATCCCGGCGACAATGAAGCCGCTGATTCTCCTGACACTTATTGTTGTGGCCATTCAGGCAATCTCCAATCTTTACTATGACTGGGACAAGGCGCCGGAGAGCCATGACGCTCTTCAGGAAATCGACATTGATGTCGAATTGCTCAGGCTTGAACAGGCCGAACTCGACAAAAAATAGAACACTGCATCAGCGGATAAAAAGGGTTCCAGCGCATGGATATCGGGACGATCTCACTCATTTTGTTGTTTGGAATGCTATTCCTGCTGGCTATCGGCATGCCATTGGGCTTTGCATCAGGCTTTCTGGCCGTGGTTGTGCTGGTGCTGAAATTCGGCCCCGAGCTGCTGTTTTCCAGTTTCGGCACCGGGCCGCTCAACATTCTCGCCCAGCGCATGTACGGACTGACCACCGACTACGTGCTGATATCTGTGCCCCTGTTTATCCTGATGGCCTCGTTGCTGGAACGATCCGGCATTGCCAAGGACATGTATTCCAGCCTCAGTGTCTGGCTCAGCCGGACCCGTGGTGGCATCGCTATCGTCACATCTTTGATGGCCGTTGTGATGGCGGCCATGTCCGGTATTATCGGGGGTGAGGTAGTGCTTCTGGGGCTGATTGCACTGCCGCAGATGCTGCGACTTGGCTACAATCAGGATTTGGCCATCGGCACGATCTGCGCATCAGGGTCTCTTGGCACCATGATTCCGCCGTCGATCGTGTTGATTTTTTATGGCTTGATCACGGAAACCTCAATCCACGCCCTGTTCAAAGGGGCCTTTGTTCCAGGGTTCATTCTCGCCGCCTGCTACATCCTCTACATAATCGTCAGAACAAACCTGAACCCGTCTCTGGCACCGCTTCCCGAACCATCTCCCGAAGATATGACCGGGCGCCAAAAGGCGATTTATGGTCCCGCGCTGCTGGCCATGCTTGGCATTCTCGGGCTCAGTCTGATGGTGGTGCGGGCGATTTTCCTGAACGTTATTGACAGGATTGACGAGGATACGGGCTATATCAGCACCGAATTTATCATTGGCGCATCTGTAGTAATTGCCGTACTGGCGGCGTTTCTGATCTTCTTCATCGGCAAGGACAACACAAAAAAGGCCTGGGAAAATGGCAAGGGAATGGTGGCGCCGCTGCTGGTGGTGTTTGTCGTGCTCGGGTCGATCTATGGCGGCATAACCGGCATTACCGAAGCCGCAGGTATGGGCTCGATCGCCGTTCTTGTTCTGGTGATCTTTCGCGGTGAGTTTTCGTTTGCCCTGTTGCGCGATGCTCTGATGCGGACCTTCAAATCCACCGGCACGATTATCTGGGTGACCTTCGGCGCGACCGCGCTGGCCGGAGCCTATACCATTGCCGGCGGGCCGACCTATGTGGCCAGTCTCATTGTCGGTGCGGATCTGCCGACGCTTGGCATTTTGATGGTGATGATGCTCATCTTCCTGTTCCTGGGGGCCTTCATGGACTGGGTCGGGATTGTTCTGCTTGTGATGCCGGTTTTTCTGCCAATCGTGCTGAAACTGCCAATTGACGAAATCGGGCTGTTAAGCCCGCTTGTCACCGATCCGCGCTTTTTGTCGGTCTGGTTCGGTATCTTGTTCACCGTCAACATGCAGGTTTCGTTCCTGTCGCCGCCCTTTGGACCGGCAGCGTTCTATCTGAAGTCCGTTGCGCCGCCGCATATTACCCTGCCGGATATTTTCCGGGGTTTCATGCCGTTTATCGTCATTCAGTTATTCGTGCTGATGCTGATCCTGTTCTTCCCCGAACTGACCATGTTCTTCCGATCTTGAATAAGTGGCGGTGAAGGTACCATTTCTATGAAATGAAGCAGTTCACACACCACCGATAAAAGTGGTATGTGAACTGCGCTTGAGAGCGTCCTGCAATTGGAGAATGTTTGTCCATGCTTACGTCAGATCAGATGCGGTTCTTTGAGGAATTCGGATATCTGGTGGTTGAAGATGTGCTGGATGAAACAGCCATTATCCAGCCCATAAGAGCAGAATACAGTTTGTTGATGGATCGGCTCTATCAGACCTGGTTCGAACAGGGTCGCGTATCCACACCACCTGACGCGCTGGATTTCGAAAGCAAATTGCTCAATGCCTATCAGGCCGGCTGCGACTGGTTCCCGCCAATGGATATCTCCCTGCCGGGTGACCGCATCAAGGCCGATTCGCCGATGCATTTCGGGCCGGCGGTATTTGATCTTTTGACCGACAGTCGGTTGCTCGATCTGGTGCAATGCTTCCTCGGCAGCGAGATTACCTCCACCCCGATCCAGCATGTCCGCATCAAGCTGCCAGCCACGGATGTGCGCCAGGATGAAATCCGCCCCCATATAACAACGACCGACTGGCACCAGGACCGCGGTGTGGCGCTGGCAGAGGCTGACCACACCAACATGGTCACTGTCTGGTGCGCCATCTCGGATGCTACTGTGGAAAATGGCTGCCTTCAGGTCATTCCCGGCGGCCATCTGCAGGGCATGAAACCGCATTGCCCAAAAATCCAGACCGCAATTCCAGATGGCTTGATCGATGAATCTGCGGCCATACCCCTTCCAGTCAAGAGCGGCGGTGTGATTGTATTTCATCCGCTGGTCCCGCATGCATCGCTTGCCAATACGACCTCGTCTTTCCGGTGGTCATTTGATATCCGATATAATAAGACAGGAGAGCCAACCGGCCGGCCGCAATTTCCCGAATTCGTGGCCCGCAGCCAGCAAGCACCTGAAACCGAGTTGACTGACTGGCGGATCTGGCAATCACTTTGGGAAAATGCTCGCGCGCAACTTGCGCAGCAGGCCCATCAGAACATTCACCGCTGGGCGTCGGACGCGCCCTATTGCGCATGAGGAAATTGTCATGTCGGATTTCATCCGCCTGGATGTTGCAGACAACGTAGTCACCGTCACCCGGCCCACCGAAACCGGCCACGCCATCGAGACCGCGACAACGCTGTCTTTGGTGCCGCGCGGCCACAAGGTTGCAACCGCTCCGATCCGCAAGGGCGAAGCCGTTCGCAAATACAATCAGATTATCGGATATGCCTCAGAGGATATTCCGCCCGGTGCCCATGTGCACACCCACAATATCGAATTTCGCAATACAGTGGCGGATTACGAATTTGCTACCGATCTGCGCCCGGTCGAGCCCGTCGCGGAAGCCGCGCGCGATACTTTCATGGGCTATCGCAGGGCCAATGGCAAAGTCGGCACCAGAAATTATATCGCTATCGTCACCTCGGTGAACTGTTCTGCGACTGCGGCACGGATGATTGCCCAGGCGTTCGGGCCCGACGAACTGGCGGCCTATCCCAATGTCGACGGCGTCGTCGCCTTTGTCCATGGCACCGGCTGCGGTATGGCGGGCGATGGCGAGGGCTTTGACGCTTTGCAACGGGTGATGTGGGGCTATGCCCGCCACGCCAATCATGCCGGTGTGCTCATGGTCGGCCTTGGCTGCGAAATGAACCAGATTGACTGGCTTCTGGAAGCAATGGGCATTGAGACCGGCCCGCTGTTTCAGGCGATGAACATTCAGGATGTAGCAGGCCTGAAAAAGACCATTGAAATCGGCATTGAAAAAGTCCGTGCCATGCTGCCGGAAGCCAACAAGTTCCAGCGCGAGGAGTGCCCGGTTTCTGAACTCTGCGTTGCGCTGCAATGCGGCGGCTCGGATGCCTGGTCGGGCATCACCGCAAATCCTGCTCTGGGCTATGCCTGCGATCTGCTGGTGGCGCAGGGCGGAACCGGTGTGCTGGCTGAAACGCCGGAAATTTATGGCGCTGAACATCTGCTGACGCGGCGCGCTATTGATGAAAAGACCGGTCGAAAACTGGTCAAACTGGTGCGCTGGTGGGAAGATTATACCGAGCGGAACAAGGGCTCGATGGACAATAATCCAAGCCCCGGCAACAAGAAGGGTGGCTTGACGACCATCCTGGAAAAATCGCTCGGCGCTGCCGCCAAAGGCGGAACGACGCCGCTCACCGGCGTTTTCCGCTACGGCGAACCGGTCACAGCCAAAGGCTTCACCTTTATGGATTCGCCCGGATATGACCCGGCTTCGGTAACAGGTCAGATCGCCTCCGGCTGCAATCTGGTTGCCTTCACCACCGGCCGCGGTTCGGCCTTCGGCTCCAAACCTGCGCCCTGCATCAAGATCGCAACCAATACGCAGATGTATGAACGCATGACCGGAGATATGGATATCAACGCCGGAGAAATGCTGTCAGACGGCGTGTCTCTGGAACAGAAGGGCCGCGAGATCTATGAGCTCTTGATCCGCGTCGCCTCTGGCGAGCAATCCAAATCCGAAGCCCAGGGCCTTGGTGATTATGAATTCGTACCCTGGCAGATCGGCGCCACCATGTAACATGCATCGGCGTCGACCGGGCAGGGTGCGTGCACCCTTTCCTCCGGTCGGCCCGGATCGCTGCAGGCTGCAACACAGCCAGCAAGGGATCCAGATGAAGAGCCCAAAACACAGCTTGAGACGGAATATGTACAGACAGGATGGCAATGAAACAGCCTGAAACCCTTACAGCGGACCAGATCGGCTTCTATCAGGACAATGGTTATCTGGTTCTGGAAAACCGGGTTCCGATGGATATCATTCGCTCCATCAGAGACGAGATTGCACGCTTCACCGGCGAGGCCCGGTCATTGACACAATCCAATGACCGGCTTGATCTGGAAACCAGTCACACGCCCGACGAGCCAAGGGTACGGCGGATCAAACTGCCGCATACCATCAGCCCGATCATCAAGGACCTGATGGTCTCTGATCATATTCTGGCACCGGCGCGCGATCTGATTGGACCGGATATCAGACTGCACACCACCAAGCTGAACATGAAATCGGCCAATTATGGCGCTGCCATCGAATGGCATCAGGATTTTGCGTTTTATCCTCACACCAATGATGACGCTTTGGCTATTGGCGTCATCATTGATGATATGCACAGCGAAAATGGCCCGTTAATGGTCTTTCCCGGCTCCCACAGGACCAACATCCACGACCACCATGTCGATGGCGTATTTGCCGGTGCGATGGATTTGCAGGCTTGCGGTTATGACCTTAACGATGCAGTGGAACTGTGCGGCCCTGCAGGCTCCATCTCGCTGCATCATGCGCGCATCGTCCATGGCTCGGCCCTCAACACATCAGCCCATGACCGCCGCCTGCTGTTCTATGAAATGCTGGCGGCTGACGCCTTTCCGATCATGGGGTCAATGACCAAATTCGATACAATCGACGAGTATAATACGCGGATGCTGTGCGGCAGCCCGACCCTGCATCCCCGGCTGGCGCAGATTCCCGTCCGGGTACCGCAACCGCAGCCGGACAACAACAAATCGATCTATGAAGTGCAGTCTTCGTTGAAGAATCGAACTTTTAAAACTCTTATGTAAGCTTTTGATAAAAGGACTAAAATGTCAAAACCCTCTATCGGCTTTATTGGCCTTGGACTGATGGGCTTTTCTATGTGCCAGCGCCTGCTGGACCTGTCCTATCCATTGACGATTGTTGCCAACCGGTCTCGCGGAAATGTCGATAAGGCTGTGGCGCGCGGCGCGGTTGAAGTTGCAACGGCGCGGGAAGTGGCTGAGCGCAGTGACATCATCATGCTGTGTATGGACACGTCCGAGTCAGTTGAATCCCGCATGTTCGGCGATGATGGCGTGATTGCAGGGTTGAAGCCGCAGGCCGTGACGATTGACTTCGGCACCTCCCTGCCAAACTCGACGCGGGCCATCGGCGAAGCGGTTTCGGCCAGAAATGCCGCCTATCTGGATGCACCATTGGGCCGGACACCGGCGCACGCATTGAACGGCGAGTTGAATATCATGTGCTCGGGCGAGCGCGATGCCTATGACCGGGTCGAGCCGGTTCTCAAGGATCTCGGCGAGAATGTGTTTCATCTCGGCGCGCTTGGATCGGGCCATACCATCAAGCTGATCAATAATTTTTTCGCCATGACCACGGCCAACGCCATGGCCGAAGCGTTTGCGATGGCGGATCTGATGGGCGTTGAGCGCGAAAAACTCTATGCTGTGATGTCCGCAGGACCGTTGCATTCCGGCATGATGGATTTCATCAAGGCCTATGCCGTGGATGGCAAACCGGATGCTCTGGCCTTTGCAGTCAGGAATGCCAAAAAGGACGTCGGCTATTACGCGCAGATGGCATCTGATGTGAATGTCGATTCGATCATGTCGAAATCGGTGCGCGAGGTGCTTGGCGCTGCCACGGATGATGGTTTCGGCAACCGCATGATACCGGAAATGGTGGATTATCTGTCGAAGAAATATTCTGATTCCGGCTCAAGTCAGTCCTGAATGGCCGGGCTCCTCGCAAAGGCCAACGAAGATCGCGTGATGACAGGCATTGTTTTGATGCTTGGCGCTTATCTGTTTTTTGCATTCATTGATGTCAGCGCCAAGTGGCTGGCTCTGGCCGGATTACCGGCCCTGCAATTGGCCTTCATGCGCTATCTCGGGCATTTTCTGATTTCGCTTTTCCTGATCGGAAAAGGGGGCGTGTCAATGGATCGGTTCTCCAGCCAGAAAATGGGTCTAGTGCTGTTGCGTGCGGCCCTGCTGATGGGCTCAACCATCCTTAATTTCACTGCGGTCCGCTATCTGCCTTTGACGTTGACTTCGACAATTCTGTTTTCAGCACCGATTATCATCTGCGCCCTGTCCTGGCCGCTTCTGGGCGAGCGTGTCGGCCTCTGGCGCTGGAGCGCCATCATGATCGGATTTGTCGGCATTCTGATTGCCATACGTCCGTTCGACGACAGCTTTCACTGGGCAGTGACACTCTCTCTTGGCGCAGCCTTCTGCTTCGCGCTGTATTCCATATTGACCCGCAAATTGGCGGGCATCGTCGCCGTCGACACAATGCAGTTTTATTCGGGGATGATGGGCACCATGGTGCTGTTGCCTTTTGCTGTTTCCATTTGGCAAAATCCGGCCACCGGGTTCGACTGGAGCATCATGGTGGCAATGGGTCTGTTTGGCTGGTTGGGGCACCAGTTATTGTCCAATGCACACCGGTTTGCCCCGGCCAGCACCTTAACGCCATTCGGCTACACCTTTATTCTCTACCTGACGCTGGCGAGCTACTTCGTGTTTGAGCATTTGCCGGACCGCTGGACGATCGTCGGCGGCTCGATCATCATCGTCTCGGGCCTGATAATCTGGTTCCGTGAGCGAAAGCTGAGCCGGCTTCCTGACCCGATGTAGGCGAAAAATGATGTGCCACCAGTCGGTGGACCGGCGGCGGCCTGGTAACAGGCACCATCTCAGAGATGCACTGTTTCTGCGGTTTCTGCCGAGCGCATGATGGCGTCTATAACCTGCAGCGTCTTCAGACCTTCACTGGCGGGGACAAGGGGAGCCTCGTTCGCTGTGATCACTCTGGCAAACTGGCGGATCTGCCGCAGCAGCGGATCTTCGTTCGCAACCGGAAAAACCGTTGCGGAGATCGGCTCCCACCAACTGCGTGGTCCAGGGTTCTGCCAGAGCTTTGCCGATGGCAATTCAAGCGATCCTTTGGTGCCGCCGATAAGATAGCAATGCTGCCGGGCATTCGGATAGGCCGGGTTTTCTCCGGCACTCAGTTCCCAGCTCCACGGCGCGACGATGGTATCGGACACATTCACCGTGCCTAAAGCACCATTGGCGAATTTCAGCATGATCGCGCAACTGTCCTCAACCGCATGCCCGCGTATCCGGTTGGACGTCAGGGCGTGCACGCTGACGACTTCGTCCACCAGATGCCGCAGCAGATCAATGTCGTGAATGAGATTAATATAGACCGGGCCGGCACCTGCTGCGCGGCGCCATTCCACCTGGAAATAATCATCCGGTTTCATCAACCAGAACATGCCATGAACTGAAACGATTTCTCCGATCCTGCCAGCTTCCAGATGCGCTTTGGCTGACGCGATGAGTGGATTGTGGCGGCGATGATGGCCAACCAGCAACGCTATGCCGGAGGCTTCCGCAGCCTCGACCAATGAAGTTGCGCCGGCCAGATCGACAGCCAGCGGCTTTTCAATAAGGGCAGGGACGCCGGCGGCAACACATTGAAGCCCGTTTTCGACATGAAGCTGGTTCGGTGTGGAGATCACCACGCCGTCAATTTTGCTGGCCTGAAACAGCGCATCCAGGTCCGGATACCATGACACATCTAGATCGCTGGCAAGGCGCTGAGCGGGCTCCGACGGATCAACTACCGCACCCAGCTCTGTCGTGTCATTGGCAAGAATGGCGGCGATGTGGCGTTGTCCGATCAGACCGGCCCCCGCCACCGCAAGCCTTGCCATTTTCGTCATGAGCCGATGGGGTCGCTGTTGACCAGGCTGACGACACGGCGCAACGCCAGTTGATAGCCTTCCGTTCCCATTCCCGCAATAACGCCATCGGCACGCATCGAAACATAGGAATGGTGGCGGAACACTTCGCGCTGGTGCACATTCGAAATATGCACTTCCATGACCGGGCCGTCGAACGCCTTCAGCGCATCAAGAATGGCAATGCTGCTATGGGTAAAGGCGGCAGCATTGATGATGATGGCTGCACCGCTCTCGCGCGCTTCATGAATCCAGTCAATGAGCTCACATTCGCGGTTGGATTGGTGAAACCGAATATCCACGTTCAAAGTCTTCGCAAGACGGGTGCAGGCGCGCTCCACATCAGCCAGAGTTTCATGGCCATAGATATCAGGCTGGCGTTTGCCCAGCAGATTGAGATTTGGTCCGTTGAGGATGAAAATCAGAGGCACAGCTAAAAACTCCATTGGGTCCAATACGACGGTTTGACGATCCACAACCCGCAATCAGACAGGTTTCAGTGGATTTTTCAAAAATATCCTATAAAATAGTATTTGTCCTATAAATTACAGCGCCGTCAAGGTGCTTTCGAATTGGAGTGGTGATGAGCAGAGCAACAGAGCGCGACTCTGTCGGAGATCAGGTCTACCGTGCCATCCGCCAGGACATCATTTTCGGCAAGTTGACGCCGGGTCAGCGTTTACGGCTGGAAGCGCTGCGCAAGCGCTATGATGCCAGCGTTACGACGCTGCGCGAAATCCTCAGCCGTCTGACGTCCGAGGGCTTTGTTACCGCCGAAGGACAACGCGGTTTTGAAGTCACCAACGTTTCGCCAACTGATTTGAGAGAAATCGCTGAACTGCGTATTCTGCTGGAAAGTCATGCCCTTACGAAATCTTTCGAGGCCGGAAACCTGGACTGGGAAGTGCGTGTCGTTGCTGCACATCATAAGCTTCAGGCGTTGGAAAAACGCATGGCGGCAGGGGATGAGTCCGTGCGCGAGGAGTGGAAACGCAGCGACTCAGAGTTTCATCACAGGCTGATCGAAGGTTGCGGCTCTCGACAATTGCTGCAAAGTCATAACACTATCTTTGACAAATATCTGCGCTATCAGATGCAGACCCTGACCTTCAGGGGCGAAATCGCCGCCAGTGAGCACAAGGCGCTGCTCGAGGCAGCTCTCGCCCGGGATGCCGGAACAGCGGTGAAAATTCTGGAAACGCACATTTCGAATGGCGTGAAACATGCCGAGGCAGCAGGTCTTGCGGTATGACTAATTTCTGCTGGCATAAGCACTAATGTCCTATATCTTACGAAATATAGGTTGAACCGAAAAGGGGAGTGTGTAAAAATTAAGTCGAGTTATTGCTCGATGTCTTCTGATAACAAATTTTCCGGGAGGAAATCACAATGAAATCAAGTCTCACCCGCCGTGCGCTTCTGGGCGCATCAATGACTGTCGGACTGCTTGCCTCATTTGCCGGGCAGACCGCTTTTTCTGCTGAAAAAATCACGTTGCGCCTGTCATCACCATCTTCCGAAACAGATCAGCGTGCCGTTGCTCTGATGGAAGTGTTTGCGCCGGCAGTTTCCGAATTTGCCACTCTTGAGCCGCACTGGAATGCATCGCTTTTCAAACAGGGCACCGAACTGGAAGCAATTGCTCGCGACAATCTGGAAATGTCGATTGCTTCGGCCCAGGAACTGGCCGTGTTCTTCCCTGAATTCTCGATCTTTACAGCCGGCTATGTGCACCGCGATGCGGCGCATCAGGTCGCCGTCTTCAATGATCCGCTGATGGACCCGTTCAAGAAGAAGGTTGAGGATGAACTTGGCGTCAAATTGCTGAGTGTGATGTATCTTGGACGCCGTCACGTCAATCTGCGGACTGACAAGAAAGTCATGACGCCGGATGACCTCGCCGGTGTGAATTTGCGCATGCCCGGCAGTGATGCCTGGCAGTTCCTCGGCAGGGCGCTGGGCGCAAACCCTACGCCAATGGCCTTTACCGAAGTCTATACAGCGCTTCAGACCGGTGCCGTCGATGGTCAGGACAATCCCTTGCCAACAGTGGTTGACGCCAAATTCTATGAAGTCACCAAACAGATTATTCTGACCAGTCATCTGGTGGATTTGAACTACATCGCCATGTCTAAGAAGGTGTTTGACAGTCTGACACCTGAACAGCAGGTGACGCTGCAGGCGGCAGCCGATGCGGCCGCCGAATCCGGCCGTCAGGCCCAGTTGAAAAAAGAAGAAGAACTGGTGTCCTTCCTGAGGGATAAAGGCCTCGATATCTATGAACCTGATCTGGATGCCTTCCGCAGCCGGGTGCAGCGCATGTATCTGGAATCGGAATTCGCGAAGTCATGGCCGGAAGGTATCCTGGAAAAGATCAACGCGCTGTAATCTGACCGGTCCGGAAGGCGATCCCCGATGCGGTTTGCATTCCGCTGGCTGAACAAAGCAGCTGAGGGCGTGGCGGCGGCAATGCTTGCCGCCATGTTTCTCACCTTCGTTCTGCAGGTGTTTTCCCGTTACGTGCTGGTCAACCCGATTGGCTGGACACTGGAATTGTGCCTGACCCTTTGGGTCTGGATCGTGTTCTGGGGCAATGCATTTGTCGTGCGTGACAAGGATCATGTGGCGTTTGACATTCTCTATCTGTCAGTGCCACCCGGTCCGCGCCGGGTTCTGGCTCTGATCTCGGCCGCCGCCATCGCTGTCGGGCTTGCCGTTTCACTGCTCCCGACCTGGGACTATATCGATTTTCTGAAAATCAAGAAAAGCCCGCTTTTAAAAATTCCGCTGCGCACGGTGTTCAGCATTTATGCGGTGTTTCTGATTGCCGTGATTGTCGCCTACAGCGTCAGATTTGTGACTATTTTCCGCCATGGCGCGCCTGAAGACCGCGATGAGCGTGGGGCCACAGAGCAATGAGTCTGGAATTTGCGCTGTGTCTGATGACCCTGTTCCTGCTGGCGTCAATCGGCACGCCGATCGGTTTTTCCATCCTTGTCGCCGCGATTGTCTATCTGGCGGCTGCCGGGCAGGACATTGGTCTGGCCGGTGAACAGATCCTGCAGGGGCTCTATGAAAGTTTTGTCCTGCTGGCGGTGCCGCTGTTCATAGTGGCCGCCAATATCATGAATGCCGGAACCATTTCCGAGCGCTTGCTGAATTTTTGTGTCGCCGCCGTTGGCCGGTTCCGTGGCGGCCTTGGTCATGTCAATGTGGTGGCATCCCTGATTTTTTCCGGCATGTCCGGATCGGCAGTCGCTGACGCCGCCGGCATCGGCAAGATCATCGTGGAAATGATGACGCGGGACAACCGCTATCCGCCGGGCTACGCCGCCGCCATCACCGCCGCCTCGGCCACCATCGGACCGATCATTCCCCCCTCCATTCCGATGGTGCTCTACGCGCTGGTCTCGAATACTTCGATTGGCTTTCTGTTTCTCGGTGGCATCATGCCGGGCCTTGTCATCGGTGCCATACTGATGGCGCTGAATTATTATCTGTCGGTGAAGCGCGGCTTTGCCCTGGAAGACCCGGTGCCGCTGAGAGAATTACCGCGTCACACCGCCAACGCCTTTCCGGCGCTGCTGATGCCCGCCATTCTTCTTTACGGCATCTATGGCGGCGTGACGACACCGACGGAGGCAGCGGCTGTCGCTGCCGCATATGCATTGCTGTTGTCAGCCCTGTTCTACCGCGCCCTCAGCTTCCGTGCCCTCTACCAGATTCTGGTCAGTTCGGCGCGCTCATCTGCCGCTGTCGGCCTGTTGATCGGGGGCGCGCTGATCCTCAATTATGTCGTTGTTTCGGAGAATATTCCCAATGTGCTGGCCAAGAGCCTGGTCGGTCTTGATGTCCACCCGCTGGTGTTTCTGTTATCGGTCAATCTGCTGTTGCTGGTGCTTGGATGTGTGCTGGACGCGACGACGATCATACTGGTCATTCTGCCGCTGTTCCTGCCGGCCAGCCGCGAATTGGGGCTTGATCTGGTCCATTTCGGCGTGGTCGCGGTGGTCAACACCATGATCGGTCTGGTCACGCCGCCCTACGGCATATTGCTGTTTGTCATCAACGCTGTGACAGGAATTTCATTGCGCGAGATCATTGGCGAGATATGGCCGTTTCTTGGCGTTCTGGTGTTTGCCCTGCTGCTGTTGATCCTGTTTCCTGATATCGTTTTGTGGTTACCACGGGTCTTTGGCTATGCCGGATAGCAGCACCTTCGCAAGATATCTCAGGCTCGGCCTCATCGGCGATAACATCGCCGCTTCGCAGGCCCCGGGTTTTCATTGTCTGGCGGGCGTTCAGAGCGGAATTGACGTCACCTACGACCGCCTGGTTCCAAGCCGGATGGAGATGGATTTCGACACTCTGTTTGCGCATTGCGCAAGCTCCGGCCTTCACGGCATCAATGTGACCTATCCTTATAAAGAGCGCGTCGTGCGCCATGTCGACATTCCCGAGCCAATTGTGGCTTCGATCGGCGCGGTGAATACGGTTCTGTTCGGGCCGGGCAGGCCGCGTGGCTACAATACCGACCATTCCGGTTTCATCGCCACCTATCGCTCGATCAGACAAAGTCGCAGGCCCGGCAAGGTTATCCTTGTCGGCACCGGCGGTGTCGGCCGTGCGGTGAGCTTTGGCTTGCTCAGCCTCGGCGCTGAAGAAATATGTCTGCTCGATCAGGATGTCGGAAAGGCAACGCATCTGGCCGCCGATCTTCAGTCAGCCGCCACAGATTGCCGCATTACGGTGTCACAGGATGCGGCCGTCAGCGCGCGAGGGGCCGATGGATTTATCAATTGCACTCCTGTCGGCATGGTCGGCTATGAGGGAACCCCGCTGCCGGCCAGCCTGTTGCGTGGCGGGTCCTGGGCATTCGATGCTGTCTATACACCGGTCGAGACGCGGTTTCTGAGCGATGCCGCTGCGGCCGGGCTGGAAATCATTTCCGGCTATGAGTTGTTTTTCAATCAGGCCGTCGATGCCTGGAAATTATTTGCCGGAGCGCCGCTCGACAGCGCAAGGATGCGGCAGGAACTGGCGGCAGGTGCCGCCAACAGCGATCAGATCGGACGGCCAACATGAAAACCGCCATTGCGACTGTCTCAATCTCCGGCGATCTGACCGAAAAACTGGCGGCCATTGCCTCAGCCGGTTTTGATGGCATTGAGATTTTCGAAAATGATTTTCTGGCATTTGACGGCTCGCCGCGCGATGTCGGGCGGATGGTCCGCGATCACGGCTTGGAAATTTCCCTGTTTCAGCCATTTCGCGATTTTGAGGGCATGCCGGAACCGCAGCGCAGCCGCGCCTTTGAACGCGCCGAACGCAAATTTGACCTGATGCAGGAACTGGGGACGGATCTGGTGCTGATCTGTTCGAACGTGTCGCCCGAGGCGCTGGGCGGCATCGATCGGGCCGCCGATGATCTGCGCCAGTTGGGCGAGCGGGCGGCCAGGCGCGGGCTGCGCATAGGCTATGAGGCTCTGGCATGGGGCAGGCATGTCAGTGATCACCGCGATGCCTGGGAAATCGTGCGCAGGGCCGATCATCCCAATGTCGGGATCATTCTGGATTCGTTCCATACTCTGTCGCGCAAAATTGATCCCAATTCGATCCGCTCGATCCCCGGTGACAAGATATTTTTCGTTCAACTGGCGGATGCGCCGCTGATAGAAATGGATCTGTTGTACTGGTCGCGGCATTTCCGCAACATGCCGGGCGAGGGCGATCTTGATGTCACAGGTTTCATGCGTGCGGTTGCCGCGACGGGCTATAAGGGCGTGCTATCGTTGGAAATTTTCAATGATCAGTTTCGCGGCGGCTCGCCGAGATCAATTTCTGTCGATGGCTACCGCTCGCTGGTCTATCTGTCAGACCAAGTGCGGCGGCTGGAGCCTGATATCGGTTTGTCGCCCCCGGACATGCCGCCGCGCGTCCCGGTGTCGGGCATTGAATTCGTTGAATTTGCTGCAAATGAAACTGAAGGACATGAACTCGGCGGCATATTGAAATCCATGGGGTTTTCGTTGGCCGGGAAGCATGTGGCAAAAACCGTCGAATTGTGGCGTCAGGGCGACATCCATATTGTCATCAATACCGATCGCGAAGGCTTCGCCCATTCCTCCTATATTGTTCACGGCACTGGTGTCTGTGATTTCGGATTGAAGGTGGATGATGCCAATGCGACTGTTTCACGGGCGCGGGCCCTGGGCGCTACGCTATTTTCGCAACCGGTTGGGCCGGGCGAGTTGGAGATTCCTGCCATTCGTGGTGTCGGCGGCGGCGTCATTCATTTTATCGATGACAAGAGCGAGCTGACAAATGTCTGGCAGATCGAGTTTGGTGCGCCCTCTGGCCGAACCGGTGAGGGCGCAACGGCTGGGGCTGGACTGACCCGGATTGATCACCTCGCCCAGACCATGGCCTATGAGGAAATGCTGACCTGGCTGCTGTTCTACACCTCGATCTTCGCAACCAAAAAAACACCGTTGGTAGATGTTGTCGACCCTTCCGGACTGGTGCGCAGTCAGGCCATCGAGAATGATGACGGAACTTTGCGCATTACCCTCAATGGCGCGGAAAACCGCCGCACGCTGGCCGGACATTTTCTGGCAGAGCAATTCGGATCTGCAGTGCAGCATCTGGCCTTTGCCTGCGATGATATTTTTTCGACCGCCAAATTGCTGCGGTCGTTCGGGTTCCAGCCACTACAGATTTCACCCAATTACTATGATGATCTGGCCGCCAGATTTGCCCTTGATGGCGCGATGCTGCAGGCCTTGCGGGCACAGAATATCCTGTATGACCGGGATGACGCAGGCGAATATTTCCAGCTGTACAGTCCCAATTACCGCGCAGGGTTCTTCTTTGAAATCGTCGAACGCAGAGGCGCCTATAAGGGCTATGGCGCCGCCAACGCCCAGTTCAGAATAGCCGCACAAAAACGCACTCTGCCGGGCAGGGGCATGCCGGGAACACCGCAAAGCTGACGACGGGCAGTTTCCGGGGCATCAGCTTTTTGGCGTGAACGTTGCAACCAACCGGTGCTGATCGCCCGGATAGGACAGTCTGGCCCAGGTCACATAGCCTTTTTCGTTCTGGGTCGTTCTTTCCATCACAAGGCAGGCATCGCCTTCAGTGATGCGCAGCGCATTGGCCATGTCCCGTGACGCAGAGCAGGCGGTAATCTGATGCTCAGCGGTATTCCAGGGCACTTTTTGCAGCAGCCAGTTGCCGGGCGGGTGTTGTTCAAAACTGACTTGTTGAATTTCCGGGACAGCATTCAGGTTGATGATCCGCTCTTCAAAGCAGAACGGCACCGCATCAGCGAAATGCAGGCATGTTATCTCACGGATTTGTCTGACCGGACCGGACCCAAGCCGGTTATGGTCCTCGGCTTTCCGATTTCTGACGGCGTCGTGCAGGAGCTGATAGGAATAGTGTTTGCTGGCATCCTCGACTTCGGTTCGAATATTGGTGATCTGCAACGCCGCCGACAGGGATTGCGGCGCTTTGACGAAGGTGCCTGATTTTCTGTTTCTGACCAGCAGGCCTGATTTGGTAAGTTGAGTCAGAACCTTGTTCACGGTCATCCGCGAACAGCCATATTCCAGGGCCATATCTGTCTCAAAGGGAATGCGAAAACCTGGCGGCCACTTGCCCGAAACGATGTTTTCCTGAACCTCGTTCAGGATACGCAGGTGCAGTGAGGGGGTCTTTGAACGAGTTGTATCCGGTTTGCTCTTGATGTCTGATTTCATTTTATAAGTATATACATGTTACTGGTGTGGTGAAACCACCATTCTCCATGGGCAACAGCACCATGGATAAATCACAGGTTCCATTTGAAGGCCTTCCAAACCGGCAAATCGGCAATCCCCGATGGTCGTACTGCATCTCAGGCATTGACGGCGTTCGTCAGATCCCGGATCGCGTGGCGGTAATTCGCTGTGATCCTGTCTCTGTGAATATGTCTCCCACCTTTGACCATATGGCGCCCGGCTGACCAGACATCGGAAACAACGCGATCATCCGCCGCAAAACACAAGCCGTCAAACAACTGATCGCGGTGCAACGCGCATAATAGCGGATGTGAGCTGTCGATTGCGGCCAGATCGCCAAGACAACCGATCTCGATTTTTCCAGCCTTGCGGTTGAGGGCCTGCGCGCCGCCGGCAGCTGCGCCCAGATACAGTGTCTTGCCGACAGAGCCCGCGCTTTTGACCATGACATTGCGGCTGAGATCCCGCATCCGCTGGGAATATTCCATGGACCGCAGTTCCTCTGTCAGCGATATGCGGACGTTGGAATCCGATCCCAAGCCAAACGCACCGCCGGCTTCCAGATAGGCCGGTCCGTTAAACGGACCATCCCCCAGATTGGCCTCGGTGATCGGGCAGAGGCAGACGACAGCGCCGGATTCTGCCAGACCGACGGTTTCCGTCTGCGTCATATGGGTTGCATGAATGAGGCACCAGTTCTGCCTGACATCATGGTGTTTCAACAGCCATTCCACCGGCCTTTCGCCGAGCCAGTCCGCAATCTCGCTGACTTCTCTGGGCTGTTCTGCAATATGCATATGGATCGGTCCGGTGCCGTACCGGGCAACGATTTCTGCCAATTCATCCGGCGCGGTGGCGCGCAGAGAGTGGGGGGCAATACCCAGTCTTGTATCGCCCGGCATGGCTGTCATTTCTGCTTCAACTGCACCCAGAAGTTCAGAAAACTCCTCGACAGAATTGCCGAACCGGCGCTGCCCACCGCTCAGCTCAGCCTTGTTGGGGCCGCCATATGTATACAGCACAGGCAGGTGCGTGAGGCCGATGCCGGTCTGTGCCGCTGCTGCAAGAATGCGCGTTGAAAGCTCAGCACGGTTGGCATAGGGCCGGCCACCCTGCTGGTGGTGGACATAGTGAAACTCACCAACCGAGGCATATCCGGCCTCCTGCATTTCCATAAAGACGAGCGCTGCAATGGCCTCCATATGCTCGGGCGTCAGATGATCGAGAAACCGGTACATCAGCGTCCGCCAGGTCCAGAAACTGTCCCGTCCCTCTGCGCGGAACTCGGTCATTCCAGCCATCGCGCGCTGAAAACTGTGGCTGTGCACATTGGCCAGCGCCGGAAGCAAAGTGTCGACCCGAATGTCAGCCGTACCGGCAGTTGCGTTGTCTTCAATCCCGGCCACCACACCCTGGTCGAGTGTGACGCGCACATTCTCTTGCCAACCGGAGGGTAGCCAGGCGCGATTTGAAAAAATCTTCATCGGCATTCCTCTATGTATAGACATAATACTCTTAAGCGATTAGGCTTGCATCTGGCAATAGAAATTTGAGCAGATATGGCCAGGCAACCTTACATTCTGACATGCCGTAATGTGGCAACGATGGACCCGGAAAATCCTGCACCTTATGGGGCGCTGGCGGACGCCTCGATTGTCGTTGAAAACGGCCTCATTGGCTGGGTCGGCAAAACCGCAGACCTGCCGCCCGAGTATAATGGTCTGCAGCCTCGTGATCTTGGCAAACGCCTTGTCACGCCGGCGCTGATTGATTGCCACACTCATTTGGTTTTTGGCGGCAACCGGGCGCAGGAATTTGAAATGCGGCTGCAGGGCGCCTCTTATGAGGCTATTGCCAAAGCCGGAGGCGGAATTGTCTCAACCGTCAAGGCGACGAGAGCCGCCAGCGATGACCAGATCCTTACCAGTGCCCTGCGCCATGTCGATGCGCTGATTGCCGAAGGTGTCAGCCTGATCGAAGTCAAATCCGGCTATGGTCTTGACCAGCAGACGGAACTGAAAATGCTGCGCGCCGCGCGGCGCATTGCCGAGATCCGGCCGGTCCGGGTCAAAACCTCGTTTCTGGGCGCCCATGCTGTTCCGCCGGAATACGGCGGCAGGGCCGACGCCTATATCGACACGGCCTGCATCCCAGCCCTGCGGGCGGCCCATGCGGAAGGCCTGGTCGATGCGGTTGACGGGTTTTGCGAGAAAATTGCGTTCCTGCCGGACCAGATCGCCCGTGTGTTTGATGTCGCTGTGGAACTCGGCCTGCCGGTCAAGCTGCATGCCGAGCAATTGTCAAATCTGGGCGGTGCCGAATTGGCGGCGTCTTACGGGGCCCTTTCCGCTGATCACCTTGAACATCTTGATGAGGCAGGAACCATCGCGCTTGCTGCGTCCGGATCGGTGGCGGTGATTCTGCCGGGCGCCTATTACACACTTCGCGAAACCCGCATGCCGCCAATTGCCCTGTTGCGAGATCACGGCGTTCCGATGGCGGTGGCGACAGACTGCAATCCCGGTTCATCGCCGCTTTCATCGCTCTTGCTGGCGATGAACATGGCCTGCACTTTGTTCCGGCTGACGCCGGAAGAGGCACTGGCCGGCACCACCCGCAATGCTGCACTGGCACTCGGCGTTACCGACAGTGGTGTGATCGCGCCCGGCAAACGCGCTGATCTTGCCATCTGGAACGTGCAGCACCCGGCGGAACTGTCCTACCGCATCGGATTCAACCCACTGGAAAAACGTATATTCGGAGGCGAATCTTGGCACACATGACTTTGCGGCCGGGCTCGGTTTCACTGGCACAATTAAGCGAGATTTACTGGACTTCGGCCAATGTAAAACTGGATCGCAACTGCCGCGATGCTGTAGTTGAGGCATCCCAGCGCATTGCAGTGGCCGCCAGCGGAGACGCGCCGGTTTATGGCGTCAATACCGGATTCGGCAAGCTTGCCAGCATAAAGATCGCGCCAAAGGATGCAGCCACTCTGCAGCGCAACCTGATCCTCAGCCATTGCTGTGGCGTCGGCGAGCCGATTGTGCGGCATATGGTCCGTCTGATGATGTCGCTCAAACTGCTCTCCTTCGGGCGCGGCGCGTCCGGCGTCAGATGGGAGCTTGTTGAACTGCTTGAAAACATGCTGGCGAGCGGCGTGACTCCCATCATTCCGGCACAGGGTTCGGTCGGCGCATCGGGTGATCTGGCACCTTTGGCGCATATGACCGCTGTCATCATCGGCGAGGGCGAAGCGGAATTTGGCGGCGAAACGCTTCCTGGCGCAGAAGCGATGCGCCGCGCCGGTCTGGCTCCGATCATTCTGGGGCCCAAAGAAGGCCTTGCCTTCATCAACGGCACGCAGTTTTCCACCGCTTTTGCACTGGCCGGACTGTTTGAAACCTGGCGCGCTGCGCAAAATGCTCTCGTCACATCGGCCATGTCCACCGACGCCATTATGGGGTCGACCGCGCCGACCCAACCTGAAATTCACACCCTGCGCGGCCATCGCGGACAGATCGAGGCGGCAGCAGCGATCAGAACTTTGCTCGATGGCTCGATCATCCGGCAAAGTCATATAGAAGGCGATTCCCGGGTTCAGGATCCCTATTGCATTCGCTGCCAGCCCCAGGTCACCGGTGCGGCTATGGATGTGTTGCGTCAGGCAGGCACTACGCTGCAGATTGAAGCCAACGCCGCCACGGATAATCCGCTGGTGCTGACCGAGGCCAACATCATTGTCTCAGGCGGCAATTTTCATGCCGAGCCGGTCGGCTTCGCTGCCGATATGATTGCTTTGGCGATCGCGGAAATCGGCGCCATTGCCCAGCGCCGCATAGCGTTGATGGTGGACCCGGCTCTCAATCACGACCTGCCGCCGTTTCTGACACCGGATCCGGGCTTGAACTCAGGCCTGATGATTGCCGAAGTGACAACCGCAGCTCTGATGAGTGAAAACAAGCATCAGGCCAATCCCTGTGTCACCGACAGCACGCCAACCAGTGCCAATCAGGAAGATCATGTCTCGATGGCCGCCCATGGCGCCCGCCGCCTGCTGCGTATGACGGTGAACCTGAATTATATTCTCGGAGTGGAATTGCTGTGTGCCGCTCAGGGCATCGAGTTCCGCGCACCGCTGCAAACCAGCCGGCCGCTGCAGTCCGTTCTGCGCTGTCTGCGCAACAAAATTGCCACCATCGGAGCCGACCGTTATCTGGCACCGGATCTGGAAGCAGCCCGCAATCTAGTGTCCTCAAGCGACATCATTAATGCATCAGGCATCGACCTGCCGGAGCTGGCAACATGAGCCCGGTCACGGTGCAGAGCGGCGACAGTCCGGTCATACTGGGTCTGCCCCATGGCGGGACATTTGTGCCGGAGGAAATGTTCGCGCGCCTCAATCAGCGTGGCAAGGGACTGGACGATACGGATTGGCATATCAGCCAACTCTATGAGGGCCTGTTGCCGGATGTGACCACCGTCACCGCGACGTTTCATCGTTATGTGATTGATGCCAATCGCGATCCCGAAGGGGTGTCGCTCTATCCCGGCCAGAACACAACCGGCCTCTGCCCGCTGACCGATTTTGACGGCAATCCGATCTGGCGCGAGGGCCAGCAGCCCTCCGCCGATGAGATCGGGCAGCGCCAGCTTCAGTTCCACAAGCCTTATCACGATGCCCTGGCAGCAGAAATCGAGCGCGTCAGGGCAGTGCATGGCCATGCCATTCTCTATGATTGTCATTCCATCCGCTCGAAAATTCCGTATCTGTTTGAAGGGCTGCTTCCGGTCTTCAATATCGGCACCAATAATGCAACGACCTGCGCGGCAGAAATCGAACAGGCGGTGCTCGCAATCTGCCGCGAGGCGACGGGCTTCGATCATGTTCTGAATGGCCGCTTCAAGGGCGGCTGGACAACCCGGCATTATGGTAGGCCGGAGCAGAATGTTCACGCCATCCAGATGGAAATCGCCCAGCGCGCTTATATGAATGAACAGGCACCCTGGACCTACCGGGACGATCTTGCCGCTCAACTCCGTCCTCACCTGTCACAAATTCTGCGCGCTCTTGCCGCCTGTCAGATCACGTAGATACCAAGGAGCACGTGTCATGAACGATCCCCGCAAAAATTCACGCGATATTTATCCACCGACCGGCACCAAACTGAACGCAAAAAGCTGGCTGACGGAAGCACCGCTGCGGATGCTGATGAACAATCTGCATCCCGACGTTGCGGAAAACCCGCACGAGCTGGTCGTCTATGGCGGCATCGGACGCGCAGCGCGCACATGGGATGATTTTGACAAGATTGTCGCCAGCCTCAAACAGCTTGAAGACGATGAAACGCTGCTGGTTCAATCCGGCAAACCGGTCGGCGTGTTTCGCACTCACAAGGATGCACCGCGGGTGCTGATCGCAAATTCCAATCTGGTGCCGCATTGGGCCACCTGGGACCACTTCAACGAGTTGGATAAGAAAGGTCTCGCCATGTATGGCCAGATGACCGCCGGCTCATGGATTTACATCGGCACCCAGGGCATCGTTCAGGGCACTTATGAAACCTTTGTCGAAGCGGGCCGCCAGCATTATGACGGCGAACTGAAGGGCAGATGGATTTTGACTGCCGGTCTTGGCGGTATGGGAGGCGCGCAGCCGCTGGCCGCCGTTATGGCAGGGGCCTGTTGTCTTGCGGTGGAATGTGACGAGAGCAGAGCCGATTTCCGCATGCGCACCCGCTATGTCGATGAGAAAACCAGTTCTCTTGATGAAGCGCTGCAGATGATCGACACCTGGACCACGGCAGGCGAGGCCAGATCAGTTGCCCTGATCGGCAATGCTGCCGATGTTTTTCCCGAACTGGTTCGCCGTGGCGTCCGGCCCGATATGGTGACCGATCAAACCAGTGCCCACGACCCGATCCATGGCTACCTGCCGCAAGGCTGGAGCGTTGCACAATGGCGCGAAAAACAGGAATCTGATCCGGCCGCTGTTGAAAAGGCTGCGCGCGCCTCAATGAAAACCCAGGTGGCAGCGATGGTGGATTTCTGGAATGCCGGCGTGCCGACACTTGATTACGGCAATAATATCCGCCAGGTCGCACTGGACGAAGGTCTGGAGAATGCCTTTGCGTTTCCCGGCTTTGTGCCGGCCTATATCCGGCCGCTGTTCTGCCGTGGCATCGGCCCGTTCCGCTGGTGTGCGCTGTCCGGTGATCCGGAAGACATTTACCGCACCGACGCCAAGGTCAAGGAGCTCATTGACGACGAGAATCTGCACAATTGGCTGGATATGGCGCGCGAGCGCATTGCCTTTCAGGGATTGCCCGCCCGGATCTGCTGGGTTGGTCTCGGTCAGCGCCACAGGCTCGGCCTGGCGTTCAATGAAATGGTGAGAACTGGCGAATTGTCGGCCCCCATTGTCATCGGGCGCGATCATCTCGATTCCGGGTCCGTTGCCTCTCCCAACCGCGAGACCGAAGCCATGAAAGACGGATCGGACGCGGTGTCCGACTGGCCGCTGCTCAACGCGCTACTCAATACGGCAAGCGGGGCGACATGGGTCTCAATACATCATGGCGGCGGCGTCGGCATGGGGTTTTCCCAGCATGCTGGAATGGTGATTTGCTGCGATGGATCGCATGACGCTGACCGCCGTCTGGAACGCGTACTCTGGAACGACCCGGCCAGCGGCGTCATGCGCCATGCCGATGCCGGCTATGACATCGCGCTGGAATGCGCTCGAGCGAACAATCTGCATTTGCCCGCAATTCTGGGAAATTAGGATCAGGACCAGTAAATTAAGATATTTTCATAATTGAGCAAATCAGATTCAATGTGGCAAACGATGGCATGTCTAGAAATCCGACTAAATCGGAGCCAATATCACCTACCCTAAACTACCCGATGCCAAAGTCATGATTGCTGCAAAAGCTTTTCGACAGCGACGAATACGTCGCCGCGCTCACGGCTAAGGGCATCGCCCCGTGAATACCGCCCCGCTACAGGCGCAAGGTCATTCACACTTTCTCTAAAACCTAGTATAAACAACGTCCTACGGTCGAAACATGTTGGCAGGCTCAAAGACTGGCAGCGTATCGCAACACGTTATATCAGAGGCGCTGATCTCTCCATGGCTGCTATTGCAATCGCTGCAACCATCATATGGTGGATTTAACAAGTCCCGAGCCTAGTAAATAAATACAATTTATGATAGCAATGTATGAATACAATTTGGGATGCGAATTGAAATGCCAAGATATCTTAAGCCAGAGTTTCTTGCAGTTTATGTTTCACTTGTAGCAGTGCTACTTTCCCAATTTCCGCCAATTTATCAACTGTTTTCTAAAGCAGAGCCAAGCATAGTTCTCGACCGGTTTGTAACAATTGGACACAACCTTGGACGTAAAATTTTATACGTCCCGATTACCATCTCGAATACGGGAGACAAATCGCTAGTGGTGTCCGCCTAACATAAGAGTCCGAATTGGGATTCCCTTTTATCGGAG
>CAXBCI010000043.1:0-26641 GCA_963974065.1 uncultured Hyphomicrobiales bacterium | reverse complement strand
GTGCCGGGCAGTGGCTCCTGTTTGCCACAAGAGCCACAAAAATCATAAGACAAGCTCTTCGGTTGTTACTCGCCCGCTGTGACTGTCGACACTTGGTACGGCTTCTTGCTTCGGCATCTTGTAAGGCCGTACCAGCTTCACTGCCATGGGAAGCATGTTGGGCGACTCAAGTTCGTCAACGGCAGGTCCGCGCGCTACGTCCTCGAAACTAATATCGAGCAATTCTATTTCAATCCAGAAGGCGAAATCTATATCGACAAGGTTTCTCAATTCGCTTGCAAGCTGCAAAGAGAAAGCGGCGGTAAACCTATCGCGAGGCTTCAGCAGGTTTTTGATCGAATCTGTATCGATGAATGCCAGGACTTGGCGGGATATGATTTAGAGTTGATAGAGTTGCTACTCGACAGCGACATTGAAGTGGTTCTGGTCGGGGATCACCGCCAAGCAACGTTCCAGACTAACAAGTCAGCAAAAAACAAGGGATTTGGGCGTGCAAAGATTATTGACAAATTTGAGGAATGGGCAATGGCCGGGCGTGCAAATTTAGATTATCAAACTGAAAGCCACAGATGCGTTCAAACCATTTGCGACTTTTCAGACCAGCTATTTCCGAACTTACCAAAAACCACTTCGCTCAATACACGAAAGACCGGTCATGACGGAGTTTTCGCCCTACATCATTGCGATGTTGCCGCCTATATGGACGATTACGCGCCACAGACACTCCGCTATAGCCGCGCCACTAAAAATGTCCCTGGAACACCTCTGAATTTTGGGGAGGCAAAGGGTATGACGTTCGAGCGCACTCTAATTTTTCCGCACAAGAAACTAGAGAAATATCTTCAAACTGGAGTTCCTACGGACGCTGGCGAGGAACTTGCCAAGATATATGTCGCAGTTACACGCGCGAAACAAAGCGCTGCGTTCGTTCTTCCTGATAAAGTCGAGAGGGCAGTCGTACCTTTTCAAACAATTAGGCGACGCGCGCCCCTCAGCGTCGGCTGACAACTGGTTTAAAGCGCTAGTCAGAAGAGGCTCAAGTTGCTGCACCAAGACCCATTTTTGCAGCGCAGAAAATAAACCTGACCATTCACGCGGTTGCGCTGAAGTTTAAAGCGGGGCGCTATTGGAGTCTTATTCCTTTTTCTTCTCTGTCTGAATTGACGCCTTAATGATCCCAAGAGCCTTCGGCTATCGATATTAAAGAACTCAGGCTGCAACACATGGTCAAATTTGGCGGATTGGAAGAGGAACATTGTGCCCCACAGCCGACGCTGGTTCATTCTACATCGAATGGCAGCTTCCCGCCCATTTCGGCAATCGATATTAATCTTAGTTCCGGGTACTTTGTCCGATCAGCAGGCCGTGCGCACGATCCGGCCGAATTCTGCAAACCGCAGCAAACATTAGACGGCTTAATTGCCTGATTATCGGCCCAGACCCTAGGATATCTCGGCCGCTTCAGCGTTCTGGCTGGTCATCCATTTCAGATAGTCGTTTCCGGTGTTGTCGATATGGAGGCGCAGAAGCTTGCAGAATTGTTCGACATCGCCGCTTTCAATCAGGCCGTGCAGTCTGGCATGGGTTTTCAGTGAATTATTGACCACATTGTCGAAATCCTGGGCGCGGGTGCGCAACGCCCCGATCTTTGTGGCTATCAGATTGTAGGCAGCAGTCAGATAGGGGTTGTTGCCGTAGCTCAGAATGACGTCATGGAATTCGGCGTCGAGCAATCTGTATTCGGTTCTGTCGCCGCTCTGCAAAGCCGCGTTCATTTTTTCCAGAACCGCTCCGATGCTCCGGGCAAAGGCGACCTTATCGCCGGCAAAGGCGTTGCGTGCAGCCTGTTCTTCGAGCAACTCGCGGAACGCGCGAATGGATTCAATTTCAGTTTCATCAATATGGAAAATCGATGTAGCCCGCTGGGGGTCGATCACCACCAATCCTTCGCGCTTCAGGGCAAGCAGGGCCTCAGGGTCTGATCCTGACCGATGGCAGCTTTTGGCCGTTTTTGGCCAGCCCGCTGGCGCTCAGCCTGTTTCTTGCAGCTTTTCTGGCCATTCTGTGGCCGATCTATTCAGGGCGCAAAGCCCGCAAGCGCTCTACATCTGCTCCATCGGACGCCAAGGGTGGAGCGGTTTCAGGCCCGCAAGATCAATCGTGAAAAAATGGCCGCCACCCGGCGGCTGATCATGGCTGCGCGAAATCGGTATACCGGCAAAATGACAATATAGCAGGGTGCCGACAGCGCCATGCCCAACCACCAGAATATCCCCCGAGATGTGCTCGCGGATGATGTCATCAATGGCCGCGACGATGCGGCTTTGCGCGTCAATGGCGCGTTCCCAGCCATCAATGCTGGTGTGCGGATGCTGAAAAAACCGGTCGGCGGTTGCCTCAAACAGCGCAGCATCCAGAAAACCTGTGGTGCTGCGGTCATTTTCGTGTGTTGCAGGTCTCAGGATCACCGTCAGCTTCAGGGCGGCTGCAAAGATGTCTGCGGTCTCCACAGCCTTGCGCTCTGAACTGCTGAAAATGCGGCTTGTATCTGCCAGCGCGTCTGACCGGCTGGCGCGTTCTGCCCGCACCCGGCCAGGATCGGACAGGCCCCAGTCGGGTACCGCAATAGCCGGGTCGACCCGGACCTGTGGATGGGACAGATAGCGCAACAGATCAGGCAAGTGTCAAAGGCATCAAACTGCCCCTTGGTGCCAGAAAAGGAGTAGGGGAAGTCATGTCATTCCTTGTCATCCAGATCGCCGCTCAGATAGTCATCCGTGGTGCGCATTCTGGGCCGCTCACCGGCATGAAAGGGTGTATTTTCGCCGTGATACTGCGCCTTGACCCGGCAATCATCACACATCTGGATCAGTTTGGAATTGTCGGAGTTGGTGTACATCCAGTGCTTGCCTTCAAGCTTCTCGATCACTTTTGAGATGGTGCTTTTGACGCCGAAAGGCTTGCCGCATTCAATGCAGGCGAACGGTTCTTCTTCATGCAGCACCTGGGCAATGATCGCCTGTTTGGCAAGGTTCAGTTGCGGCTTCAGGGTAATTGCATCTTCCGGGCACGTGCTTTTGCAGATGCCGCATTGCAGACATGCACTTTCCTGAAAATTGACGGCCGGACGATCTGCATTATCCGTCAGCGCTCCCACAGGACACAGCGAAATACATGACAGGCAGAGCGTGCATTTGTCCTTATCGATCAGCACGGCCCCATAAGGTGCGCCAGCTGGCAATTCAATCGGTGCGTCCAGATCCGGCAATAATGCAATCGATGCAAGGCGGGTTACATCCCTGCGACCACCAAGCGGCAGGATTGGTTCTACCAGAATTGGCTCAATTGGCCGGTCATAGAGGATGTCTTCCAGATCATCCGGGGTTTCCAGGCGCAACAGCCGCAGGCAATCAGGGTTATGTCCGCCGCCTTCCAGAATGGCCCGTGCGATCCCAAGTTCAGATTCCGGGGCCGTCATATCCGACTTCGGGTTCATCAGCACAAGCGCTTCGGTAAAGCCAACGCCCATCGCGGCGATCAGTTCGGCGTGACCAACGCCTTCGACACTGGAGACTTCAACCGGGATGACGTCCGCCGGCAGGCCGCGGCCGAACCGCGCCGACAACCGGATCATTTCCGCGCCGTGCTCCTCTTCGTGGAACAACACCCGCGGCGACACGCCGCCTGCCTCGCGAAACGCCACTGACAGGGCGCGCAGCCGGCGGAACACGTAATCCACCGGGGGATCATCATAGCTCGCCGCGCCGGAAGGACAGACAGCAGCGCAAGCCCCGCAACCGGCGCAGATGTTATTATCAATGAACACCACATCGCCTGCCGGCGAAATCGCCCCGGTCGGGCACACATTCAGACAGCGCTGGCAACCGGTCTGCGCGGCCCTTGAATGGGCGCAGATCGAAGCATCGAACCGGATATAAATCGGCTTTTCGAACGTGCCGACCATTTGTGAGGCATCGAATATTGCGCGCTCCACCGAAAGCTTGTTCTTGGGATCGGCGTGAAAATATCCGTCGCGCTTTTCGGGTGCCGGAAAAAGCGGTGTATTCCCGGTCAGATCGAGAATGATATCGCAGCGCGATTTTGCGCCGTCTTTAGGCTCCATAAACCCCGGATCGCCGCGCCCGGTGCGCTGCATCGGTGCGTATTGATCCACTGTCACTTCAAACCGGCCGATAGTTCCCTCTGCCTTGACAATAGTCCCGATGGCCAGATCGTAGCTGTTGACGGGACGGACAAATTCCGGAGCGCTTGTCAGCAGACAGGTAATGGTCAGCGCTTCGGACAGCCGTTTTGCTGCCTCCATGGCGGAATCGTTCGAACCCAGAATGAGGCAGATTCCCTGGGATGTAATATCTCTCGACGGTGTTTGCGGGCGTGGTATCTGCAGTTCTGCCAGCAAGGCGGCCTGTTTGGGCAAGGCGTTGTCATCGTCCGTCCAGCCCGCGCGATCGCGGATGTCAACAGTACGCAGGCGATCTGCCGCCCCCATTTCATCGGCAATTTCGGCAAAGAAATCTGCTTCCTGACCACAGGCAATCATCACCTCGCTACCCTCTGAGAAGGCTTCACGAGCGATTTGGAGCTGATCGGTACACAGGAAACTGCAGGCGGTCACACCATCCACGCCCGCCGCCTTGCCAAGCATTTCAGGCTCCAGTGTCATTGACCCGGCACAATCGCAGACCAGAAGTCGTTTTTTCTTTGTCAATGAAACACCTTTTCTTATTCCAATTGCTGATTGCGGACCACGGCCCTTGAATGCAATTCTTGACTACGGATTATTCGGGATGCTGTAATTTTGCCAGACTACAGGCCGGACTACTGGTCAGACTACAGGCATGTAAGCGGCATCGACAAGTATCCTTTGGGAGAAGTTCATGGAGACCCGCAAGATAGCAATGCCACTTGGTATCGTGATCCGCCGCCAGCCCGGATCGACGCGATGGGCCAAATGGGTCTGGCGGGTTGTCGCTGTGCTGCCAGGGGCGGGTGATGCCGACTGGACCGAGTTGCGGCGCGAAGGCGAAATCGTGGAATACCATGCAGCGACAGTGCCGCTGGAACTGCACCGGGCGGATGCTGAGGCTTATATGGTCTCGCTCAGCATGACGCCCCCCACAGTCTTTGTCATTCTCAGACGAGACGATGATGCCCAATCGCCGCACGAATATGTTGTGCACAGCGCTACCGTCTCGGCTTATGAGGCACAGGATTATCAGGACAGCGGCGAAGAGATCGTCGAGCCGGTGCCCATGCCCGAGGGGCTGGTGGCGTGGGTGCGCTCGTTCACCGATGTTCACTTCACAGCGGAGGAATTCAAAAAACGCAAGCGAAACCGGCATTTTGAGGCCCTGAAGGAAGATGGTATCGGCGATCCGCGAATCCGCCAGACAGCGGATATTTATCGCACCCCGTCACAGACCAAGCCGGCTCAATCGGGTGTTGGCAGGCCGGACAAACCCAAGGAGACCCTGCATTGAACGCTGACGACAAGCCCGCAGCCAGCAAGGACACAGCCGGGCAGGAATTTCTCTCCCGCTGGTCGCGGCTGAAAGCTGAGGCCAAGGATAAGCCGGTCGAAAGCGACGCTCTGCAGGCAGAGGGCGAAGGCGCTGCAACACGCGCCGATATGGCCCCGCAACTAACGTCGCAGCAACTGGAAGACATGACGGATGACGAATTGCTGCAGCATTTCGATCTGCCCGAGCCGGACAGTTTGCAGCAGGGGGATGATTTCACCGCCTTCATGAAGGCCGCCGTGCCGGCTCGTCTGCGCAATCGCGCCCTCAGAAAGCTGTGGCTCAGCAATCCCGCTCTGGCAAATGTCGATATGCTGGTCGATTACGGAGATGATTTCACAGATGCTGCGATGGTGGTTCCGGGCATGACGACGGCCTACCAGGTTGGCAAAGGCATTGTCCGCAAGCTGGAAGAACTTGCCGAGCAGGACGGTCTGGAAGCGGCAGACACCGAATCAGGTGTTGCCGGAGCCGCGCTGGATAGCGCGCCAGACAGCGATTCGGACCAGCAGCACGACTTGGAAGATGACGCAGCTGCAAGCCATTTGCAGCCGGATACCGGTCCCGTGGCCGACGAACATTTGAGCATTCCCGTTGATGCATCCGACGCAGATGAGCCGCTGCTGATTGATGCGGACACGCCTGAGACTCCCGCTGTTGCTGTCCAGCGCATGCATTTTCGATTTGAGTCCTGAGATGCAATTGGACTCACGCCACCGCCTCGGGTTTGATACACCGCTTGTACAGCGACTGGTTGCAGGATTTGTCGCAACCATTTTGTCGCAATGTATACATTGGACACTCACGCCCTCTGGTGGTAACCTGACGGTAGAATTTGGCATTCGTCGTGCTCGGGGAGGGGTATGACTACCGAGAACACAGCCCGTCTGGAAGCTATCAGCGCCGAAGATGTGCTTCGGGCGGATTTGTACGATTTCCTAAGCGCATTTCTGGCGCGTCAGCCCTCGGGCATTCTCCTCACCCAGACTGCAGAATTAAAAGGCGATGACAGCGATATTGGTCGCGGCATCGCCGCTTTGGCACGTCTTGCGGATGCCGTCGATCCCAGGGATGCCCACCGCGAATTCAATGCCCTTTTCATCGGATTGGGCCGTGGCGAATTGCTGCCCTATGGCAGTTACTACCTGACCGGGTTTCTCAATGAAAAACCGCTCGCCAGATTGCGCGGTGATATGGCGCGTCTCGGCATCGAGCGGGAAGACAATGTCTATGAGCCGGAAGACAATATCGCGTCGCTTTGCGAAATGATGGCCGGTCTGATCCGCGGACGCTTCGGTGCGCCGGCAGGTCTGTCTGAACAAAAGCAATTCTTTGAAGCCCATCTCGCGCCCTGGGCAGAGCTGTTCTTCAAGGATCTGGAAGCTGCGGAAGCATCTGTGCTCTATGCGCCAATCGGTATGATTGGCCGGGCCTTTGTGCGCATTGAGCAGGAAGCGTTCCGGATGGAAGGGTAACTCCTTCCAAATCAAGAGCCGTCACAGGCGGCTGGAAAAGGAGAGGAAGATGAGCGAAAAAACGACGACTGCCAGCCGACGGGATTTTCTCAAGCTTGCAGGTGCAGGTGCACCGGTCGCTGCGGTAGCGGCTGTAACCGGCGGCGTGGAAGCGGAAGCTGCCGAGCCGGTTGCCAGTGAAGGTCTGCGCAAGACAGATCATGTGCGAAAATATCTGGAAACGGCACGCTTCTGAGGAAAGTTCGGGGAAAATCATTTCCAGGTGACGGTTGCGTGACGCCCAGAGCCTGCATGATCTGTCCCTGTTGGTTCGCAAAAGGCCAACAAAACAACCGAGCCGCAGGGCTCTTTTGGAGGAATACCAATGCTTAGGAAAAAGACGAACGGGGTTGCGCGACGCTCCCGTGACGAGTCAGTCCTATCCCGTGTGGCATCGACTTCCGTCGACCGGCGCGGATTTCTGCGCGGTTCCGGTCTCGCTGTCGGCGGACTGGCAGCGCTGACTGCTACCGGCGGGACGGTGCGCCCGGCGGAGGCCCAGGCTGCAACAACCGGCAATGTCAAGAACATCAAATCGGTTTGTACGCATTGCTCGGTGGGTTGCACTGTCATTGCGGAAGTCGAAAACGGAGTGTGGATCGGCCAGGAGCCTGGCTGGGACAGCCCGTTCAATCTGGGTGCCCATTGCGCCAAAGGTGCGTCAGTGCGCGCTCATGCCCAGGGCGAACGCCGTCTGAAATATCCGATGAAACTCGTCAATGGCGAATGGACCCGCTTGAGCTGGGATGTCGCCATCAACGAGATCGGCGACGGCATGATGAAAATGCGTGAGGAAAGCGGCCCGGACTCGGTCTATTGGCTGGGGTCAGCCAAGCACAGCAACGAGCAGGCTTACCTGTTCCGCAAATTTGCCAG
This sequence comes from uncultured Hyphomicrobiales bacterium, assembly GCA_963974065.1. GTDB lineage: Bacteria > Pseudomonadota > Alphaproteobacteria > Rhizobiales. The sequence continues at coordinate 18,711 of CAXBCI010000043.1, read as the reverse complement.
CTATTGGGGCACCAATAATGTCGATCACCAGGCCCGCATCTGTCACTCAACCACAGTGGCCGGTGTTGCGAATACCTGGGGCTATGGGGCGATGACCAATAGCTACAATGACATGCACAACTCCAAGGCCATCTTCATTATCGGCGGCAATCCGGCAGAAGCTCATCCGGTTTCGCTACTGCATATTTTGCGCGCAAAAGAGCAGAACAATGCGCCATTGATCGTGTGTGATCCGCGCTTCACCCGTACTGCGGCGCATGCCGATGAATATGTGCGCTTCCGTCCTGGTTCCGATGTGGCGCTGATCTGGGGTCTTTTATGGCACATTTTTGAAAATAGCTGGGAAGACAAGGAATTCATCCGCACCCGCGTCTGGGGCATGGACCAGATCAAGGAAGAAGTTGCAAAATGGACCCCGGAAGAGGTTGAGCGCGTAACAGGCGTGCCAGGCTCACAGATGCGCCGTGTCGCCCGCACACTGGTCAATAATCGGCCCGGCACGGTTGTCTGGTGTATGGGCGGTACCCAGCACACTACCGGCAACAACAATACCAGGGCCTATTGTGTGCTCCAGCTGGCGCTCGGCAATATGGGTGTTTCCGGCGGCGGCACCAATATTTTCCGCGGCCACGATAATGTGCAGGGCGCAACCGATCTGGGTGTTCTGTCTCATACATTGCCGGGTTATTACGGCCTTGCAATGGGATCCTGGGCTCACTGGGCGCGCGTCTGGGAAGAAGATCTGGACTGGCTGAAAGGGCAGTTTGCAACAATCAAGGGTGCCGATGGCAAGGACAAGAACCTGATCACTGAGACAGGTATTCCGGTTTCGCGCTGGATCGATGGTGTTCTTGAAGATGTCGAGAACATGGATCAGGACACCAATGTCCGCGCCATGGTGCTGTGGGGCCATGCTCCGAATTCCCAGACCCGCATGGTTGAAATGAAAACGGCGATGGAAAAACTCGACATGCTTGTCGTGGTTGATCCATATCCGACAGTGTCTGCCGTTCTGTCCGACCGCAAGGACGGCGTCTATTTGCTGCCGGCCAGCACGCAGTTTGAGACCTATGGTTCGGTGACGGCATCAAACCGGTCGCTGCAATGGCGCGACAAAGTGGTGGAACCGCTGTTTGAAAGCCTTCCTGACCATACAATCCTGGCGAAATTCGCCAAGAAATTCGGTTGGGCAGACCGCTTCTTCCGCAACATTGAACTGAACGGTGAGGAGCCGGTGATTGAAGATGTCACCCGTGAGTTCAACCGCGGTATGTGGACGGTCGGCTATACCGGCCAGTCTCCGGAGCGGATAAAGCTTCACATGGCCAATCAGCATACTTTTGATCGCACCACACTGCAGGCGATTGGCGGTCCTGCGGATGGTGATTATTACGGCCTGCCGTGGCCCTGTTGGGGAACGCCTGAACTGGGTCACCCGGGAACACCGAACCTTTATGACATGTCGAAGCGTGTCAGCGAAGGCGGCCTGACCTTCCGTGCCCGTTTCGGTGTGGAACGCAATGGTGACAATCTTCTTGCGGAAGGTGTTTATTCGCTCGGCTCTGAAATTCAGGACGGCTATCCCGAATTCACCTATGCCATGTTGAAAGAGTTGGGCTGGCACACCGATCTGACCGATGCGGAACGTGCAGAAATTGCGCGTGCAGGCGGCATTCCGGAGTTCCAGAAAAGTCAGGAGGAAGTCGGCGAGGCCGGCATGAGTCCATTCCCGTCAGACTTTGACGACAAGGTTGCGAAGGTGAACTGGAAGGTCGATCTGTCCGGCGGCATTCAGCGGGTGGCCATCAAACATGAGTGTGCTCCCTTCGGCAATGCCAAGGCCCGTGCTGTCGTGTGGACCTTCCCGGATCCGATACCGTTGCATCGCGAGCCGCTTTACACCAACCGCCGCGATCTGGTCGAAGATTATCCGACCTATGAGGATCGCAAGTTCTACCGTCTGCCGACACTTTACGCCACGATCCAGAAGCAGGACTTTTCAAAGGATTATCCGATGATCCTGACATCCGGCCGGCTGGTCGAATATGAAGGTGGTGGGGATGAGAGCCGGTCCAATCCCTGGCTCGCGGAACTGCAGCAGGACATGTTCGTGGAAATCAATCCGCGGGATGCCAACAATCTGGGGGTCCGTGATGGGCAACAGGTCTGGGTCGAGGGGCCTGAGGGCGGCAAGGTGAAAGTCATGGCGATGGTCACGGAACGTGTCGGTTCCGGGGTCGCGTTCATGCCGTTCCACTTTGGCGGTCAGTTCCAGGGCGAAGACCAGCGACACAAATATCCAAAAGGTGCCGATCCGTATGTGCTCGGTGAATCTTCAAACACAGCTCAGACTTACGGCTATGACTCGGTCACGCAAATGCAAGAGACCAAGGCAACGCTCTGTAAGATCTGGTCAGCTTAGGGGAGAATAGATTATGGCACTTGGAGGACAGGCTAGAGCCAAATTCCTGTGCGACGCGGAACGCTGTATTGAATGCAACGCCTGCGTCACTGCCTGCAAAAACGAGCATGAGGTGCCCTGGGGCATCAATCGCCGCCGTGTTGTGACCATTAATGATGGCGCGCCGGGAGAACGCTCCATTTCAGTTGCGTGTATGCACTGTTCGGATGCGCCGTGTATGGCGGTGTGTCCGGTGGACGTCTTCTACCAGACAGAAGACGGTATCGTGCTTCACTCGAAGGATCTGTGCATCGGTTGTGGTTATTGCTTCTATGCGTGCCCGTTCGGCGCGCCGCAATTTCCTCAGGCCGGCAATTTCGGATCCCGTGGCAAAATGGACAAATGTACGTTCTGTGCCGGTGGCCCGGAAGAAGACAACTCGGCTGTTGAGTTTCAGAAATACGGCCGTAACCGTATCGCGGAAGGCAAATTGCCAATCTGTGCGGAAATGTGCTCCACCAAGGCGTTGCTGGCTGGTGATGGTAATGATGTGTCTGCGATCTATCGCGAGCGTGTCGTGGCCCGCGGCTTCGGTTCCGGCGCCTGGGGTTGGGGCACGGCTTATGGCCAGAAGGGCAATTAGGGGCAAATTGCCCATATCCGGACTGGCCGGCCTGTGACCATGGCAACGACTGAAACGGGCCGCCGCAAGCGGCCCGTTTCCGCCTTGCCCGGTCAGACAGACCGAATATGCCGACAGGGCTGGTTCACACTTTGATAAGCGCTTGTTGAAAGGACACTGCCAGTATGTTCGTTCCCAGTATGTTCGCTCCCTCTATGTTCGCTTCAGTTTTGGCTCCACTGAAAATGAGTTTCCTGAAAAGGCTGGCTGTTGTATCGCTGATCATAATCGGCACTGCATTCCTGAACACCCCGATGATGGCCCAGACCTCCGGGTCAGCAGTCAGACCCCCTGAAAGCGTAGATCCGCAGGCGGCCCGGCCTGGCACTGGGGGCGCGCAGACACTTGAAGACATTCTGCGCCGTCAGCGTGGATTGCCGGTTGATGATGCGTTCAGACGCGCGCAAATCGGAGCGCAAGCGAATGCCGATGCGATTACATCACCACTCGGCACCAGAGGGGCAGCATCTGATTCAGATATCTTCCGGCAATTGCGTTTTGGCGTTGGCGATGTGAACGTGTCCACCGGCAGGCCGGTTGATGCCATTCTCATTCAGGATGGCGGCATGCGCTGGCTGGAATGGCGCAAAGGGCCCGTGGCCCGATACGGTGCCTATGCACTTGGCGGAACGCTGGTGTTACTCGCCGTGTTTTATCTGATTCGTGGCCGCATCAAGGTCGAGCACGGCCTCTCCGGTATTCTGATCCACCGCTTTTCGGCGATCGAGCGTTTTGGCCATTGGCTGCTGGCCGTGTCATTCATCCTGCTGGCTCTGACCGGGCTGTGGCTGCTGTTTGGTCGAACAGTTCTGATTGAATGGTTCGGAATTGAGCTTTATGCCCAAATCTCCAGTGCCGGAAAATGGCTTCACAACAACGTTGCCTGGGCCTTTATGGCCGGGCTTGTTCTGGTTTTTTTCCAATGGGTTCTGCAGAATCTTCCAAACCGCCACGACCTTATCTGGTTGCTGAAGGGTGGCGGGATTTTCATGAAGGGCGTTCACCCGCCGTCAAAAAAATTCAATGCCGGCCAGAAAATCATCTTCTGGAGCGTCATCCTGCTGGGTGTGTCCCTCTCTGTATCGGGAATTTCACTGCTGTTTCCATTTGAATTTCCGTTGTTTGCAGGAACGTTTGCCTGGCTTAATGAAATGGGGTTGCTGGTCGGCCAGAATTTCAATCTGCCCACCGAGCTTCAACCACATCAGGAAATGCAATATGCTCAACTGTGGCACACGATTGTAGCCTTCATCATGACTGTCATCATTTTCGCCCATATCTATATCGGTTCTGTCGGAATGCAGGGTGCATTTACGGCGATGGGATCCGGCAAGGTGGACAAGAATTGGGCGAGGGAACATCACGATCTGTGGGTCGCCAAGATTGAAGCCGAACAGGCTCACAAGCTCAGAGAAACAGCGCTTCCGGCAGAATAGGGACGAGCTCTCCTGCCGATACAGTGAGAACCTTGTTTGCAGTCTGCCGAGGGCAGTGCGACTGTGCCGGGACCGGCGCAACAGCCATTTCATCGCCCGTCCTTTGAAATGCGAAATGGTGAATGCCAGTTTGTCCGCAAATGTTCGATCTGCCACAACCTTGGAACTGAGCCGACCCGTCGAACCGGACGAATTGACACCAGGCTCGAAAATACCGATGCAGAGAATTACCGGTGCGCAAGACCGGATTGATCTGGTAAACTACCTCAAAAGTGCTACCAGCGACAAAACTACGAGCGACAAAACTACCAGCGACGGGGGAAATTAATCAGATGCGCGCATTTCTTTTTGCGATCGTCGCGATTGCCGGTATTGCCATCCTGTTTGACTATGGGCTGGCGCAATTGGATTATTCCACCGCGGACAGCCGCACAGGACCATCAGTCAGGCTTGACGAATAGCTGTCGGATCCGGGAGGAGGGGGCTGAATGACTGTGATCACACATCCGCGCTCAAATCATGACTGAACCGCAATTCCTCACCACCAGAGAACTGGCGGAGCTTCTGCGAGTCAAGGAACGCAAAATCTACGAATTGGCGAATGCAGGCGAGTTGCCCTGCCGCCGCGTTACCGGAAAGCTGCTTTTCCCCAAATCCGAAATTGATGCCTGGTTGGGCGGCGGCGCTCAGATTGCCGCACCTGCGGCCAAAGCATTGCCGAATATCATTGCCGGCAGTCATGACCCGCTGCTCGACTGGGCAATCCGCCAGAGCGGATGCGGTCTTGCGACATTCTTTGATGGCAGCATGGACGGGATCAATCAGCTTCAGGCGGGGCAGGCTCTGGCTGCAGGGCTTCATCTGGTCGAGAAAAACGGCCGTGACTGGAACCTGTCCTTTGTTCGCGAAGCCTTTGCCAATGCAGCGATGGTGCTGATGCAATGGGCCGAGCGCGACCAGGGCCTGATTTTGTCCGGCGCGCTGCAGGAGGTCACGTCGCTGGCCGATTTGAAAGGCAAGCGGATCGCTCAGCGTCAGCCTGCATCCGGGGCCGGGCGGTTGTTTCTCCACGCGCTGAATGCCGCAGGGATGGGTCCGCAGGATTTCGAAATGCTCGGAGATTTCGCCCGCACCGAGACCGATGCCGCTCTGGCGGTTGTATCTGGCCGGGCCGATGCAGCACCGGGGCTTGCCGGTCTGGCCCGGCAATTCGATCTGGGGTTCCTGCCGATTGCAACCGAGCGATATGATCTGCTGATTGACCGCCGCTCCTGGTTCGAGCCGCCGATGCAGACTTTGCTGAGCTTTTGCCGGTCTTTGGAATTCCGGAAACAGGCTGATGAATTGGGCGGTTACAACCTGACCGGCCACGGAAAAATTCATTGGAACGGATAACGCCCTACCGGGCATTCGGGAAGAACAATTGCTGGCCCTCTTTGCGGTATCCGGCAATTGCGCTCTGACCCTGCGCTGATAGTATCCAGTTGATGAATTTGCCGGCCATTTCGGTTTTCACATTCGGGCAGCGGACGGGATTGATGTCAATAATACCATATTGGTTGAACAGGGCCGGATCCCCTTCAACCAGAATCCTGTGATTGGCCTTGTTGCCGAACGCGATCCAGGTGGCCCTGTCGGTCATCACATAGCCATTCATTCCGATACCGACATTGAGCGTTGCCCCCATGCCGGAACCGGTTTCGCGATACCAGGTTCCGCTGGCTGCTGCTGCATCGATGCCAGCCTCCTTCCACAGGGAGAGTTCCTTTTTATGAGTGCCGCTGTCGTCCCCTCTGGAGGCGAAAACAGCACCTTTGTCCGCGATCGTCTGCAAGGCCACTGTTGCATTGCGGATGCCCGCGATCCCCGCAGGGTCGTTTTGCGGCCCTACGATGACAAAATCATTATACATCACGTCAGATCGCGTCAGCCCATAACCGGCGGCGACGAAGTCTTCTTCCGACGCTTTGGCATGAACCAGCAACACATCACCATCACAGTTCTTGGCGTTTTTGATTGCCTGCCCGGTTCCCACGGCAACCACACGAACCTCGATATTCGAGGCCGCGGAAAATTGCGGCAGGATGGCGTCATAGAGGCCCGAATTCTGCGTCGAAGTGGTCGATTGCACAATGATGAATGCCTCGGCCCATGCCGGTCCGGCCGAAAGACCTGCCACAGTGAGGCAAAGTCGTACCAGGAATTGTATCAATCGAGTCATTTCGATGCCTCACATTAGATTGGCTCAGACCAGCAGTTCCCCACTAAGATAGGCTGCCGCTTCGGGGGACTGCGGTTCGGTGAAAAACCGGGCCGACGGTGCATGTTCCACCGCAAAGCCCTGATGCAGAAACACCACATCGGATGCCAGCCGCCTGGCCTGGCCGATATCATGTGTGACCAGAACGATTTTGGTCCCGCCTGCCGCAGTCAGGCGAATCAGATTTTCAATCGACAATGTTGCTTGTGGATCAAGGCTGGCTGTCGGTTCATCCAGCAACAGCAGCTTGGGGTCGGCAGCCAGCGCCCGCACCAGAGCCAGCCGCTGCTTTTCGCCGCCGGATAATTTTCTTGCCGGTGCATGGGCAACTGCTTCCAGATTTGCCATTTTCAGAAGCGCAGACAACCGCAGCGGACGCTGTTTCGCAACGATGCCCCCCAGCTTCAGGGCATGGTTCAAATTAGCCTTGACCGATCGCCGCAGCATCACCGCGGTTTGAAACACCAGCGCCACATTGCGCTGCGTCAGGCCGCATTCGCGGACATGGCCGCTGGTCGGTGCCAGCAACCGTGCCAGAAGCCGCAAGGTGAGAGATTTGCCGGCCCCGTTGGGTCCCATCAATGTGGTGATGCCATCATTGCGCAGTGACAGGTTCAGACCGTCGAGCAGATTTCTTGACCCTTGCGTGAAAACCACATTCTCCATCTGGACAACCAGTTTCCGCGCGTTTGGCAATTGCCTTTTTTTGATGGGAATAATGGTCGCATCAGGCATAGGAAAGGCGCTCCATACCGGCGCGAAGCGTCATCAGTGCAGCATTAATTGAGACCGAAAGCAGCACCAGAACCAGACCAAGCCCAAGCGCCAGCGCCAACTCGCCTTTCGAGGTTTCCAGCGCTATGGCGGTGGTCATCACACGGGTGACATGGTTGATATTGCCGCCTACGATCATCACTGCACCAACTTCCGCCAGGGCACGGCCCATGCCGGCCAAAGCCGCTGTGATCAGCGAATAGCGGGCATCCCATAACAGGGTTGTCAGAGTGGCGCGCCGGCCCGCACTCATGGAGCGCAGCAATTCGTCATATTCGCCATGGAGATCTTCGATGATCTGCCTTGTCAGGGCGGCGATAATGGGCGTCACCAACAGGGTCTGGGCAATGATCATCGCGGTCGGGGTGTAGAGCAGCTGCCAGCTGCCAAGTGGGCCTGTACTTGATAAGAACAGATAGACGGTCAGACCGACCACCACCGGCGGCAGTCCCATCAACGAGCTGATCAGGACGACGACGGTGCCCCGTCCCGGAAACCGCACAATAGCGAGGAAGGCACCGGCGGGAAATCCCAGCAGACAGGAAATGGCGACAGCACTGAGAGTGACGGCGAGAGACAGCGAAACGATTTCAACCAGATCCGCATCCAGACTGACAATCAGACTGAATGCCGCCCCGAAAGCTGCATAGATGTCCGGCACACAGCCCTCCCCAAAGTGCGTTATTGTGCATTTTCATGCATTATCTGCTGTAATTTACTAAAAGTCACTGCAAATTCGTGCGACACGCTGCCCAGACGGCCAGAACAGAGCCAAGGCAGCAGGACAGCGCGAGCCGGCGAAGTGCAGACTTTACGCTGCATCGCCCGATTGATGGCTTTTCGGATTTATTGCGGCGTGATGAATTGAGCAGCCGTCAGATAATCGCACCGCGCACTTTTGCCGAGACCCATTCGCTGATCAGAACTGTGAACAGAATGACGAGAAGAATAAGGCTGACCTGCGGCCATGCCAGCGTGTTCAAGGATCCCTGAAGCTGCAACCCGATGCCGCCTGCGCCGACCAGGCCGAGCACGGTGGATTCACGAATATTGATGTCCCAGCGGAACACCGCAATCCCGGCAAAAGCCGGCAATATCTGCGGCACAATCCCGTAGGCCATAACCTGCCAGCGGCTGGCGCCGGTGGCGGTGATCGCTTCCACCTGGCTCTGGTCGATCTCTTCGATGGCCTCGTAGAGCAATTTTGCACAAAACCCGATCGAGCGGATCGTAATCGCCAGCATACCGGCAAAAATGCCCGGACCGACAATCGCCACCAGCAGCAACGCCCAGATCAGCGAGTTGATGGAGCGCGAGGAGACAATGATCAACAGCGCAATGGGGCGAATGATATAGCGGTTTGGCGTGGTGTTGCGCGCTGCCAGAAACGCCACCGGCACAGCAATGATCAGGGCAAAAACCGTGCCCAGCGTGGCAATGTTCAAAGTGTCCCAGATGGGTTCCCACAAGGTGTCGATATAGCTCCAGCGCGGCGGCAGGGCACGCCCGCCGATATCGGCGGCGATGCGCGGCGCATCCCAGACAAACCACCACTCGGTGGCGCTGGAAATCCGCTGCCAGCAAAACATGAAGATCGCTGTTCCGAGCAGCCAGGCAGCCCAAATCCAAATTTGTGTCCGGCGGTCCCGTCTTTGCCAGACCTTCGGTCCATTTTCGTTTGAAATTACGGGCATTACTGAACCTTTGCGCGAATGATGCCGGACAGATATTCCAGCGCCATAACGACGGCTATGATGATGAGAAGGATGGCAGCGGCTGTATCGAATTCATAGCGGTCAAAGGCGGTGTTGAGCGTCGCACCGATGCCCCCGGCACCGACGAGACCGAGCACCGCGGATTCCCGGAAATTGATATCGAGGCGGTAGATTGACAGGCCGATGAGGCGCGGCATGATCTGCGGCTGCACACCGTAATTGATCCATTGCATCCAGTTGGAGCCGGTTGCCCGTATTGCCTCTGCCGGTGCTCTGTCCATGGCTTCGATTTCCTCGGCAAGCAATTTGGCGAGAAAGCCGATTGTCGCAAAGCTGAGGGTGAGAAACCCGGCCAGAGGTCCGAAACCGAAGATCGCCACCAGCAGGATGGCGACGATGATTTCATTGAGGGCGCGAGACAGCGCAACAATGCCGCGGCACAGATAATACACCGGAAGAGGCGCAATGTTGCGGGCCGCTCCAAGACCGATCGGAATTGAGATCATGATGCCCACAACTGTGGATGTCACGGTTATGACAACGCTTTCAATCAGGCCTTCCCTGATGTCGACGGCCCGCGAGGTGAAATCGGGATTGGCGAATCCCATGACAAACTGCAGCCCGCGATCCAATCCCTCATACACCCGAGACCAGTTCACATCGAACGAGAAAAAAGCCAGCACAAGATAGATGATTGCACCCAGCGCCATGCCCCAGCGCAGCACGGGAGAGCTGATAAAGGGGGGCTTTTGCCACGGCCTGCCGATCAACTCTTCCAGCTGGACATCTGAATGTAAGGTTGCGGCGCGGCTCATGATGCGACAATCGGCTGGTCGTCTTCATCCACTTTCTGGATGGTTTCTTTCCAGTCTTCCTCGCCATAGATTTTCGTCAGGACGTCTGGGGACAGGGCATCGGGCGGCCCATCAAACTGAACTTCGCCAAAGCGCAGACCAATCACGCGCTGCACGAACATCTGTGCAAGCGCGACATCGTGAATGTTGATGATGGCAGCCAGATCTCTTTCCTCGCACAACTCACAGATCAGCCGCATGATCTGGCGCGAGGTTTTTGGGTCCAGCGAGGCGGTCGGCTCATCCACAAGAAGCAGGGCCGGGTCCTGAATCAGGGCCCGCGCTATGCCCACCCTTTGCCTTTGACCACCGGACAATTCGTCTGCACGCTTGTCCGCCATCGCCAGCAGACCGACGCGGTCCAGCAAACGAAAAGCCTCATCGACATCCTTTTGCGGGAATTTGCGGAAAAAGCTGCGCCAGAATCCGACATATCCCAGACGGCCGGACAGGACATTTTCCATGACGGTCAGCCGCTCAACAAGGGCATATTCCTGGAAGATCATACCCATCCGGCGGCGTTCCTTGCGCAGACCACGGGTTCCCAGAGCGGTCAGATTGGTGCCGTCCAGTATCGCTTTGCCAGACGTTGGAGCGACCAGCCGGTTGATGCAGCGGATCAGGGTTGATTTACCAGCTCCGGAGGGGCCGATAAGAGCAACAACCTGGCCGCTCGGAATCTCCAGCGTCACGTCGGTCAGCGCTTTATCGCCGGTCGGGTAGATTTTTGTAAGCTGTTCTAATTTCAGCATTAATGCCTCATGGGAAACGCGTAAAGAACGGGTGTGCAATCCCGTTTGGAACTGCACACCCGTCATATCAGTCCAGAATAAATCCGGGGTTTATACACAGGAGCCGGAGTTTATTCGCAGGAGTATGAAACCCCGTTTGCCGTATCAATTTTGCGGATCACGTCCCAGAATTCCTTGTAGGTCATTTCCAGGAACTGGCCCTCATTGGATTTTTCGAACTCTTCCTGAAGACTTGAGCCTTCCCATTCAAAGGTGAAAAACGCTTCCCGAATCTTGTCTTTCAGTTCCGGTGTCAAGTTGTGAGCAACGCCAAAACCGGTGGTCGGGAATGTCTGGGATTTGTAAATCGATTTGACCTGATCCGGCTTGATCACATCGCGGCTGATCATGCGCTTCAGAACCGAATTTGCGATGGATGCAGCAGGGTAATCCTTGTTGGCAACACCAAGAATGGAATTGTCATGCTTGCCGGAGAAAGCCGGTTCAAAATCACGCTCAGCTTCCAGGCCGAAATCCGCTTTCAGGATGGCACTGGGTGCTTTGAAGCCTGAATTGGATGTTGGAGCGGTAAAGGCGAGCTGCTTGCCCTTGATATCTTCAACCTTCTCGATACCGGAACCGGGATAGGTGATGATTTCCATTTCATAACCGAAATTGCCGTCTTTCGACGCCATGATTGTGAACGGATTGAAGCCGGCACAATTGACTGCGAGAGGATTCGACCCTGTGTTAAATCCGGCAATATGCAGCCGGCCTGAACGCATCGCTTCAATCTGCGCAGCATTCGACTGAACCGGGAAGAACAGTGTCTTTTTACCGGTTACTTTTTCCAGATGAGTCAGGAAATCAGCCCACGCCTGCTTGTAGACGGCGGGATCTTCAACCGGCGTATAGGCAAAGATCAGTGTGTCGGGATCAACAAGTTCTGCCGGATCGGTCGGAGTGTCGGCGACCAGATCGCCGTCACGGTCGCAATAGCGCTCATCAAGAGTTCCCCTTGGGCAATCTTCGGCAGCACTGGCTGTTGTGATCAATCCCGGAACCCCGCCCCATAAAAGGGCAACGGTACCGATGACGGCGGCGCTGCCGCTCAAAATATGCTTTAGTGATTTCATAGAAGCCTCCCAGCTTAACGATATTTTAATTAGAGATTATTAGTCGGATAAGTAATCCTTGGCAAACAGCGATTCGTCTTTGCCACTGAAAAACAACAATTCCGGCGGATCAGTCCGGTGTCAAGTTGTCAGACCCGGTGCCGCATTGTTGCACGTTTCAGCTTTGACTTCGAATCGCTATTGACCCTGATCTTGAAAGGATTGGAATTTTTTGTCTAAAGCTACACAAACACAGATGGCGGCCCTTCCTGTCCGGATGACTGAGAAGGGCGATTTGCGTATCCTGATGATTACGTCGCGCGATACCGGCCGCTGGGTTCTGCCCAAAGGGTGGCCGATGAAGGGCAAGAATCTGCGCCAGGCAGCAGAGCAGGAAGCGCTGGAGGAGGCGGGCGTCCTGGGTCGCGTTTCCAAACAGCCTTTCGGCGTCTATCACTATCTGAAGCGGATCGAAGATGGAGTCGATATTCCGTGCGAGGTGGTGCTGTTTCCGATGAAAGTGACCAAGCTCTTGCGCCACTGGCCGGAGCGCGATGAACGCAGAAGAAAATGGTTTTCCGCAAAGGGCGCGGCAAAACGTGTTATGGAGCCGGACCTGAAGGATCTTCTGGGTGAGATCAGGCGGAATCCCAACAAACTGGGCCTGTAGAGCGTCTTGTAAGCGACACTCCGAAGTGCTCACTTGCAAGAGTAGACTATGATGCCAGTTTCCACAGTGCCGACACCGTACCGCATTGCAATTGTGGGGGTGGGCAAAATTGCACGCGATCAGCACCTGCCTGCCATCCGCAACAATCCTGATTTTGAGCTGGCTGCCACTGTCAGTCGCAATGGCACCATTGAGGATGTTGAAGCTTTCACAGATCTGCAGACCATGCTTGCCCAACGGCCGGATATCACTGTGGTGGCGCTGTGCATGCCGCCTCAGGTCCGTTACGGCTACGCGATGACGGCCATCGCCGCAGGGCGCCATATTCTGCTGGAAAAGCCGCCGGGTGCGACGCTGAGCGAGGTCGGCAGTCTGCGCACAGAGGCGGCGCGGCATAATGTCACGATATTTGCGACCTGGCATTCCAGGTTTGCGCCAGCCGTGGAAGCAACGCGGCAGAAGCTGGCCCAAACCAGGATCAGGCAACTCCATATCAATTGGAAGGAGGATGTCCGGCGATGGCATCCCGGCCAGGACTGGATCTGGCAGGCCGGTGGCCTGGGTGTGTTTGATCCGGGCATAAATGCCCTGTCGATCCTGACTGAAATCATGCCGCATCCCGTTCATCTGACCAATGCTGTCCTGGAATTTCCTGCCAATCGCGACACGCCGATTGCAGCGCGCCTTGATTTTGCAGACCCGACCGGTGCCGAGGTGAATGCGGTATTTGACTGGCGTCAGGAGGGGCCGCAGTCTTGGGATATTCACATTGAAACCGATGCCGGATCGCTGCAATTGCTGGATGGCGGAGCACGCTTGCTGATTGACGGCACCACAATTGTTGCCGAGGCGGAGCAGGAATATCCGCTACTTTATGTAAAATTTTCCGAATTGCTGCGCCAGCAGATATCCGACATTGATGTTTCCCCACTGCGCCATGTCGCCGACGCTTTCATGCTGGGCAGGCGGGTCGAGGTCGGTTCGTTTGAGGATTGAAGAAAACCTGTTTACAAGACAAGTTAGGGTCTGAATTCAACCTCCTGATTGAGTTCAGAGCCTAGGGAACCAGTTAAACCAACAGAGACATATATGACCACAAGTGATTCAAATAGTGCAGAAATCGGCCTTATCGGTTTGGGTACAATGGGGGGCAATCTGGCTCTTAACATTGCAGATAAGGGCTTTCGTATAGCGGTTTTCAATCGCACATTGGCGCGGAAAGACGAGTTCTATGCCAGTGCCGGCGAACTGACCGATCATATTGTACCGACAGATACGCTGGAACAGCTGGTTAAGGCGATCAAGCCGCCCCGGGCCATCATTCTGATGGTGCCTGCCGGTGATGCAGTTGATCAGCAGATTGCCGCATTGCGGCCTTTGCTGGACAAAGATGATCTGATCATCGATGCGGGCAACGCCAATTTCCATGACACCAACCGGCGCGCAGCGGAGGCCGAGGCAGCCGGAGTGCCGTTTGTCGGTATGGGCGTCTCCGGCGGCGAAGAGGGTGCACGCCACGGGCCATCCATTATGGGCGGTGGACCAAAGGCGGCCTGGGACCGGGTCGCACCGATATTGGAAGCCATCTCGGCCAAATATGAGGGAATTCCCTGTGCGACATGGATGGGCGAGGGCGGTGCCGGTCATTTCGTCAAAGCCGTCCATAATGGCATTGAATATGCCGACATGCAGATGATCGCCGAAGTCTATGGCATCATGCGGGACGGGTTCAGCATGGACGCCGACCGCATCGGCAGCGTGTTCGAGAAATGGAACAAGGGTACGCTGAAATCATATCTCATCGAAATTTCGGGGCAGGTCGCCCATGCCAAGGACTCCAAAACCGGCGCGCCGATTCTGGATGTCATTCTCGACAAGGCCGGACAGAAGGGCACCGGGCGGTGGACAGTGATCGAAGCTCAGCACCTTGGCGCGCCAATCACTGCCATTGATGCTGCAGTTGCGGCCCGTAATCTCTCCTCGCGTCTTGACGAACGCAAGGCGGGGGAAGCCATTTTCGGTGCAGCTCCGCAGGCCCTGAGCACTGAAGCATTGTCGACAGACTCATTGGAGATGGCCCTGATTGCCGGTAAAATCGTGTGTTATGCGCAAGGCTTCCAATTATTGCGCACCGCATCTGAGAATTTTGGTTGGTCTCTACCGTTACCGGACGTGGCGCGGGTCTGGCGGGAGGGCTGCATCATCCGCTCCACCATGCTCAATGACATGGCCAAGGCGCTGACTGAAAATGCCGATCTGAATTTAATGTTCGCGCCGTATTTCTCGGAAAAATTATCGGAAACTGAGGGCAGTTTGCGCCGCGTGGTTTCCACTGGTGCCCTGCATGGTTTGCCGCTTCCCGCTTTGAGCAACGCGTTGTCCTATTTCGACATGATGCGGACAAGCCGGTCCACTGCAAACATGATTCAGGGTCAGCGCGATTTCTTCGGTGCGCATTCGTTTGAACGGCTGGATTCGACTGGCAGCCATCATGGGCCGTGGAAACAGAATTAAGGCTTCTGGGTTCGCGACTGAGCGTTGGCTACGGGACTTGCCGAGTGCTTGCGTAATGTTATTACATATGTGATAAGTTTTGGTCTTGTCGCGAATGATCGGTTGCCCGTTTTCTGTGCCAGATTCACCATCGCCCATTGTTTGCCTGACGAATGCCGGTCTTTTCCGCGACGGAAAATGGCTGGTACGCGGCATCGATTTTGACATTCACAGGGGCGAGATCGTCACACTGATTGGCCCCAATGGCTCCGGCAAATCGACAACCGCCAAAATGGTGCTCGGCCTTTTGAAACCGACTGAAGGGCAGGCTACGCGGTCGGACGGTCTGCGCGTCGGTTATGTGCCGCAGAAACTTCTGATCGACTGGACATTGCCGCTGACGGTGCGCCGCCTGATGATTCTGACATCGCGCCTCAGCGCTGACGACATGACTCAGGCCCTGCACAGCACCGGAATTTCTCATCTTGCCGATGCGGAAGTCCGGCATCTGTCGGGGGGTGAATTTCAAAGAGCAATGCTGGCCCGTGCCATTGCCCGCAAACCGGATCTGCTGGTTTTGGATGAGCCGGTTCAGGGCGTCGATTTTTCCGGTGAACTGGCGCTTTATGATCTGATCTCGGACATTCGCGACAGCCTGCAATGCGGCATATTGCTGATCTCCCACGACCTGCATGTGGTGATGGCCGCCACCGATCAGGTGATCTGCCTCAATGGCCATATCTGCTGCAAGGGCACACCAAGCTCGGTTGCCGAAAGCCCGGAATATCAGAAACTGTTTGGCGGGCGCGCTGCAGCGGGACTGGCAGTGTATCAACACCATCACGATCATACCCATCTGCCTGACGGTAGCGTCAGGCATTCTGACGGCACTGTAACCGGGCATTGTCATCCCGATGATGGTCACCATCCGCACGCCGGGACAGGCAAGGGCGCAGACAATGCTGGATGATTTTTTCGTCCGTGCCCTGATCGCCGGAATCGGCGTGGCGCTGATCGCCGGGCCTTTGGGGTGTTTTATTGTCTGGCGCCGCCTGTCCTATTTTGGCGACACGCTGGCCCATGCCGCACTGCTTGGTGTGGCTTTGGCATTTTTGCTGGAAATCAATGTCACCGCTGCAGTATTTTTCGTATCCGCTGCAGTGGCCCTGCTGCTGTTGCTGCTGCAGAAACGGGCATCTCTATCGTCAGATTCCCTGCTCGGCCTGTTGTCGCATTCCGCCCTGGCGATTGGTCTTGTCGTGGTTGCCATTCTCGGCTCGGTGCGTGTCGATCTTCTGGGATTGCTGTTTGGCGATATTCTGTCGGTATCAAAGATAGATATTTTGATTATTTATGCAGGCGGCCTGGCTGTGCTGCTGGCGCTGACATTGATCTGGCGGCAATTATTCGCCGCAACGGTCAGCCCCGAACTGGCCGCAGCCGAAGGTCTGAGGCCTGATGCCGCGAATGTGGTTTTCATGCTGCTGATGGCGGTGGTGATTGCGATAGCGATGAAGATTGTCGGCGTGTTGCTGATCACCGCCCTGCTGATCGTCCCGGCGGCAACGGCGCGCAGATTGTCTTCCGGGCCTGAACAGATGGCGCTGTGGTCCGCAGCAATCGGTGCAATTTCTGTGGTTGGCGGTCTGTCCGGCTCGCTGCGCTGGGATACGCCTTCCGGTCCCTCGATTGTGGTGGCAGCGCTTGGCCTGTTCATTCTCAGTCTGACCTCGGTATTCCGGTTGTTTGCCGGCCGTTCCGGCACAAAAGAGGGTTTGCCAAAATGAAGCAGCTTGACCAGAGTGAAAAACCTCTGACGAAGAATCAGGCGCTGGTGTTCGATGCTTTGACGGGAACGGAAGAGCCGCTCAGCGCCTACACCATTCTCGACAGATTGCGCGATGAAGGACTGCGCGCCCCGCTCCAGATTTACCGTGCATTGGATAAATTGATGGATCTGGGGATGGTCCATCGGCTGGAGTCGCTCAATGCGTTTGTCGCCTGCAGCCATCCGGCGTGCGGAGCGCATGAAACGGTTGCCTTTGCGATTTGTGACGGGTGCGGCCAGGTTGATGAAGTGGCCGACGAACGTCTCGCCTCACATCTGACGGCGGTCGCACAGCATGACGGGTTTACCTTGAAACAATCGATCGTGGAATTGCGCGGCCTATGCCGTACCTGTGCAGCCCGATCCTCGGCGCCGCAATGATGCAGCTGCTCGGACAATACAGCAAATGGGAGATAGCGGTTTGAAAATTCTGATAATTGGCGGCGCCGGAATGGTCGGGCAGAAACTAGCCGGTCACCTTGCAGCGTCCGGCCTGTCCGGCGGCCCGGTCAGTGAGTTGATATTGCACGATGTCGTGGAAGCTGCCGTGCCTGCCGCTCCCTTTCCTGTGAAAACGCTGGTCGGCAATATTGCCGATCCCCGGCAGGCCACCGAGCTGGCAGCGCTGCGCGCTGATCTCATTTTCCATCTGGCGGCGATCGTTTCCGGTGAAGCCGAGCAGGACTTTGCCAAAGGCTGGGATATCAATGCCAGAGGCACCTGGTGGCTGCTGGAAGCACTGCGCGAGGAGTACGAGACAAGTGGCCGGAGCTATGTGCCGCGCCTGGTTTTCACCTCGTCAATCGCCGTGTTTGGTGGTCCTTTTCCGGATCGAATCGATGATGAATTTCTGGCCGCCCCGCAAACCTCTTATGGTGCCCAGAAAGCCATGACCGAACTGTTGATCAATGATTACAGCCGGAAGGGCTTTATTGATGGCATTTCAATCCGTCTGCCGACCATTTGCGTGCGTCCGGGCAAGCCGAACCTGGCGGCGTCTTCGTTTTTCTCAAGCATTATCCGCGAGCCTTTGAATGGCCGGGAAGCAATCCTGCCGGTGTCTGACACAGTGCGTCACTGGCACGCTTCGCCGCGCTCTGCCACCGGCTTTTTGGTCCATGCTGCGCAACTTGATACGGCTTTGCTTGGCGCCCGCCGGGCTTTGAACATGCCGGGCGTGTCCTGCACTGTGGCCGAGCAGATCGAAGCCTTGCGCCAGGTCGCAGGCGCAAATGCCGTGGCTTTGATCCGCCGTGAGCCCGATGCAGCAGTCATGAAAATTGTGGAAAACTGGCCGCGGAATTTTGCGCCGCATCGGGCGTTGGATCTGGGCTTCACCGCCGAGGCCGGTTTTGAGGAAATAATCAGAATCTACATCGCTGATGACCAGCCGCGCCGATAAATCAGCAAACGGTCTGGCTAGATCGTTTCACGGTTACATGGAACCATTTGATGCTCCAGATCAGTTCATCGGCAAGGCAGTCAACGCGGCGCCCAATACGTTTCGGGGCGCGCATCGGGCAAGTTGGCTAACGCTGTCCGGTGGGCTGATATGGAGCACCGAAGGCCGGATTTGCACGCCCGCCGGACGTCGTTACACTCCACTTGTGGTCATGAAGACCACGGCGCGAAGTGTGCCTCGCCTGCAAACGAGCAAAACCGGTCAAATGATTCAATGTAACCATGAAGCGCTCTAGCAGGTTGCTGAAAAACCCTCTCGCCAATCCGGACTGATTGTGATTCTGTTGTTTT
>CAXBCI010000042.1:0-29312 GCA_963974065.1 uncultured Hyphomicrobiales bacterium | reverse complement strand
TCTGGGTGCAACACTGGAAGATCATTCCTTTACCATCACACAAGCCTATCTGCTTGCTCATTCAACGGACGTTGATGGCGATACGCTGTCTGTGACATCCCTCACGGTCTCGGCCGACTACGGAACCCTCACCGATAATCTCGATGGCACATGGACGTTTGCGCCGGTGGCCGATCTCAATGCCGTGGATGTGCCGTTTGCATTTACCGTTTCCGATGGCACGACAACCGATAACGCCACGGCGGTGCTGGATATTACGCCCGTAAATGACGCGCCTACTGATATACAGTTCCTGACCTCACAGACGCTGACGACCGGTAATGCTGGAACATTTTCCGGCGTGACGATAACAGCACGGAATATCAATCCAGATGGAACTTTGACAACGGAATCAGCAGCTAACGTTTCGGTCACCGAAACCGGATTCGGCGCCAACGGCGACGCTGGTGATGTCGCCACTCAAATTGAATACAACGCGGCGCAAGACATCTCCGAACAGCTGATATTCGACTTTGATGTAGATCAGACAAGCGTCGCGGTCGATGTCGACCGGCTTTACGGATCGGAAGGCAATGGCGGCGAACAAGGCGTCTGGACGGCCTATCGCGATGGCGTTGAAGTTGGCAGTGGACTGATTGCCAATGCGCCCGGCGAGATCACCGCCTCGCTTCAAGTCAGCGCCGGAGATGGCGGCAGCTTTGACCGGATCGTGTTCACGGCAAAAGAATTCCCCGGCGGCCCTACCGCGTCTGGCTCCAGTGACTATTATGTCAGTGCCGTGACCTTCCTGAATGAAGGTACCGCCTCTGTCATGGAAAACAGCACCTCCGGAACAGTTGCCACTCTGACTGCCACTGATAAGGAAGGCGGCGTCTTCACCTATGATCTGGTGGACAAAAACGGAAACGTGGTGACGGACCCGAACTTTATCATCGTCGGCAATGAAATCCAGATTCGTGCTGAAGCAGATATCAATTACGAGGACACCACAGTCTTCAAACTGTATGTCCAGGTGACCGATGATGGCGGAGCCACTTACATTGAATCGCTGACCGTTGATGTCGTTGACGTCTATGAGCCAGACATGAAATTTACCGGCAACAGCGCACTTTCCGCAAATCTATCAGGCGGGAGCGTTGTGGCCACAACCTCCTTTGATGCTCACCCGGGCAGTGTATCTCACAATTTCAGTCTGAGTAATGACAGCGGTGGCGCCTTTGTCATTGATGCGAGCACGGGCGAAATTTCGATCAATGGCGGCGTGGGCGTCAGTTCTGGCTCCACTCATACGGTCACTGTAACTGCTACAGACAACAATGGCAGGACATATCAGGAAGATGTAACGTTCAGCTTTGGATCAAATGCAACCGAAACCATCACCGGCAGCGAATCCAACGATATCATCTATGGTTTCAACGGCAATGACACGATTAACTCCGGAGGCGGTGACGATATTATCTATGCCGGTTCTGATGGGCTCTCCGGCGGAGTTACTGACAACAATCCCACCGGTTACTGGCGTCTGGGCGAATCGCATGGCACGACTGCTATTGACGAAACCGGAACCAGCAATGGCATCTATCACAATGGAGTAGTCCTTGGTGCTGATGGTGCTAACAGCAACGACACGAACACCGCGGCCGAATTTGATGGCTCGAACGATTATCTGCAAATTGGGAATGACAGTTCGTATGGAACACCGTCAGGCACCATCCAACTCTGGTTCAATGTGGACAACACTTCTGGACGAAATATGCTGGTCCACAAGCAAGGCGGCGGAAATGAGTTAAAGATTTATCTGGATGGCAGCGACTTGAAAGCCAAAATTGCTGGTGACGAGGTCAGTGTACAAGGTGTTTCAGCCGATCAGTGGAATAATGTCTCCTTCACCTGGAATGGGAGTGTCCTGTCGCTTTATCTCAACGGAGCGCTGGTAAGTACCAAGACTTCCACCAAAAACCTTGTCGGCAGCGACGGCGACATCTTTATCGGCAGTGATAGTCGTCCAAATGATTTTTTCGACGGAACAATTGATGAAGTCGCGATTTTCGACACAGCGCTTTCACCATCGGACGTAGAAGCGCTCTATGAATCCAGCGCGAGTGGCTATGACGGTACAATCAACACCATCAATGCCGGTGCCGGTGATGATTTGATTTTTGCGAGTTCCGGCGCAGATCTGATTGATGGCGGGCTGGGATCCGACACTGTCAGCTACGCAAATGCCAGTGAAGCCGTCGTTGCCAACCTCGCGGATGAAACCGCAAATACCGGCAATGCTGCGGATGACATGTACACATCTGTCGAAAACCTGGTCGGCTCTGCCTATGACGACGTGCTGACGGGCGACAGCGGTGCCAACACTCTGACCGGCGGCAAGGGCAATGACATCCTGTCCGGCGGCGATGGAGATGACATCTTCATTTACGAGTTGGGAGACGGCAATGACACCATTCTGGGTGGTGCCGGCGGCGGCTGGACAGATGTCATTGAATTGCAGGGCTTTGACAGCGCTTCATACGGCGTTGACTGGACCCTCACCCTGACCAGCGGTTCGATTGAAGGACAGACCGGCGACAGTCTTGATCTGTCAGATGATGCGGCGGGCACCCTGACCTTTGATGACGGATCGCAGATCAACTTTGATCAGCTTGAGCAGATCAACTGGTGACTAGAGGCGCTCTACGCGAACGCCTCTTACATCTTTGAATTCAGACTGCCTGCATGGTCTGGGCATGAGTGCGCCCGCGGCGGGCGAGTAATTTGTTCATCGCCGAGACATAGGCTTTGGCCGATGCCACCATTGTATCGGTCTCCGCGCCGCGCCCGGTGACCATGATCTCGTCATCTTCAAGCCGCACCGACACTTCGGCCTGGGCGTCAGTCCCTTCAGTGACCGCGCTGACCTGATAGAGCAGCAATTTGGCTTCATGCGGCACAATCATGCGGATCGCATTGAAGGTGGCATCGACAGGTCCGTCGCCGGTGGCCTCCTTGGTGATGTGCTGGCCGGCGACATCCAGCGTCATGGTGGCCTTTTGCGGGCCGCTGGTGCCGGCAATCACGGTCAGGGCAACGACCTTGATGCTCTCTCCGGCAATCGTCGCCTCATCGCTGACCAGTGCCTCGATATCCTCATCGTAAACATGCTTCTTCTTGTCAGCCAGATCCTTGAAGCGCTTGAAAGCATCCTGAAACGCATTGTCGCCCAGTTCAAAACCCAGTTCGATGAGCTTTTCGCGGAAGGCATGGCGGCCGGAATGCTTGCCCATCACCAGCGAGGTCGCCTTCACGCCGACATCTTCGGGACGCATGATCTCGTAGGTCTCGGCGTTTTTCAGCATGCCGTCCTGGTGAATCCCGGATTCATGGGAAAACGCATTGGCGCCGACAATCGCCTTGTTGAACTGAACCGTGAAACCCGACACCGTGGAGACCATTTTGGAGGCCCGCAACAGCGCCGTGGTTTCAACCCCGGTGCAATAGGGCAGAATGTCGCTGCGGGTGCGGATTGCCATCACGACTTCTTCCAGCGCGGCATTTCCGGCGCGCTCGCCAAGCCCGTTGATGGTGCATTCGACCTGACGCGCACCGGCGCGCACACCGGCGATTGAATTGGCCACCGCACATCCCAGATCATCATGACAATGGGTCGAGAAAATCGCCTTGTCGGCATTCGGCACCCGGTTCATCAAGGCGGCGATCATGTCGTAATATTCATCGGCCACCATATAGCCCACCGTATCGGGAATGTTGATGGTGGTGGCACCGGCAGCGATGGCAGCTTCCACGGCCTGGCACAGATAGTCAATCGGCGTGCGGGTTGCATCCATGCCGGACCATTCGACATCCTCAACCAGATTGCGGGCCTGGGTCACCGTTTTTGTGATGATCTCCAGCACCTCCTCCTGGGTCTTCTTCATCTGGTTGGCGAGATGAATCGGCGAGGTTGAGACAAAGGTGTGGATGCGCCCTCTTCTGGCATGTCTGACGGCCTCCCCGGCGCGCTCGATATCGGCGGGAATGGCGCGCGCCAGACCGGCGATCACCGCATGTTCGGAGCGGCGGGCAATTTCCGCAACCGCTTCAAAATCGCCATTGGAGGCAATCGGAAACCCGGCTTCGATGATATCGATGCCCATTTCATCAAGCTGTTTTGCGACCATGAGTTTTTCCTCATGGGTCATCGATGCGCCGGGCGACTGTTCGCCATCGCGCAAGGTGGTATCAAAAATCAGAACCTGGTCCTGGCCCGGCGCAATGTTGCCATGTCTGGCGGTGCTGGCCCGCGCTGCTATCATCTGGTTCATGGTATCTGTCTCCTCAGCGTAAACGCTAAAATCTGCGCCTGTTCAGGGCGCGTTATCTGTTTGTCCTGGTGATTTTGCAAGTCCCCTGAGAGCGCGCCGGACACTACCGGCTGGCCACGCTCAGGGGTTGATAAGGAGAAGAGGAAGCAGCGCAAGACCACGGAGCTGCGCAGGCAAATGCGCATCCGGTCCGGCTGTCAAAGCTGATTTTTTCAAACGCAGCAGGGTCATATCTCTTGTTCTTATAAAAAGCTTTGCAAAAGTCTCACAGACATTGGCAATTTGCAAGTCCGGTTTTGGCGCAGCGGCTGCAACCGGACCGGCCGGTTGAAATCTCTGCTGGACGCGGCGCTGTCCGTTCCTAACTATGCACAACAGAAGCGTCATCCCAAGGCTGCCCCATGCTTGAAGTCCGTCACCTGCGCAAATCCTACGACACGCCTCAGGGCACCAGCCGCGTGCTGGAGGATGTCAGCCTTGATCTGGCGGGCGGCGGCAGTCTGGCGCTGATGGGCGAATCGGGCAGCGGCAAAAGCACCCTGATGCATCTGATCGGCGGCCTTGATACGCCTGACGGCGGTGAAATTCTGTTCAACGGCACTAATGTCGCCGCCTTGTCCGATGCCGGACGGGCGGATTTGCGGCGCAGCCGGCTGGGCGTTGTGTTTCAGCAATTCAACCTCATTCCCAGCCTCACTGCCGGCGATAATCTTGCGTTTCAGGCGCGCATTGCCGGCCGCGCCGATGCGTCCTGGCTGAGCCATCTGGCGGACAGGCTGGGCCTGCAGAGCGTGCTTGGCCATTATCCCGAGCAATTATCCGGCGGCCAGCAGCAGCGCGTCGCCATCGGCCGCACGCTGGCGGCCAAGCCGGAGCTGATGCTGGCCGATGAGCCGACCGGCAATCTGGACGAGGCCACCGGAGATGCGGTTCTGGAGCTGACGCTGGCGCTGGTCCGCGATCTGGGCACCAGCCTGCTGATGGTCACCCACAATCCCCGCCTTGCGGCCCGTCTCGACCGCACCGTCCGGCTCAGCGCCGGGCGCATAGCGCTTTGACACACATCCGCACCTTTTTCTGGACCTTTCGCGTGCTGCTGGGTTTCTGGCGGCGCAACCGTCTGTCCTTTATCACGCTGATTGTCGGGCTGGGCGTCGCGACCGCGTTGTGGAGCGGCGTTCAGGCGATCAATGCGGAAGCACGTTCAAGCTACAGAAGCGCTGCGGCCACGCTTGGCGGAGATCAGTTCCGCGCTTTGCTGCCGCTGGCCGGCACCAGCGTTTCGCAGGAGCTGTTCGTCACCCTGCGCCGCGCCGGGTGGCGGGTTTCGCCGGTGGTCGAGGGCACGGTGCGGATCAACGGCTCCCATATCCGGCTGATCGGCATCGAGCCGATCTCGCTGCCCGATGCGGAGGACTCGCAGAACCGCTGGCTGATGGCGTTTGCTGACAGCAATGCCGATCTTGAGGCGTTTCTGACGCCGCCCTTCAAGGCTTTTGCCCATCCCGCCACTTTAGCCAGTCTCGTCCCGGATCAAGCCGGCAGCGTTGCGATTGACAAGGGTGGAGAACTGCCGCCGCTCGCCGCGCTGGAAAATCTGCCGCCCGGAACCATCATGACGGATATCGGCGTCGCCCAGCGCCTGCTGGGATTGCAGGGCCGCATCAGCCGGCTGATTGTCGATGACCGGCAAAAGGCTGATGAAAAAACGCTCGGTGCTCTCATTGAAGGGCAATTGCGGCTGGAACAACCCGCCGCCAGCTCGGCGCTGGAAAGCCTGACTGACAGTTTTCATCTGAACCTCACCGCCTTCGGCTTTCTGTCCTTTGTGGTCGGCCTGTTCATCGTCAATTCGGCGGTCGGTCTGGCGTTTGAAAGCCGCCGCCATATGGTGCGCACTTTGCGCGCCTGCGGCGTCTCGGCGCGGCTTCTGGCGCTGGCGCTGATGCTGGAACTGGCGCTGCTGTCATTTCTCGCCGGGGCGCTTGGCGTGGTTGCCGGATATCTGATTGCCTCGGCGCTGCTGCCCGATGTCTCGGCCAGCCTTGAAGGACTGTATGGCGCGCAGGTCTCGGGCCAGTTGACGCTGCAGTGGCAATGGTGGCTGAGCGGTCTGGCCATCGCCATGCTGGGGGCTTTCTTTGCCGCCGGGGCGAGCCTGGCCAAGCTGGTGCGCATGCCGATCCTGGCCAATGCCCACCCGTTTGCCTGGCGCCAGGTCAATCAGCGCAAGCGCAAATGGCAACTGGCGGTGGCGGCAGGCTTTGCGCTGACAGGGCTGGCCGCCTTTGCCATTGGCGGCTCGCTGATCGCCGGATTTGTGCTGATGGGCGCGGTGCTGCTGAGCGCAGCGCTGGTCCTGCCCAGCGTGCTGGCGGCGATACTGGCGGGCTTTGAAGCCAGGGCCAGGCGTCCGCTGCGGCAATGGTTCTGGGCCGACAGCAACCAGCATATGTCGGGCCTGTCGCTGGCGCTGATGGCGCTGCTGCTGGCGCTGTCGATCAATATCGGCGTCGGCACCATGGTGCAGAGCTTCCGCACCACCTTTCTGGCCTGGCTTGACCAGCGCCTGACCTCGGAGATTTATCTCAATGCCGGGACGCCGCAGCAAAGTGACGCGGTGCTGGCCTATCTGGCGGATGCGCCGGGTGTCACTGCAATTCTGCCGATCTGGAATATCGAGACCCGCTACAAGGACTGGCCGGTGGAAGTGTTCGGCTTTCGCGATCACCCGACCTATCGCGATAATTGGCCCCTGCTGGCGCAGACCAAGGCGGTGTGGCAGGATATCGCCGCTGGCAAGGGCGTTCTCATCAATGAACAGATGGCGCGGAAATTCGGCCTTGGCCTCAATGACGAATTGCAGCTTGTCAGCGAAAGCGGGCCGCTGACGACACAGGTTCTGGGCATTTTTTCAGATTACGGCAACCCGATCGGACAGGTGATGATGGCGGTTGACCGGCTGGTGGCGCTGTGGCCCTCGGTGCCAAAAACCCGCTTCGGCCTCCGGGTCGCGGCACCGGACAAGGCCCGCATTCTGACTGAGCTTGACCAGCGATTCGAATTCCGCGAAGGCGCGCTGATTGATCAGGAGGCGTTGAAAAATGTTTCAAAATCCGTGTTTGAGCGGACCTTTGCCGTCACCCTGGCGCTCAACGCGCTGACCCTGGCGGTGGCCGGCATTGCCATGCTGACCAGCCTGCTCGGCCTGTCGCAGGCACGGCTGCCGCAACTGGCACCGATATGGGCGCTGGGTATTACGCGCCGCAACCTGGCCCTGATCGAACTGGCCAAAACCGTGGCGCTGGCACTGCTGACCTCGCTGCTGGCGATTCCCCTTGGATTGCTGGTGGCGTGGATACTTCTGGCCATCATCAATGTTGAGGCTTTTGGCTGGCGGCTGCCGATGCTGCTGTTTCCGCTGGACTGGCTGCGCCTGCTGGCGCTGTCGGTGATCACCGCGTTGCTCGCCTCGGCCTATCCGGCGGTCAAATTGCGGCGGATGCCGCCCGCCGAACTGTTGAAGGTGTTTGCAAATGAACGTTAAAAACCGCACTCCCCTAACGTTGCTGATGGCTCCGCTGTTGCTTGTGCTGCTGTGGAGCGCCCCCCCCTTCGGCCAGGGCTTTGGCCAGGGGTTTGCCGGGCTTGGCGGCGACAGCGATGGCTTTGCCGAGGTGACGCAAGGCAAAACATTCAGCTTTCCCCAGGATCATGGCGCCCACCCGGAGTTTCGCATTGAATGGTGGTATGTCACCGCCAATCTGAGCGATGCGGCGGGCAATCCCTATGGCATTCAGTGGACCCTGTTCCGCCGCGCGCTGACGCCCGGATCGCAGCAAGGCGGCTGGAACCAACAGCAATTATGGCTTGGCCATGCCGCCCTGTCGGCCAGGGGCCGCCATCTCAGCGCCGAAATCGCCGCGCGTGGCGGCACCGGCCAGGCCGGCGTCACCACCGAGCCATTTGCCGCCTGGATCGATGACTGGTCGCTGAGTTCCATCGCCCGGCAATCACCCGCGGCGGGCGCACCCGGCCCGGATGCGTTTTCTGACATGCGCCTCACCGCATCCGACGAGGCTTTCAGCTATGATCTGAGCCTCGCCACCGACAAAAACCTGATTTTTCACGGTGAGAACGGCTTCAGCCGCAAGTCAGATATTGGCCAGTCTGAGGGGGGCCAATCTGAAGGGGGCCAGTCTGAGGGAAGCCAGGCCTCGTATTATTACAGTCAGCCGTTTTTCGCCGTCTCCGGCACGGTGTCACTGGATGGCAAGGATATAGAGGTTACCGGCAAGGCGTGGCTTGACCGCGAATGGAGCAGCCAGCCGCTTGCCGCCAGCCAGACCGGCTGGGACTGGTTTTCGCTGCATTTCGACAGCGGCGCAAAGCTGATGCTGTTCCGCCTGCGCGACAAAGCGGCCGCCGCCTACACCTCCGGCACCTGGATTTCCCCCGATGGCAGCGCCACTGCCCTCGCCCCCGACGACATCATCATGACCCCCCTGCAAACCGCCCGCATCGCCGGCCGCGATGTGCCAATTCGCTGGCGGCTGGAAGTGCCCGGCAAAGGCGTCGCGGTCAAAACCGAAGCGCTGAACGCCGACAGCTGGATGGACACCTCAATCCCCTATTGGGAAGGCCCGGTGCAGGTCAGCGGCAGCCATGAGGGGGTTGGGTATCTGGAGATGACGGGGTATGTGGCGGGGGAGTGAATGTGGGAACGGTTGGGTGCTGACTATTATGAATGCTCTGGTTGGAAAGCGGTCGTTCGCTGCGGGTCGCGCTCTCAATATCGAAGATATCAGGAGCAAATGTCGCAATAGCTAGTAAGAAATAATTGAATCTTGCGAAATAATCTGGTTTACGTCTATGACAGTCACGAGGAGAACAAATGTTGAACAAGTTCGAGCGTTCTCTTAATTCTGTGGAGCTTTTTGCCGGAGCTGGTGGCTTGGGCATTGGTCTTTTGCAGGCTGGATTTTCACCACAGTTGGTAGTCGAGTATGACAAATGGTGTTGTGCAACTCTGCGACAAAATAAGCACGTTATCTTTGCCAACGAGAGCGACCCAAACCAGAAAACACGTGTACACGAAGGTGACGTCCGTACTGTCGATTTTTCGGAATACGAAGACAAGCTCGATTTAGTCTCTGGAGGGCCGCCTTGTCAGCCATTTAGCCTAGGGGGTCGTCACCGAGCTTTTGACGATGCTAGGGACATGTTTCCTCAAGCTGTAAGAGCCCTTCGCGAGGCACGACCGAGAGCATTTGTTTTTGAAAATGTAAAAGGACTGATGAGGGCTTCGTTTCAGAACTACGCTGAATACGTTCAGTTGCAGATGGAACACCCCGAATTGACGGCTAAGGATGGCGAAGATTGGCAAGACCATCTGTCTAGACTTGAACAGCACCACACTCAGACGGCGCGGTCAGGACTTCATTATCGCGTTGTGACTCGGCTTCTGAATTCCGCCAACTATGGTGTCCCACAGCGAAGAGAAAGGGTCGTTTTTGTTGGTTTCCGGGATGACATCAATGCGCGTTGGTCATTTGGAACTGGTTGTTATAGTCAGGAAGCCTTGGTTTGGGACCAATGCTTCGGATACTATTGGGATAGGCACAAAGTTTCAAAAAAAGAACGACATTTGGAAGGTCGCGCCTTGCTGATGTCGAAAAAATTGTCTGTGGAAGAGAGACCAAGAAGTGCGCCTTGGCAAACGACGAGGGATGCGATCTGTGGCCTGCCAGATCCCAAGAGTGCCAAGTCACGAAATCTCGCCAAAAACCATGACTACAGGGATGGTGCTAAGGTCTATTCAGGTCATACCGGCTCCTATCTAGATGAACCATCAAAAACCCTTAAAGCGGGAGTGCATGGTGTTCCGGGCGGGGAAAACATGCTGAGGCGCGCGGACGGATCAGTACGTTATTTCACGACCCGAGAAGCAGCAAGAATACAAACCTTTCCTGACGACTTTGAGTTTCATGGGGCTTGGTCTGAGTGTATGCGACAACTCGGAAATGCCGTTCCTGTTGAGCTCGCTCGTGTGGTCGGAGAGAGTGTCGCTGAAAAATTGCTGAAAGCCTAAACAACCTGATGGCCAAGAAACCCGAATTGCTAAAGGCAGCTGAAACGCTGCTCCAAATCGAAGAACTTAAGGCACTCGCGACGAGTGTAGAGTTGACTGCACCTTCTAGGCGTAAGCTTCTTCAATCTGTTTTGGCAATGCAGGAATCATTGGATCGAATTACTCAAAAACTTGATCCAGTCCGATTACCTGCATCATTTTTTGATCCTACAGAACCCCGTTTAATTGGGCATTTTGTAGCCTTAGCTTTAATTGCGCAAGATCGACGCCCATTGCAAGATATTGGGAAGGCGTATGGCTCTGGAATTTATGCTATCTATTACATTGGGCAGTCAGAAACATACAGGCGAATTTCTAACACTGAAACGCCGATATACGTCGGCAAAGCAGATCCACCAGCAAATGCTAAAACTGTCAAGGAACAGGGTACAAAGCTCACCGACCGCTTGAACGAGCATCGAAAGAACATCGATAAGGTGTCTGGCATTGTTGTCGCCGATTTTGAATACCGAGCCCTGGCCGTACAGAGTGGTTATCAATCTTCGGCTGAATTTCATCTGATTCGGCTTTTTGAGCCAATTTGGAACAACGAGACCAGAATATTGTTTGGCTTGGGCAAGCACGGCGATGCAGCTACAACACGCGCCAACAATAAGAGCCCTTGGGATACGATTCATCCTGGCAGGGCATGGGCAGTCGCGAACACTGAAGCAAAAAGTGCAGATTTAATTGTCCAAGAAGTTCACGCACATTTTTCCCGCACCAGAATATTTGAGACCACAGAGGACGTCTTCCAAGAATTCGCGGAAGGGATAAAGCAAGAGGACTTGCTTGCTGGCGAGGGTGACACCTCAGATTCTGCGGAAGGGTAAATCGAAAATTCACCCTCGTTGAAGCGCTCTGTTCCTATCTATTACCCAGCAAGCCTTTCTTCAAGGAAGCGGGATGTTAATTTCAACCTGATAGGGCGCTATAAAAGATGTAGGTTTCCTCATATTTACATTCTTGCCGCAGAGGCTGGCCAAGAGTCAGCATGGCCGATACTAGCCTATACCAGTCCAGTTTCAGATCGGTCCATGCCCGCCGAGCCGTCGTGATGTGCACGCCTTCCGCGAATCCGCACAACCGCTACCCGCAATCTCACCCCATGCCGATAAAACACGACACCCGCTCATCCGTCAGCCGGCAGCGCACCATCCATAAACGTCTGCATCTCAGCGCCAAGCACCTCCCAGTCAGTGAATTCCTGGATGCCTTCGACCAACTCGACGGTGCGCCCGATCAACACCACCATCTCCACAATCTGGCTTTCAAAATAGCTGTAACTGCTGGCGCGGACAGCGCCGGCGACCAGACCGTCCCTGTCGGGGGTAAACCCTGTGCGCAGTTTCATTTCGGTCAAGTAATCCTGAGCTTCCTCGATACCTTCCGGAAAGGCCGCCTTGAGGCTGACCGAGAGCAGCAGCGTTGGGCGTGCCTTCAATTCATCAAGGCTTGCAGCGATCAGGGTTTCAAAATTCTTCGGATGGCGGCGTTCATGCACCGGGGCCGCCAGAACAACTTTGTCGATGCCGTCAAATGACACAATTGCCGGATTGTCCTGCGTGTTGAACAGCCGCACCCCATGGCCTGCGCTCTCAATCTGCTGCTCTACGAATTCGGCAATCTTGCGCGTTTGGCCCTCAACTGTCTCAAAAATAACAAGAAAATTCAAAAATACACTCCCTTCCTGTCGTTCGGTCCGATGAGACCGCTCCTCTTTCCGGCAGGTAAACTTGGGTATGACCCTAACTGTCTTCGAACGGGGCGGCATTGTTCCAGATCAATGGGACATGGTTTGGGCCCGACAGCACGCGGTGGCGCACTCGACGGCACTTAATGCAATCTACGAGGCCCGGCACAGGCGAATTGATCGGCGGTTGATGGAACAAACTACCCAGCCGTTCGTTTCTCATATGAAGCGCACACCCAATCAAGAGGCCAGATCATGACCCGGATCGTGAAAATTCTTGAAATTGAACCGGTCACCCATGATGTCGACCGCTATGTCATGGACAAGCCTAAGGGCTATGAGTTTTCGCCCGGCCAGGCCACCGAAGTGTCGATCAACAAGCCGGATTGGGCCGATAAAAAGCGGCCCTTCACCTTTACCTCCCTGCCCGGCTGGGACCGGCTGGAATTCACCATCAAGCATTATACCGATCATGATGGCGTGACCAACGCGCTGCGCAGCTTGCAGCCGGGCGATGAATTTCTGATCGATGAGCCGTGGGGCACAATTGAATATAAGGGGCCGGGCACATTCATTGCCGGCGGCGCCGGGGTGACACCGTTCATCGCCATTCTGCGCAGCCTTGAGGCGCAGGGCAAAATTGCCGGGCACCAGCTGATCTTTGCCAACAAGACCGAAGCGGACATCATCCACCGCGCCGAATTCGACGCCATGGCGGGGCTGGAAACCGTCTATGTCCTCAGCGACGAGGAAAAGGACGGCTTTGAGCATGGCTATGTCGACAAGGCCCTGCTGCAACGCCATATCGATGATTTGTCGCAGCATATCTATCTGTGCGGCCCGAGGCCGATGCAGAAAGCGGTGAAAAGCGATCTGAACGATCTGGGGGCCGATCCGGATGCCCTGGTCTTCGAGAAATAATCCGCTGGCCTGTCTCTGATCCGGCCTGCTCTGGCGTCTTCCCCAAACTCTCCAACACAACATTGAATCAAACCCGAAACGAGGAGTTTTCCCTTGCAGAATAGCCATTCCAACGTCAAACACGCAGCATTGTTCGAACCCGGCCAGGCCGGTGGCATTGCTGCCGATAACCGCATCATCATGGCCCCGCTGACCCGCTCGCGGGCGCAGCAGCCCGGCGATGTGCCCAATGCCTTGAACGCCACCTATTACGGCCAGCGCGCCGGGGCCGGTTTCATCATCACCGAGGCGACGCAGATTTCCCGCGAGGGCAAGGGCTACGCCTGGACCCCCGGCATCTACACGCCGGAACAGGTGGCAGGCTGGAAGCTGGTCACCAATGAGGTGCACAATAATGGCGGCAAGATTGTCCTGCAGCTCTGGCATGTCGGCCGCATTTCGCACCCGGTGTTTCAGAAGGATGAAGGCAAGCCGGTTGCGCCAAGCGCGATTAGGCCGGACGGCGATGCCTTTGTCGCCGACTACCACCCGGACGGTCCGGTGGTGCCGTTTGTCGAGCCGCGTGCGCTTGAGGTCAGCGAGATACCGCGCTTGCTGCAGGATTACGTCCATGCCGCGCGATGCGCCAAGGACGCCGGATTTGACGGCGTCGAGATTCATGCGGCGAATGGCTATCTGCTCGACCAGTTCCTGCAATCCTCGACCAATCAGCGCGATGATGCCTATGGCGGCAGCGCCGAAAACCGGATGCGGCTACTCGGCGAAGTGGTCGATGCGGTACTGAGCGTGTGGCCGGCCGATCAGGTGGGCGTGCGCCTGTCGCCGCTGGGCGCCATGAACGATATTTCGGACGACAACCCCGGCGTGCTGTTCCCGGCTGTGGCGGAAAAACTGTCCGGTCGCGGGCTTGCTTATCTGCACATCGTGCGGGCGACCGAAGAAGTGGACGGCATACAGCAGGTGCGCGATGAATCGGTTGCAATCATTGCCGATATGCAAAAAGCGTTTGACGGCGCGTTGCTGGTCTGTGGCGGGTTTTCGCCGCAAGAAGCGGCCAGCTGGGTTGAAGAGCAAAAATGCGATTTCACCGTATTCGGCAAGCTGTTTCTCGCCAATCCGGATCTGCCGCAGCGCTTTTCCCAGGACGGGCCGTATAATGAGCCGAATCCCAAAACATTCTATGGCGGCGGCTCTGAAGGCTACACGGATTATTCAAAACTGTCCGAAGAAGAGCGGCGCAAGGCCGCCTGAGCCAGACCAGATACGATGCAAAAAGCCCGGTGCAAGCCGGACTTTTTGCTGAAATATCCAGCTTTACAGCAGCTTATGCAGTTTCCCGGAGAGTTTGATTCAGGCCCGGTTAGGGCGATCAGGGATATTGGGGGCGAGCTCAATATGACTGGCCATCATTGTCCTCCTTGGCAAGCAGGATGTTCAATCGGCTCAAAGCCATTTGAGTTTGCGGAAGACATAAAGCTCGATCGCCAGGCAGACGACCATGAAAGCGCTGAATATCCAGAAAGCGTATTTATTTTCCACGCCGGGCATCCCGCCAATATTAATCCCCAACAATCCAGTCAGGAAGGCCAGCGGCAGAAAAATCGCAGAGATGATCGCCAGGACATACAATGTCTTGTTGGAGGCTTCGGACAATTGGTTGGCAATGTCGTCCTTGACGACCATGGCGCGTTCGCGCACAGCATCCAGCTCTTCCAGATACCGCATCAACCTGTCGGATGTCTCGCGCAGATGCGGCCGCAGCGTCTCGTCCAACCATTCAGGTGGCTCGCTGACCAAGGTGCCCAACGCCTCTCTTTGCGGGGCGATATAGCGTCGCAGCAGAACGGCTTTCTGCCGGATATTCGACAATTGCCGGCGTTGCGCGGTTGCCTTTGAATTATCGAGTTCACTTTCAAGATCGTCCAATTGCTCTTCAAGCGCCAGAATGGTCTCGGAAATCGGATCATTGACCCTTGAAATCAGCCTTTCGAACAATTCCGCCGCTGTTTTCGGTCCCGAGCCCAATTCGATGAGCTGTTCCAGGATGTCGCGCGGCGTGTGCAGGCGCTCATGGCGCAAGGTGATCACCTTTTTGCCCTCCGACCAAAGGCGCATCGCCACCATGTCTTCTTCGTCGGCGTCCTTATTGAGATTGATGCCGCGCAGGATCGCAACAAGACCGCGTTTACCGCGAAACACGCGCGGGCGGGTTTCTTCTGCCAGAAGCGCTTCGGCTGTGGGCAGCGTCAATCCGCTGCGCTCTTTCAGCCACGCGGCGACGTTGGGATGCTTGTTGTCCAAATGCACCCATAATGGGCCATCGGCCTCTGTCCATTTATCAATATCATTCCAGCCGAGAAAATTGGCACCGCCCTTGCCGGTCAGGACGCAGGCAAACAGCAATCCATCCTCTTCGATGAGGTCCGGGTGGTCCATTGTACTTTCAGCCATCTATGCGTTTTCCATATTTGCGGCGACATCTCGTTGATGCCCAGTCCAGCTTGCGCTTCGATAAGGCGCGACGATTGAATTGACACTCTCCGGCATTGCTGCAGCCATCACAATCGTTGCATTACCCATTTTGCGGCCATAGCCCGGCACCATCAAAAAATGCCTTGATCATGTCCGACAGCATGTCCGGCTGCTCGATGCAAGGCAGATGCCCGGCATCCTTGACGATCTCGAAACGCGCATCGGGAATGAGCTTTGACAGCTCGGCCACCAGTGCCGGCGGGGTGGCACCGTCCTGATCGCCGACAACGCATAGGGTCGGGACCCTGATGGCGGCACAGAGTTCGGTGAAATCGGTATCGCGGATGGCGGCGCAGGTGGCGGCATAGCCGGCATCGGGCTGGCGCGAGAGCATGGTGCGATAGCCTTTATAGGCATTGGGATGCGTCTCGGGAAACTCCCTGGTGAACCAGCGCTGCATGATGCCGTCGGCGAGGCTTTCAATGCCGCCTTGTGCCACCGCGGCAATGCGCTCGTTCCAGAGCTGCTCGTCGCCGATCCTGTGGGCGGTGTCGCACAGCACCATGGCGCGCACCAGATCGGGCCGTTTTGCATAAAGCCCCTGAGCAATCAGCCCGCCAATGGACAGACCGACAACAATCGCGCCGGTTTGTTTCAGATGATCCAGCAGCGCTTCCAGATCAGCGATATGATCATCCATCGTATAGGGCGTTTCACCCAGATCGGACAGGCCGTGGCCGCGCTTGTCATAGGTCAGAATGGCGCATTCGCCGACAAAGCGGATGATGACATCGCGCCAGATGCGGAAATCCGTGCCCAGCGAGTTGACAAACACCACCAGCAGCGATCCTTCCGGCGCGCCGACCACCTGATAATGAAGATTGACGCCGTTTACTGTGGAAAACTGCATGTCTGCCCTGCCCGGATTCTGTGATCGCCGGCCCGTCCGGCAGCCAGCATCACCCTGTTATAAGCAGTCGCGGTTCAGTGCGCCAGAAGAAGCGGCCGGTCTGCCGATTTCAGCATGTTGGATGTGGTGCTGCCCAAAAACCAGTCCTGCAGTCTGGAATGGCCATAGCCGCCCATGACGATCAGTTCGGCATCCATGTCAGTGGCATGACGGATCAGCGTTTCCGCATCGTTCCGGCCCTCCGTTGCCAGCGGCACAACGCTCACCGGGATGGAATGGCGCGCCAGATAGGTGGCCAGCTCAGAGCCCGGCTCATCGCCAAAGCGCTCGGTGGCGCTGTGCGGATCGGCCATGGCGATATGGACCTCTTCCGCATTGCCCAACAGCTCGATCGCATGACGCACAGAAATGGCGGCCTGCACGCCGCCGTCCCAGGCCAGCATCACGCGCTTCAGATTGGTGAGCGGACAGGCCTTGTTGTTCATGATCAGAACCGGCCGCCCGGTATCATACAGCGCGCCGCGCAAGGCCTGTTCCCAGACCATGCTGTCGGACTGATAGGCCCCGGTAAAGATGCACAGATCGGAATAGCGCGCCCGGCGGCTGATGTCGCGCGCCAGAGTACCGGGCTGGCTGTATTCCTGGCCGACATCAAACGACACCGCATCGGCAGGTTGATGTTTTGCAATCCACTTTTCCAGGCCCTTGACCTTTTCCGTCAGATCCTCCGACAGGCGGGTAAACTCGGCGCCCCATATCTCGAACGCCCCGGCGCCATAGCCGGACGACATTGGCGGCTGCGGCGTCAGGCCCACAACCACGACGCTCATATGGGCATTCAGATCGCGGCACAATGTGAGCGCCGGAGCGATCGCATCATTGTCGTCATCCATATTGTGCAAGGCGATGATGGTTCTGTATGGCATTTTGTATCCCCTTTTTAATCCAGCTTAAGGGTGGTCATGCTTTTGCGGCGGCACAGCTGTGACACAGCGCAGCGGTGGGAACGACGGCAAGACGCTCGGGCGAAATCGGCTCGCCGCATTCCACGCAAATGCCGTAAGTGCCGTCCTTGATTCGCGCCAGGGCCGCATCGATGGCCTTCAGTTCCTGCAGTCCGGACTGTCCCAGAGATTCCAGAACTTCATCGTCCTCGCGTTCCACGGAACGTTCCTCGATATCCGCATTCATCGGCTGTTCAAGATCGTGCTCGATGGACCGCAACCGCTTGTTCAGTTCGTCCCGCCGTGTCAGCAGGCGCGTTTCATAGGCTTGTGTTTGCATGATTCACCCTTGGTTGTTCACCGGTCCACCAGAACCGGACATTTGGCATGACGCACCACACTGGACGCGGTTGAGCCGAGAAAATAATCCGCCAGACCCGGCCGGTGCGACGCGATAATAACAAGATTGACACCGAGTTCCTCGGCAGTTGCAACGATAACACCAGCCGGCGAGCCGCGCCTGACTTCATGCTCGATGGTCCGGCTGCTTCCAGCTGTCGCCTCTTGCAGCGCAATTTCGGCGTTTTTCTGCAGTTCTCCAAGCATATCCCCCGGCAACTCCGCCGCGACATAGGCCGGCACTTCCTCAACCACATTCAGAGCGATAATCGTGCCGCCCGGATCGAGAAGCTGTTCGGCAATTTTGATGGAAGCCTTGCCGCGCTCGGCATGGCTGAGATCGATTGGAACCAGAATTCTGTTATACATCACCAACTCCTTTTCACTGTCATATATATAGGCATGTTGCGACTACATAGGCATGTTGCGACAATGCCGGATTTGACCTGCATCAAACCCGGCAGTTTTCTGCGGACCCTAAAGTCCGTTGACCGGCACCTTCAGTGTCGGATTTCCATCCTTGTCCCTGGGCAGATGCCCGGCGCGCATATTGACCTGCAGCGAAGGAATAATGAGTTTCGGCATTGCCAGTGTTGCATCGCGCTCCTCGCGCACCTTGACGAAGGTGTCTTCATCGACGCTGTCATTGACATGAATATTGTGCTGCCGCTCCGCACCGACCGTGGTTTCCCAGCTTATGTCGCGGCCATTGGGGCCATAATCATGGCAGATGAACAGCCGCATCGCATCGGGCAGAGACAGGACCCGCCGGATTGAATGAAACAGCTTGCGGGCATCGCCTCCGGGGAAATCCGCCCGCGCCGAGCCGCCATCGGGCATGAACAGCGTATCGCCAACAAAAGCGGCATCGCCCATGACAATGGTGATGCAGGCCGGAGTGTGGCCGGGGGTGCTCATGATATGCGCCGTCATGCTGCCGATGGTGAGTGTCTCGCCATCTTCAAACAGACGATCAAACTGCGAGCCGTCGCGCTGAAATTCGGTGCCTTCATTGAAGATCTTGCCGAACGTATCCTGGACTTCGATGATGCGCGCGCCGATACCGAGCTTGCCGCCAAGCTGCTGCTGAATATAAGGCGCACCGGACAGATGATCGGCATGAACATGGGTTTCCAGAATCCACTCCAGCGAGAGATCATTGTCGCGGATATAGGCAATCAGCTCATCAGCGCTTTCCGAAGAAATCCGGCCGGCCGAATAATCAATATCCATCACACTGTCGATGATGGCGCAGGCCTTGCCGGCCGGATCCCTGACCACATAGGAAATCGTGTTGGTGGCCTCGTCAAAAAACCCGTGGACCTGCGGTTTCGTCGTCAGATCGGGTGTGAATGGGATCGATTGAATGTCGCTATCACTCATGATGTCCTGCCCTGTTGCCAGCTGTTCTGTCTGCCTTTTTGACTGATCATTGGATAACCGGTCCGGAAAGACATCAGCTTCGCGTGTCTTTTTGTCACTGCACTTTATGTTGGATTTCAGGCGCTTGGGCCAGAACCGCATAATGCTCGCAATGCTAGCACGGTTCCAGTGTCAGAAAAACCGGTTTGGCAGTTTCGTCACGTGGCGCGATTCATGCCAAATCGCGTCTAAACGCCAAGGAAGCGCTGTTGCAGGCTGGCGGTCAGGCCGGTGGCAGGTCCCGACCAGACCGAGCGGCCTTTTTCCAGGATTGTGCAATGCCCGGCAATCTGCATCACTTCGCTGAGCGACTTGTCGACCAGCAGAATGGCCTGGCCACGGTCGCGGAGCGTTCTCAGGGCCGTCCAGATATGCGCGCGCACCACCGGTGCCAGACCTTCGGTGGCTTCATCCAGAACCAGCAGTTTAGGATTTGTCATCAACGCGCGCCCGATTGCCAGCATCTGCTGCTCGCCGCCGGACAGCGTGTCGGCCATCTGCCGCGCGCGCTGGCTCAGGATCGGAAACAGATCATGGATATCGGCCAGCGACCAGAGGCCGGGCCGGGCCGCGACAAGCAGATTTTCCACCACCGACAGATTGGCAAAACAGCGCCGCCCTTCCGGCACCAGTCCGAGGCCAAGGCGGGCGCATTTATAGGCGGCCAGCGCGCTGATATTTGTTCCGGCAAAGCCGACCGTGCCGGCGGTCACCGGGTTGAGACCGCAAATGGCGCGAATGGTGGTGGATTTTCCCATGCCGTTGCGGCCCATCAGCGCCACAACCTGGCCCTCGCCGACCGTGAGATCAACACCGAACAGGACTTGAGTCGCGCCATAGCTGCTGGTCAGATTGTTCACCTCAAGCAGCATCGCCAGCGCTCCCCAGATAGGCTTCCTGGACCGGTTTTGAGTTGCGGATATCCGCCGGGGATCCGCTGGCAATAATGCGGCCATAGACCAGCACCGATATTTCGTCTGCCAAGCGGAAAACCGCATCCATATCATGCTCCACGAGCAGAATTGGCACTGTCTGCTTGAGTTGGTCGAGAAACACGGTCATCGCATGTGTGCCCTCAGGCCCCAGTCCCGCCATCGGCTCATCCAGCACCAGAAGCTTGGGATTAAGCGCCAGAGCGCAGGCAAATTCCAATTGCCGCCTTTCGCCATGCGACAGCTCCATGGCGCGGATTTCGGCACGCTCGGCGAGCCCGACCTTGCGCAGAGCATCATCAGCTGCCGCGCGCAACGCCGGATCCTTCCAGACATTGCGGAAAAACCGGAAGCTGCCGCCCTGCCTTGCCTGCACCGCCAGCATGACATTGCGCCGCGCCGACCATTCCAGCAGCAGATTTGAGACCTGAAAACTGCGTCCAAGCCCAAGATGCACCCGGCGCTCGGCAGACAGATGAGTGACATCCCTGCCATTAAGGAATATCTGCCCTTCATCGGGTGAGAGAAACCCGGAAATCTGGCCGATCAGGGTTGATTTTCCGGCGCCGTTAGGGCCGATCAGAGCATGGAGTTTTCCCGGCAGCACGCTGAGCGAAACATCATCGCTGGCCTGCACCGCGCCAAAGCGTTTCGACAGGTTGTGGATCGAGAGGATTGGATCAACGCTGTCAGTCATGGCGCGTCCTGCCGCCGATCAGCCCCATGATACCGCCACTGGCAAACAATACGGTCGCCAGCAGAATGAGGCCGAGAAAGAACTGCCAGCGGTCGGTCAGTGCGCCCAGATAGGTCTCCAGCAGGACAAATACAATGGCACCGATCAGCGGCCCGACGAGACGGCCAACACCGCCCAGTATGACAAAGATGATCAGCTCGCCCGACATCTGCCAGCTCAGACTGGTGGGGCTGACAAAGCCGTTCAACTCGCCAAACAGCGCACCGGCCAGCCCGACGATCATGGCGGATATGACAAAAGCGGTGAGTTTCACCGGGACCGGCGCAATGCCGATGGCGGACAGGCGCACCGCATTCATGCGCGCACCCTGCAGGGCCGCGCCGAAGCGGGCGTTGATGAACCGCCAGCACAACAGCAGCACCAGCAGCAGAACGCTGTAACACAGCAGAAAGAACGCAAACGCGCTGTCTGTGGCAATGCCGGGAAATTCGTTGCGCAGATAGATCGAAAGCCCGTCCTCGCCGCCATAAGCAGGCCAGGAAATGGCGAAATAATACATCATCTGGGCAAAGGCCAGCGTGATCATGATGAAATAAACACCGGATGTGCGCAGCGAAATCAGCCCGATCAGCAGCGCCAGAAGACCCGACAGCGCCAGCGCAATCAGCCAGATCAACGGCATCTGATTGGTGCCGCCAATGGCCAATGGCACGCTGGCAAACAGGCTGTCATCGAAGGAATGAAAGGCGGCGATACCGGCGACATAGGCTCCAAGGCCAAAAAAGGCGGCATGGCCGAAACTGACCATTCCGCCATAGCCAAGGGCGAAATTCAGGCCGATTCCAGCCAGGCCAAGTATGCTCATCCGGGTCAGCAGATTGACGATGTAACTCTCGCCGGACAGATGGGCAATAAGGGCGGCCAGCGGCAACAGCGCCAGCACCGCCAGGCTGACCCAGCCTTCGCGCGAGATCTCAGACATGGCTCGTGCCTGTGGCCGGAAACAGCCCCCGCGGGCGGATGGCCAGCACAAGCGCCATCACCAGATAAATCGTCATCGACGCCAGAGCCGAGCCGATTGTCGCGGCCTCGGAACTGTCCATGAACAGCAGAAACAGCGCCGGCAGGAAGACACGGCCCAAAGTGTCGACGAGACCAACCAGAACAGCGCCGATCAGCGCACCCTTGATGGAGCCGATGCCGCCGATGACAATGACGACAAAGGCCAGGATCAGCACCGGCTCGCCCATGCCGACCTGAACCGATGACAGCGCGCCGACCATCGAACCGGCCAGCCCGGCGAGCGCCGCACCAAGGGCGAACACCGCCGTATAGACTAGGCGGATATTGACGCCGAGCGCGGCAATCATTTCGCGGTCCGCCTCGCCGGCCCGAATGCGCATGCCGAGCCTGGTTCTGGCAATCAGCCAGTACAGACCGAGCGCCACCAGCAGACCGACACCGATAATCAGCAGGCGGTATTTCGAATAGGTCAGCCCGCCAACCAGTTCGACCGTGCCTGAAAATCCGGGTGGCACATCAAGAAACAGCGGCACATCGCCGAACAGCCAGCGTGTGCCTTCCGAGGCGATCAGGATCAGCGCAAAAGTGGCCAGCACCTGATCAAGGTGATCGCGGCTGTAGAGCCGTTGCATCACGACCACTTCCAGAACTGCGCCCGCCACCGCGGCACCGGCCATGCCGGCAAGCAGACCGAGCCAGAACGAACCGGTTTCAACCGACACGAAAGCGCAGAAAAACGCTCCGATCATGTAGAGCGAACCATGAGCCAGATTGATCAGACCCATGACGCCGAACACCAGGGTCAGGCCGGCCGCCATCAGAAACAGGGTGACGCCCAGTTGCAGCCCGTTCAGAACCTGCTCGGCAATCAATAAGGTCGACATTCAGGCCTTTCCAGACTCGCAGAAAGCCCGGCTTCAGCACACAAGTCTGAAGCCGGGCCGGATTGTGACTTACAGATTACATCTTGCAGTCGGCCGCATAGGCGTCCTGATGATCTTCCAGACCGGTTGAAACGATCCTGTTGGTCAGAATATCACCTTCCTTGACGACTTCGCGGACATAGATGTTCTGGATCGGGTGCTGATTGGGCCCGAACCGGAAAGCACCCCGCACCGACTGAAAATCAGCGGCACGCAAAGCTTCACGGAAGGCTACCTTGTCTGACACATCCGCTTTGGCTGCGGCAGACAGGATCAGATTTGCGGTATCATAACCCTGACTGGCATAGAGCGATGGCAGCCGGCCATATTCTTCCTGAAAGGCGGCAACAAACGCCTTGTTGGCGGCGTTCGGCAGATCTTTCGACCATTGCGAGGAATTCTTGACGCCGAGTGCCGCATCGCCAATGGCGGCGAGGATGCCCTGATCAAACGAGAATGCCGGGCCAAGCACGGGAATGCCGACTTCGGCCTGGGCATATTGCTTCATGAAGGCAATGCCCATGCCGCCGGGCAGAAAGAAGAAAACGCTGTCGGCCCCTGAATTCTTGATCTGGGCGATTTCCGCAGCATAATCGGTCTGGCCGAGTTTGGTGTAAACCTCGCCGGTCAGTTCACTCTTGTAAAAGCGTTTGTAACCGGTCAGCGCATCCTTGCCCGCCGGATAGTTGGGAGCGAGGATGAAACTCTTGGTATAGCCGGCATCATTAGCATAATTGCCCATCGCTTCGTGCAGATTGTCATTCTGCCATGCGGCATTGAAGTAATTCTCGTTGCAGCCCTTGCCTGCCAGCGCCGAGGGGCCGGCATTGGGGCTGATATAGAAGGTTCCGCCACGCACGGCCTTGGGAACAACCGCCATGGCAAGGTTCGACCAGATGATGCCGGTGAGCACATCGACCTTGTCGCTGGAGATAAATTTGTCGGCAATTTTCACGGCGTTTTCAGGCTTGCGTGCATCATCTTCAATGAGCAGATCGATCTGCTGATCTCCGGCCATCTTCAGCGCCAGTTGAAAGCCGTCGCGCACATCAATCCCCAGGCTCGCGCCACCGCCGGACAGGGTGGTGATCATGCCGACCTTGAGTTCCGCCGCAGCGGGCGAGACCCAGAGGTGGGAAAGTGCTGCAAGGGACAGAGCGGTTGTCGCTGCCAAAAAAGTTTTCTTCATAAGAATCTCCCGGTTGCACAAGGGGCTGTCCCCTTTGATTGTCTTGTCGCTGTGCTTGTTGTAAACGGCTCGGATGCCATTCAGCAAGCATCTCCTGTCTGGTTCCCAAGCGTGAGGATCAATATGCCCAAATTTGCCGCCAATCTGAACTGGCTTTTCACCGACCTGCCGATGCTCGAGCGGTTTGACGCAGCCAGCAGCGCCGGCTTTGAAGCTGTCGAATATATGTTTCCGTATGATTACGATATCAATCACTTAGCGGATAAGCTTGAGACTTTGAATCTGGTTCAGGTTCTGCACAATATGCCGCCAGGCGATTGGGCGGCGGGTGACCGGGGGCTGGGCTGCCTGCCGGACCGCGTTGACGAGTTCCGCGAATCCGTCGGCATTGCCATCAACGCCGCCAAAGCGCTGAAATGTCCGACGGTGAATTGCCTGTCGGGGATCACACCTGCTGGCATCGATCCGGCGCTGCTGGAGCGGACCTTTGTTGAAAATCTGCGCTATGCGGCCGATGAATTTGCCAAGAATGATATTCATCTGGTGATCGAAGCGATCAACACACGCGACATGCCCGGCTTTTATCTGACCACCTCGGCGCAGGCGTTTGACATCATCGAAAAGGTCGGCTCCGACAATCTGACGCTGCAATATGACATCTATCATATGCAGGTGATGGAAGGGGATCTGGCCAACACGCTGGCCGATAATATGCATCGCATCGGACATCTGCAGCTTGCCGACAATCCCGGCCGCCATGAACCGGGCAGCGGAGAGATCAATTATCCGTTCCTGTTCCGGCACATTGACAAGATCGGCTACAAGGGCTGGATCGGCTGCGAATACAAGCCTGCGGGCGACACGCTGGCCGGGCTGGGCTGGATGCAGACTTTAACCTGACAGTACTTTTCTATGACAGCCGAGACGGTTTGGCCGATGCGCCGCCCCGAATCGCAATGCGCAGAACCGTCTATCTTTCGATTTCGGTCCAGGCCGAGTCCGCCTTGCTTGACTCAACGCAGGCGACAATGAAGGCCACGCCTTCCACACCATCATTGACGGTTGGAAAATGCACCGCCTTGTCCGGGGTCTGATTGTTGCGAAAGGCGACAATCGCCGCGGCGGCTTCGCTGTAGATATTGGCAAACCCCTCCAGATAACCTTCCGGGTGTCCGGGCGGCACGCGGCTCATGCGTTCGGCTTCCGGCCCAAGGCCGGGT
This sequence comes from uncultured Hyphomicrobiales bacterium, assembly GCA_963974065.1. GTDB lineage: Bacteria > Pseudomonadota > Alphaproteobacteria > Rhizobiales. Next base: position 4,127 of record CAXBCI010000042.1, on the reverse strand, counting down.
CCGCCGCGCGTCAGAATGCAGGGCGGTTTGCCGAACGGCGTGTGCACCAGACGATTCGGATTTTCCTGTTCCCATGACAAACCGCCCTTGGTGCCGTAAATCCGCAGCTTCAGACCATTTTCATTGCCGGGAGCCACCTGGCTTGCCCAGATCATGCCTCGTGCGCCATCTTCATAGCGCAGCATGACGTGGACGTTATCGTCGAGCTCGCGGCCCGAAACGAAGCTGGTGAGATCGGCCGCAACCTTCTCGGCCTTCAGGCCGGACACGTAGCCAGCCAGATGAAAGGCGTGCGTGCCGATATCGCCGATACAGCCGCCAATGCCTGATTGTGCGGGATCGGTCCGCCATGCCGCCTGCTTCTGGCCGGTTCCTTCAATGGCATCGGTCAGCCAGTCCTGGGGATATTCCGCCTGAATGACCTGAATTTTTCCCAGATCGCCATTCGACACCATCGCCTTGGCATGACGGATCAGCGGATAACCGGAATAATTATGCGTCAGCACGAACAGCCGGCCGGTGCTCTCCACCAGTTTGGCCAGTTCTCTGGCATCTTCAATGGTGGTGGTCATCGGCTTGTCGCAGATGACATGAATGCCGGCCTCCAGAAACGCCTTGGCCACGGGAAAGTGCATGTTGTTCGGCGTCACGATCGCAACCGCCTCGATGCCGTTTTCCCGGGACGCTTCCGCTTTGGCCATCTCGGTAAAATCACCATAGGCACGATCAGAGCTGACGCCCAGTTCCTCAGCTGAATCTCTGGATTTTTCGGGTGTCGAGGAAAACGCGCCAGCGACCAGTTCAAAATGATCATCCATGCGCGCGGCAATTCGGTGAACGCCGCCGATGAAGGCACCCTGCCCGCCACCAACCATGCCGTATTTGATCTTTTTCATGAGGCTCTCTTACACGTATCGGTTGACGATATTTTCCAGATATTCCTGGCGACCGGATTTCGGTTCCGGGTTGATGCCGGCAGAATGCACCCACTGGGCAATGTCTTCAAGCTTGTAGGTTCCATCCAGCATTTTCTGTGCTTCGGAATGGTTCCAGCCAGCGTAACGGTCCTCCACGAAGCCGTCCAGCACGCCCTCTTCCAGCATCGCCGCTGCCGCTTTTAACGAGCGCGCCAGAACGTCAATGCCGCCAATATGCGAGACAATCAGATCGGCTGGATCCAGCGACTGGCGGCGCAGCTTGCTGTCAAAGTTGAAGCCGCCTTTGGTCAGGCCGCCGCCTTTCAGAATGTAATACAGCGCCAGCGCCATTTCCGGCACATTATTGGGGAACTGATCGGTGTCCCAGCCGGACTGATAATCATTGCGGTTGGCATCCACGGAGCCGAAAATCCCCAGCGCCAGCGCTGTACAGATTTCATGCTCGAAGGAATGGTTGGCGAGAACCGCATGGCCAACCTCGATATTGACCTGCACTTCATCTTCCAGACCATGCGCCTTCAACAGCCCGTAGACCGTGGCCACATCGAAATCATATTGATGTTTGGTCGGCTCCTGAGGTTTCGGTTCAATCAGGATGGCGCCTTTGAAACCGATTTTGTGTTTATAATCAACGACCATGCTGAGAAAGCGGCCAAGTTGATTCAACTCCCGTTTCATGTCGGTGTTGAGCACCGTCTCATAGCCTTCGCGGCCGCCCCACAACACATAATTCTGTCCGCCAAGCTGATGCGTTACATCCATGGCGTGTTTGACCTGTGCCGCCGCATAGCCGAATACGGCGGGATCCGGGTTGGTCGCGCCACCGGACATGAAGCGCTTGTTGGAAAACAGATTTGCCGTGCCCCACAACAGGCGGGTCTTCGAGGTTTCCATTTTCGCCGCAAAAATCTCGGCAATGGCGCTGACATTGCTGTTGCTCTGCTCCAGCGTATCGCCTTCCGGCGCGATATCGCGATCATGAAAACAGAAAAACGGCGCACCGAGAATATCGAACATTTCAAACGCCACATCAGCTTTCAGCCGTGCGGCATCCATGCTCTCGCCAAACCATGGGCGATCAAAAGTCTGTCCGCCAAACGGATCTCCGCCAGGCCAGCAGAAGCTGTGCCAATAGGCCACTGCGACGCGCAAATGATCTTCCATGGATTTGCCCATGATCATTTCACCGGGATTGTAATGACGGTAAGCGAATTCGTTTTCGCTGTCCGGACCCTCATACTGAACCGGCGCAATATCGCCGAAAAAACCTGTGCTCATGTGTTGTTCCTCACGCGTTTAGCAATGGTTTGAGCGCCGGGTAAAGCGCACGATAGCTCTGATATTTGTCCTGATAGGCGGCTGTCAGGCGGGCATCCGGCGAAATCGTTTCGACAATTCGTGGCTGGCTGCAGACCTGCGCCGGATCTGCGCCGGTTGCGGCCATCAATCCGAGCCGCGCGGCACCAAAGCCGCCGCCGAAATCACCAGCTTCCGGGACATGCAGTTCAATGTTCAAGGCAGTCGCCAGAATACTCAACAGAGCTTTGCTGCGTGCACCGCCCCCGGCCACCAGAGCGCTGTCGACACGAGACCCGGCATCAGACAGGACACGCAGACTGTCGCAGAAGGCAAAGGCAATTCCTTCCAGCACCATCTGTGTCAGAACTTTCTTGTCGGTGCTGTGGTCCAGCCCGATAAAGGCACCGCGGGCAGAGGCGTCATTATGCGGCGTGCGCTCCCCGGAGAGATAGGGCAGAAACAATCCCCGCGCCGGGCCGGACAAGGGTCCCTCCAGCGCTGCCGTCAGGTCTGGGGCCGGTGTTCCGGTGGTCAATGAGAGCCATGTCAGACTGTCCATAGCCGACAGGATGACGCCCATCTGATGCCATGTGTCGGGAATTGCATGGCAGAAGGCATGAACCGCGCCTTCCGTGTTTGGTGAGAACCTGTCATTGCTGACAAAGACCACACCGGACGTTCCGAGCGAGACAAAGGCCGAACCGGGCACAACAGTGCCAAGGCCACAAGCGGATGCGGCATTGTCGCCACCGCCGCCGGCCACGACAATTGGTCCCTTCAGGGCCCACTCATCGCGCAATTCCTGGCGCAGATGACCGGAGTTCTCGCTGCCCTCCACCAACCGTGGCATGTGGTCCATGGTCAGTCCGGTCGCTTCCACCAATTCAGGGGACCAGTCGCGTTTCGCCACATCCAGCCAGGCAGTGCCGGAGGCATCGGACATTTCAGAGGCAAATTCGCCGGTCAGCCACAACCGCACATAATCCTTGGGCAGCAGCACTTTGTAGATGGCTTCGAATATCTTCGGCTCATGCTTGGCAACCCAGGCCAGTTTGGGCGCGGTAAAGCCGGCCATGACGATGTTTCCGGCAATGCCGCGAAAATCGGCTTTGGCTTCCAATTCAACACATTCCTGCGCCGAACGTCCGTCATTCCACAGGATGCAGGGCCGCAGAGGTTTGTGATCGGAGCCGATCAGCGTCGCGCCATGCATATGGCCGGACAGGCCGATCCCGAGCAGCCGTGACAGCGCCTCGGGCCGGGCAGCCTTGACCTTTGCCACGGCCTGCCGCGTTGCCGTAATCCAGCTGTCCGGGTCCTGCTCCGACCAGCCGGGTTGCGGACGCGAGACTTCCATCGGTGCGGTTTCGCTGGCAAGAATCGACTGGTCGGCAGCGATCAGCACTGCCTTGACCGCCGATGTGCCGATATCCAGACCAAGGTAAGTCGGCGCAACGCCCGCACCCGCCTCTTTCTTTGGGCTGTTCTGTGTGCCTTCCGGCATGTGCGGCGCCTCCCCTCAACGATTTCGCGGCCATCAGCGTATGTGCGGGCCACGCCAAGATCAACAGTCAACAGGCCTCTGGTCTTGATGGGTTTCCATCAACCGCGACGGCCGTGCCGGTCAGACCGGATCGATCAGAATAACCCGCAGATCATTGACATTTGTCAGCGTCGGCCCGGTCATCACCAGGCGGTCCAGCGCTTCAAAGAAGCTGTAACTGTCAAAGCCCGTCATATCTTCAATTGCACGCCGGCCAGCCGCCTGCCCCAGAGCGATATCGCCGGGAAGATAGACTGCACCCGCATTGTCCTGCGTGCCGTCAATTCCGTCCGTGTCGCAGGCCAGCGCCGACACGCCCGCCATGTCGTTGGCGGCCATGGCAAAAC
>CAXBCI010000041.1:0-30564 GCA_963974065.1 uncultured Hyphomicrobiales bacterium | reverse complement strand
ATTGATGATGATGGCTGCACCGCTCTCGCGCGCTTCATGAATCCAGTCAATGAGCCGGCTGCGGCCGCAAAGCAGCCCGCGAAAGCGACCGAAGCCGCACCTGTCAGAAAACAGCCATCTGCGGGTGCAGAACAAAGCATTGCTGCCAAAACCCGCAAGAACAGGCGCAAAAAGCCAGCGGCGGCCAAGGCCAGGAATGATCTGGCCAGCTTGCTGTTGTCCAAACCGCAGGGTGCAGCGGATGATCTGAAGAGGATTTCAGGCGTCGGACCGAAGCTGGAAAACACGCTTAACCAGATTGGTATTTTTCACTTTGCCCAGATTGCCCGCATGAGCCGTAAGGCAATTACCGAACTGGATGACAAGCTGGCATTCAAGGGCCGTATCGCCCGCGACAAATGGGTCGAGCAGGCAAAGACACTGACGGATATGCCTGCGAAAGACGCCGCCGTCGGCTGACAATGCTGTTTTCTTCCAGACAGCAGAAACCCGCCAGTACTGAGCTGACAATGGTCCATGATGGCCAGGCCATCATGGTTGAGCTGCGGCCCAATTCACGCGCCAGACGCTACATTTTGAAGCTCGATTCCAAAGACCGCAAAGCTATCGTTACCATTCCCAAAGGCGGCACTCGCAAGCAGGCGGAACGCTTTGCCCGCGATCAGGCCACCTGGATCATCGAGCGGCTCGGACGTCTGGAAGAGCCTTGCCCGTTTGCACCGGATGCAAGGATTCCGCTGCGCGGTGTGCAGCATCGGCTGGTCGCGACAGGGGCGACGCGCGGGCTGGTAAAACAGCTCGAGGGTGAAGCCGGTGCAGAGCTGCATGTCGCCGGTGCCCCGGATCATTTTGCCCGCCGTGTGCAGGATTTCCTGAAAACCGAAGCGCTGAAGGATTACCGCCGCCAGGTGGCCGTCCACAGCGCGGCTTTGGGCGTGAAACCCGGCGCAATCCGGCTGCGCGACGGCAAAAGCCGCTGGGGATCGTGCTCTTCGACAGGCACGCTGAGCTTTTCATGGCGGCTGATCCTAGCCCCGCCGGACGTGCTCGACTATCTGGTCGCCCATGAAGTTGCGCATCTGAAGGAAATGAACCACGGACCCAAATTCTGGGGCCATGTAAGGACCCTGTGCCCGCATTACGAGCGACATCGCCAATGGCTGCGCAGCGAAGGCACCCGGCTCTGGTGCTATGGTTCTGGGTGAAGCACAGAGTATTTTTCGGACTCAGATGCCATGAAGACTGGTTCCAGGAATCCAGACTTGGTGAGTGCCCGTTTTGTCTGCCTGCCGGAGATCACAACGTGTCTCACAAATTCAGTTGCCAAAAGGACCGGATTCCCGGAACAAGTCCGGGAATGACGCTGGAGAATTGGTTGGTGTGGGTAGGACTGTCTGTCGCCAGAGAAGGTTGTCCCCGGAAGAAGCTACCATCCGGCAAATCCGTCCCCGAACAATTCGCCGCACCATCCAATCCCGTCATCCCCGGACTTGTTCCGGGGATCCAGTCTTTATGACAGCGGGACCATCAAACAGTCTGACAAACCCGGCACTTTGGGAAACTGTGCACTTTCCCGAATTGGTTTATGATGGATCTGCACATGGCTAACCGCGCAACTGGCCGCCGGTGGCTTTTTCAACCGACGCGACAATAGCGGCGCTGACTGCGGAAATGTCCTCATCCGTCAGGGTTTTGTCGCGCGGCTGCAAAGTCACTTCGATCGCCAGGGATTTTTGTCCCGGCTCCATGCGTCCGCCCTCGTAAACATCAAAGATCGAGACACTCCGGATCAGCTTCTTGTCAGCGGATCTTGCCGCTTTCAACACTTTGTCGGCGCTCACATCGGAACTGACAACAAAGGCGAAATCGCGCGACACCGGCAGCAATTCGGGCAGATCAAGCGCGGCTTTGGTGCGCGTGGTCTTGGTCCGCGGTGCCGGCAGGTTCTCCAGAATAATCTCAAACCCGACCACTGGTCCGTCCACATCGAATTGTTTCAAGATGGCCGGGTGCAGCTCTCCGAAAGTTCCGAAAATCTGCTTTGGCCCCAGTTGAATACGCCCCGAACGGCCGGGATGATACCAGGCCGGAGCCTCTGCCACCACTTGCAGATTGGCCACCGGAGCGCCCAGTTCGGCAAGCACGCCAAAGGCATCGGCCTTGGCGTCGAATGCATCGACGATGCGTGCCGCACCTCGCCAGTCGCGGCCTTCATGGGTCAGTTGCGCAGCGCCGCGACGAACCCCGGTGGCGCCGGTTTTCTGCTCGTCCGGCTGGTCACCGGTGAAAATTTGTCCAACTTCAAACAGCGCGAGATCGTTGATGCCGCGATCGCCATTGCGCTGCAGTGCGCTGAGAAGATTGGGCAACAGGCTGGGCCGCATATCCGACAGATCGCTGGAAATCGGATTGGCCAGTGCCAGTTCCCGCTGACCGCCGCCAAAGGCTTCAGCCTGATCCTTTGCCAGGAACGACCATGTTACAGCTTCCATCATGCCGCGGGAAGCCAGCGCCCGCCGGGCCCGGCGTTCCCGTGTCTGGCGAAGTGTCAGGATCGGGCCCTGGACATGGTCGCCACGTTCAATCGGACGATGCGCAATCTCATTGACCCCGACAATGCGCATCACTTCTTCTACGATATCCGCCTTGCCATCGACATCCGGCCGCCAGCTGGGCACCGACACCTGAACAATATCGCCGCTGCCGCTCACCTGAAAGCCGAGGCTTTCCAATATGGCGTTGGTACGCTCGCGCGGCACGTCCAGGCCAGTCAGCCGCTGAATGTCGGAATAGGGGAAATCCACGGTCTTTTCAGGCGCAGGAACCGCACCGGCGAGCATCACATTGCTTGGCTCGCCGCCACAGAATTCCAGCACCATCTGTGTGGCCAGTTCAAGACCGGGCAGCATCATCGCCGGATCAACACCGCGCTCAAACCGGAAGCGGGCATCGGAATGGATGCCGAGATCCCGTCCGGTGCGGGCGATGTTCAGCGGTTCCCAGAGCGCCGATTCAATCAGCACATTTGTGGTGTCTTTCGAACAGCCACTGGCTTCGCCGCCCATCACTCCGGCCAGGGATTCCAGCTCTTTATCGTCGGCAATGACGCAGATATCCGCATTGACCTTGTAGCTCTTGCCATCAAGGGCGACAATTTCCTCGCCTTCTTTGCCGCGTCGAACCACCAGATCACCGCTCACCTTGTCCGCATCAAACACATGCAGCGGGCGGCCACGATCAAAAGTGATGTAATTGGTTATGTCCACCAGCGCGTTGATCGGCCGCAGACCGATGGCGGTCAGACGCTGCCGCAGCCATTGCGGCGATTCACAGTTAGAAATGCCGCTGATGAGGCGCAGGCCGAAGGCCGGGCACAATGGCTCGGTGTCGCCAAATTCCAGCGAGACCGACACCGGGCATGCGCCCTTGCCTTCAACGGCGGCAATGCTGCCATCCTTGAGGGTGCCAAGACCGGCAGCGGCCAGATCGCGGGCAATTCCGTAAACCCCGAGGCAATCCGGCCGGTTTGGTGTCACCGCAATTTCAATCACCGGGTCATCCAGACCGGCATAGGCGGCAAAGGAAGACCCGACCGGCGCATCCGCCAGACTGTCTTCGGGCAGATCAATGATGCCCTCATGATTGTCCGACAGTTCCAACTCGCGTTCCGAACACATCATGCCGGAGCTTTCCACGCCGCGAATGCTGGATGTGCCAAGCGTCAGGTCAATCCCGGGCACATAGGTGCCGGGACCGGCAAAGGCACCGATCAGCCCGGCGCGGGCATTGGGCGCACCGCACACCACCTGAACCGGTGTGCCGGAGCCGGTATCCACCGACAGCACGCGCAGTTTATCGGCATCCGGATGCGGTTCCGCAGTCAGCACTTTGGCAATGGTGAAGGGCTTGAACCGGGCACGGTCATCGACCGCTTCCACTTCCAGTCCGATCATTGTCAGCGCATCGACGATTTCATCCAGCGATGCGCTGGTGTCGAGATGGTCTTTCAACCAGGAGAGTGTGAATTTCATGTCTCTGTCTCCCTATACACGGCTCAGCCCGCCGAACAATGTCGGCAGATCCAGCGGGCGGAAACCGTAATGCTCGATCCAGCGGGCATCGGCGTCGAAAAAGGCGCGCAAATCCGGCATGCCGTATTTCAGCATGGCAATCCGGTCGATTCCCATGCCCCAGGCAAAGCCCTGATATTCATCCGGATCAAGACCACCGGCTTTCAGCACATTGGGATGCACCATGCCGCAGCCGAGAATTTCCAGCCAGTCATTGCCCTGACCGATTTTCACATTGTCGCCGGAGCGGTCGCAGCGAATGTCGACTTCCAGCGACGGTTCGGTGAAGGGGAAGAAGCTCGGGCGGAAGCGCATATCAACTTCCGGCACTTCGAAAAAGGCTTTGCAGAACTCTGCCAGCACCCATTTCATGGTGCCGACTGTCGAGGTTTTATCGACCACCAGACCTTCGATCTGATGGAACATCGGCGTATGGGTCTGATCGCTGTCGCAGCGATAGGTCCGGCCCGGTATGACCACCCGAATCGGCGGTTCCTCAGCCTTCATGGTGTGGATCTGCACCGGCGAGGTGTGGGTGCGCAGCAACAGGCGCTCGCCATCCTCCTTCGGGTCGAAGAAGAATGTATCGTGCATTTCCCGCGCCGGATGGCCTTCGGGGAAATTCAGCGCTGTGAAATTGTAATAGTCGGTTTCAATGTCCGGGCCTTCGGCAATGGAAAACCCCATATCGGCAAAAATCGCGGTGATTTCGTCCACCACCTGGGAAACAGGGTGAATGCGGCCGCGCTCTGCCGGGCCGGCCGGCATTGGCAGGGTGATGTCGATGCGTTCCGTTGCAAGGCGCTTTTCAAGGGCGTCCGCTTCCAGAATATCCTTGCGCGCGGCAATCGCGTCGGCGACTTCGTTTTTCAGCGCATTCAGGGCCGGGCCCATGATTTTGCGCTCTTCGACATCCATCCGGCCAAGAGATTTCATCGCCTCGGAAATGGAGCCTTTCTTGCCAAGGCTGACAACACGCACGGCTTCCAGCTTCGCTTCATCTGCCGCTGCTGCAATGTCAGATAATACGGATTGCTTTAATGTGTCCAGATCACTCATTGGAAACTTCCGATGTTCAAGATTTCAATTCAATCTATGGCGCGTCAACATGACAAAACCCACGCTGGCGCCGCCAACGTGGGTTCAGTGTCAGACCCCAACAGGGCCGGAAGCAGCAGCTTTGAATCAGGCGAGCGCGGATTGCGCTTTGTCCACCAGAGCTTTGAAAGCAGCAGGCTCATGAATGGCAATGTCAGACAGAACTTTGCGATCCACAGCAATCTCGGCCTTGTTGAGGCCGTCGATAAATCGACCATAGGTCAAGCCATGTTCACGCACAGCAGCGTTGATCCGCTGAATCCACAAGGCGCGGAAATTGCGTTTTCTGGTTTTGCGGTCGCGATAGGCGTATTGACCGGCTTTCTCCACTGCCTGCTTGGCAACGCGGATGGTATTCTTGCGGCGGCCATAATAACCTTTGGCGGCTTTGATAACTTTTTTGTGACGGGCGTGGGCGGTAACGCCCCGTTTAACTCGGGCCATCTTCTGTATTCTCCGGTAAGATCAATTAGGCGTAAGGAAGGAATTTCTTCACGATACGTGCATCCTGGGGACACAGCACTGTGGTGCCGCGCGCCTGACGGATGAATTTCTTGCTGCGTTTAATCATGCCATGGCGTTTGCCGGCCTGCGCAACCTTGATCTTTCCGCTCGAAGTGACCTTGAAGCGCTTTTTCGCGCCCGATTTGGTCTTCATTTTGGGCATTTTGCTCTCCTTGGTTTGTCTTTGTCAGCCCGGAATTCCCTGATGCGCTGGAAGCGCCTCGGCAACTCACTGTGTGGGCTGGAGCATTTTGAACGGACTCGGCATGCCCTGCCGGCCAGTTCCAATGAAGCCGCAGCTTATAACGGGGTGTAGCGGTGAGGGCAAGGGGGTGTTTGACGATTCTGCAGATTGCACAACAGCGCGCTGCCGCTGTCTCTTCAGAGAAATTTACGGCCATGTTTGCCTGACGCAATGCCAAGATGCGCGGCCACGGTTTGGGCCATATCGGCAAAGCTGGTGCGCACTCCGATTTCCTGCGGTGCAATGTCCGGTCCAAAAGCCAGAATCGGTACCTGTTCGCGTGTATGGTCCGTGCCGGTCCAACTCGGATCGCAGCCATGATCGGCCGTGATGATCGCCAGATCTCCCGGCTGCATCTGCCCGATAAAGCGCGGCAGCATGGCGTCAAACGCTTCCAGCGCTGCCGCATAGCCCGGCACATCGCGGCGATGGCCGAACAGCATGTCGAAATCGACAAAATTGACGAACACCAGATCGCCCTCCCCGGCCAGGGCCTCGGCTTCCATCATTGCCTCGAACAAGGCCGGATTGTCGCTTGCCTTGATGGATTTTGTAATGCCCTTTGCAGCAAAGATATCGGAGATTTTACCCACCCCGATGACCTGCCGACCGGCAGCTTTGAGGCGGTCAAGCAGCGTATCTTCGGTGGGCTCGATTGCATAGTCGCGGCGGTTGCCGGTGCGTTTGAAATCAGCCGCGCTTTCGCCGGTAAACGGTCGGGCGATAACCCGGCCTATGACCAGATCATAGGTCAACTCACGCGCAATCTGGCAAAGTCGGTACAGCCGGTCGAGACCAAAATGGGTTTCGTGGGCCGCAATCTGCAGCACCGAATCCGCCGATGTGTAGAAAATTGGCTTACCGCTGCTGATATGCGCTTCACCGAGCTCTTCAATAATCTCTGTCCCGGAGGCATGCTTGTTGCCCAGAATGCCGGGCAGATCGGCTTGCTCCACAATTGCAGCAATCAGATCGTCCGGGAAACAGGGTTCGGTGTCAGGAAAATAGCCCCAGCTGAATGGCACCGGCAGACCGGCAATCTCCCAGTGCCCGGACGGCGTGTCCTTGCCGGTGGAAATTTCCCGTCCCACGCCCCAGGCCGCATCTATCGGCCCGGAATAGTCCAGTCCCGCAGGGCGCGTCCCGGTCGATAAGTCTGCTGCTGCGCCAAGCCCCAGCCGGTCAAGATTGGGCAGTTGCAGCGGCCCGGAGCGCAACCCGTCCCGGTCACCGCCGCCGCTGGCGCACTGCTCGGCAATATGTCCCAGCGTATTTGATCCTTCATCGCCGAAGGCAGCAGCATCCGGCGCGCCGCCAATGCCGAAACTGTCCATGACAATCAAAAACACCCGTGCCATCACAAAACCTGCTGTCCGGGTGCAAAATCATCCGGTCCAAGACGGTGCAAGATAACCGGTTTGTCTTCCACATCACCGCCGGTTTCATAGCAGGCCTGCAACGCTGCCACCGCTGCTTCTGCGTGGGCCTGCGAACCGGCATGAACCCGCCCGATCGGTGTCTGCTGATCCGCCATGTCGCCAATTCCGGCCAGAGCCGAAAACCCGACCGAATAGTCGAGCCGGTCTTCCGGTGTGGTGCGCCCGCCGCCAAGGCCGATGACGGCGAGGCCGATGTCGCGGGTCTTGATCTGGCTGACGGTTCCGCTCCCTTTGGCAAACACATCGCGGATAATCGGTGCCACTGGCAGATGGGTTGCCGCCGCGCTGATGAAATCGGACGGCCCGCCAAGAGCCGTCACCATGCGCTCGAACACTTCAGCCGCCTGGCCATTTTCCCAGACATTCTGCAGCGCGGCGCTGGCCGCCTCTGTGTCGCTGTAAAGACCGCCAAGAACCAGCATTTCTGCAGATAGCGACAGCACAACGCGCTCCAGCCGGGGCATTGGCCGGGCGCGGGTCAGGAAATCCACCGCGTTCTGCACTTCAACCGCATTGCCGGCAGCATCTGCCAGTGGCTGATTCATGTCAGTCACCAGGGCAAGGGTCGGCAAGCCTGCGCCATTCGCTACTGTGCCCAGCGAATTGGCAAGGCCGAGCGCCTCCGCCTCCGTCGCCATAAAGGCGCCATTGCCGCATTTCACATCCAGCACCAGTGCCGAAAGCCCTGCAGCAAGTTTCTTCGACAGGATCGATGCGGTGATCATGGCTTCCGATTCCACCGTCGCGGTGACATCGCGAATGCCGTAAATCAGCTTGTCTGCAGGAGCAAGATTGGCTGTCTGGCCGATGATCGCACAGCCGATTTCGCGCACGGTTTTCCGGAACAGGGCATTATCCGGGCTGGTCTGGTAACCGGGAATGGCATCAAATTTGTCGAGCGTGCCACCGGTATGGCCAAGACCGCGCCCCGAAATCATTGGCACATAGCCGCCACAGGCCGCTACCAGCGGTGCCAGCATCAGGGACACATTATCGCCGACACCGCCGGAGGAATGCTTGTCCAGCGCCGGACCCGGCAGATCCGACCAGTCCAGCACGTCGCCGCTGTCGCGCATCGCCTCGGTCAGGGCCACACGTTCCGCCATGGTCAAATCGTTGAAATACACCGCCATGGCGAAGGCCGAAATCTGTTCTGCCTTGACGCTTTGCCCGGTCAGTCCCTTGATCAGAAACTTGATTTCATCCGCTTCCAGCGCAAGACCATCGCGCTTCTTGCGGATCAACTCCTGAGGCAGATAGCTCAATAGCCTGTCCCCTGTGTTTCCTCGCGCCCTTCAATGGCGGCGATCAGTGCATCCAGCACGCTGCTGGCGCCAAGGCGGAATGTGTCGGGATCGGGCACCGTGTCGCCGCGAACCCGCTGCGCCACTTCAAAATAGGCAACTGCATCCGCTGCACTCTTCATGCCGCCGGCCGGTTTGAACCCTTTTGTCGCACCGCTGTCGGCGATCACTGACGAAAGAATTTCCGCCGCTTCCAGCGTGGCATTGACCGCGACTTTGCCGGTCGAGGTTTTCAAAAAGTCAGCGCCTGCCGCAAGCGCCAATTCAGAGGCTGTGCGTATCAACTCGGGTGACTTCAACTCGCCGGTTTCCAGAATGACTTTCAACACCTTCTCGCCGCAAATCCGCTTGATGCGCACGATCTGCGTTTCGGCAAATCCGGCACGGCCTTCGGCCAGCGCCTGATAGGCCATCACCAGGTCAATCTCATCGGCGCCATCGCGCAAGGCCTGACGGGTCTCTTCTTCCACCGCCAGCGTGTCTTCGCCGCCTTGCGGGAAATTCACCACGGTTACGATCTTGATGCCGGTTCCGGCGAGCAGTTTTTTTGCCTCGCCAACAAAGCGCGGCCAAATGCAGACCGCTGCGACATTGCCGTGCGGCGTCTGTGCTTTTTTACACAGCGCGGCCAGCGCCGCTGAATCGCAATCATCATTCAGATTTGTCAGATCAAGGCAGCGAATCAGCCCTGCCAGCAATGCGGTATCAGTCATGTTCTTGCCAGTTCCTCCAACACACCACCGATCAGCGCTTTCAGCTTATCTGCCGCTTTCGGCGCATTCTCTTTGGTTTCATCATGTGACAGTTCCTGCCCGGTCATCCCGGCAGCCAGATTGGTGATAGCAGACAGCGCCACCACGCGCATATCGAAAAAACGTGCCAGAATGGCTTCCGGTACAGTCGACATGCCCACCGCGTCGGCACCGACAATCCGTGCCATGTTAATCTCCGCTGGTGTTTCAAAGGACGGGCCGGAAAACCACATATAGACGCCATGGTGAAGCGGGATCGACTGGCGCTTTGCTGACCGGTCAAACCGATCGCGCAGGTCTTTGTCATAGGCTTCGGTCAGGCCGACAAAACGCCGGTCCGAGGGCTCCCGGAACAGCGGGTTGGAGCCGGAAAAATTGATGTGATCGGTAATCAGCATTGCCGAACCCGGACCCATTTCCGGGTGCAGCGATCCGGCGGAATTGGTCAGTACAACCATGTTGCAGCCCAGCGCCTTCATCAGGGCGATCGGACGGCGCATTACCGCAGCGTCTTCGTGCTCGTAAAAATGCGAGCGCCCAGAATACAGCACCACCGGCAAGCCGGACAGATCTCCCGCAATCAGCGTGCCGGCATGGCCGGAAACGCCGGATGTGGGAAAGCCGGGCAAATTGGTAAAGGGTATTTCGATGCGGTTCTCCACCATGTCGGCAAGGCCGCCCAGACCGGATCCAAGAATGAGACCAACGGAAAACCGGCGCCCGGTCGACTGGCGCACCAGTCTCAAAGCGTCAGCGGCCTCGGCACTGGCAAGATCGGAAATCTCGCTCATGAGCGGTCCAGTTCAAAGCTGGCCGGCAGAAGATCACCCAGTCTGAAGGTTTCGACGATGCCGCCATCCTTGGCAATATGCACCGGCACATCTGCCGCGCCAAATTCGGCAAGCCGCTGACGGCAACCGCCGCAGGGGGTGCAGAACACATCCCCTGTGCCGATGACGCAGACCTCGGCAATGCTCTGTTCGCCATCCATCACCATGTGGGAAATGGCCGAGGTTTCCGCGCACCAGCCTTCCGGATAGGCGGCATTTTCGATATTGCAGCCTGCATAGATTTTTCCGTTGCGGCCGCGAATGGCTGCGCCAACTGAAAAATTCGAAGCCGGCGCATAGGCTTTGGCGCGCGCAGCAAGGGCTGCTTCAAACAGATCGTGGGACATTGTTCAGCGCTCCTTGACGTAAGGCACGCCTCCCGCCTTGGGCGGCGTGGCCTTTCCGATGAAACCGGCCAACAGCACAACTGTCAGCACATAGGGCAGGGCCTGCATCACCTGTCCGGGAACAATGCCGATGCCCGGCAGCGAAATTCGCGGATACTGAATCGGGATCGCCTGGAGCAGCCCGAATAACAGGCAGGCCATCATCACCGGCACCGGCTTCCATTTGGCAAAGATCAGCGCGGCCAGCGCTATAAAGCCGCGGCCTGCGGTCATGTCCTTGGTAAAGCCGGAGGCCTGCGCGATCGACAGATAGGTGCCGGCAAAACCGGTCAGCACGCCGCAGACAATAACCGCACGATAGCGCAGCCAGATCACCGATATTCCGGCGGTGTCAACCGCCGCCGGGTTCTCGCCGACTGCACGCAGGCGCAGGCCGAAGCGGGTTCGGAACAGCACCCACCATGAGAGCGGCACCGACAGAAATGCCAGATAGACCAGAATATTATGACCGGACAGAATGCCTTCATAGAGCGTGCCGATGATCGGCAGGCCTGACAGGGTGTCGGCAAACGGCAAAGTCAACTCGCCAAAGCGGCCATTGGCACCGAGCTGCGGCGTGCGTCCGCCCTGGGAAAACCACGCCTGTCCGAGCAGAACCGTCAGACCAAGTGCGATGAAATTAATCGCCACACCGGATACAATCTGGTTGCCGCGTTGGCTGATGGAGGCAAAGCCATGCACCAGCGCCAGCGCGACGGAGACCAGTATCCCCGCCAGCAGGCCAAGGGTTGCCGAATCCGTGACATAGGCGGCGGCGGCGGCGCCAAAGGCAGCACCCAGCATTTTGCCTTCCAGGCTGATGTCGAAAATACCGGACCGCTCGGAAAAAAGCCCGGCCAGAGCGGCAAACAGCAACGGAACGCTGAGCCGAACCATGGAATCCAGCAACAGCGGCAATTTGATCAGGAAATCTTCCATCGCGGCCTCCTATTCCGCCGGTACAAGCGGGGGCTCGCGCCCGGCAAACAAGCGTGTCAGGCTGGGGCGGAACATATGCTCAAGAGCGCCGGCAAACAGAATCACCAGCCCCTGAATGACAACGATCATGTCGCGCGTGATGGCGGGCATGGCAAAGGCCAGTTCGGCACCGCCCTGATACAGAATTCCGAACAGCAGCGCCGCCAGCACGATACCGACAGGGTGGGAGCGGCCCATCAGCGCGACAGCAATGCCGACAAAACCGTAGCCGGCAGTGAAATTGTCCTGAAGTTTCTGCGCCTGACCCATTACTTCATTGAGCGCCATCATCCCCGCCAGAGCCCCGGAAATCAGCATGGTTACGACAATGATCTTGGTTGGAGAAATCCCCGCATAGATGGCCGCAGTCTGGTTGAATCCGAAGGTCCGCATTTCATAGCCAAGCCGGGTGCGCCAGATCAGAATATAGACAAAGACACAACAGGCCAGCGCCCAGAAGATCGAAATATTGGCGGGTGAAAAGCCGAAAGCGGGAATGATTTCGCGCAGGAACGGCAAGGTGCCGCCCGGCGCAAACCGGGCAGTGGCAGGTTCCATCGAACCGGGGACTTTCAGCACATTGACCAGCAGATAGACCATCACCGATGCAGCAATGAAATTGAACATGATGGTGGTGATCACGATATGGCTGCCGCGTGTCGCCTGAAGCCAGGCCGGGATCAGCGCCCATGCCGCGCCAAACAGGCCAGCACCGATAATGGCAATGGGAAAGGTGATCCACCACGGGAAAATTTCGCCGAAGGACAGGGCCACCAGGGCGACACCCAACCCTCCGATATAGGCCTGGCCTTCACCGCCAATGTTGAACAGCCCGGCGTGAAACGCAACGGCCACTGCAAGCCCGGTGAAGATGAAATTGGTGGTATAATACAGCGTGAAACCGAAGCCTTCGCCATAGCCAAGCGCACCGAAGATCATTTCCCGGACTGCCTGGATCGGGTTTTCACCGATGAACAGCACCACCAGCCCGGACACCAGAAATGCGGCGGTCACATTGAGCAGCGGGATCAGACCGATATCCACCCAGCGCGGTAAGCCGTTCTTCATTGTGCGGCCTCCGAGCGTTCAATGCCTGCCATCAGCATGCCGATTTCGCCCTCCGGCGTTTCCGGAGCGCACTCACCGACAATGCGGCCTGCAAACATCACCAGAACCCGGTCGGCCAGAGACCGGATTTCATCGAGCTCGACAGATACCAGCAGGATCGCCTTTCCCGCGTCCCGCATTTCCACAATGCGCTTGTGGATAAATTCAATCGCGCCGATATCGACACCGCGTGTCGGCTGTCCGATGATCAGCACGTCCGGATTCTGTTCCATTTCCCGGGCCAGAACGATCTTCTGTTGGTTGCCTCCGGAAAAACTAGCGGTCTTGAGCCGGCAATTCGGTGGCCGGATGTCGTATTTCTCAATTTTTTCGGCGGCGTCGCGGCGCATCGCCGTGATGTCAAGGAAAGGACCGCTGACATAGGGCTCTCGCGTCTGATAGCCCAGAATACTGTTTTCGTTTTCCTCAAATGGCAGCACCAGTCCCATCTGGTGGCGGTCCTCCGGAACGTGCGCCATGCCCTTTTTGCGCAGCAGTGCAGGGTCGGCATTGCCGGTAACCTGTATCGGCTCGCCTTTCAGCAGAACCCGCCCGCTCCTGGCGGGAAAGATGCCGGAAATCGCTTCAAGCAGTTCGGACTGGCCATTGCCGGCAACTCCGGCAATGCCGACAATTTCCCCGGCGCGCACCTGGAATGACACATTATCCACCATGATGACGCCGCGCTCGTCGCGCACCGTCAGGCCTTCCACTTCCAACAGCACGTCTTGTGGCGCTGCAGGTGCTTTTTCCACATTCAGCAGCACGCTGCGCCCGACCATCAACTCCGCCAGTTCCGCCAGATTGGTCTCAGAGGTGGTGACGGTTGCCACCATCTCGCCACGGCGCATCACAGATACCGTGTCAGTGATTGCCATGATTTCGCGCAGTTTGTGGGTGATCAGAATGATCGTCTTTCCCTGCTCTTTCAACTGCTCAAGAATGCGGAACAGATGGTCGGCCTCCGCAGGGGTCAAAACGCCGGTGGGTTCGTCAAGAATGAGAATATCAGCGCCGCGATACAGCGCTTTCAGGATTTCGACACGCTGCTGAAGCCCAACGGGAAGGTCTTCGATGATCGCATCGGGATCCACATCAAGTTGAAATTCTTCCTCCAGATGCTTCAGATCCCTGCGGGCTTTGCCGATGGCTCCGGCCAGCACCGCACCGCCTTCGGCACCGAGCACGATATTTTCCAGCACCGAGAAATTTTCCACCAGCATGAAGTGCTGGTGCACCATGCCGATACCGGCGGAAATTGCCGCCTGGCTGTCCTTGATTGTGATCGGCTCGCCCTTGATCCGGATTTCACCGGAATCGGCCTGATAGAAGCCGTAGATAATCGACATAAGGGTGGATTTTCCGGCCCCGTTTTCACCGATTATGCCGTGGATTGCCCCCTGTGCAACCGACAGGTTGATGTTCTTATTGGCATGGACCGAACCGAAGCGCTTGTTGATTGCGATCAACTCGATGGCACGCGGCGCGTTTTCCGGCGATGCGGCGTGGGTGCTGGATGGGGTCTGTAACATGGCTGTAAAATTACAGGCAAATGAAAAAACCCCCGCTCCTGGCGCGGGGGGTTTCTGACAGTGCCTACATCACCGGGCAGGAATCGGTGGACATGTAATCATGCACAGCAACCTTGCCGGCGATGATATCCGCCTTGGCCTGTTCGACGGTCTGTTTCATCTCATCGGTAATCAGGGACTCGTTGTTTTCATCCAGAGCCCAGCCGACGCCGTCTTCTCCCAGACCCAATGCGGTGAATCCGGTCTCAAAGTCGTTGTTCTTGGCATCCATGAAGGCATCATAGACGGCCACATCGACGCGCTTCAGCATCGATGTCAATACGCTGCCGGGGTGCAGATAATTCTGGTTGCTGTCGACACCGATCGACAATTTGCCTTCGTCAGCCGCTTTCTGCAGCACGCCGATACCGGTGCCGCCTGCTGCCGCATAAACCACATCGGCTCCGGCATCGATCTGCGCTTTGGTGATCTCACCGCCCTTCACGGGATCATTCCACGCTGCCGGTGTTTCACCGGTCATATTCTGGATGACTTTGGCATCAGGATCAGCGGCTTTCACGCCCTGGACATATCCGCAGGCGAATTTGCGGATCAGTGGAATATCCATGCCGCCGACAAATCCGACCGTGCCGGTTTCAGATTTCAGAGCCGCCAGCAGACCGACCAGATACGATCCTTCGTGCTCGTTAAAGACAACGGAACGCACATTCGGCTGATCGACCACCATGTCGATGATGGCGAAATTCAGATCCGGAAATTCGGCCGAAACCTTGTCCATCGCTTCGGCCTGGGCAAAGCCCATCACCACAATCGGATTGTAACCCCGGCGCGCAAAATTGCGCAGCGCCTGTTCACGCTGGGACGCATTGGTGATTTCGAATTCACCATATTCGATACCGGTGTCCGCCTTGAATTTCTCCGCGCCATTATAGGCGGCTTCATTGAATGATTTGTCAAACTTGCCGCCCATATCGAAGATCACAGCAGGTTTGAATTCCTGTGCGAAGGCTGTCGTCGCCATCATCGCAGCGGCAGCTACGGCCGCAAAGAGTTTAAGTTTCATAACAATGCTCTCTTGTTTCGGCTTTCGATCCGCTGGACACAGCATTTGATGCATCTCAAAGGTTCGTCAGCGCTTGGTTACTCCAGTAAAAACGCAATCAGCTTTGCACGGCTTTCAAAAATTTGCATCGCTTTTTTTACAAAGACGTGGTCATTTAAAAAATGGCAGACGGGCACCTTGGACGCCGGTGTCCTATTGGTCAGCTTCATCAGGCGACACTCTCGCCAAAGGCGATCCAGAGTTGGAATTGGACATGATTGTGCGACCGGCAAGGGCAAGACTGGCTTTGATTGCCCATGATGAAAAAAAGGACGCCCTGGTGGAATTTGCCAAGCGGCATCTGCCAGCTTTGCAGCAGTTTGACATCGTTGCAACCGGCACCACCGGCACCAGATTGCTCAAGGCCTGTCCGGCACTGTCCGTCACACCAATGCGCAGCGGCCCATTGGGCGGCGATCAGCAAATCGGTGCCATGATTGCCGAGGGCAAGGTTCAGGGACTGATCTTCTTCATCGATCCCCTGACGCCGATGCCGCATGATGTCGATGTCAAGGCATTGATGCGGCTCGCCGTCGTCTATGATGTGGCAACGGCGCTGAATGAAGCGACTGCCGAGTTGCTGATTGCAGACCCCTCACGCCTGACCAGCCCGAGCAAGCCGGCTCAGGAAAGCGTCTCATGACAGAATTCAAAACGCTGTCTTGATGGGCATCCTTCAAAATCATTTGCCCGGTGTCTGCCTCTCGCAGTTGACGGTCCGGGCGCTTTTTGGTTTGTGTTCCGCACAGTTGAAACGAATAAGTTAGAACCATGACCACGTCAGTCCAAAGTCACGAAAATCTTCCCTATCCGGTCCTTGTCGCAGATATCGGCGGGACCAATGCACGCTTTGGTATACTCACCGATGCCCACGCGGAACTGAAAGAATTCCAGACCGCCCAGACTGCCGATTACGTCGGCCTTGAAGATGCGGCGGAAGCCATGGTTCTGTCCCGGACCGCCACCACGCCCCGTTCTGCGGTTCTGGCAGTGGCAGGCCCGATCAGCGGCGATGAAGTTCCCCTGACCAATTGTGATTGGGTGATCCGCCCCAACGCGCTGATGGAAGCGCTGCAGCTTGATGAAGTTGTTCTGGTCAATGATTTTGAAGCCCAGTCTCTGGCGCTGCCCTCGCTTCGAGATGACGATTTTGAGTTGATCGGCGATGTCGAGATGGCCGCCACCGGGACCAAGGTCGTGCTCGGACCGGGAACCGGTCTCGGTGCGGCGGGCATGATTCATACCGGAGCGCTTTGGGTGCCGGTGCCCGGCGAGGGCGGTCATATTGATCTGGGTCCGGTTACAGAAGATGAATTTGAGCTGTGGCCGCATTTTGAAAAAGAGCATGGCCGTATCTCAGCCGAGGCGCTGTTATGTGGTCGTGGCCTGGTGCGGCTCTATAAGGGCGTTGCCAGTTGGCGTAACCGCCCTGTCATATTCGATGGCCCCAGCGAGATCACCTCCGCGGCGCTTGCCGGGTCCGATGAGACGGCGAAGGAGGCGCTGGATATTTTCTGTAGATTGCTTGGCCGTGTCGCCGGAAATCTTGCCATAGCCTTCATGGCAACCGGCGGTGTCTATCTGGCCGGCGGCATTTCCAAGAAGATCGCCGGTTTTCTCGCTGAATCCGACTTCCGCGCTGCCTTTATTGCCAAAGCGCCGCATGAGGAGTTGATGAACACCATGGCAACTGCCGTCATCACCCATGAAAAGCCCGCGCTTCTGGGATTGGCCGCCTTTGCCCGCACACCGCAATTATTCGGCGTCGATCTGAATGGCCGGCGCTGGCGCAGCGGTGAATAGCGCTCACTGATGAACCATAGCTTCGGGCGCTTTAATATTGTACGGCGTTGCTGCCCTTGAACCAGCGCACGAATTTCGCCACGCCATCTTCCAGACTTGTCGTCGGCCTGAAACCGTAATCCCGGGAGATCCGGGTGATGTCGGCATAGGTTTCGTGGACATCGCCGGGTTGCATCGGCAGCAATTCCTTCATCGCCTCGCGGCCCAGTTCACGCTCCAGACAGGCGATCAGATGCATCAGTTCTTCCGGCTGATTATTGCCGATATTGTAAAGCCTGTGCCCCTGGTCATTGGAAAATTCCGGCACCTGATCCACCGTCGCCAGAATGCCGCTGACAATGTCGTCGATATAGGTGAAATCACGCCGCATTCTGCCATGATTGAACACTGGAATGGGCTGGTCCTGCATGATCGCTTTGGCAAATTTCCATAATGCCATATCGGGTCGGCCCCACGGCCCGTAGACCGTGAAGAAACGCAGACCGATCAGCGGCAGGTCGTATAGATGGCTGTAGGCAATGCTCATGAGTTCATCAGCGCGTTTTGATGCGGCATAGAGCGAGACCGGTTTTTCCACCGGATCGTCTTCGGAAAACGGCATTTTGGTATTGGCACCATAGACCGAGCTGGAAGACGCATAGACCATACGTTCCAGAGCGTCGTTGTGGCGCGCCAATTCCAGCATGTTGAGATGTCCGGTCAGATTGGTCTTGCCATAGGCTTCCGGGTGATCAATCGAGTGGCGCACGCCGGCCTGTGCCGCCAGATGCACGATCTTGGTGATCGCGATGTCAGAGGCGGCGCTGCGCAGGGCAGCACTGTCGGAAATATCGCATTTCACAAAACGAAACGCATTGTGGTGCGGTTTCAGCGCATCAAGCCGCCGCTGCTTCAGCGCGGTGGCATAATAGCTGTCCAGATTGTCCAGACCGACAACCCGTTCACCACGCTGCAGCAGGCGCTGCGCCACGTGAAAGCCGATAAAGCCGGCCACGCCGGTCACAAGATATGTCATATGCGCTCAAAACTGTTTCAGGGGATCGTGTCTCGCGGCCCTGCCTATATCACGCAGCGCGCCAATTCAGGCAATGCCGGCCGTCGATAAAATGCAAATGCGGATGTATGGTCTGCCCACTACGCCTTGCCGGCAGGGTATTCCGGCCAGTCATGTTTGGGATAGCGGCCGCGCATGTCGGCGCGCACATCGCGCCATGACCCTCTCCAGAAGGCCGGCAGGTTCTGGGTGATCTGAATGCTGCGCCGTGCCGGAGACAGCAGATCCAGAATCAGCGGAACATGGCCAGCAATCACCGGGTGTTCATCAAGACCAAAAAAATCCTGCACCCGGGCCCGCAGCACCGGTCCGTTTTCATCGCTGTAGTCAATTGCCACACTGCGATTGCCGTGCAACTGAAACCGTTCCGGTGCCAAAGCGTCGAGCTGGTGGATTTGCGGCGAGCGAAATTTCAGCGCGCCGATGATCGCATCTTGCGTCAGATCGGACAGCGCAACAGCGCCGGGCACAAATGGCCGCAGCCAGGTTTCAAGCGTCGCTTCCAGAGTGCTGCGGCTGGTATCCGGCCATGGCGCGCCAATGGCGCGGTGGAGGAATTGCAGACGTTGCATCAGCGCATTTGCCTTTGGTGAAAACGCAATGGCATCGATGCCTCGCTCTGCTATCGCCTGCCACAGCACAGCTTCCGCCTTTGCCCGGTCGAACTGTTTCAGGGATTTGCGCTCCAGAACCAGCGCGCCAAGCCGGACCACACGTTCCGCCTTCACCCGCGCAGCGGCGGCGTCAAAGCTCAGTGTTTCTTCAGAGACCGCATGGCGGTCAGCATGCGCTGCAAAGCTTGTGGCATCCAGTGCAGAGGCTGACAGCAGGCGCAAATTTCCGGCTTCCCCCATCATGTCGGCAACCACCAGATAAGGCTCGCCGGCAATCGGATGATCGGTGGAAAGCGCCACGCGTTGACCGGCGGCAAGTTGAAACTGCCCGCCGCCGCGGTTGATCGCCACCCATTGCGGAAATGCAATCAACAGCAAAGTGCCAATCTCGTCGCGCGGCAGTGTCGGGCCTCTGGCAGAAATCGAAAACAGCCGACAGAGACGCTCGAAGCTTTGTTTCACCGTACCTTCTGCGCGCGCGGATGCGCGGCTGTACAACACACCCAGATCTGGCTCGCGCTGGCGCTGGGTATCGCTCAGCAGCGCCGCCACAAGCAGTGCGCTGCGCAACTGCGCCGTGCCGCGCTCTGCGGCTTGCAACGCCATCGCGCCCAGATGCGGATCAATCGGCAGGGCCTGCAAGCTGCGCCCGAATGGCGTGATGTGATTGTCCTTCGTCAGCGCGCCGAATGATCTGAGCTGGCTTTGCGCCGCTGCAAATTTGCCGCTCGCCGGATAATCCAGAAACGCCAGTTGCGTCGGATCGGACACGCCCCATTCCGCCAGATCCAGCGCAAACCGCGCCAGATTCGCTTCCAGAAGTTCCGGCTGATCCTGCGCTTCCAGCGTGCGGGTCCACTGCTCGGGCCAGAGCCGGTAGCAGACCCCCGGTTCAGTTCGCCCGGCGCGTCCGGCGCGCTGGTCAGCTGCCGCCTTGCTGACGAACACCGTTTCCAGACGCGACACGCCGGTTTGCGGGTTGAAGCGCGGTCGCCGGGACAGACCGCCATCGACCACCACGCGAACCCCCTCAATGGTCATCGAAGTCTGGGCAAGGTTGGTGGACAACACGATCTTGCGCTTGCCCGCCGGTGCTGGCTGCAGAGCCGCAATCTGCGCCTGTTGCGGCAGGCCGGCATATAGCGGCGCAATCAGGACAGTCGGATCTCCGCCAACAGTGTCCTGAAGCTGGCGGCGCGCCGCTTCAATCTCGCTGCGGCCGGGCAGGAACACCAGTATGCTGCCGCTTTGCTCCTTAAGCGCCAATTGCACCGCCTCAACAATTTGCGGCACGATCATCTTGCGCTGATTGCGCGGCAGATAATGCATATCAATTGGAAAGCCGCGCCCTTTGGAGGCAATCACCGGCGCATCATCCATGATCGCCGACACTGCCTTTGCATCAATCGTTGCCGACAGCACCATCAGCTTCAGATCGTCGCGCAGGGCGGCCTGCACATCGAGCGCCAGCGCCAGGCCAAGATCAGCGTCGAGCGAACGTTCATGAAATTCGTCAAACAGCACGGCACCAACGCCAGGCAGTGTCGCATCATCGAGGATCATCCGCGAAAACACGCCTTCGGTGACAACTTCCAGCCGGGTGCGGGCACTCACTCTGGTTTCCGCCCGCATGCGCAGGCCAATTGTCTGTCCGACCTCTTCACCAAGCAGGCTGGCCATGCGCTGGGCAGCGGCGCGGGCCGCAATCCGGCGCGGTTCAAGCAGGATGATCTTGTTGCCCTTCAGCACGGCCTCATCCAGCAGCCATAACGGAACCTGGGTGGTTTTACCGGCGCCGGGTTCAGCCACCAGCACCAGATTGGAATGCGCCCGGAACTGCGTCAGGAGTTCGGTCCTGACCGCCTCGATCGGCAGTGTCATGGGTGTGAATCGCGCGCCGATTCCAGCGGAATGATGACGCGCCCGCCCGCAGCTTTGGCATCTGCTGCATCATGGGTGACAAGCAGCACCGGCAGATTGCGGGCTTTCGCCAGATCAAACACGATCTTGCGGATGCTGAGACGGCGGTCCGCATCAAGCTTGGAAAAAGGCTCATCCAGCAACAGCGCCTTGGGTGTCGAGAGCAGCACTCTGATCAGCGCGACACGCGCTTCCTGGCCGCCGGACAGGGTCGCCGGGTCGCGGTCAAACAGGCCCGCCAGCCCGACCTCTTTCAAAGCTTCTTCCGCCAGCCTGCGACGCTCGGCCCGGTCTTTGATCTTTGCTGGTATGGCAAACAGCAGGTTCTGGCCGACACTCATATGCGGAAACAGCAGCGCATCCTGAAACAGAATGCCGACATGGCGCTGTTCCGCCGGCTGATGTTCGATCGATTGGCCATTCAGATAGACTTTGCCCATCCCCCGGAACGCACCGTCCAGAAAGCCGCCAATATAGGCCAGAAAAGTCGATTTCCCCGAACCGGAAGGCCCCATG
The DNA here is from genome assembly GCA_963974065.1 of uncultured Hyphomicrobiales bacterium. Classification (GTDB taxonomy): domain Bacteria; phylum Pseudomonadota; class Alphaproteobacteria; order Rhizobiales. Next base: position 9,311 of record CAXBCI010000041.1, on the reverse strand, counting down.
ATGGTCAGCACGTCACCCGGTGCCACATGGGCGCTGACATGAACCATGGGCCGGCCGTCCAGCATGATGCAGACATCTTCCAGGGTCAGGCCTTGCGCAGCGATTGTCATGGGCGTCCTTGTCGCATCAGGCATTGGCTCTCATGTTGCGGCGATTGCGGTAGAGCAGCGCGGGCAGGGCAAGCGCCGCAGCAAAACCGGCAAAGGGCAGCGCCGCCTGTATCAGCGCATATACGCCGATCACCCGTCTGTCACCCCCGGAGGCCAGAGCCAAAGCTTCCGTTGTAATGGTCGGTACCCGTCCCCCGCCAATCAGCAGGGTGGCCAGATACTGGCCGATCGATACCGCAAATCCCACTGCGGCGGCCGTCAGGACGGCGGTCAGCAGCATTGGCAGGCGCACCGACCAGAACACCCTGTTGGCGCCATGACCCATACCATGGGCAATCGCCGCATAGCGCCGGTCCCATGCCCGCCAGGGGTCGGCCAGCGAGAGATAGACATAGGGCAGCACAAAAATCACGTGTGTCAGCACCACCTGCAGAATATGGGCTTTGCCGCCCAGTTGCAGTGTCAGAATGTTGAGCCCGAACAGAAAACTGACTTGCGGCACGATCAGCGGAATGTAGAGCAGCACCAAAGCCCGGTTGGTGGCGGTCTTGCCGGAGCGAACCTCCTGCTCCAGACATGCCAGTGTCAGAACCACGGCCAGAGCGGTCGCGGCAACACCGATCAGCAGCGTGTTTTGCAGCGGCGTTTCCAGCCCCATCGCCTGCCGCGTCCAGTTGGCCAGAGTGAAACTGACCGGCAGGGCGTCGGGAAACCGCCAGTAACCGGCCACTGACCAGATGCCAAGAACGATGATCCCTGCCAGCACCATCGCCGAGGATGCGACAGTCAGAATCGCAATCAGCCGCCGCAGGAAATTATCGGCACAGTGCCGGCGGCCACGGCCGACGGCGTGCATTCCGGCCTGCCGCACAATGCGCTCGCCGGCAAACCAGACCAGCAGGGCAAAAGCGGTGACACCCAGTTGCAGCATGGCCCCGGCGGACGCTCTGAAGCGCTCTGTAATGTCCGGATCATTCATCCATTGCAGCAACCGCACCGATAGCGGTGGCGGAGTCGAGGGACCCAGAATAATCGCCACATCAACAACCGAGGTGGCATAGGCCAGCACCGCAAGAACCGGCAGCCGGATCTGCCGGTAGACCAGCGGGAAAGTGGTTTTGAAGAAGCCGCTGACAGGGCCGTAGCCAAGGGTTGCGGCCAGTGCGGCCTTGCGCCGCAAATCGCTTTGCGGCAGCGCTGCCAGCGAGACCAGCAATATGAACGGCACTTCCTTGGCAATCAGACCGGCCATCATCGACAGCGCCAGCGGGTCATTGACAATCAGCCAGTCGGGCGGTCGGTCCAGACCGCTGGCCCAGGGCGAGACCAGCCGCATCAGCCAGCCGGACGGCGCAATCAGGAAGGCAAGCCCGAAGGCCGCAGCGGCGTGGGGCACCGACAGCAGCGGCGACAGCAGGCTTCGCAATATCCTGAAGAACCGTGTGCCCTGCCAGCCGGCAATCAGCAGCATCACCATCCCCAGCGATACGCTGGTGGTGACAAGGCCGACAGCCAGGCTCAGCGCGGCGGAGCGCAGCACGCCCGGCGTGTTCAGAACATCGCGAAAAAACTCCAGCGTCAGCCTGGTGCCGCCAAGGCTTGGCAGCACACCCAGAGCCGGCAGCAGCACACCGAACAATCCGGCCAGAACCGGACCGATCAGAAAAATCAGGGTGAGGGCGGGAACATGTTTCAGCATGGGTTCCCGCCCTTCCCTTTATGATTCATCATCAGCTGCGCAGGTACTGGGCCGCTCAAACGCCGTAACGAGCAAGCCAGGCTTTTTCCAGCGCCACCATCCAGGACGAATGCGGTTCGGGAAGCACGATGCCCAACTCGCTCGGCCCCAATGTGGCAATGCCCAGATCGAGCGCTTCAAACGCGCTTTGCTCGGCGGCCGGCAGCCGGGTGACGTCGAGAACGGTCGGATCGCCCCACACAGAAGGGTCCTGCTTGCGTAATTGCGCTTCTGGAGACATCAGGAAATTCGCCAGAACCATTGCTCCCGCCTTGGCATTGGCGTTGAAGGGAATGGCCACGAAATGGGTGTTGCCGATGGTGCCTTTATCCAGAACAAAGGAGCGCACCGTATCGGGCAGCTCATTATTGGCTATGGCGTTCGACGCCGCAGACGGATTGAAGGCGAATCCGATCTCCAATTCGCCATCGGCCAGCAGCTGGCGCAGGGTTGCGGTGTTTTGCGGAAACGCCCGGCCGGAGCGCCACATCGCGGGGTGAAGCTGGTCGAGATAGGCAAACAGCGGCGCGGTGACGGCGTCAAAATCCGCTTCATCCGCCGGTTGCTGCAACACGGTCGGATCGCCGACCAATTCATACAGCGCCTGCTTCAGAAAGGTCGATCCAACATAATCGGGCGGTTGCGGATAGGAAAAACGGCCGGGATTATTCTGCGCCCATTGCAGCAATTCAGCCATGCTTTTCGGCATGTCATTGCTGATCGCTGTGTCGTTGTAAAATACCAGTTGCGCCATGCCCCAGGGCGCTTCCAGCCCGTCTGTCGGCACGGTGAAATCATTGATCACCGTCGGCTTGCCGCTGATATCGACATACTGGAAATTTGGTAATTTGTTGGCCCAGCCCTGCGCCAGCAGCAGGCCTTCGCGCTTCATTGCGGCAAAATTCTCGCCATTGATCCAGATCAGGTCAACCGAGCCGCCTTCAACGGTTCCGGCGGTTTTTTCGGCCAGCACCTGGGAGACCACGGCTCCGGTATCATTGACCTTGACATGCACCAGTTTGACGCCGAAGCGGTCTTCGACTTCGCGGCCCACCCAGGCGATGTAATCATTGATGCGCGGCTCGCCGCCCCAGGCATGCCAGTACACCGTCTGGCCTTTGGCCTTGGCCAGAACCTCCGGCCATTTCGCCGGATCGGGCGTGTCCCCAGCCTGTGCAAGTCCGGCCTGTACGAGTCCGGCCACCATGAAACCGGCCGTCACGGCCCGTATCAGAAATTTCAGCATTGTGCTCTCCCTTGAAAGCCGGGCGCCCGTCTCCGGCTGTGTGTGCCCCAGCAAATGGCGCGCTGCCATGGCTCCGGTCAACTAACATTTTTTTGATGAGCGCGCGATCAGCCTTTAGGCCACACTTCACAACCGGATTGCAGCCCGGCCTTTGCCGCAGAAGGCAGAGCCGGGTTTTTCCGCGACCGCCGACCGGGTGCCGCAGAAAGGGCGCTTTCAATGTGCATAGGACTTTAATTCGGCAGTGCTGGCCGCTTGGCAGCACCAGCGCTTGAGGTTAAGATCAACAACCGGATTCGGTGAGCGAGAATTGCCATGATCCATCCCTACCATTCCAGGACAAACGGCATTGCGGTCTCTGTGGCGCCGCGCTTTCTGGAAGATCAATCCGATCCGCTGGAAAGCCGCTATGTCTGGTCCTATGCGATCGAGATCGTAAATTACGGCGATGAAGTGGTTTTGCTGGAGGCCCGGCACTGGGTCATCACCGACGGCAATGGCCAGCAGCATCAGGTTGACGGACAGGGTGTTGTGGGCGAGCAGCCGGTGCTCAACCCCGGTGACAGCTATTCCTATATGAGCGGCTGCCCGCTGATGACGCCCAACGGGCTGATGGTCGGCAGCTACACCATGCGCACCCCGGACGGCGAGCGGTTTCTGGCCGAAATCCCGGCCTTTTCACTCGACAGCCCCTATACCAGGCGGATGCTGAACTAGCTCATTTCAAGACTGTCAAGACTGTCAAGACTGTCAGACTGTCAAGGCCGGGCGTTCGGCAGCGGCGGCGTTGCGGATGGCGCGGCAGCACTGCTCTGATTGCCCTGAAGCTGCGCCAGCAGGTCGCGGGTCGGCCAGGCATCGGCGGGAAGGCCGAGTTCCATCTGCACCGCGCGCACGCCGGCACGGGTTCCCGAGCCGATAATGCCGTCAATTTCCCCCACATCATAGCCGCGCGCCCGCAACAGGGCCTGCAGAGCCTTGGTCTGATCGACCGACAGAATTTCGCCGGGATTACCGCGCTCCAGTTTCGGCGCGCCATTGATGCGCGTCGCGAGATAGGCCGCACTGACGGTGTAGACCAGCGACTGGTTCCACTCCAGAAACACGCCGAAATTCGGATAGGCCAGAAATGCCGGCCCGTTGCGGCCCATTGGCAGGATCAGCGAGGCCGGCAGTGTATTGCCCTCCAGCGCCAGGCCATTGCGCGCGGCAACGCCCATTGCCGCCCAGTCGCTGGCCGGCAATGTGGTGTAGATCCCGGCCTGTTCCCAGCGCAAACTGCCCGGCACCCGGACTTCCTGCAGCCATGGCTCGCCGCGCCGCCAGCCCAGAACATTCAGCAGCTTGCCCCCGGTGGCCAGCACATCGCCGGTGTTTTTCAGCAGATCAACGCGCCCGTCGCCGTCATAATCCACACCGTTTTCCAGATAATCCGACGGCAATATCTGCAATTGTCCCAGCTCACCCGCCCATGCGCCCTGCATCTGCGATGCTGTCAGATCGCCCCTGTCGAGCAATTTCAGCGCCGCAATCAGCTGCGGGCGGAACAGCTCCGGCCGGCGGCAATCATAAGCAAGGGTAGCCAGCGCATTCAGCGTGTTGAAATTGCCCAGCACCGCGCCAAAATCCGTCTCCAGCGCCCAGAACGCCGAGATCACCGCGCCCGGAACGCCATATTCCGCCTCGATCCGGCGGAATATATCGCCATGGCGCTGCAACCGCTCGCGCCCGCCATTAACCCGGTAAGGCGCCACCATGCGGTCCGAAAATTCCAGAAAACTCTGCGAAAACACACCCTGCTTGCGGTCGGCTGCAATCACGCTGTCAGAAAAGCTCAGCCCCGGCACGATGCGCCGCACCACATTGGCGCCAACCCCTTCTACCGCCGCCTCTTTGGCAATGCCCGTCTTGAAGGCTTCAAACCCGCCATTGGCCGGGCAGCTCTGGCCATAGGCCGCGCCCGCCATCCCCAGCGAGACAATCGTCGCGGAAATCAGTTTCATGCACCGAATAACATCCATGATATCGTCCATCTGTCTTGAAAACATGTAAGGAATGAGCGCCACCTCCCGCGATCAGCGGCAGGAGAATCACACCGCCGCAGAATCACAGTTTTACAAATTTAAAGCAAGAGTTTGACCAAGCCGCACAAGCGCCCGAATTCCACCCGGCCTCACAACCGACATTGAACGGACCCGCCGCCCCACCAGGGCGATGAAATTAGCCCCTCCGCCTCAATCGTCATTTGACGGACCCGCCCCCAATGCGCTATTTCCCGCGCCAGTGCCGCTTTAGCTCAGTTGGTAGAGCACATCATTCGTAATGATGGGGTCGTAGGTTCGAATCCTATAAGCGGCACCATTTTTTGCGTGTCCATACCGGAGACATAGGTAACAGATTGTACCTAAGACATGGGTGACAACCTCGTGCCGAACCGTCAAAAACTCTATGCGACCGAGGGCCTTGAGAAGGGCGCACTGACCATCGCGTACGATCTGGAAGACAAGCAGCCAAACGAGGTCACGTCTGTCGAACTAGCTTCGACATCGAAGCAGCCTCGTCCTGCAAGGTGGCAGAACTGCGCATCAAGCCGACCGTGCAATCGCAACAATTTTGGCATATCGGTCAGTCATGCAACTCGACGTGCAGACGATCAGGGTATATCGTCTCAAAAGCTGGCATTAACCTGTTTTTTCTCGTGGGGTCACTGCAAACGCGCCCAATATCACGCTTCGATATCGACAAGAGCTTTGGAAAATAGCGCGAGAATCCGGCAACTCGGGAATTTGGGTATCGACATACCCGCAGCATCTGACACTGTCCTACCCTCCTGCTGCTACGGGATCTCAGTAAACTATTGAAACTCTATGCAAGTGTACTGATAGCCTTGACCTGAGCAATCGAAATACTGACTTTCGAATGCGCGCCGCAAATTGTTCCAAACCGGTCCGACCTCCTGCTTGGCGATGCCATCAACACCCTTCTGGAAGCATTCCAGTGCGTGAGAGCCTTGCGGCAGTTCATCCCCAAAACGATAGTTCGCCATGTAGGGAGCGGAATCGCTCTTGGTCGCCCACAGGATCATTCCATCTCGAGAAACCACGAAGGCGATGGGTCTCGAACTCAGCCAGATGTGGCGGAGAGCGCTTGCTTGCAAGGAGCATTCAAATCGGTTGCCAATTGCCTGCAGTGTCTCCGTTTCCCAAGCCGAGTCACGGAACTCATTGCGCAACAAATTGGCAGGCATGAGAAGCCAGGAGGCAAAGTCGTTGGCTTCGGTTTCGACCTTGTCTTGGAAGTCGTTTAGCGAGTCTTCGCTGTCCTCGAATCTGTCACGCAATTCGCGGTGACACATGAAATGGCCAAGCTCGTGCGCAAATGTGAAACGCCGACGCCGCTCATTCGAAACGCGGGTATTGAGGAGTATCGTCCACTTGCGCGTCCCTTTGGTGCGGACAAGTGAACCCTCAAAGCTGTCGAACCGATTTCGGTCAATGACCAAATGGTCGGGAAAATCTTTTGATAAGATTGCACCCCTGACCAGTTCATCGAGGTCAAGTGGATAGATGTTAGGACCGTATTGCTGCCAAATCTGGGTGAGCCGTATGGCTTCCCGTTTTGGGTTAGTCGTCTTCTTTGCCATTAAGTCCCGAAACTAATCTATCAATGTAGCGCTTGTCTTCGTTCGAGAGGTTTCTGAACTTCCTAAAGAACGCGTCCTCAAGCTGGTTCTCCGAACGTTCTTCGGCTTTGTCGTCGAGAAAGAAATCAGGCGACTCACCAAGGAAATTTGCGATTTTCAAAAGAAGCTCAGCGGACGGTTTGGCGTTCTTTTTGTTTTCTAGCTGCCAGACGTAAGCTTTTGAGCTGCCAATTGCCGTCGCCAATTCCTCCAGCGTTTTTTTTCTGCTGGTTCGAACCTTTCGGAGCTTTTCGCTAAATTTCTCAGACATGGGGCCCTATGCGCTATTTTTCCTTGACTTAAGTATAGCAATCGTAGTACTTCACGCAAGTGTAGTGATAGCTACATTTTTATAAACTATATGAAGGGGCCAAAAATGGCTGATACCTGCATCGTCGGTGGCGACACCTGGGAAATCTACAATGACGCTGCTGCTAATTGGCGGTGGCGTCGCACGGCTTCGAACGGCCGGATCGTGGGCGCTTCTTCTGAAGGCTACGTGAACAAATCCGACTGTATCTCGAACGCGCGGCGCAACGGAATGACATGCACACCGCGCTAAACAACGTGAGGAGCGGCCATCTCCCGGCCGCTCCTTGTGCTTGACGGAAAAGCAGAAGCTGGCGTTGCTGGCTGAGTACGAGAGGGCTTAGGCGGTCACGCGGTCCCCAGAGGTCGGTCAAATCGTTGACCCCTTCGTTCCAATGCACGGGACGAGCCACGGTGTTCACTACCTCTGTGGCTTACACAGTCCCAAAAACCTTCGCTCCGTCCCAAGTCACTCAACACCATCAGGGTCGACAAATTCACGTCCGGCCAGAAACCCGAGCCCGATGAGAGCGACCAGCCTTTTAACCCAGTGGAAAAAGCGTCATTCCATGCGTTGCACAAGATAGGTAGGGTCGTTTGTGCTTTCTCCCTGCAAAGCGCCAATATCTCAGCCGGTAGAGCAACTGTTTCGTAAATAGTAGGTCAAGCGGTTCGAGTACATCTTGGCACCATATTAACCGTAAGACCGATGATCAGCAGCCAAATTCTCGCAGTTCAGATATAAGCTTCTGCCGTGCTGCTTTTGCTTCATCATTTTTGAGGCTGGGGCGTTGCGTGCGTACCGCACTTTCGGCATCCTCAATTTGTGCTGCTTCTTGGGTTCGCTTAGGTTTCGAGTCTATTACAAATAGGAATTCGCGTTGCTGTCTTCGCTTTTCCTGACGGTTGCCCATGCGTGTCACCCTGCTTCCGCGCTCACCGACCTACCCTCGAGGTCCTCAAGATGGTCGATAACACGTTTTTCGTGTGTTGTGAATCCGTCCATCGGTGGTGGTAGGACAGGAAGGGCAGTTTTTTTGTCCGCGATCTTCGCTTGGCCTTTAACTTTGCGTTCGATCCCATGATGATACAGCTTAAGTACACTGTCCGGTCCAACACCGTCGTATTGCAGGAACGCGACCTTCTCGTCGTCGTCATCTGTCACACCGATGGAGTCGCTATGAAGTTCTAGGGCAAGGCTCTTAGCGTAGGGCTCAACGTAGTACACTTTCGAAATGCCAGCTGCGACGATGTGCCGAGCACAGTTATGACATGGGAATGTTGTCGTATAGAGCGTGCCACCTACCATACCTGATTTTCCCGTACGACCTGCCGACACTATTGCTTCCATTTCCGCGTGAATGGAGCGGCTGTACTCAATCAAGTCCTTTACCGGTGTAGCGATCAACGCGGAACGAAACTTACCACTATCGACATTTTCCACGAGGAGGTTCTCTTTCTCGAGCGTCTTGAATATTTTCTCGTAGAGTTCTTCCTTCTTGCGGTCATTATGGCAAAGCTTCCCACCCCAAAGATAACAACGATGATCATGGCTATCATCTTCCGTCGAATACAAGCCTCCGAGTGCTTTGGGCACATCATTCCATCCGACACTGATCAACTCTCCATCAGCCGAATAAATTGATGCGCCAACCTGTCGCGAAAGGCAGGCTGACTTACTCGCGGCCGATACCGCTGCATACATTCCGGCCTCATCAGTGGTTGGCGTGTGGACAGAAATGTTGAAAATGATTTCCAAATATCTCTGGATCACAGAAAGTAATCGAGTATCGTTCTCCCCGTCATTCCTGACGAAGAAATCTGAAAGGTATGCGGTCTTACTAACCTTCTGGCCGTGATCGCCCTTTTTATCATCCTCATCGCGAGTGAATATCCCGGAGAGTTCGTCCTTTTCGATCCCGAGAGCCTTAAGTCTGGCCTCTCGAACCGTGTCAGGTGCGAAAACTGTAAACTGCCAGTAGATACTGCCATAAACACGCCTAAGTAACATGGTTTCCTTCGGATGTTTAAAGGAATCTATGATCGTTGCTTGCCGCAGCCGTTTCGGTTGTGGAACCTGCTTGCTCTCGTCGTATCCATCTTCCGTCTTTCTCTGGACAGCAATCCTTTCTATTGCCTTGGCTGCAACGTAGTCCTCTCCAAACAAATCTCTTAGTGTCTGACCGAAAAAGAAGTTGAGTGATTTCAGTAAGTTGTGATTCTCTG
>CAXBCI010000040.1:0-33580 GCA_963974065.1 uncultured Hyphomicrobiales bacterium | reverse complement strand
GCCTTCGGTGCTCCAGATCAGCCCACCGGACAGCGTTAGCCAACTTGCCCGATGCCCTGCATCGCGCTGCGTTAACTGCCTTGCCGATGAACTGATCTGGAGCATCAAATGGTTCAATGTAACCATGAAACGCTCTAATGCGTCCACGCCTGTTTGCGATCAAATCTGAAATTCTCCGAATAGGAGGTCGCACGAACCTTGCGCTGCTTCTGGTTGGCGAGCTGATAGGGAATGCCGTTTCGCTCGGCATAAGCGACAGCTTCTTCCGGGCTTGAGAAATTCAGCCTGATCTGCTGCTTCATATCTGACGATGAGGTGTAGCCCATCAACGGTTCGATTTTACGCGGCGTCTCCCGCACATATTCCAGGATCCAGTCATCGCTTTTGCCACGCCCGGATTGCATCGGATTCTTGGTTGGCTGATATATGCGTGCGACCATAATGAACTCTTGGGCTTCAAACTGTTTGTTGCAGATCGTCTGGCCTTTAATTACAGGCAGCAGGCACGATGTGGCAAGGGCAGATTCCGGCTTTGGCGGTGTTGTCGCCACACCACCGGAGCGGATCAGACCTCCCCGGCGCAAATTCGAACTGTGTGTGTGCGGAAAGTGGTCGGGGCAGAAAGATTCGAACTCTCGACCCCTGGTTCCCAAAACCAGTGCTCTACCAGGCTGAGCTATACCCCGTACCAATATCTGAAGCGGTTTTCTGCTCCAGAGACACGCCTCTTACACGGACAATCTGGCTGGGACAAGGCCACTTTTCGTGAATTTTCAAAAAGCCTGGAACGGCGCCCCTAAAACGAATGCAACCTGACCATCCGCAGGGATCAATTCTGAGCCATGTTTTTCTCAATCAGCGGGTGTGTCACCTTGTCGCCGGCGCGAATTCCTCTGGCCTCAGCCTCCCCCGCGTTGATTTCCAGCACATAGCGGACAGGCTGCCCGGAAGAAATGATTGCAGTCGAAAATGGTGTCGTGTTGCGGGCAACACGCACCACCTGACCACTGCGGTCAATAAACACCATATCCAGTGAAAGCGGCGTATTGCGCATCCACATCGTCACAAGCCGGTCTTCCTCAAAGTCAAACAGCATGCCCTGATCTTGCGGCAGATCGACGCGAAACATCAGCCCGACCTCACGTTCTGTCGGTTCATCCGCGATCTCGACAATAAAGCGCTCGGTGTCGCTATTTGTTGTAATCGACAAATAAACCGCACTCGGCACAATCGATTGCGCTTGCTGAGCCCAAAGGGAAGTTGGCAACACCAACAGAAACACTGCGAAAACGAGAGCGCTCAAGTGCCGGATCGGAGAGGTTCCGGCGCGACAGGAAGATATGGTCATGGGCCAGCTTGCCTTTTTCTTGTTTCATCAGCCAGACAAAGCGGCCCCGGCACGTTTACCTGACAGGCTGCTTCATAGCTATTAAAGCATCAGTTCAGAGGAATACTGTCCAGCGATTCCGGCAAAACAGAGGCCGGTATGCAGCAATCTCCTAATTGAGTTCAGGTGACTAGTGAGAGACCGGCTGGCCCGGACCTTCTGCCGGACGCACCTCTGCACACATCAGCCCTTTCGGGCCTTTACCGTAACGGACCAGCACCTTCTGGCCCGGCCGTAATTCGGTCAGTCCGAACTGGCGCAAGGTTTCCATATGGATGAAAATATCCGGTGCGGTTTCGCTTTCAGTGACGAACCCAAAACCCTTGGTTCTGTTGAACCATTTTACGGTAACCAGCACCATTTCGCTTTCTGGTGCAACCTGGGTGTGGGTGCGGGTCGCCTCACCAGGAGTGGGTTGCAAGGCGGTGCTGTCGTCCATGGATAACACTCTGAAAGCCTGAAGCCCTTTGCTCTGTCGGGTGACTTCGCAAACGACACGGGCCCCTTCCAAAGCAGTGAGAAACCCGTCACGGCGCAAAGTGGTGACATGCAACAAAATGTCGTTGGAGCCATCATCAGGGATGACAAAGCCATAGCCCTTGGAGACGTCGAACCATTTTATGGCTCCGGCGATGACCTGCAGATCGACTGGAATGTCGGGATTTGTCGAGCCGTCGCGCTTGAGTGCACCCTCAGCTTGTCTCATCTCGCTGGCACCTGTTGGCGCAGCACCTGAATCGTCTGGCTGTTTTGAACTCATAGAACTGCCCTCTCGACCAAGCGATCGTTTGCCTATCCCCCCAAGCAGTGCCATTTGCTGCAACGTCAAAGCGAGTCGTCAAACGCCGGTGACAAAACAGAATCACCTTCAGCCTTCTCACTATTGATGCCATGTGATTTTTGCTTATGCAACAAGATCGCACTTCAGCGCCGCCTACAGATCACCGCATAACAGGCGATTCTGCTCATTTTGGCACCTCTGCTTGATTGGTTGATCTGTGCGAATTCTGAAAATCCACCAGGGACTTTTACGCGTTCAGACTGGAGCAGACTTCTGAAAACAGTGCTTCAATCTGTGGCAACATGCCCTATGTTGTGTCCAACGGCACTTTTTCAAAGCTGTACACCATAAATCCGCTGCGGTTTATCCGCCGCAACCCTCAAGGAGTTTTTCATGAAATATCTTCACACAATGGTCCGTGTGACAAATGTGCAAGCATCGCTGAAATTCTATTGCGAAGGACTTGGGCTGCAGGAGACCCGCCGCATCGAGAACGAGAAGGGACGATTCACCCTGATTTTTCTGGCGGCACCAGGAGACGAAAAAGCGCAGGTCGAACTGACGTACAACTGGGACCCTGAAGACTATGATGAAGGCCGCAATTTTGGCCATCTGGCCTACCGGGTCGAAGATATTTATGCACTTTGCGAGAAGATGATGGACATGGGGGTTACCATCAACCGCCCGCCACGGGATGGCCACATGGCATTCGTGCGCTCGCCGGACAATATTTCAATTGAATTACTGCAGGAAGGTGACCCGCTTCCGGCGCAAGAACCCTGGGCGTCGATGCCCAATACCGGACACTGGTAACAGCCGGTTGCGGCCATCCAACTGCAGCCTAACGAAGAGCGAGAGCCGTCACCGTTTCGGAGTTGCCGGATTGCCTTGAAAGCCCGTCTAAAAAAACCGGGTTATGGGAATTAAGAGGGTTGCTCCCCTTAAGAATCCTCTCTATAAGCCACTCCCGAAGCGCCCTTCGTCTAGCGGTCTAGGACGCCGCCCTTTCACGGCGGAAACACGGGTTCGAGTCCCGTAGGGCGTGCCACTTCTAAGTGGCACGCAACCGTTGTGTAAGAGCTCCCCTTTTCTGGTTTTTTCAAGCTGGCTTGCTCCAGTTGACCTGCTCAGAATGCTTCTCTGTCAGTTTTCAACACTGCTATCCTGTCGGGAGCCTTACGGGTCTCCTGAAGAATTCGTGTTTCTAAATTGAGCCTGAAAATCTTGATGGAGCAACGGGTCCCGGATACGGTTGATGTTGCGATTTTCGCACAACGCTCTATATATACATGCACCAGTGGTTGTAAAAGGGTGTGGCTTCGTCACAGCGGCTTATGGATTTGACTTGGATTTTTGATGGTCTGGATAAACCGGGCAAAACGCGCGGCGGCCTTGCACAGGCGCTTAGACGTGATGTGTCGGTTGTCAGCAAGATTCTCTCCGGAAAACGCCGCCTTGCGGTTGAGGATGAAGAAATCATCAGAAATTATCTTGAGGTTCCTTATGGTGGCAGCCGCTGCAATGGAATTTCCTCTCGCGTCGTCTATAATGTGGCCTTCCACATCATCAAGGACAAGCGCATTCAGGAAAACGGTCCCAAGGAATTTGCAGACCTTTTTCTGGAACTGTGTCACTATCTGCAGGACGAGGATGACGCACCAATCGAAAAGATCGTTTCATTCGAGGCCCAACGCCGTGCGCGTCGCAGCTCCAGTCCCTAACAGGCCAGTCATGACATAATCACTGCAGTGTCAGACCGAGGCACCCAGCCGCAAAATACAAACACTCGTCATCTGCGCAGCATATTTCCAGAAGCTGAACTACCAGCATTTCCGGACACATTCTGGTCCCGCCCTGATTTGATGAGCCTGCCAGTTGTTTCCAACTCTCTGCAGCGGACTGCGGAACAGCGAGCCCACTTCACCGATTGACGCCATCCAGTCCTTCCATTGCGGCACGCAATATGGTTCCCGGTCCTTCCATTGCGGCACGCAATATGGTTCATTGCGCGGGGCAGTCCACAGGATTGGCAAAAACATAGAGTTCGCGGCACCAATCGGGATGGCTGCGGGCGATGTCCGGCGCCTGATCACAGGTTTGTGGGCTGACTAGAACGTGACTTATCGGCGCCTATTTGGGAATGTGCAACGCGTCGACGCGGCACAGAAGATCATATCAGCAGTATAACTGGAAAGTATCGATTTTGACGGGGGATATGCTCGATTTCGAGTTACAGCAGCGATTAAAGCAGCACAAAGCAGATCTTGAACAGGACCGCCGTGGAAAAGCAGCACTGATCGCTGTGTCATTACTGGCAGGAATTTTGATCGGAGTGGCAGGAGGATATGTCTATCGCTCGCTTAAAACCCCGTCTTACAAGACCGAACTGAACATGATGATCGTTCTGGCAGCAGAAAGCCAGAATCTGGATCCGGCCGCGACATTGAGGGCTGTAGAGCAGGAAATCGGAAAACCGGTTTCTAAGTTTTCACAGACTGACATTGTGGAAGCGTTTAAATATCTGGTTCGCAACACAAAGCGCGATGACTAACGCGTTGCGTTGTCACCAATCGCCGTCAGATTTCATGGCGTGAATAATTTATTCTCCAGGAAGCAGTTCCGCACTCACCGTGACAACTCCGGCATGAATGTTTTTGGTCCAGCTCACAAGTGATTTGCTGCCGTTGACATTGATCAATTCCAGTCCGTTGGCAGAATGCGAGTTGCGGATCTGGCTGATCAGATCGGCAGGAAACGTCAAACCGGAAGGCCGGCTTACCAGAATGTCCATGTCACGGGTCATGACCGCCGATACGCAAAGGGCGCAGTCGCTGTCCTCTGGGAGCAATGTCTCCGGACCAAGAATGCCGACAATGACGCCGGTGGCATTTCCCTCCACGTCGAACTGGCCACGCGTAAGCGGGATGAAAGGAATACCACTTTGCCGGCCGGCAACTGGCGCATTGATCCGCAGATCGCCTGTGCCCTGGCGCACCGCCTCCCGGACATAAATCCGGTCACCAAGATTGAAGTCGGGTGCTGGAAGGTTGTAGCTGTCATGCAAGAGAGTCCCATCCGGTCCAATGGCCAGGATGGAACGCAGTCCAGCGGCCACTCGCTGATATCTTTTCATGCGCGAATGGGCAATTTCCGGAGAGACATCAGGATTTGCGCTGAGGAAATCTCCAACTGCCATCAAAACCAGATCGTTCTGCTTCAGATGGCTGTCGACCTGTTTGGCCAGGAAGGCGCCTTTCAATTGTACTCGTGTTCTGACCAATTCGGTCGAACCGGAATCCACGCGCTGTTCGGGGTCGGTCGCCGCCACGACACCAGGTGCGGCCAGGAGCAAACAGCCTGTCATCAAACTCAGCATGATCAATTTCAAGTGCTTCATCGCAAGCTTGTCTCCCAGTCTGTTGCGCGTTCAGCCAAACTGCACCTTCATTTACGCTGACCTGGCCGGGCCAGGTCGAGAATGCGAAACTGTACGCTTGGCCGGCCGCCCCAATGATCCAGCGAAAAGGTGCCCGCCAGGTGGAACGTGCCGTCGCGCTGCTTTAGCATAGCCTGGCCTATGGGACCATCCGCCGCCCTGAAGGCAATAGCATTGACGCGCGCGCCCTGACCTGCCGAAATACTGGCGCGAACATGGCCGGAGCCAACGATTTTCGCCGGTCCGATATAATGCGCTGGCATGGCGAAGACCGGTTGTGAATGCGCGGAACCATAGGGTCCAGCGCGCTCCACCAGATCCATGAATTCAAGGGTTGCGCCATTGGCGGTAATTGCGCCATCAATCCGCAACTGATTTTGCCCGCGCGCTGCTTCGGCAGCGCCAGCCAGATGTTCTTCCAGATATTCACGAAAATGACCGAGCCTGGCGCGTTCAATGGTTAGTCCGGCAGCCATCGAATGCCCGCCGCCCTTGATAAGAATTCCTGCTTCAACCGCACCTCTGACGGCAGCTCCGACATCGACCCCCGGAACCGAGCGGGCCGAACCAGTGCCAATGCCATTCGGATTGTAGGAAATTGCAAATGCCGGCCGCTGAAACCGTTCTTTCAGCCGCGCAGCCAACAATCCGACAATGCCCGGATGCCAGTCGTCCTGCCCGGTGATCAGCACCGCCGGCCCCGGCCCTTCCCCGATGTCCCGTTCAGCCTCGGCAATCGCTTCTGCCAGCATGTCGGTCTCGATGGCCTGTCTCTGCTTGTTCAACGCATCCAGGCGTTCAGCGATGGTTTCCGCGGCAATGGGGTCATCCAGAGACAATAATCTTGCGCCCAGAGAGGCATCTCCAATTCGTCCGCCGGCATTGATCCTCGGGCCAACGAGAAATCCCAGATGATAGGAATTTGCCGGACCGGTGAGCCGGGCCGTCTTCATCAGCGCATGAAGCCCCGCATTGCGACCGTGACGAATGGCAACCAGACCCTTTGTGATATAGGCCCGGTTGAGACCTTTCAGCGGCACCACATCGCACACCGTGCCGAGCGCCACCAGATCAAGCCACGCCAGGAGATCGCAATTCCCTGCAGCAGGGTGGTTTGCGGACCGCAACTTGGCAAGTGTGGCGACAAGGGTCAGAAACACAACACCGACGGCTGCCAGATGGCCTTGACCGGACAGATCGTCCTGGCGGTTCGGGTTTACCAGCGCGACGGCCTGCGGCAACTCCTCGCCAAGCTGGTGATGATCCACAATGACGACATCGCAATCGCGTCTTGCAGCATGGTCCAGGGCCTCGAAACTGGAAGAGCCGCAGTCAACCGTGACAATCAGCTGCGCGCCTGCATCGATCAGACTGTCGATGGCCGGGCCATTCGGTCCGTAACCCTCGAATACGCGATCCGGAATGTAAATATCTGCCGTGACGCCAAAATGATGCAAAAACCGGAACAACAGCGCCGAACTGGTGGCTCCATCCACATCATAATCGCCGAAGATCGCAATTTTCTGCTGCTTTAACACAGCCTCTGCAATGCGTTCGGCCGCTTTGTCCATGTCGGTCAGTGAATTGGGATCCGGCATGAGATCACGCAGCGAGGGCGTCAGAAACTGCGCCGCCTCATCAATATCGACACCGCGAGCGGCCAGCACGCGGCCCAGAAGTTCCGGCAGTTGATGGCGCTGGGCAATGGCCGTTGCAATCGCCTGCGTCTTGGCGTCAAGACTCTCGACCCATGCCCGACCGGTCAGGGATTTTTCCACTCCAAGAAAATGGCGCTGCTGCAAATGGAACGCTCTAGGTGAATTTGCTGGTTTGGCTGTGTCTGGCTTTGATCCATCGCACCGTGTGGCTGGATGAGCGCATCACGACTGTATGGGTAGTGATGCTGTCCCTGTCGAAGCGCACACCGGCCAGCATGTTGCCATCGGTCACGCCGGTAGCCGCAAAAAGGACATCCCCTTTGGCCATTTCCGACATATCAAATTTCTTGTTCACATCCTCAATGCCCATCTTGATGGCGCGGTCACGTTGCTGCTGTGTGTTGATCACCAGCCTGCCTTGCATCTGGCCACCGATGCAGCGCAGCGCAGCTGCCGCCAACACGCCTTCAGGCGCACCGCCTATGCCCATATAAATGTCGATACCGGTTTCATCCGGATCTGTGGTGTGGATGACACCCGCCACATCGCCGTCACCGATCAGCCGGATCGCAGCCCCGGTCTGGCGCACTTCTTCGATCATCCGGGCATGACGTGGCCGGTCTAGTATACAGGCTGTCACCTGATGTATGGCCACACCTTTGGCCTTGGCCAACCGTGCCATATTTTCCGCTGGAGCAAGATCAAGATCGACTGTACCCGGCGAATAGCCGGGTCCGATGGCGATTTTGTCCATGTAAACATCCGGTGCGTTGAGCAGATTGCCTTCATTTGCGATCGCCACGACCGCAAGGGAATTGGGCAGGTTTTTGGCACAAATTGTGGTGCCTTCCAGCGGGTCCAGTGCGATATCAACTTTGGGACCGCCGTCTTTTCGGCCGACTTTCTCACCGATGTAAAGCATCGGTGCCTCGTCGCGCTCGCCCTCGCCGATCACAACTGTTCCGTCAATCTGCAATGCATTCAACTCATTGCGCATGGCATCGACTGCGGCCTGATCGGCGGCTTTCTCATCGCCACGCCCGCGCAATCTTGCAGCGGCAACTGCCGCGCGTTCTGTGACGCGGGCCAGTTCCAGAGTGAGAATGCGATCGAGAACAATTTCGTCTGTTGTTCTGGCGTTCATGTCGATTTCAACAGCTGCATGGCAGCCCCTGCCCCTTGACTCAGATTCAGGCTATTTCCAGCCGGATCAGTTGCGGATCCCCGACAATATGACCGTCGGACCTAATATGCACCAACGCTTCGCGAATGGCGCTTTCTGTTGTTTGATGCGTGATCAGAAGCACGGACTTGGTTTCCGGCCCGTTTGAGACACCCGGCTGACCATCCCGGTTTTTCTGAACAATACTTGCCAGCGAAATACCGGCCTCGGCCATACGACCGGCGATGGATGCGAAGGCACCAAGACGGTCGCTGACTGTAAGCCGGATATAATAACCACCTTCATGGGCGCGCATTCTGGCCCGGACATAGGGTTTCAGCTCAGTGACGCTGATGCCCAGCGGCAGTGTATGAATGCCACGCGCAATGTCGGCTATGTCTCCCAGAACTGCGGACGCAGTGGCATCGCCGCCGGCACCCGGTCCGGACAGAGTGATGTTACCGACAGCATCGGCATCGACAGAAACCGCATTGGTCACGCCAGATATCTGCGCAAGGTGGCCTTCCAGGGGAACCATGGTTGGATGCACCCGTTGCTCAATCCCGGTCGTGCGGCGTTGGGCAACACCAAGCAGCTTGATGCGATAGCCTAGCTCGGCCGCAGCCTGGATATCCTGTGGAGTAATTGAAGAAATGCCTTCCACATATATATCGTCGCTGTTGATTTGCGTACCAAACGCCAGACTTGTCAGCAAAGCCAGCTTATGGGCCGTATCAAAGCCTTCAACGTCGAATGTCGGATCGGCTTCCGCATAGCCGAGTTTCTGCGCTTCTTCCAGACATGCGCCAAAGGACAGATTATCCCGCTCCATGCGGGTCAGGATGTAGTTGCAGGTTCCGTTCATGATGCCCGAGACGCGAGTAACCTGATTGCCCGCCAGACTTTCCCGCATTGCCTTGATGATGGGGATGCCGCCTGCGACAGCCGCCTCGAAATTCAGGGTAACGCCATGCTTTTCGGCCAGCGTCGCCAATTCGCCGCCATGTTTGGCCAACAGCGCCTTGTTGGCGGTGACAACGTGTTTTCCAGCCTTCAGGGCGGCCCGCACCGATGCGTCGGCGGCCCCTGAGTCTCCGCCAATCAGTTCAACAAAGACATCAACATCGGATGCAGTCGCCAGTGTCACGGGATCATCATGCCAGGCCAGACCGTCAATCGATATGTCACGTTTGCGATCACGCGAGCGCGCGCTGACCCCCATTACCGACAATGTGCGACCACAACGACTGTCCAAAACGTCTTTTTGCCTGGCCAGAAGCTGAATCAGCGAACAGCCAACAGTTCCAAGCCCGGCAACGCCGAGTCGCAACGCATCTGTCATTGAAGGTCTTTCCGAATTTGCCGTAGAAACAGCGTCTATGCGCTGATTGGCACGACGTTTGGCATGGATTGCTGGGCAGATGCAAGGAAGCGTCGCAAGTTTCGGGCAGCCTGGCGAATCCGCTGTTCGTTTTCCACCAGGGCAATACGAACATGGTTGTCGCCATGTTCGCCAAAGCCGATCCCAGGCGCCACCGCGACGTCAGCCTGCTCAATCAGCAATCTGGAAAACTCAAACGAGCCCAAATGTTTGAAACCTTCCGGCAAAGGCGCCCAGGCAAACATGGTCGCGCCGGGCGATGGCACATTCCAACCGGCACGTGCGAAAGAATCGACCATAACATCGCGGCGACTTTTATAGATTTTGCGGGCTTCATCAATGCAATCTTCACTGCCGTTCAGTGCGGCGGCAGCTGCGACCTGAATTGGCGTGAACGCACCGTAATCCAGATAGGATTTCACTCGGGCAAGCGCTGCGATCAGGCGCTCGTTGCCGACGGCAAATCCCATGCGCCAGCCCGGCATGGAAAATGTTTTCGACATGCTGGTAAATTCAACGGCAATATCCATCGCGCCATCGACCTGAAGGATCGACGGTGGCGGCGGACCGTCAAAATAGATTTCAGAATAGGCCAGATCCGACAGGATCAGCAGGTCATGTTTGCGGGCAAAGGCGACAACGTCCTGGTAAAACTCCAAATCCGCCAGAAATGCAGTCGGGTTAGATGGATAATTGAGAATGAGGGCCAGCGGTTTTGGAATGCAATGCCGGATTGCCCGCTCTGCGGCATGAAAAAATTCAGGACCCGGTTCAGCCGGAATTGAGCGGATCACACCGCCCGACATGATGAAGCCGAAT
Organism: uncultured Hyphomicrobiales bacterium; assembly: GCA_963974065.1. GTDB lineage: Bacteria > Pseudomonadota > Alphaproteobacteria > Rhizobiales. The sequence goes on along the minus strand of CAXBCI010000040.1, from coordinate 22,956 downwards.
GCATGGATCGGGTAAGTCGGATTCGGCACCAGAATGACATCTCCGGGTGCGGTGATGGCCTGTGCCATATTGGCAAAGCCTTCCTTTGATCCGAGCGTCGCTACCACTTGGCTATCAGGATCGAGTTTCACACCAAAGCGGCGGCCATAATAGGCTGCCTGTGCCTTGCGCAGGCCGGGTATACCGCGCGATGCGGAATAGCGGTGGGTGCGTGGATTTGCCACCGTTTCAACCAGTTTGTCGACAATGTGTTTGGGGGTCGGCAAATCAGGATTTCCCATTCCCAGATCAACAATGTCCGCCCCGCCTGCCCGCGCCGCCGCCTTGATCTTGTTGACATGTTCGAAAACATAGACCGGCAGTCGCTTGACCTTGTGGAACTCTTCCATCGGTTTTCTCGCTTCATGATGGGTTCGGAATCGGGAATTTGGTTTGTTTCACGATACTGTGGCCGTGAAAAGACTAAAAACCTGCGAAACCGCGTAATTATCGGACCGAATAGACGCCACTCACGCTTTCGCTTGAGTCGGGTCAATGATACACAACTACTGGAAAACAATAGATACCTTACAGGGACCATGACGGAAACACCCAAAGACCCGCTCAGGGACAATCGGCTTTTGGAATATATCGTTCAGAACCCGGAAGCCTTTGCCAATAATCTGGCACGCGCCGCCGAGGAAGCCGGGCGTGCCTTCGCCGCCTATATCAAGCCGCGGGAAGAAGGCCGGCGTGGCGGGGACGAGTCGAATGATGAGATTGCGGAAATCGTAAAGACACTGTCGAAAGTCGGCGAATACTGGTTATCGGACCCCGAGCGTGCGCTTGAAGCGCAGACGAAATTGTGGACGAACTACATGAATCTGTGGAGTTCTTCCCTGCAGCGCATGCAGGGACAGGACGCCGCACCGGCCGTCGAGACACCAAGTGGTGACAAACGGTTTGCCGGCGAAGACTGGGAACAGAACCAGTTTTTTGATTTCCTCAAACAATTCTACCTGATTACGTCGAACTGGGCGCAGCAGATGGTGACCGATGCGGACGAACTTGATCCACACACCAAACGCAAAGCTGATTTTTATGTGCAGCAATTATCCAATGCGGTGTCGCCGTCTAATTTTCTGCTGACCAATCCTGAACTGCTGAAAGAAACCCTGCAGAGTGACGGCGAAAATTTGGTGCGCGGAATGCGCATGCTGGCAGAAGATATGATTGCCGGTGATGGCGAGTTGAAAATGCGCCAGTCGGATTCGAAAAAATTCAAAGTCGGAGAGAATTTGGCGGTTACGCCCGGCAAGGTCATTTTTCAAAATGAGGTCTGCCAGCTTATTCAATACGCGCCAATTACAGAGAAGGTGCTGAAACGCCCCCTGCTGATCATTCCACCCTGGATCAACAAGTTCTACGTGCTCGATCTCAACCCCGAAAAATCCTTCATCCGCTGGGCGGTCGAACGGGGCCAGACGGTTTTTGTGATCTCATGGGTGAATCCCGACGAGCGACAAGCCGACAAAAGCTTCGAACATTATATGAAGGAAGGCATCCTGGAGGCTCTGAACCAGATTCAGGCCGCGACCGGCGAAAAAAAGATCAATACTATCGGCTATTGCGTTGGCGGCACGCTGCTGTCGGTAACGCTTGCCTATTTGGCGGCAAAGAAAGATACACGGATCGCTTCGGCTACCCTGTTTACCACACAGGTGGATTTTACCCATGCTGGCGAGCTGAAAATCTTTGTCGACGAAGAGCAGATCAAGGCGCTTGAGAAACGCATGGAAAAACGCGGTTATCTGGAAGGGTCGAAGATGACAAACGCGTTCAACATGCTGCGGTCCAATGATCTGATCTGGCCGTATTTTGTCAATAATTACATGCGCGGCAAAGAGCCTTTTCCGTTTGATTTGCTGTACTGGAATTCCGACAGCACCCGGATGCCGGCGGCCAATCATTCATTTTATATGCGCAACTGCTATCTGGAGAACAATCTGTGCTGCGGCAAGATGATAGTCGATGATGTCAAACTGGACCTGTCGAAGGTCAAAATTCCGATCTATAATCTGGCGACACGGGAAGATCACATTGCGCCTGCCCTGTCGGTGTTTACCGGGTCGTCGCATTTCGGAGGCCCGGTGCAATTTGTGATGTCCGGATCGGGTCATATAGCCGGCGTCATCAACCCGCCGCACAAAAACAAATATCAGTACTGGACCGGCGGCACACCCGAGGGCGACTTTGAGGAGTGGCTCACTAAGGCAGAACAACATCCCGGATCATGGTGGCCACACTGGCAGGCATGGATCGAGAGTCTCAACAATACACAAGTGCCTGCACGCCAACCCGGCGACAATGGCATTGAAATCATCGAAGATGCACCGGGTTCATACGTAAAAACCAAGGCTTGAATTTTGTCCGAAATAACGACTTTGACTGATACAAAGGCGCTCGCCGAGATGTGCGCACGCCTCGCTACACATCCCTATGTCACCGTTGACACCGAGTTCCTTCGAGAAAGCACTTACTGGCCCATACTCTGCCTCATACAAGTGGCCAGCGAAGACGAAGCGGCGCTGATTGATCCGCTGGCCGAGGGGCTGGATCTTGCACCGTTCTTCGAGTTGATGGCCGACAGGAATGTGGTGAAAGTATTTCATTCGGCGCGTCAGGATCTGGAGATCATCCTGAAGCTGGGCGATCTGATCCCGGCTCCGTTGTTTGATACGCAGATTGCGGCCATGGTCTGCGGCTATGGCGACAGCATCAGCTATGATCATCTGGTACAGAAAATCTGTGATATCCAGATCGACAAATCATCGCGGTTCACCGACTGGAGCCATCGTCCGCTCAGTCAGAAGCAACAGGCCTATGCTTTGGCTGATGTGACGCATCTGCGAGACATCTACAAATCTCTTAAAACCAGTCTGGAGCAGCAGAAGAGATCCGGCTGGCTGGACGAGGAAATGGCGATTCTGGAAAGTCGCGGCACCTATATTGTCGAACCGGAAGATGCCTGGAAACGCCTGAAAATGCGGGCACGCAAGCCGATTGAGCTGGCGGTGACAATGGAACTGGCTGCCTGGCGTGAAGCGGAAGCCAAAACCAGAAATCAGCCGCGCGGCCGTATCATCAAGGATGATGCAATTTATGAATTGGCCTCGCAGCAACCTGAAAACACCCAGGCTCTGGGCCGGATGCGCGCTCTGCCGAGAGGCTTTGACCGCTCGAAATTTGCCGAGGCGGTGATTGCTGCGGTAAAGCGTGCCAAATCGATTCCCAAGGACCAACTCCCTGTTGTGCCGCGCCCGGCCCGCCGTCCCCAGGGTTCCAGCGCGGTGGTTGAATTGCTCAAGGTTCTGCTCAAACTCGTCTGCGAGGAACATGGCGTTGCCTCCAAGATCATCGCGAATATGGATGATCTGGAAAAAATCGCCGATAGCGATACCGCGGATGTTGCCGCTCTGTCCGGCTGGCGCCGCGAGTTGTTCGGCGAACCGGCGCTGCAGGTCAAGGCAGGCAAACTGGGCTTCGCGCTTTCAAAACGGAAAAAAGTGGTTCTGGTGCCGATTGGCGAGTGATCGGGTATTTCCTGAGGCTGTTGCGTTCTTAAAGTGTGCTTTGGCACAAGCTGGCCAAGGTCCAATTTGCACTCCCAAAGCAGGGGTTGCGCCTTCGCGGCTCTGCTTTAATATCGATTTTAATCTAAATTAAAAAGATAAATCGGTATTTGGGAGAATTTGATGAGACATTCAGCACTTGCGTTCGGGTTGGCGATCGGCACTATCGCTGGCGTTTTCGCTTCGATGGCCGAAGCAGCCCCATGCCTGAAAGTCACGCTCACCGGCACACAGGGCGGTCCACCGGTGTTCAATGGCTTGTCCGGGTCCGGCACTTTGGTGGAATTCGGAGATGAGGAGAATGGATGCAGTGACATGCGTCTGCAGTTTGATGCCGGACGCGGAACCACTCAGCAATTGTCGAAACTCGGCGTTTCCATCGGTCAGCTGAAAGCTGTCTTTCTGACCCATTTGCATTCCGATCATACCGACGGCCTGGCGGATATGATGCAGTTGCGCTGGCACTTCAATTCCGCAGGGCCAAAACTCGATCTTGTCTGTACCAATGACACAAAATCGCCGGCCGGACATGTCATGAGTTGCGCAAAACTGGCCGCCCATATTGCTGATCCGTTTATTCAATCCGGTGAAATGGCGCAGCGTCTTGCCGAAAACGATACACGGTTGCCTGGCGGCCCGGCAGACCTCATCAATCTCTCGACCTTCGAGGCGACAGACGACGCAACGACTGTCTGGTCGTCAGGTGAAGTCAAGGTCAGTGCGATTGCTTCGCGCCACATAGCCGGGCATGCCTCTTTCAGGGTTGATACGCCCGCTGGCAGTGTCGTGATTGGTGGTGATGCCGGGAATAACACCACGAAGCCACCGCGTTCGTCCTCGACATCCGATCAGGTAGAGGAACTCGCAATGGGTGCTGATGTGATAGTCCACTCCGCCATCCATCCGGCCATGGGACCGGATAACGATAGCGGCTTTCCGCCGCCGATCTATTTCCGCCAGAGTACAGCCACGGATCTTGGCGCACTGGCAGCACGGACTGGGGCAAGGTATTTAATGCTGACACATCTGATTCCACCAATGGGAGCCGTCAAGCAGGGACCCTTTCCAATACCCGGCGGGCCTTTGACCGAAGCTTCTTATATGGAAGCTGTCAGCGAAGGCGGTTTTCAGGGCAACATCATCGTCGGCACCGATCTGGCCTCTGTGACGCTGGTCAAACAATAAGTCAGAGTCGCCGGATCGGCCAGGGGCGCGCTGGTTCTGCTGCATTGCGTGTTGTTATGGGAGCAGACGCTCTTTGCGCACTGCTGCCGGTCCGCTATATAGATGTAACCAGAGCCAGCGGTTACAGACAGGCGATCCGACCCACTATGAGTGACCTCATTCTCTCTCCAAATCCGGACGATCCGAAACTGTCAGCCTCAGTGACCGGTTTTGACCAGACCGGGGTACCTGTGGAAACCCGGGTGGTGACCGAACGGGCACTGACGCTTTACCTGAACCGTCAGGAAATCGTCACCATGATGACGATCGGCGATCATCCGGATCTGCTGGCGGTGGGTTATCTGGCCAATCAGAACATGCTGGAGCCGGATAATCCGATAATTGGTGTGGATTATGATGATGATCTGGGTGTCGTGGTGGTGCGGACCCGGCGGGAAACCAATTATGAGGAAAAGCTGAAAAAGAAAATCCGCACATCAGGCTGTGCCCAGGGCACGATTTTTGGCGATGTGATGGAGAGTTTTGAAGATGTGAAGTTGCCTGCCAACACCATCCTGTCAGGCCGCGTTTTGCAGAACCTGCTGAAAAAGATCAACACAATGCCGTCACTGTACCTGACAGCCGGCGCAATTCACGGCTGCGTTCTGGCACAGGACGACATGCCCATCGTTTATATGGAGGATGTCGGACGCCACAATGCGGTGGACAAGATCGCCGGCTGGATACGGCTGAATGGATGTGATCCGGCAGATAAACTGTTTTACACCACCGGCCGCCTGACCTCCGAAATGGTCATCAAATGTGTGATGATGGGAATTCCGATTCTGGTTTCCCGCTCTGGTTTCACGGCCTGGGGCGTGGACCTGGCGCGCAGCGCCGGACTCACACTGATCGGCAGGGCACGCGGTGCCCGCTTCACGGTACTGGCCGGTGAAGAACGTGTCATATTTGACAGCCAGCCAGTCTCAGAAACTTCAAAATGACCGGAACACAGGGAATCCTTGGCGTTATCCTTGCCGGTGGTCAGTCCCGGCGGATGGGCGCGGTTGACAAAACACTGATGCCGCTTGCCGGTGTGCCAATGGTTGAGCGGGTGCTGCGCCGCATCCGCCCGCAATTGCCTTCGGTCATTGTCAACACCAATGCAGACAAAAGCAGATTTGCCACTCTGGCCATCCCGGTTATTGCCGATACGATTGCAGACTATGCCGGACCGCTGGCCGGAATTCTTGCGGGTATGGACTATGCCCGGCAGAACGGGTTTGAACATATCTGCAGTGTGGCGGCCGATACGCCGTTCTTTCCGAGTGATTTTGTGTCAAGACTGGCAGAGTACCGCGACCACGACATTGTCCTGGCATCGTCACAAGGGTTCCGGCAGCCGACTTTCGGCCTTTGGTCGCTTACACTGCTGCCCGATTTGAAACATTTCCTGGAGGAAGGCGACGAGCGCAAAATTATGCGCTTTGTGCAGCAGCATCACTGGACCACTGTGGCGTTTGACACAATGCAGGCCAATGGTGCAGACCCGTTTTTCAATATAAACACACCCGATGATGTGACGCTTGCAGAGCAATATCTGGCCGATGATGAGACCGAGCATGTCTGAACAAACCCCGGTATTTGGTGTCACGGGCTGGAAGAATTCCGGGAAGACCACCCTGGTCAGCCGGCTGGTGGCGGAGATTACAGCACGCGGTTATTCGGTCTCGACGGTCAAGCACGCCCATCATAATTTTGATATCGATCAAAAAGGACGCGATTCCTACGCCCATCGTGAAGCGGGTGCCCACGAAGTCGCGCTGGTGTCCGGACGCCGCTGGGCATTGATGCATGAATTGCGCGGCGAAGAAGAACCCTCGCTTGCAGATGTACTGGCAAAACTGTCGCCCTGTGATCTTGTGATTGTGGAAGGCTATAAGCGTGAGACGCATCCGAAAATTGAAGCGCGCCGAGTGGGCTCTAAATCCGACCAGCCGCTTGCGCCAGACGATCCGCATATTGTCGCGCTGGCCAGTGACACCAGTCTGATCGGCGAAGCCCTGCCGGTCTTCGACATCGATAATATCAAGGATATTGCGGATTTCGCTCTCAGGCACAGCGGCTTGCCTATTCGAAAAACCAGCGATCGTGCGGTGTCATGAAGCAACCGCGCAAGCTATTGAATGATTGTTTTCTGCACGATAAAGACCGCCTGCGCCACGATGATGTTCTGACTTTGCTGCGCGAGCGCATCAGCACAGTCACCGGAACTGAAACCGTCGCGCTGGAAGCCGCTTGCGGGCGCGTTCTGGCACAGCCCATCACCGCGCCGCGCAATGTGCCTTTGTCCGACAATGCCGCAGTTGATGGCTATGCCTTTCGCCATGCGGATTTCAAGGAAGTCGGCGGCTGGTTTGAGGTTGCTGACCGGGTTGCCGCAGGCCATATCCGTACAACAAAAATGCCCAGGCAGACCGCCGCCCGCATATTTACCGGCGCGGCGATGCCGGAGGGGCTCGACACGGTGGCAATGCAGGAGGATTGCGAGCCGCATATCCAGAATGATCGGCCATATGTCGCCATTCCGCCGGGCTTGAAACATGGCGCGAATTGCCGTAAATCCGGTGAGGATGTGCTTGAAGGCACCACGGTTCTGGTGGCAGGTGACAGTCTGCGTGCGCAGGATCTGGCTGCCATTGCCTCGCTGGGTGTCGGCGAGGTTATGGTTTACCGGAAATTGAAGGTGGCGCTGCTGTCCACCGGCGATGAATTGCTGCGCCCTGCCCCAGGTGTGGCTCCTCAGCCCGGCCAGGTGTTCGATGCCAATTCATTCATGTTGAAGGGGTTGCTGGAAACGCTGCCCGTTGTAGTGACGGATTTAGGAGTATTGGCGGATGATGCCAAGCTGATCCGGGAGACAATCTCCACTGCCGCCGCCGGCCATGACATGATCCTGACATCCGGCGGTGCCAGCCGCGGCGAAGAGGATCATATCATCACGGCACTGGATGAATTGGGACAGCGGCATCTCTGGCAATTGGCGATAAAGCCCGGACGGCCGATGACCATGGGGCAGATCGGTAATTGCGTATTTGTCGGCCTTCCCGGCAATCCGGTGGCGGCCTTTGTCTGTTTCCTGCTTTATGTGCGGCAGATCATCCTGTCGCTGCAAGGCAGCGCGTGGCGCGACCCGGTGCGGTTTCCGGTCAAGGCGGCCTTTGCCATTGGGCGCAAGAAACCTGACCGGCGCGAATTTCTGCGAGGAATTTTAGGGCGAACCGAACCGGGCACACTCAGCGTGACAAAATTCGACCGCGACGGCTCCGGACTGATTACCAGTCTGCGGGAGGCAGACGGATTGATTGAAATACCCGAGGCCGTGACACGGATTGAGCCGGGTGACACGGTCAGTTTCATTCCGTTTTCCGAACTCGGGCTTCCATCCCGCTGATTTGGCGGAGGAACTGTCCCCGTGGCACGCTTGACAAGCCAGCTAATGCACGAGACTAACCAGTAAACACCTACGAAACCGGAGATCAAAATGGCAAAAGTTGCGTTTATCGGCCTGGGCGTCATGGGATACCCAATGGCAGGTCATCTGAAAACCAAGGGCGGTCACGACGTCACGGTTTATAACCGTTCCGCAAAAAAGGCTGACAAATGGGTCGCCGAATTCGGCGGCACGACCGCGGTGACACCTGCACAAGCCGCCAAAGGTTGCGACTTCGTGTTTTGCTGCGTTGGCAATGATGATGATCTGCGATCAGTGACAATCGGCGCAGATGGTGCATTTGGCGCCATGAAATCCGGCGCAGTGTTTGTCGACAACACCACGGCCTCTGCAGAAGTTGCGCGCGAATTGCGGGCAGAAGCCGACGACAAGGGTTTCAGCTTCCTCGACGCGCCCGTCTCCGGTGGTCAGGCGGGAGCCGAAAACGGTATTTTGACAGTGATGGTCGGCGGTGACAAAGCAGTTTTCGAGCAGGCTGAACCAGTGATTTCCTGTTACGCTCGCATGGTAGGCCTGATGGGCCCCAGCGGGGCCGGACAATTGACCAAAATGGTCAACCAGATCTGCATTGGCGGCTTGGTTCAGGGCCTTGCGGAAGCAATTCAGTTTGGTCAGCAATCCGGTCTTGATATGGAAAAGGTGATTGGTGTGATTTCCAAGGGGGCGGCAGGCTCCTGGCAGATGGAAAACCGCTACAAAACCATGCTCGCCGGTGAATATGAGCATGGCTTTGCGGTTGACTGGATGCGCAAGGATCTCGACATCGTTCTCGCCGAAGCGCGCCGCAACGGCTCAACTCTGCCTGTCACGGCGCTTGTCGACCAGTTCTACGCGGAAGTCCAGGCCATGGGCGGCAAGCGCTGGGATACATCAGCCTTGCTCGCCCGCATGAAACGGAAGAGCTAATTCTCGTTGATGGTGAAGCTTTCTGGGATTCAGATTTGTCAGCAGACGGGCATTCCCGGCCTGTGACTACCCAGGCTCCTCTGTTTCCGACACATTGACTGATACCTGCAATCCCAGAAACATCTCGCTTGTACCCCTGAAGCTGCCGGATACCGGGGACGCTTGCGATGGCGTGCGTGTCGTTGCGACCCGTATCAATGCCCTGCCGCCCACTATTCTGTTGGTCGGATCAAACTCGATCCAACCCTCGCCGGGAATAAAAACATCTGCCCAGGCATGGGTTGCGCCGCCGCCGACCGGGACATTGGAAGAGTCTGGCGAAGTACTTGGGGACGTGGTCGGGTTGGTAGGCATGTCATCAAGATATCCTGTGACAAAGCGTGCCGCGAACCCGAAAATGCGCGCTGCTTCCATGAACAGAAAAGCGAAATCCCGGCAGGTCCCGACACCTCTCAAGATTGTCTCTGCGGGCGATTGCGTGCCCATTTCTTCGCGCGATGAATATTCAAGATTATTGTGGATCGCATCACTGAGGCTGCGCAGGAGGCTGAAGGCTTTCTCTGGCCGGTCGCCAAACACGGAATTCAGCCATTGGCTCAGCACCTCTGAATCCTGCGGATGATGCAGGGCAAGATAGGGAGACAGATCCAATTTGTCGTCGACGGAATAGACAAATGGAAACAGACAGATATGTGCTTCCGGCGGCCTGAAGGCGCGCTCTGATGGATAGCGCCGGATGACCAGTTCACTCTGGATCAGGAGATGATCTGCCGGCTCGTGGAAAACAGCTTCGGCGACAGAATTACCGAATGTGTCAAAATACCAGCGCAGCGACGCTTTCGGTTTGATCGTCAGCAGTGCATCATCCACCCACAAATCATGGCCATCTCGCGGACGCAGCATGAGCCGGTGTGGATTCAGATCAACCGGACTGTCGTAGCTGTATTCCGTGCGATGGGTTATACGCAGAATGCGAGACATAGGAACCTTCCCAGATCCAGAACGTTATTAGAACAAGATCACAGCGTATCAAACCAATGCGCTATGACGGTGTCTTCCGACACACAAGAAACCAAACCTTGGCGGGATAAAGGCTGCAGTTATGCTAATCCGAATCGGCTATGACATTGAGATAGAAAGCGCGGGTCCTGTCCCGCTGCTGATGGCACTTTCCGTCCATAGCAGCTTTGATGGACGCCTTATAGGTGAGGACCGCGTCAGAGCCCAGCCAGCGGGTGAAATGCCGGTTCATGAATATATTGATCAATTTGGAAACCGCATTGCGCGCCTGACTGCACCGGGTGGCCCTCTCAAATTGTGGTCCGACTGTGTGGTTGAAATCGACGGCGAAGCGGACCTGCAAAGCCCGAAGGCTGAGCAGCAAGACGTACAGAACCTCCCAGACGACGTTCTTCGATATCTGCTGCCAAGCCGTTACTGTGACAGCGACAATCTGGTTAACGCTGCCTGGCCCCTGTTTTCCGGCTATTCCACCGGTTGGGCGCGGGTACAGGCGATTTCGCAATTCGTGCATGATCATGTCACATTTGGCTATCAGTTCGGCCGTGCCAACAAAACCGCCTCCGAAGTCTATCGCGAAAAAACCGGGGTTTGCCGGGATTTCGCTCATTTAACCATCTCGTTTTGCCGGGCGATGAATATTCCAGCACGCTATGCCAGCGGATATCTTGGCGACATCGGCGTGCCCTATTCGGGTCCGGGTGATTTTTGTGCCTGGCTGGAAGTCTATCTCGGCGGGAAATGGCACACCTTTGATGCACGCTATAATGTACCAAGAGCCGGCCGTGTCCTGATGGTGCGCGGGACAGATGCAGCCGATGTCGCGATGATCACGTCCTTTGGCGATTATAAGCTGACCTATTTCCGGGTGTGGACCGACGAAATTGACGCATTGCTCAGTGAACCGGCGATTCTGGACATGCTCAAAACCCGCCCTGTCACCGAACCACTGGTGTTTCCCACAACTGCCAAGGTTGCCTGATCGTATCGACTTTACCCACGCCGTTATATCATGGTGGCAACAGCAAGCTTCGCGACTCTGGATAGAGGCTATACATCGTAAACCCATCTGGTGACGCGTCTTGCGGCTATCGGCTTGCTCCATTATCCTTTCTGGGTGTTGCGAATCAGGTATTTGCAACGCTTTGGGGTGGAAGCCGGTGGGGCAAGGCAGCATGTCTGGAACAGCATCAAACGCGACAGAACGCCAGAAAAAGGCGTTTGGCCTGCTGTTGCGCCGGCTCAGCGAGAATGCCGGACTGACCAACAGTCAGAATGCGCTGCGCGATCAGATCTATCAAATGGCTTCAACCGGCCAATTTGAAGACGCGTTTGACATCAATCACAAATTGTTGCTGGCAGTTGGCAATGCAAATGCCGAAGGTGCAGCATCTGACGAGGCACCGGGCCATTTCCTGAGCCGGTTTTTCAAGCGACCCGACGCTGCCGATCCAAACCTTCCCGCCGTTTTTCAAAGCCGTGAACGGCAATTGTCGACCCTTGCGCTGGACCGCGCCGTTTTGCTGGGCATGAGCGGCCAGCCCGGTGAGGCGAATGATCTGCTGGACAAACTCATGGAAGCGCGGGGCGAGGATCCCGGCAATCATATGGCAGAGGAAATTTTTGAGGCCGCGCTCGGTCTGGCAGATCTGTCTGGAAGCATTTCGCGCAGACAGCAGGTTCTGCATGCGCGCATGTCGTTCTTCTTTGATATGGCCCTTCAAGACGGCGATGACGAGAAGCTGCGGACTGCGCTTCAGGCGGGTGAAGTATTGCACTGCGATCTTGCAGCTCTGGAAGATGTTGCCAATCATCCGGAGGCCGTGCGCACCTGTGCCGACATGATGCTCAAATTTGGCCGCAGCCATGAACGCACCGGGTTGCTGAAATCCGCCTCCGTCATGCTTTCCGCCGCTGCACAATCATTGCGCAAAAGCGGTCAGATCAAGCAAAGCTATGAGATGGTCGTGGAAAGCCTTCACGCCGAGATAGCCCTTGCCGGACTAATGGGCGACGCTTCGGAACTGATCTCACTGGCCAAACGCCTGAGCGACATTATCGACCTGCCTGATACAATGCTGACAACGGAAACGCGCGGACAGGCGCGGTATTTTCTGGGTACCTGCCTTGCCAGACAGGCGGATCTTGACGGCCGGATTGTCACCCTGCGCAAAGCGTTCGGCTATTTTGAAGCGGCGGCGAAACAATTTGCTGACATAGGCCTGGAAGCCAAGGAACTGAAATCGTTGCGCGATCTGGCTCTGGCAAAATTGACTGCTGCGGAGTTGCTGGCGCTTAATACAGACAATTCTGACACCGATCTTGTGCTGGCCCAGCGTTACAATGCGGAAGCCTTGCAACTGCAACAGGAATTGTCCGCCCGCCTCGCTTAATGCCGTCCCTGCTCAACGGTCTTGAGTGATCGGTCTGTTCATTTGGCGGCATAGTGCAAAGCAGCGCGAGCGGCCGCATGTTCATAGATGAAAACACTTTCATCGGTTGGTCTTTGGTCAATGGACGTGCCCTTGCTGACATGACGCCACCACTCGCTATTTGACACCAGCAATGCAAGAGCCTTGCGCCTTTTGGCGTGCAACGCGACCAGCACATCACACAACTCACGTTCCGGCGGCAATTGCGTGTTGGTAGGCAGGCCTTGTTGCGCAAGGTATGCATGCAATTAGACTACTTCTTCGCATGCGCCATTGCGGAAGTTCCGGCCTATCCGGAACGCCGAGTTGACTATTGTGCCGCCAACCGATGATAAGCGCCGTCTTCGCACCGTTCTTCTCCCGACATATCTGAAGGAAGCCACATATGAATTACGTAATTGACGCACCGCAGCAGGCGACAGTATCTGTCGCGGGAACAGACGATCTGTTTCCCATTCGCCGGATTTACTGCATTGGCCGCAACTACGCGGACCACGCCATTGAAATGGGTCATGATCCAGACCGGGAGCCGCCGTTTTTCTTTCAGAAGAACCCCAACAACGTCGATGAAAGCGGGACCTTCCCCTACCCGCCGCACACTGAAGATGTGCATTTTGAAATTGAAATGGTGGTTGCCCTGAAAAGCGGCGGTCGCAATATTGCTCTGGAAGGCGCTCTTGACCACGTCTTCGGCTATGGTGTCGGCTTTGATATGACACGCCGTGACCTGCAGGGCGTGATGAAGAAAATGGGTCGCCCCTGGGAAATAGGCAAGGCATTTGAGCAGTCCGCACCGATGGGGCCGCTTTACCCGGCCTCCAGGATCGGCCATCCGGAAGCGGGTCGCATCGAGATGAAGGTGAATGGCGAGCAGAAACAGATCGGCGATCTCAATCAGATGATCTGGAAAGTGCCGGAAATGATCAATTATCTGTCGGACTATTACGAGCTTGCACCGGGCGATCTGATCATGTCGGGAACGCCCGCCGGTGTCGGACCGATTGTGCGTGGTGATGTCATGGTCGGCACCGTTGAAGGTGTCGGCGAGTTTCGCTGCGAAGTCATCTGATCCGGGAACCTCGCATCAAAACAGTACAATCAGAATCAGCCGGCGTGCGCTGACGCGCGCCGGCCACAGCTTTCTAAGCGCCGCGATTTGGTATGGACCCGCTAAACCTTCGCGCCCTTGTCGGGAACCAGATAGCAACCACTGATCTTCCAGCTGCCATCAGCCTGTTGTTCCAGTGTGTAGACAGCGAGCCAGTCCTTGCCCGCCGGACCGGTGATATAGACTTCCTGCACCGGTCCAGCAGGGCCGTCCACCAAGCGCCCGAATTCAAACGATCGCGGGCGGAAAACCTGCGGATATTGCTGGCGCACCATGCTCATGAAGTTCTGTTCGGTTTGAAACATGTTCTTGATTGATGGCGCGGCAAACGAAAAAGCCGTCGACGAATTATCGGCGACAAAAGCATCGACCTGGCTGCGGATGATTGACTGGATTTCGGTCTGATTTGCCGCCGCGACACTCTGCGCTGCTGCCATTCCGGATGTCAGGCCGATCATGGCAGTCGCTCCTGCTGCGGCCGCGATCGCCTGTCTGATTATTTTATGCATGGTTTCCTCCGTCAGTCGTTTTGCCCTTAATTCGCTTACGTCGAAAATCTGCTTTTGGATTGCGCTTCTGTTCAGCCGGCCAGTGCGGCAATGCGCTTGACCAGCAAACTGTCCTGGTCCAGCAGCGGTTCAACAGCGGTGAAATGATTGGCACCGGCGATTTCAATGTAGGTCGTATGAGCCGAATTCTCCCGCCACTTTGACGCAAAATCCTCACTTTGCCGCAGGAACTCGTTCGATTCATCCGAACCGACCCAGGCATCAAAAGAAATGCCCGGCTCCGGTGCGGCAAAATACGGGCTGGCAGCCAGTGCGGTTTTCAGATCAAGCTTCAAGTCAACATTCATCGAAACATGCAACATTGCTGTCAGATCATAGACGCCTGATATCCCCAGCCCGGCAATCACCGGGACCGGTATGCTCTCCACACTGCTTTTCTGACACAGAAAAGCTGCCAGATGTCCGCCGGCAGAGTGACCGGTCATCATCAAAGGCCGCTTTTCGGTTTCTCCGAGAAACCGGCAACAGGCCTTCAGCTCTTCGCCGATACCGGGAATACCGATGTCGGGACACAAAGTGTAATTTGGCATGGCGACATCAAGACCATGAGCCAAAAGGCCGCCAGCCATATGGCTGAACATATCCTTGCTGAGCCCGCGCCAATAGCCGCCATGGATGAACAGCACCACAGGTGCCCGGCGCGCCGCCGACTCAGCGCTGCGAAACACATCGACCAGATTTCGCTCTGCCGCTCCGTAGCGCAGCGTTTCCGGACTGTGGGTGGCGCGAAATTCTGCTGCCTCTTTCTCCCAGCGCGGCAGAATTTCGACATGTTCCGGTACCAGAGTGCGGTTGTCGTATTCAGCTTCCAGATCCAACTTGCTTTCCATATCGTGGCTTTTCCCCTAAATGGTTTCTACCGTTGCTCTTTGAGAGGGATCATGCAGACCGTTTTTGTGCAAATCAAATGCCATTTGGGAAAAGCCTACGAAGTTGCCAACCAGATTGCTGATGCGGAGATCGCATCTGAAATTTATTCAACCGCAGGTGATTACGATCTTCTGGTGAAATTCTATGTCGCCGAGAGCGACGATATCGGGCATTTTATCACGGAAAAAATCCAGCATTTCACCGGTATCAAGGACACAAGGACGATTCCCACCTTCAAGGCATTTTAAGCCTTCAGCTATATCCGGGCCGCCCGCAAGCCGGGCCGATCCCGGCGGTCTGACAAATCGCGATTTTAGGAAAAGCGCTATTGACCCGACCAGCGGCACTGCCTATGTTCCGCCCGAATTTGGGAGCCCTTAGCTCAGTCGGTAGAGCAACTGACTTTTAATCAGTAGGTCCACGGTTCGAACCCGTGAGGGCTCACCATTTTCCACCGGAACACACTGCGCGCACCCCGCTTGATTTGTTTGAAGTTGCGGAATGCGTGCTAGAATACCGGAAAGCGCCCTTAGCTCAGTTGGTAGAGCAGCTGACTCTTAATCAGCGGGTCGTAGGTTCGAACCCTACAGGGCGCACCAATTTTATCTCACGGTACTGCGGCTACCTCTTGCCACCGGTTGGGCGGAATTTCGACCATGCGTCTGCCTGAATGGCGCTATGGCAACGGCCGCACCAGGCCCGGTCCCAGGGCGCCTTCGGCAATCAGATACAGCACAAATGTAACGCTCAGCACGGACACGCCGGTTCCCACCAGTACCGCTGTGGAGGCGCGCTCGATATAGACATTATATTGCTGCGCGATCACATAGATTGTCGCCGCCGGCGGCAGCGAGGCCATCAGCACGCCGGTTGCCACCCAGACCGGATCAAAATCGCCGACAATCCCGAGCATCAGATAGGCGATCAGCGGGTGCGCCACCAGCTTGACAGCGAGCAGACCCGGCAATTCCACCGGGAACCGCTTCAACGGGCGCAGCGCCACGGTCACGCCCATGGCAAACAGCGCTGAAGGCGCGGCGGCGGAGCGCAGAAAGGTCAGAATTGTCTCGATGGCCTGCGGAGGGCGGACCTGAAACGCTGCGCCCAATACGCCTGCAATGGTGGCGATGATAAACGGGTGCAGGAAAATCTTTTTCAGAATTTGAACGACAAGCAACGGCACCGGCTTTTTTTCTGTCCCCGCCAATGCCATCAGCAACGGTGCCAGCGTAAAGACCAGAGCCACGTCGAAGGAGAAAATCAATGCTGCCGGCACTGCGGCTTTGGGCCCCAGCACCGCAAGCGTCAGGCCCGGGCCCATATAGCCGACATTGGCATAGCCGCCGACCAGGCCCTGAATCGTCGCCATCGCCACATCACCTTTGGTAAGATAAATGCCGATGCAAAACGCCAGGGCAAATGCGACATAGGTCGAAAAACTGGTGGAGAATACGAAAGCCCAATTTGCCAGTTCTTCAATCGGCGTCCTGGAAATGAGCTGATAAAACAGCGCCGGCAGAGCGAAATAAATGATGAAGATATTCAGCCATGCCAGCCCTTCCGGCGGAACCTTGAATATTTTTCCGGCAAAAAACCCAAGGAAAATCAATCCGAAAAACGGAAAGGCGAGTGTGGCGACCTGCAGCATAAAGCGGGGATGTCCCAAGGGATTTTTTCAATGATGTCGGTTTTCGCAAAGGATCAATTGCGTTGCAAACCAAAACTCCGCTATTGCGTAGCAACAATTTAGCATAAGCGACTGTTTCTTGGCCAAAAAGACCACTCCAACTTTTCAACACCGGCTTGAATATGCAGGGTTTCGCCTTGTGGCCGGACTTTTGAATGCGCTGCCCATTGGCGCCGCCTCTGCATTCATGGGCGCCTGCTGGCAGTTTCTGGCAAGGTTCAACCACCGCCACGCCACCGTTTTGAAGCATTTGCACGAGGCATTTCCGGAGAAAGACGCAGCGTGGATTGAAAAAACCACATCGCTGCACTGGAACAATCTGGGGCGCACATTTGCCGAGGGGCTGTGCATCGCCAAATTGCTGAAGGAAAGTGACCGAATCGAGTTGCAGTCTCATATGCTGATTGACCAGCTGGCCCAAGGCCAGAAGGGCGCGGTCTTTGTCTCGCTGCATATGGGCAATTGGGAATTGCTGGCCATTCCGGCGCTGCAGAACGGCCTGTCGATGGCAGCCATCTATCAGCGCGCCTCCAATCCGCTGGTGGACAGCTATATCAGACAGGTGCGTCAACCATTGTATCCAGGCGGGCTGCATTCCAAACGCACAACCTCGGTGAATGGGCTGATCAACTGGGTTCGCGATGGTGATACGGTCTGCATGATGGGAGATCTGCGTCAGAGCAATGGCATAGAAGTCCCGTTTTTCAGCTATATGGCACCCTCAACCCCCTTCCCGGCTCTGATTGCCGAGAAACTTGATGTGCCGCTGATCGCAGCCTGTTGCCGCCGTACTGGAGGCTGCCATTTCGCCATTCAGGCCGTCGAAATTCCGACCGGCGAAGGCGACACGCTGGACGAGCGCGTGGCCACAGCGACAGCCCGAATTCATCAGCAGTTCGAGACCTGGATCAAAGAGACGCCGGAGCAATGGATGTGGGGCCACCGCCGGCGGTAAGGGTCTGAAACGATGGGGCTGCTGGTCGTCTCAGGCTGAGGCGTCATATCGCCGCTTGGTGGCTTGCGCATTCGATGATAGATGATTTGATCTTCTCACCCATCTGACCATGGCCCAGCATGCATCCAAGATTTGTACCTTTTCTGTTCAGCTTTCTTCTGTCCGGATTCATGACATTCATCGTTTCGGGAATCGCTACGTTTCGCGCTAATGGCATGTCGCCGGACATCAGTTCTCTGTGGATGTCGTCATGGGCATTATCGTGGCTGGTTGCCTATCCGGTGATGATGCTTGTCAGCCCGTTTGTCAGACATTGCGTGAATTGCTGCGTGCGGCCTGACGCATAGAGCACAGTCAGTGATTTCGAAGGATACCGCCATGCGCTTTGCAGCTATTTCCGATATCCACGGCAATTATCTGGCGCTGGAAGCGGTGCTGGCCGACATTGCCGGCCAGGGCATCGAGCAAATTGTCAATCTCGGCGATCATTTCGGCGGTCCGCTGGACGCCGGGAAAACTGCAGATCTGCTGGTCAGCCAGCGCCACATGGTGTCGATTATGGGCAATCATGACCGTTTTTTGCTGGAACTTCCGCCGGAAGATCTGGGTACCTGGGATGCACCGGCATTCCGGCAGTTGAATGAGACACATCTGGCATGGGTTGCGGCACTGCCCCAGAACGCAGCGTTTGCCGGTGAAATATTCCTCTGCCATGGAATTCCGACAAGCGATTCAGAACATTGGCTGGATATGCCGAACCTGGAAGTCGGGATGAGCCTGCGGCCTTTGGCAGACATCGAACGCGAAGCCGGATCACTTGAGTTTCCGATCATGCTGTGCGGACATTCCCATATATCCCGTGTCGTGCGCCTGTCAGATGGCCGCCGCGTGATAAATCCGGGAAGTGTCGGCTGTCCGGGCTTCAAGGATACACGGGGGGCACCCTATGTCATGCAGACGGGAAATCCCTTTGCGGCCTATGCCATCATCGAAAAGCAGTCCGATGACTGGAATGTGATGTTCCGGCACGTGCCTTACGATCATCAGGCGATGGCAGATATTGCCCGTTCCAAGGGGTTTGCGGATTGGGCAAGCGCGCTGTCAACCGGGTGGGTGCTGTAGAGAGCTTGCACAGGCGTTGATCGGCAGGCTAGGCTTTCGACACCGTCACACCGTAGTGACATTCTCAGCAAATGGAGTTCACATGTCAGTAGCACGCGTTACGGAAATCATCGCCTCCTCACCCACAAGTTTTGAGGATGCATTGCAAAGGGGCGTGAAGCGCGCCTCGGAGACTTTGAAAAATGTGGAAGGCGTCTGGGTCAAGGATCAGAAAGTTGTCGTCACGAACGGTAAAATATCTGAATACCGCGTTGTGATGAAGGTCACTTTCGTTCTGACCGATTGAGCCGGAAATTCATTCTGGAACAGGGCGTTATGCCGTATTTTGCATAATATAGTTCCGCAATCGGTTCTGGATGAGAAGTGCGGATACTGGATCCCCGGAACAAGTCCGGGGATGACGGTGGTGGGGGGATGACCGTGGTGGGGCCACCCACCTGTGTCGTCATCCTCGGACTTGTTCCGAGGATCCAGTTTTGCGGTCTGCTATCAGGTTCTAACGACTAAAACTGATCCGCTGTGCGCATTTTGATGATGGTGTCGGGATCGCTGACGGTGCCGTTTTGTGAACTTGATCCCATTTTGATCTGATCGACAAATTCCATTCCATCTGTGACGCGGCCAAAAACCGTATATTGGCCATTGAGATGCGATGCATCTGCAAAAGTGATGAAGAACTGGGAATTGGCACTGTTGGGATTTTGTGACCGGGCCATGCCAAGCGTACCGCGTTCAAAGGGTTCTTTTGAAAATTCAGCGCGCAAATCCGGAAGGTCGGAGCCGCCGGTGCCATCGCCGCGCGGATCGCCGGTCTGGGCCATGAAGCCTTCGATCACACGGTGAAATTTAAGGCCATCGTAAAACCCGTCATTAGCCAGTTGCTTGATCCGCTCCACATGTTTGGGGGCGACTTCAGGCAGCAGTTCAATGGTTACCTGGCCGTTTTTGGTTTCCAGGATCAGCGTATCAGCGTCCGTGGCAGCATAGCTGACAGTTGCCAGTGTAAACGCAACGGCAGCCGCCGCTAGTGTCTTGATCAGATTCATTCCTAAACTCCGGTTGGGGTGTCAGATCGTTTCGTGTAACGCTTTCATGGCGGAAAACAAACTGACAATCGGGCTTTTTTAGGGTCTGCGTTGACCTGACCGGTCGCCGCTGTTTCAGCCGCGCAACACCAGGTTTTCCGGATCAAACGGACTTTCTTCAATGACGGCCGCTTGAAACATTTCTCCAAGTATCTGAATTTCCATCTTCGTGCCGATGGCGGCATAGACCGGTGGCACCATGGCCAGCGCCAGAGATTTGCCGACGCGCCAGCCATAGCCGCCGGAGGTGGCGCGGCCGATCAGCTGATCGCCGTCGAAAATGGCTTCCGAGCCTCGGGCATCGGCATCTTTGACATCTTCGACATGCAAAGTGACATAGGCCCATCGGTCACCATCCTGGTGGCGCTGGATCAGGGCCTGTTTGCCGATAAATTCCTTGGCCGGTTTGATGAAGCGATCGAGCCCGGATTCATAGGCTGAATATTCAATCGACAATTCGCGCGGGATGAGACGGTAGGATTTTTCAAGCCGCATCGCATCCATGGCTCGAATGCCGAACGGCTTGATGTCGAACTCTGCGCCAGCCTCCATCAGGGCATCAAAAATTTCCAGTTGCATTTCAATCGGATGGTGGAATTCCCAGCCTAATTCGCCAACAAAGTTCACCCGCAGTGCATGGGCGGTGGCTTTGCCAACGCTGATTTTCTGACCGGACAGCCAGGGGAAGGCCGCATTCGTCAGATTTGTGTCGGTGAGTTTTGCCAGCACGTCACGGGACTTCGGACCGGCCAGCACCAGCACGCCATATTGCCCGGTGATCGGCGACAGATGCACCGAGCCGTCCTTTGGCAGGGCCTTGGCCAGCACGTCATGATCGTGGCGCTCATAAGCGCCTGCAGACACCAGATAGAACCGTCCCGGATGCCACTCATAGACGGTGAATTCCGATAATACGCCGCCGGATCGGGTCAGCAGATGGCACAGCGCAATGCGGCCCTGCTTGCCGGGTATGCTGTTGGCGAACAGCCCGTTCAGCCAGTCCCGCGCGCCTGGGCCGCAAACTTCGATCTTGGCAAAGGCCGACATGTCGAGAACACCGGCATTCTCGGTGACGTTCTTCACCTCCTCGCCGATAAATTCGAAATAATTGGAGCGGCGGAACGACCATTTTTCAACAATCCGGCCATCGTCCGTGGCAGGCGCATGATTGTGGTTCAGCAGCAGATCGGGATAGCTCAACTGCTCCGCCGGGACAGCATAATCCAGCGGCGCAAACCAGTTGGCACGCTCCCAGCCATAGACCGAGCCGAACACTGCGCCATGTTGTTTGAGACGGTCATAGACCGGCGTTTTCTTCAGCGGCCGGGCGGCAATGCGCTCTTCATCGGGATAGTGCATGGTGAAGACATTGGCATAGGCCTCCTCGTTTTTCTGGAGCAGATAGTTTTTAGTCGCATAAGGGCCGAAGCGGCGCGGATCAACGCCCATCATGTCAATCGAAGGTTCACCCTCGACAATCCATTCAGCCAGTTGCCAGCCAGCCCCGCCTGCAGCGGTGATGCCGAAGGAATGACCTTCATTGAGCCAGACATTGGGCACATCCCAGGCCGGTCCGATAATCGGTGAGCCATCCGGGGTATAGGCAATGGCGCCATTATAGACTTTCTTGATGCCGACTTCGCCAAACGCCGGGACGCGTTCGATCGCCGTTTCAATATATGGCATCAGACGATCCAGATCCTCCTGGAACAATTCATACTCGCTGTCGGCATCCGGCCCATCGACATAGCAGCACGGCGCGCCCTTTTCGTAGGGCCCAAGCAGCAGACCGCCGGCCTCTTCGCGCATATACCAGGAGGAATCGCTCTCACGCAGAACCCCCATTTCCGGCAGGCCTTCGGCGCGGCGCTGCAAAATGGCGGGATGGGCTTCGGTGACGATATATTGGTGTTCAACCGGGATCACCGGGATATCAAGACCGAACATGGTGCCGGTCTTGCGGGCGAAATTGCCCGAGCAGCAGACAATATGATCGCACTCGATCTCGCCTTTGTCTGTCTGCACGAGCCAGGTGTCATTGGCGCTGCGCATCGCCCCGGTGACATCGGTGTTACGGTAGATTTTTGCGCCGTTGTCGCGCGCGCCCTTGGCCAGGGCCTGGGTCAGATCGGCCGGCTGGATGTAGCCGTCATCGGGATGCTGAATGGCACCAAGAAGGCCATCGATCTCACACAGCGGCCAAATCTCTTTCAGCTCTTGCGGGCTGAGCAGATTGACGGTAACGCCGATGGTTTTGGCAACACCGGCATAATACAGATACTCGTCCCAGCGATCCTTGCTGCGGGCCAGCCGGATATTGGACACGCGCGAGAGCCCCGCATTCAAGCCGGTCTCCGCTTCCAGATCACCATAGAGCTTGACTGAATATTTATGGATCTGACCGACCGAATAGCTCAGATTGAACAGCGGCAGCAGACCGGCTGCGTGCCAGGTTGAGCCGGAGGTCAGCTCCTTGCGCTCCAGCAGGACAACATCGGACCAGCCCTTTTTGGCCAGATGATACAGCGTCGAAACGCCAACCGCACCACCGCCGATAACGACCACTCTTGCCCGCGTTTCCATTCATTGGCCAGTCTGGACCCTAAGCGGCGCGGCATTGGCCTTCCAGCTTCAATGCGACAGCCAACCTTTTGCCCTGCGACATGGAAGCGCCATCAACCCGGCAGGGCAATCATTTGGCGGGCCGCATTGGCAAAAACGCCGAACCTACCAGACTTTACGGCGCTCTTCTGAAGGGCTCCGTTCGAAATAATTCCGGTAGCTCTGGGCAAAATAGGAATGCGAGGAAAATCCGCTTGCCAGCGCCACGTCAATGATCGGCGAGTTGGTCTGCCTTAGCAATTCGCGCGAGCGTTCCAGACGCAGCCCCATATAGTATTTGCTCGGTGTGCA